>CAYUTY010000004.1:0-62874 GCA_964447795.1 uncultured Anaerolineaceae bacterium
TCCTCACAACTCTGTATCAATGAAAAATGTCCGGTGGTGACGCTCCGCCCCTACAATCCCGCCTAGTCGTTTTCGGTTATCTATGAGGATTTCATGTCTAAGATCGAGATTTCGGAACTTGTCAACGAGGCTATCACCAGTGGAAGCGATGTGAGGCTAGTCGCCCAGAGGCTGATGCAATTGGGCGAGGCCGGAGTCGCTCCGATGATGGAGATCATCTATCGCGGCAATGAAGAGCAGCGGTTGGCGATTTCCCATTACATCTGGTTGGTCGGTGAGCCAATCGTCAAACCCCTGCTGGAAGCACTCGATCACTCAGATTCTCAGATACGGCGTTTCGCCGCCTGGAATCTCGGCCACTTAACGCCATTTATCCCTAAACTCCCAGTTGAACGACTGCTTGAACTGCTGGACGACCCTGATCTTACTACTCGATGGAGCGTTATCTGGGCGCTTGGCCGTTTTGGAGATGCCCGCGCCGTCGAACCCATCAAACAACATGCGAACCATAGCGATTTTGATATTCGTCAGGTCACTGCGGAATCATTGTGGCATCTGGCAACGAATGCACTATCGGCCATGTCTTATGATGAAGCGTTGCAACAACTCGACAGCACCGATCAGGATATGAAACATGCGGCGATTGAAGTGTTAGGAAGGGCGAGAAAACCAGAAGCCGTTGAGCCTCTCATAAGCCAGCTTGAGGCGGCTGTCAAACTGTATGGCGGCTTCGTCAATTATCATCACACTGCTTCGCTTATTATTTCGGCTCTAGGTAGTATTGGCACGACGGAGGCTATCCAATATCTACAATCCTTACTCGATCATCCTGATGGAATGGTGACGATGTTGGTCGTCAATCAAATTCTGAACAGCAAGCACCCACAAGCGGAGAAAGCCATTCAGGTTATTCTGCAAAAACCAGATATTTTTCAGAAAATGTCACGGCAAACCTTCCACACAGCGCTTTCATTCATAACAAGTTCTAGAAACGCCAATATTTTCAAACGCCTTTGGTCAGAACAGCGTTCATTGTTCGATTCGATAGCTTTAGAGCACATTTTCGCTTGGCTGCTTGACGATCAATTCCCTGAGATTGCATCAATTTTTGTATCGGATCTTCTCTCGCCACATTTTGATCGACGGATAAAAGGCGTCATCCTGTATCATGATTTCCAGCGTTATCATGCTGACGCTGTGACTGACCAATCGTATGACTACTATGAAAATGAAATCCGCTGGCAAGCAAATGTAAGCGCCAACATCATTCAGCCTCTCATCAAAGCCCTGCGGAGCGAAGCAGGTAAAGGCGAGGCGCGACAGTGGCTCATCGCGGCGCTGGTCGAACTCGGCGAGCTGGCTGTGCCATTGGTGACATATCACAGTCATGACACGGATGCCGATATGCAGGAAGCAATGCACGAGGTGCTGGCGCGCCTGAAAAAGAAGCCGACATAAATTTTTGAAAGTGAAATGATGGCTACAAAATCCGTTTTAATTACCGGCGCGTCGTCCGGGATTGGGCTGGCGACGGCGCACGAACTCCACAAACGAGGCTTCCTCGTGTTTGCCGGATACCTGCCGGGGGAAGATTTGACAGCGCTCAAAAGCGGTACATCGGAACGGCTGATGCCTATAGCGATTGATGTGACGAAAGCTGACTCGATCCAGGCGGCTGCCGAGGCGATCAGCCGGACTGCCGGGGGTGAAGGATTATACGGACTGGTCAACAATGCCGGAATCGCCATCGCCGGGCCAATGGAGTTCATGCCGCTGGACGCGCTGCGGACGCAGTTCGAGGTGAATTTCATGGGACAGGTGGCGGTGACGCAGGCCTTCCTGCCGCTGGTGCGCCGGGCAAAAGGGCGGGTCGTCAACCTGTGTTCGATTCTAGGGCGGGTGGTTTCGCCCTTCAGCGGGCCATACTGTGCCTCGAAATTTGCGATGGAAGCCTTCACCGATGCCCTGCGGATGGAACTAAAACCCCATAATGTGAAAGTGATTGGCATTGAACCTGGTTTGATTCGCACACCGATCTGGCAGAAGACGCTTGAAACGATGGAAGAAATCGACGCCGAACTGCCCCCTGCCGGGCGTGAATTGTATGGGAAGGCTTTCAAGACGATGCAGTCTGCTGTATCCCGCGCCGGTCTGGAGTGCAGCCCGCCGGAAGCAGTAGCGGCAGCCATCGCCCAGGCTTTAACCGCCGCCCGGCCAAAGACACGCTATCTGGTCGGCAAAGAAGCCAGGCTGATCGCCCGCGCCCGCTGGCTGCTGCCGGATAGCTGGCTGGATGCGCTGATTTACCGGCGCTACAGAGTATAATATATCCCAAACTTTTCCCTAGTTTGGGATATATCGACAAAACTGCTCAAACCGGGAAAATAATCTGCACAAACGCCTGTGATTTTCTAACTGATGCACATCCGATCCACCAGTTCCTCGATATGGCGGTAGATAGCCGCTCGCGCGCCTTCGGCATCTTCGCTGACCAGCGGCACATCGTCCCAGTATTCAACCCGCTCCGCCGCAGTGCCAAGTTCCTGCGGCGTGCAGCCAATCGAAATCACATAGGTTGACGACTGGAGTTCATCCGGCGTAACCAGACGCGGTTTATAGTGGGACAGATCAATGTGTTCGTCGCTCATCATCGCGGCGACGACTGGCGAAACATTTTCGGATGGTTCTGTACCTGCCGAATCGCCGACCAGCGCCAGCCCGGCATCGTGCGCCATTCGGTTGAAGTAGGTCGCCGCGATGACACTTTTAGCCGCATTGTGCGGACACAGGAACAATACTTTTTGATTCATCAACCACCTTCCTTATTGTCTGCCTCAGAAGTAAGCTGAGCGTAGATTGCATCATAAATCAAACGACCTCGTTCAATGGCGGTCTGGTCATCAGCACTGATGAGGCGAACACCGCGGCAGATGGTGTCCAGCCCTGCCGCTGCCGGTTCGAGTGTAATTTCCTGCGCCATATCGGCTTCGTCGATGATGCTGGCGATGCGCTCTAAAATCGGGTCAGTCAGATGGTACTCGCGCAGCAGCGTATGAAAGGTACAGTGTCCCCGGCGGTGGGTCAGACGCACACCGGGGATGTCAAAGGGTTCAGCGCCGTCTGGCAGCGGGTACTGACCGGCAGGGACAAACACAAACTCCGCGTCGGGGTCAATTGAGCGCCAAATCAGCCAGGCACAGGCGATACGGTCAACGCCTACATGCTCCCATGTCACCCATTTCATATTTCATCTCCTCCGCGCCGCTGTAATAGCATCTCGCGCACCTGCTCACCCAGCGCCGACTGAAAATAATCCTGCATTTTCGCTCGCTGATAGTGTTTGGACAGCGCCGCCAGGTCAGCATCCCCGGCTTCCAACTGCGTGAGAATTTCGCTGTAAAGCGCATCTACCTGTGCACTGAACTGCTGAACGAGATCGGTGTCCTGCCCGGTGAAGACAACCTGGGCTTCCCATAAAGTTGCTGCCCCACCTTCCATATCTTTAATTTCTGCCGCCAGCCACTGCATTTTTTCGCGTGTTTGTGGATTAGCAGGCAGTACCCAGGCCGAATCCTGCAACAAAACCGCGCCCATACCTTTCAGCTTGCGCCAGACATAAACCCGGCGTGCTGAAGGTTCGTTAGGGACTTTGTAAATCAGCAACAACCAGTTCGTCATTTTCCCACCAGCGGGTAAATGGCCAACCCCAGCACTGCCGCACCCAGAATCAGCAGCGGTTCCGGCACCCGACGGGTTTTCCATAGAATTGCCAGTGTCACCAGAGCGATAGCAGCGGTTGGCAGATCACGAATGGAGCGCCCGGCGATGACGATCACCGCGCCACTCAATGCGCCAATGGCAGCGGCGGTAATTCCTTGCACAAAAGCAGCAATATCCTGACGCTTGCCGTATTTTTTAAAATAGGGAGCGGGGATAATTGTAAAGAGATAACAGGGAAGGAATGTCGCCAGAGCCGCCAGACTCGCACCGGGAAAACCGGCGACCAGGTACCCAATAAAGCCAACTGTAATGACCACTGGGCCGGGCGTTATCATCGCCACAGCTACCGCATCCAGAAATTGTGTTTGGGAGAGCCAACCATATTGATGCACTACACCTGTATAGAGAAAGGGGACGATGGCTAACCCGCTTCCGAAAACGAAAGCACCCGCTTTGGTGAAAAAGGTAATGATATTCCAGAGTGTGCCGGGGTCAGCCTGGGGAAGAAACGAAGCCTGCGCCAGCAGCGGCAGTGCCATCATACCGGCAGCAGGCGGGGGTTTCCAGGACAGAATTTTTGGCGGCGCTTTGACAAGCCAGACAACAACACCCGCCAGCAGGAACAGCAGCACTTCTTCCGATTGGGTGATGATGGTCACCGCAGCCGAAATGAGATAAATCCCCCATAACAGCTTATCGCTTCCGACGGATTTGTGGGTGAGTTTATAGGCACTGTAAGCGATGATGCCAATCACAGATGCGCCAACGCCATAAAACAGCGCCTGCATCCAAGGCAGGCCGCCATACGTGACATAAGCTATACCTGTTATCAACACCATAATGAACGATGGGATGACAAAAGCAAACCCGACCAGTGTTGCGCCCATCAGGCCATAATGCACATAGCCCAGGTAAATGGCCAACTGAGCCGCCAGCGGCCCTGGCGCTAACTGGGCCAAAGCCAGGCCATCGCGGTAATCCGCGTCGGAAATCCACCTCTGCTTTTCAACCAGATCACGCTGCATGTAGCCGACCAAAGCCACCGGCCCACCAAACCCAGTTGTGCCTAAGCGGAGAAAATAGCGAACGAGCTGTCCCAGTGTATATGAGGGTTGATTGGCTATCTCGGCCAGAGTCATTTCCATATTTGAAGTCCATGTTTATGTAACTATAGTTACATTATATCTGGTACTTCAAAAAAAGCAAGCAGCTATGATGAAGGGGGTCTCAGTACAGCCGGGCTAACTATCCCCGCTCAACTGGCTGACGCGCAGCTCGGCTTTGTCGAGCAGCAATTGACAGTAGTCGGAGAGGCTGCGCCCGCGTTGGTACAATTCAACCGAGTCTTCCAGCGGCAGTTCGCCGGATTCGAGGCGGGTGATGATGGTTTCCAGTTCGGCATAGGCAGCTTCAAAAGAGAGTTCGTGTATATCGCTCATGGCTTTCCTTGTCCTCAACACGGGCTTTCAGTTCCCCGTCGGCGAATTGAATGGTGAGACCTGTCCCCGGTTTCACGCCCTGCACCGAGCCGAGCCGCACCCCGTCCTCGCTGCGGGTGACGATAGCATAACCCCGCGCCAGCAGCGAACGGGGGTCAGCAGCGTTAAGCGCGGCAATGCGCGTCACCAGACGTTCCCGGCGCAGGCTGATGATGGCGCGTTGGCGACTGATGAGGCGGGTGTTCCAGTCATCGACACGCTGGCGCAAATTGCGGATACGTGAAGTTGGGGAGATATGACCGAGTGAACGCGCCGTCATAGCCAGATTGGAGCGCAGGGTGAACAGCAAATCATCCATGCGAGTTCGCAGGGTATCGTCGAGATTCCCCAGCCCGGCTCGCAGATCAGCGATACTGGGGGTCGCCAGTTCAGCGGCGGCGGAAGGGGGTGGGGCGCGCAGGTCTGAGACAAAATCGGCAATGGTGAAATCGGTTTCATGACCGACGCCGCTCACAACCGGAATCCGGCTGGCGATGACCGCCCGCGCCACCCGCTCATCATTGAAAGCCCACAGGTCTTCGATACTGCCGCCGCCACGTATCAGCAAAATGACGTCGGCCTGGGTGCGTGTATTGAGCCGTTCCAGCGCCCTAACGATCTGGGGCGGCGCGTCTGCCCCCTGTACCAGACAAGGGCTGAGGATGATCTCCGCCAGCGGATAGCGCCGCCCCAGCACATTCTGAATATCCTGAAAAGCGGCTGCTTCCGGCGACGTGACCACGCCAATCACTTTTGGAAAGGCGGGGATAGGCCGTTTGCGTTCCTCGTCGAACAATCCTTCGGCCTGCAATCTGGCTTTCAAAGCTTCAAACTGTCCATAAAGATCACCCACCCCCAGCGGACGCGCCGAGTCCGCATAAAGCTGGTAGACACCCTGGGCGTCGTAGACGCTGACGCGCCCATGCGCGACGATAGCATCCCCATCATTGGGGATGAAGGTCTGCCGTTCCGCACTGGAGCGCCACATGACACATTTCATCTGGGCGCCGCCGGCCTTGAGCTGGAATTACCAGTGGCCGGAGGATGCCCGTTTCATATTGGAGACTTCGCCCTGAATCCAGACATCCGACAGCAGCTCATTGACATCGAACAGGTCGCGGATGTAGACGGTGATGCCAGTGATGGTATAAGGGGTGTCGAAAGTGTTGAACATCAAAATCCCTTTGGCTAGACGCGCCCTTCATTATACAATAGGTGAGCTTATAACTAAAACAAATGTACTAAGGGGTACGTGATGGCTTATCTCAACGCACAGCAGCGGCAAGAGCTGCTGAACGAACTGATCAACCTGCGCTTCAACCGCGCCAAAGGCAAGGTGCGCGGCCTCGACCAGCAATCACGCCTGGTTTTTTTCCGTAATGCTCAACAGAACGGGCGGCTGCTGACTCGCTTCGACCTGCCTACGCTTGGCACACGGGTGACGCTGGTTGAACAGGTCGGTTCGGCTGAGCAGGCTGGCAAGCTCAAATCCGAGTATGACCTGACGGAAGTCACCGTCGAGGCGCTGCCGGGGAACAACACCTGAATTCTAATGCTTTTCTATATTTGAATCAGCATACTCTAAAACGCCTGTCGTGGAAGGACATGAACTATGTTACGCACCCTACCCCAGACCCGTGATAGCAGCACCCTGTACCGGGCTGCGGGAATCGCCGTTTTCGTGGCGATCAGCGTCATCTGTGCAAAAATCACGATTCCGGTTGAGCCAGTTCCCTTCACCCTGCAAACGCTGGCGGTACTGCTGGCTGGCATGGTGTTAGGGGCGCGGGATGGCGCACTCAGCCAGATCGCCTATCTGGCGCTGATTGCTGTCGGGCTGCCGGTTGATGCATTTGGTCGCGGCGCAGCGGCATTATTTGGGCCAACCGGCGGGTATCTGATCGGGTTCGTTGCGGCGGCAGCGGTTGTCGGGCTGCTGACCGAACGGAGTACAGGTCACCCCTGGCTGCGCTGGCTGGCGGGGCTGGCCGGGGTCATCACTATCCACCTGTTTGGTCTGCCGGTGCTGGCGCTGACACGCGCGATTGACCTGAACGCAGCATGGACACTTGGCACCGCGCCCTTCATCGTCAGCGACCTGCTGAAAATGGCGCTGGCGGTATCACTGGCGGAAAGCGGACGCGCCCTGCTGCGAAACGGCAGCAGCGGTCAATGATTCTGGAAGCGGCGATTCTACACGTCAAAGCGGGTCAGGAAAGCGATTTCGAGGCGGCCTTCAAGACCGCCTCGCCGATTATCGCTTCGATGAAGGGCTATCGGGGACACCAGCTTCAGCGCTGTCTGGAAACGGTGGGGCAGTATTTGCTGCTTGTCCATTGGGAAACACTGGAAGATCACACCGTCGGCTTTCGCGGGTCAGAGCAATATCAGGAATGGCGGCGTCTGCTGCATCACTTTTACGAGCCGTTCCCGGTGGTTGAGCATTATGAATCGGTGAAACTGGAGGATTAAACCATGAACCAACCTGTAACCGTCACCTTTGTGCCAGAATATGTTATTACCTGGCTGATTGTCGGGCTGATCGCCGGTTTTCTGGCGAGCATCCTGCTGCGGGGACGCCGCTATAACACGGCTACCAGCATCATCATCGGGCTGATCGGCGCAGTCGTCGGCGGATTTCTGTTCAATGCGCTGGGCATTCAGGTTTCGCCGGCGCTGGCGGGGGGCATCACCATCCGCTATATTGACATTATTGTCGCCTTCATCGGCGCGATTATTGTTCTGGCAATCGTCGGTGTGTTCTGGCGGCGGCTATAATTATCTGCGGTCATCGCAGCAGGTTGTGGGGCGACGTGCGTGTCGCCCCACGACAACAATGTCGTTTAACCCAATTCCCCGACTTCTTCTTCGGTGGCGGTCAGACCGAGGATGTTGTAACCGGCATCGACATGGATGACTTCGCCAGTCACCATGCTGCTCAGGTCAGAGGCGAGCCACAAAGCGCAGTTGCCAACATCTTCCTGCGAAACCAGTTTCCGCAGCGGTGAAACCTGCTCCGAATATTTAAGCATGGTGCGGATGCCCGGAACCCCGGCAGCCGCCAGAGTCTTAATCGGCCCGGCACTGATGGCATTGACGCGAATGCCCTTCGACCCCATATCATTAGCCAGATAGCGGGTGATGGTTTCCAGAGCAGCCTTCGCCACTGCCATGACATGATATTTCGGCATGACTTTCTCAGCCGCATAATAGGTCATGCTCATGATGCTGCCACCTTCCGGCATCAGCGGCTCGGCACGTTTTGCCATCGCAATCAGACTATAGGCGCTGATGTCGAGCGCGATTTTAAAACCTTCACGCGAGATATCGGTGAAACGCCCACCGAGGTCTTCCCGGTTGGCAAAGGCTACCGAGTGCACCAGCACATCCAGCCTGCCGTAACGATTCCTGACCTTCTCAAAAACCACATCCAGATCGCGGTCATTGGTGACATCGCACGGCTCGACAAAATCGCAGCCAATTTCCTTCGCCAGCGGGAAGACACGCTTCTCCATAACTTCCCCGGCGTAGCTGAGGAGGATAGTCGCGCCCTCGTCATGAAGTCTTTTGGTGATGCCCCAGGCAATCGAATTTTTGTTGGCGAGGCCAAAAATCAGCACCACCTTGCCATCCATCAATCCCATCGTAAATAACCCTTTCTCTGCGCCCTACGCGCCCTGACGGTTTCATTTAAACCGTTGACTTTAACACAGCGGCCAGACCATCGCTACGGAATCGGTTGCGCCCCGGCAATAAAGCGCGTAATATCGGCGGCGTTGTCCCACGCATTGGAGAAAATCAAACACATGGCCGTTTCACAGCAAAAGCCGGTTCGTGTCGTCGTGGCGATGGATTTTTCGGACGATATTCTGACACAGTTACGGGCCGTGTCCCCACGCTTGCAGATCGAGCGCCATCACCCGACCACGCCGGAGAACGCCTGGGCAGAGGCGGAAATTGTGTATGCCACTGTTCGTTTCCCCGACCCGACCCAAGCGCCGCGGCTGCGCTGGATTCAGATGCACAGCGCGGGTATTGACCAGTTGGTGAAACATCCTCTCTACAAAGCGGAGGATGTGGACATCACCACCGCCAGCGGGGTTCATGCCGTCCAGATGTCCGAATACAGCCTGATGATGATGATGGCTTTCGCCTATCAACTGCCGCTTGCTCTGGATTATCAGAAAAAAATCGAGTGGCCGGAGAAAGCCCATAAAATTTTTGTCCCGCATGAGCTGCGCGGCCAGACGCTCGGCATCGTCGGCTATGGGGCGATTGGGCGGGAACTGGCACGCCAGGCTAACGCGCTTGGCATGACGGTGCTGGCGAGCAAACGCGATGTAAAAAACCCGGCGGACAATGAGGGCTACGTTGAATCCGGGACGGGCGACCCAACGGGCAGCATCCCGGCGCGGCTGTACCCACCGGAAGCGCTGGCGTCGATGGTGGCGGAGTGTGACTTTGTAGTGGTGACGCTGCCCATGACTGAGGCTAACCGGCACGTCATCAATGAGGCTGTTCTACAGGCGATGAAAAAGAGCGCCGTTCTGATTAACATCGGGCGGGGCGGCGTTATCGACGAGCCAGCCCTGATTTCGGTGCTGGCTTCTAAAAAGATCGCCGGGGCAGCGCTGGATGTGTTCGAGGAAGAACCGCTACCCGCGACCAGCCCGCTGTGGAATCTGGACAATGTCATCCTGACGCCGCACATCGCCGGCAACAGCGCCCGCTATCACGAAAAAGCCGCCGCACTTTTTGCCGAAAACCTCCAGCGTTATCTGGAAAAGAGCCCGCTGCTGAACAAGGTCGAACGCAAACGGGGTTATTGAATTCCGAACAAATGCCGCCTCAAACACGTATACGGAGTAACAGTACAAGTGGGGCTTTCCGCTCATGTACTGGTTATTCCTATCAGGTTTAGGCGGAGGATGCATGATTCCAAAAGAACTGGCTTCAAAAGTGCTGGCGGAGGCGCTGCGAACGGGCGCTGATCTGGCCGAAATTTATGTTGAAGATGTGACTTCGCTGCGGCTGCGGCTGGAGGATTCGAAAATTGAACAGGCAATACGCGGCGCTGACCGGGGCGCGGGGGTGCGCGTATTTTTTGGCAATCTGGTGACGTATGCATTTACCGATGATCTGGATGAAGCCAGCCTGCTCAAAGCAGCACGGGCGGCAGGAGCGGCAGGAAATGGCAGCGCCAAAGCCCAGATTATCGACCTGACAGCCCGCAAAAGCCCGCTGCATTACCCGGTTGAAAAACCTTTTGATACGCTGTCCATCGAGGCAAAAGCCGGGCTGCTGGGGCGTATGGATGAGGCGGCGCGCAGCTACAGCCCCCTTGTCTCGCAGGTGATTACCCGCTATGACGAAACCCGCCGCCGCATGTGGCTCTACAATTCAGAGGGTATCTTTGTCGAAGATGATCGCGCCTACACGGAAATGGCCGGGCAGGTCATCGCCCAGAAAAACGGCACGATTCAGATGGCGGCGGAAGGCATTGGGGGGCGGGTTGGTCTGGAATTATTTGACCGGAAGGATGCTGTCGCCCTGATGAAATCGACTGCCGAAAGCGCCGTTAAGATGCTGGATGCACGCCCCTGCCCGGCGGGGGAAATGACGGTGGTGATCTGCAACGGCTGGGGCGGCGTGCTGTTTCACGAAGCCTGCGGACACCAGATGGAAGCCGACTTTATCACCAAAGGCAGCTCAGCCTATACCGGAAAAATCGGCCAGCAGGTCGCTAACCCCATCATCACCGCCATTGATGATGGCACGATTCCGGGGCGGCGCGGTTCACTGCGTTTTGACGATGACGGCACACCGGCACAGCGCACCGTGCTGATTGACAAAGGCATACTGACCGAATACATGTGGGACCTGGTTGAATCACGCCGGGTTGGGCGTGCTGCTTCCACAGGCAATGGACGGCGGGAAAGCTACCGTCACATGCCGATGCCACGCATGACCAATACCTATATCGACCAGGGTGAACACGATCCGCAGGAGATCATCGAATCGGTTGAAAGAGGCATTTACATCAAGGGTATGGCGGGTGGTCAGGCGGATATTGCCAAAGGGGATTATGTCTTTAACGCCACCGAGGCTTATCTGATTGAAAATGGCAAACTGACCGCCCCTCTGCGCGGTGCGACAGTTTTTGGCAACGGGCCGCAAACCCTGCTGCAAATCGATATGGTAGGGAACGACCTTGCCCTTGACCCTGGCCGCGGCATGTGCGGCAAAATACAGGCCGCCCGTGTCAGCGTCGGCCAGCCAACTATTCGCATCCCCCTCGCCACCGTCGGCGGCACGGATAACTAGGATAAGCTCATCATGACTGATTATCTTGAACTGGCGAAGGAAATAAGCCGTCGGGCGTCGTCGGTTGGCATCGAAGCTGAAGCTTACATCACACACGATATTGAAACCAGCATCCGCGTCAGCAAAGGCGCGGTAGAAAAGCTGTCCCAATCGAGCGCACGCGGCCTGGGCGTCCGCGTGATCGACGGCGGGCGAACAGGTTACGCTTACACATCCGATTTTTCAGAAAGCGGCATCGAACAAACCTGGCGCACCGCGCTGGAACTGGCAAAAATCGCTACCCCTGACGAACATCGCAAGCTGCCCGAACCCCGCACTATCCCGCAGGATGATCTCGAAATCTGGGATGAAAACCTGCCCAATGTCACGATTGAGGCGAAAATCGACCTGCTGCGGCGGGTCGAACAGGCGGCGCTGGATTACGATCCGCGTGTGGTGATGACCGAATTCTGCTCGTATGGTGATGCTGTCAGCCATGTTTATCTAGCAAATTCGCGCGGGTTTGCCGGGCAGTACGGGCGCACGATTGCTTATGCCTACCTGATGGGCATTGCGCGGGGTGACGACGGCGGCATGATGAATGCCTTTGGACAGGGTTTCTCCAACTTTTTCCATGAACTTGACGCGGAGGCGATTGGGCACGAAGCAGGTGAAAAGGCGGTCAGCATCCTCGGCGGACAGCCTGTGCCAACCCAGGTGGGGACGGTCATCCTCGATCATGCCGTCGGCGCGGAGATTTTAGAAGCGCTGGCCGGGGCGCTTTCCAGCGAAGCCTGGCAGAAAAAGCGCTCCTTCCTCATGGACAAAATGGGACAAACCATCGGCAGCGATATGGTCACACTGATGGATAATGGGCGGTTAAAGGGCGGGCTGGCGACTGCGCCGTTTGATGCTGAAGGCGTCCCCACCGCCGCGACCAAACTGGTCGATGAAGGCGTGCTGCAAAATCTGGTCTATGACAGCTATACCGCCAGCAAAGCCGGAGTCAGCTCTACAGGCAATGCTCAGCGAGCGGATTACCGCAGCCTGCCTGCTTTGCGGATCAACAACTTTTACATGCAGCCGGGCCACCTCAGCCGCGACGAAATCATTGCCGGAGTGGAGCGCGGCTTGTATGTCATCAGCGTGATGCAAACCGGCGGCATCAACCCCATCACGGGGGACTGTTCGATGGCCGCGAACGGTTTGTGGATTGAAAACGGCAAAATTGTCGGGCCGGTTGGCGGCGTCACCATCGCTACTACACTGGGGGATTTCCTGAACAACATCAGCCAGGTCGGGAATGACCTGCGGATGATGCCAACATTTGGCGCGATTGGCGTGCCTACCCTGCGGGTGGATAATGTCACGATTGGCGGCGTCAACTGACACGGTTTGAAACCCTGACACCCGGTTTGCGTATACAATAGTGTCAAACAATGTGGATAGTATCAGGAGAAAACCATGTCCGAATACGAAAATGTGAACCCGGAAACCGAGCCGGAAGAACCCAAGTCGCCTTTTGAGGCGTTCGTCTATCACCAGCGCCGCGCCCTGGAAGAAACCGGAAAAGCGCTGGAAGCGCTGCTGCCGGAAGGCTTCCGCAATCACGGGCAGGAAGCTGGACGCGAATTCATCAAGGGCTTTAAGTCGCTGGTGGATGCGGCTATTGATGAAATTGAGAAAGCTACTAGCAAAGCCGAAGGTGAAACCAGCGAAGGCGGCAATGAACCCCCCGCCACCACTGGCAAGACAAAAGTCAAAGTCCAGGTAGACTGACTTGGATGAAGGGGCGCAGCGTTTGCGCCCCTTTCTTACTTTTCACCTTTCAATTTTTAACCGATTCCCAACCCCGGCGTAGGGCAATCGCCCACCATCAGCCCCGCAGCGATAGATCATCCCGATATACGATAAAATTGATGCTCATCCAAAAGTCTGAACCACTTCAGGCAGTATGGATGAGGTAACCGCGCCTATTCTGGCATACACTGTAATCAGACGGTGCGGGCGTTTATCTGTTCCGTTGGGGGATTATCATGTACAAACTGTTTCGTCTATCGTTGGCACTCATGGCTGTGGTGATGCTGGCACTGGTCAGCGCAGGTGGGGCTTCAGCGGCGGAAGCTGAATACAGCAGCTACGTTTGCAGCCAGCCGGGCCGCCTCGCACCCGGTGGGACAGCGCGGGTTACGCTGTTCCCAAATCAGCCGAATCGCGTTCGCAACAACGCCTCATTTCAGGGAACTGTCCTCGGTTACATTCCGGCAGGCGGCGTCTTCACCGTTCTGTCCGGCCCATACTGCGACGGTTTTACGAACTGGTGGCAGGTCAATTATGGCGGGCTAAGCGGCTATACAGCGGAAGGTGACGGTTTCAGCACCTACTGGCTGGAGCCGATCAGCTACACGCCGCCGCCACCCACCGTCCCGCCGCCCGCCTGTTCGCCCGCGCCGCGTCTGGCAATTGGCAGCAGCGGTCGTGTCACACCCGGCCTGCCGAATACGCTCCGCAGCGGCCCCGGCGTCAGCGGCACAGCGCGGATTGGACGTATCCCGGCGACGGGCATTTTCACTGTCATCAGCGGGCCGAACTGCGCTTCGGATGGTCGCTGGTGGTGGCAGGTCAATTATCAAGGCGTCGTCGGCTGGACGGCTGAAGGTCAGGGCAATGTCTATTGGCTTGAACCCTGGGGTTATGTGCCACCGCCCACCGTTCCGCCACCTTCCTGCGTGCTGGCGAATCGCCTGGCACCTGGGGGTATTGGCCGCGTCACGCCCGGTCTGCCGAACATCCTTCGCAGCGCTCCCGGCACACAGTCCACTGGCGCCAACAGTGTGGTCATCGGCAGCATCCCCGGCGGGGGCGTCTTCAGCATCCTGAGCGGCCCACAATGCGGCAGCGATGGACGCTGGTGGTGGCAGGTTAATTATCAGGGCGTCATCGGCTGGACGGCTGAAGGCGAAGGCTACAGCACCTACTGGCTGGAACCGGCCTATTAAGTCCCAGCGCCGGGGGTTAAAACCGCCCGGCTACCTGTTCCGGCGGGAAGTCGGCTATAGCCGACTCAAACCCGCCGGTAAAGACAGCAACTAAAGCGATGATCGCCTTTGAAGCAGTCTACAGATAGACACAAAACGTTTCACATTGATTGCATGGTGGCGGCGTCCTCTGCTATCGTATAGCGACAGCAGAAAGGCGCTCCACCATGCAGCTTTTGCGTTTAACCCCAGAACATCTCTCCACAGCAGTTTCATTTATCGAACAGCAGCAGGCTGACCCAACAACGGCAACCGCCTACTTCGGCCAGACGGCAGCAGAAATCGCGGCAGCCATCGCTGAATTTACCCCGGCGCATAACGCACTTTTAGCCTACGATGACAACCAGAGTATCGGCTTTCTGGGCATTGATTCCAGCGCCGAAATCAGACGGACATGGCTGTATGGCCCACTGGTTGAAGTGGCGGATTGGGCAGACTGTGCGGATACGCTCTATGCTGAAGCGCAGCGCGGCGGCCTGTTTGCGAATGTCAGGTGGGAACAGGAATTATTTGTTGATGTGGTGAACACGCATATTGCGGCTTTCGCGGCGCGGCATGGCTTCACAGCAGGAACAGCAGAAGCATCTTTTCGGCTGGAGACTCTCAATCTTCTAGCACCAACCGATGCGAGCATCATCCCATTAGCAACCGACCTGCACCCGGCGTTCATCGCGCTGCACGAGTCGATTTTCCCCCGCGCCTATTTCACCGGCGCGGAAATTCTGGAGCAACTCGGCGAGCGCAATCAGGTTTTCAGCGCTACTGAACAGGGCGAACTAGCCGGATATATTTATGCGCGGGTCGAACCAGAAGCGGATAATGGCTATATCGACTTTGTGGGTGTGACTGAAAGTGCGCGGCGGCGGGGCATCGGGCGGATGCTCACTATCGCGGCAGCACGCTGGTTGTTTACACTGCCTGATGTGAAGGAAGTCACCCTCACGGTAAATGCCGCCAACGCCGGGGCAATCGCACTTTATCAGTCACTCGGTTTCACCCAGACACAAACGCTGCAACCGTATCGAAAAATATGAGCGTTCGCCAAAGTTGCGAGGCGTAATCCGTTATGAAGCCAGTTACTCCCGATACGATAACAAGGAAACAACGCGCCCTATTTGGCGAGGACGAACCGGCAGGTTTACGGCTGACCGGCGTTTTAGATGGCATATTACCCGGCGAAATTTATGTGGATGATGTACAAAGCCCCAAACGTGCTTATGCCCGCGAAGCGATTTATGGCACGATTTATCTGGCAGGCGAATGGGACAATGTGGGTGTACGCACACTCATTGATGACCTGCGACAAGGTGGAGAGGTTATGATTGGCTTGTGGCCGGGTGATGCGCGTGCAGGGCTGCTACCCCTCCCCACCGATTACGAAGGTACAGTCTGCGACTTCAGCGATCATCCGCCGGGCGCAGCATTGGAGCAATTCGCCGCTGCTGTTCCCGACGGGTTCAGGTTGTGTCGTGTTGATCTGGAACTGTTCGAGCGGCTGACAGACCATGACAGCATTCTGGCACAGTTCGGCAGTGCGGAACGAGCCTTAGACCTTTGTCTGGGATTTTGCCTGCTGGATGGGGGTGAAATCGTGTGTGAGACATTCACCAGTCCGGCTATCCGGGGGGTGATGGAAATCGGTGTAACGACGAAAGCAAGCCATCGCGGGCGCGGCTATGCCCGTTTGACCTGCTCTCGACTGATTCAGGAATGTGATCGCCTCGGTTATCAAACTTTCTGGAACTGCAACGCCCAAAATTTGCCATCAGTGGCGCTGGCTCGGCGGCTCGGCTATCGCCGCCAGCGGGATTACCACCTGTGGTATTGGGCCAAAACAACCTGACGACTTTCAGGGCTGCAATTTATTCTGAACCGGATTCAAGTTTCTGAGCGTCGCATCATGTTCATGGAGAAAATCAACCGCATCATTCAGGGAGTCGATCAGGCGGAAGTGAATATTTTCGCCTGAAAGCTGGGTGATGATAGAAGCAATAAAGCGAATGACCGGATTATCGGCACCAACGATTAACACCCACCCTACGGTTTCCGAATCTCCCTGCTTTTTCATCATTTCGCGGATAGCCGCAAGATTGGTCGGAAATTTCTCGACCCTGCTGATGTCGATTATCATGTGTACCAGAGGGATACCGGCCTCCTGGAATGCGATTGAGTCCGCATTGATGCCACGCACATCCTCCAGAACAACCTGACCGTAAAACTGGAGGTAAGTAACGCGGCGATCAATGTACCAGTCGATTGTATAAGGCATAACAGTATCCTCTGTGCTTACACTTAATGCGTGAGTATAGCACAAAGGATAGTATCCCGCTGGTTAAGTTTTTCTGAAATTTCGGTTAGGGTGACAGATGAACTGGGGCATCCTGCTCCGCTAAAAATGCAGCATTTCTTCCACGCAGTCCACAACTTCGTTAAGGTTTCGTCTCCATATCCAGCGAAATCATGCCCTCGCCAATGATGGTACCGGGCTGGATGACAATCGGAGCGCGGGTGTCGGGCGTGGCGATCAGATCATAAGTCGTCGCCCCGGTGACACGGACAGGGATAATTTCACCAACCGGCAGTTCGCCTTCGACGATCACATAACCGTCAATTTCCGGCGCGTCGCGGTAGCTGCGGCCCAGCGAGAGCATTTCGCCAGTATCATTACCATCTTCGTCCTCGCTCACGCCATGCCCTTCAACCAGCACATCCAGCGTTGTACCGACGATGGCCTGATTTTTAGCGAGGCTGATGCCCTGTTGCAGTTCCATCAACTGTTCCCAGCGCGCCTGCTTCACGTCGTCGGCTACCTGGTCAGCGAGTGTGGCGCTGGGCGTGCCAATTTCATAGGAATATTTGAACGCACCCACCCGGTCAAATTGCAGATCGCGCACAAATTGCAGCAATCCGTCAAACTCGGCATCGGTTTCACCGGGATAACCGACGATAAAGGTGGTACGGACGCAAAGCTGCGGAATCGTCTCGCGCAGTTTACCGACGGTTTCATACACCCACTCGATTTTTGCCGGGCGTTTCATCCGCAGCAGGGTATCGCGGTGGCCGTGCTGGAGCGGCATATCGAGATATGGCAAAACCTGTTTGTGCTTCGCCATTGTCTCCATCAGACGCGGCGTGACATAACCGGGATAGGCGTACATGACGCGAATCCAGGGAATATCCGGCGCGGCCTCGACAATTGAATCCAGCAGATGCGCCAGTCCATCTTTCATACCCAGGTCGTAGCCGTAGTCGGTGCTGTCCTGGGCGATGAGAATCATTTCCTGCACGCCCTGCTCCTGCAAATACAGAGCCTCACGCACAATCGATTCTACCGGACGGCTGACAGCAGTGCCTTTAATTTTGGGAATGGCACAGAAGGCACAGGGACGGCGGCAGCCATCGGCAATTTTGACGTAGGCGCTCGCACCCTGGACACTGGTTCGCAGCACGCCGCGCTCATCCAGCCCGACGACATTGGCTTCCGTCGGCAGATGATAGAGTGGTTCAGGATGTTTGCGGTCACGCAGGCGTCTGACCAGATCAAAAATATCCATCCAGCGGCGCGTACCTATTACGCCATCCAGACCCGGCACTTCCTGTACCAGATTTGCGCCGTAGCGCTGTGAGAGGCAGCCAGCGGCGATCACCATCTGACCGGCGCGTTTACCATCGACCAGTTCGCGCAGGGCATCAATCGACTCCTGCTTGGCGCTGTCGATGAAACCACAGGTATTAACGATCAGGACTTCGGCATTTTTCGGCGTTTCAAAGCCTCTCATGCCATTCTGGTGAAGTACCTGAGCGATACTTTCGGAGTCAACAGTGTTTTTGGAGCAGCCGAGGCTGAGGAGGTAATAGCTGTTTTTGCGCGCGGGCATGGGAGACCTTTTGAACTTAACAATCGGTCTATTTTAACGGGGTTTATTTTCTACCGATAGGCTTTTTATGAAGCCCGGCTTTGCAATTGAGCCAGGAAGTGCAGCCAGCCTCTCAGCGAGGATGAATTCACGGTAAATTGCCGCACTTATCTCGCTAGCTGCCACTTCGATTGGTGATAAACAGGCTGGCGACGGGGAGTTTGAAACCGGGCAGCACATCGTAGCCTTCAATCGTATCTTCAACGCTGAGCATCTCTGACGGATGACCGGGGCGGTAGACCTCAACCAGTTTTGGACGCGGGAAAACCAGAAACACCAACCGGACATCCTTGCTGATATAAAAGCGGGCTTTGTCACGCATCTCGTCGGGTGTATCGTCCGGCGATTTTACTTCGACAATCACATCCGGGATGACGCGGGTTGGCCCTTTTGTTACCAGCGGCACACTTGGGTCGATGATCTGCGACAAGTCTGGCTGGCGGGCATCCTGTGTATCGTCGGGGAAAACGAAGCGGCGCTCCGGGCCGGGCAGTCCCAGTTTATGCTCCAAAGAAAAGCCAGTCAGATGAAAAGAAAACAGATTGATAACAATCGCATGTTCGTCAGTTGGCATGGCTTTTTCGACGATTTCCCCGTGAACCAGCTCAAAATGGCGATCACGATTTTCAGGACGGGCGATGTAGTCCTCAAACTCGTCAACGGTATAGGTATGTGTTGTTGGCAGTGCCATCTGTAAATCGCCTCGCTGACTCACCTGTGCGCTTATTATACCCCTACTCGCCCCCAAGCCGCCCGTTGTAAACCAGCGCACCGCTGGCGGCGAAATCACGAAAAACGGCCACTGCTTCGTCATTGAGCAGGCCATCCTGAACCGTAATGCCGCGTTTTTCCAGTTCAGTCGCCCAGTCCGGGTGAATGGGGCCTTCGTCGAAGCCGGTGATTTGTTCCAGCTCGGGGCCGCTGCCCGCGATCACCAGCGAGCGAATCCCCGACCACACCAAAGCTCCGTAGCACATGGCACAGGGACGCCAGTTGACGACCAGTTGATGAGCAGGCATCCCCGCCCCGCCCAGGTCAAATGTGCCGAGTAAATGCTGCGCCATCGACATACCCATTACCTCGGCATGGGCGGAGGAGCAGTTGTGCGGGACGACGCGGTTGACACCGATCACGACCACTTTGCCGGTGTCGCGCTCGAAGACTCCAGCGGCGAATGGCCCACCCGTGCCACGTTCAAAATTCAGCCGCGAAAAACGAATGACCGCACGCATCCGGTCATCAAGATTGGGAATATGTGCCGGCAGGCTTTTGAGTTCATCAACCGCCCAATCCGGCAAAGAAAGGGTAAATTCCATGTTTAATCTCCTCATTCAACAGGTTTCGTCGGCGGCAGACCTTCCTGGGTGACACGCGGCGGCAGGATAGCCGTCGCAGTTGGCGTCAGGGTGTCGGTTGGCGTCGGCGTGATCGTCGGCGTGTCGGTCGGCAGCGGGGTATTACTAGGCGTTGGCGTATTACTGGGTGTGCTGGTCGGTGTCGGTGTATCGCTGGGTGTCGGCGTGATACTGGGCGTCAGCGTGATGGTCGGTGTATCGGTGGGTGTCGGGCTGGGGCCGGGTGTATTGCTCGGTGTCAACGCGGCCACTGTCCCACCCACATCAATCGCTGAAGTCGGGAGTGGGGTTATGGTAAATTCTGAAGTCGGGTCGAAACCCGGCCCAGTGGTAATATCAACACCCGCCTCACGAAAAATAATATCAACCCGCTGACCGCGCCCACCAAAGCTGGACTGCGGCTGGCCGTTCCAGGTGACAACCAGTGCTTCAGCATTACTGGACGTCACGGTGACATTATCGTTGGCCGCATACTCCTGCGGCGGGGCATCCATCAGCACAATTCCGGCGAAACGCTCGATGCCATCACTGGAGACGCGCAGCCATGTCCGCTGTTTGAAACCGATAGTCACTAACACTCCACGACCACTGTAATTCTGCTGGAAAGCAGGCAGCGGCGTCAGTGTTGGAGCAGGTGTGAGCGTTGGCAGCGGTGTATCGGTTGGGGTCGGCGGAAGCTGGCCAAGAATATCCGCTGGAGATTCCGGGCCGGAGGTTTCCTGAGTACGGCCCACAAGCTGAACCACCACGAAGACAATCACCGCTACCGAAGCCGCTGCTACCAGCAGCATCACCAGCGTATTGAGCAGGCTGTTGCGGCGCGCCTGCGGCTCAAAGTTGACAATCGGGACAGCCGGAAGTGAGGGGTTGGTATCAGTGACACGTTTGGCGGCTACCGGCGCAATGGTCTGAGTGGTGCGCTTACCGGCGCGACGGCGGGGCATTTCGGCTTCGTGACGGGCAGACTCATAATAGGCCACCACCCGGTCATCATCCAGGCCGAGAAAGCGAGCATAATTTCGCACAAAACCGCGAATCTGTACCGTCGAAGCGTCGGCAAGGTTGAATTCCCCTAACTCAAACGATTCCAGAATGCGGCGGCGAATTTTGAGTGCGCGTTCCGCGTCTTCAAGCGTGAGTTCTTTGGCTTCACGGGATTCGCGCAGATAGCGGCCTAATGCCTGTGCGTCCATGCGTGGGTAGGTTCGCCTTCAGTTTGTCCAGCCAAACCACAGCATTGTACCACACCGCCGCGTCAGCGGAAAAACAAACAGCCCTGGATAACTCACAGGGCTGTTCGCGCGTCACCGGCCAGGAAAAAATTACTCGGCGGCGGGGGCTTCTTCAGTAACAGCTTCGTTTGCTTCAGGCGCGGCTTCCACCGGGGCAGCGGCGGCAGCTTCTGCTTCTGCCTTGCGGCGTGCCACGAAATCAGCCAATTCATCCTCGCGGACAACAACCACTTTCAAATTCGGCGAAATTTCCGTGCCAAGCCGCACTGGAATTTCGAACGAACCCAGTTCACGAATGGACTGCTGGCTGATGCGGCGGCGGTTAATGTCAATGCCGGTCTTTTCATTCAGAGCTTCGGCGATGTCAGTGGTTGTCACCGAGCCAAACAGCTTGCCGGTGTTAGCGGCGCGGCGTCCAAAGACCAATTCCACACCGTCAATCTGGCGGGCGAGGTCATTCAGGCGGCCTTCCAGTTCGGCCTTGCGAGCGGCGGCAGTTTCCTGAAGGCGCTCGGCCTTTTTCAGTTCCGTCGGCGTCGCTTTGGCGGCCAGCCGTTTCGGAATCAGGTAGTTGCGTGCATAGCCGTCCGAAACCTCAACGACTTCGCCCGCCACACCCTGCTTATAGACATCGGAGAGCAGCAAAACTTTCATGAGAAATTTATCCTTCACAAATCAGGCCAGTCGCCTGCAAAGTCCGGTTGCTGCACAGGCAGCAGACCATCACTTTAGAATAGAGGCAGTCATTATAAGGGCAGAATTTCTCTCTGCCAACCCTGAATCAGGCGGCCACAACAACCACAAACGGCTGCGGCTGGCTCCAGCTACCCCAGCTTCCATCAGCACGTTTAGCGCGAATACGCCAGTAATGAATCCCGTTATTCAGCGACAGCGGGAGGGTGAAGGTGAGCGTATTGGCAGCCACAGCCTGAACAAAGGGACTGCCAGAGAAGGCCGGTGTTGTGTCCACCTGAATTTCATAACCTGCTGCCCAACTTACCCGATTCCAGGTCAGCGTTGGTGAAGCAGTTTCATAACTGTTCAGGATGGGCGCACCTCCTGCCAGCGTTGCAAAGTAAGGCGACTCATAGGCACCGGCATCACAGCCATTGCCAACCGGACGAGCGCTCAAACGCTGGTCAAGCGTAAGGCCGCACTGGCTGAGTGGAACAGCATCAATCGCGCTGCTGCCCTGCCCCAGCCCATGCGTCCTGGTAAATCCGCCATTGGGGAGCAGTGAGCTGAGTTGAAGCTGGGTGAATGTGGTCAGGCCAAAACCGGCGCAGCCCGCGTCCGTTGTCAGGTTGTAACCGGCGTTGACGAAGGGGCCGAAACAGTTATTGGCGGCGCTGCTGTGGGCGATCAGGCTTTTCTGTATGCTGACCGGCTCACCGCAGTTCTCGTGATAAATCGCACGCCCTGCTCCCGCCTGATTATTGACAAATGAGGTATAAATCAGGCTGGCGCTGCTGCCGGGGCAGACACGAATGTACAATCCCCCACCATTACCGCTAGCAGTATTGCCGGAAAAGGTGGTATTGACGATGGTCATGCTACCGGTGAAACGAACCCCTGCGCCGCTGGCTGCCTGGTTGAGCAAAACCGCGCTGCGATCCAGGCTGAGGCTGCCACCTGAGCCGAAAATGCCGCCACCTGCGACCGAAGCCGTATTGCCTTCAATTTCGCTTTCGACAATGGTGAGCGAGCCATTGAAGCTGCACACCCCACCGCCGCTGCTGGCCGTATTAGCGGTTGGCCCGCCGTTGGTGAACGATACTGTCCCGCCCTGATTGGCGACACCGCCGCCGCAGCCCGCCGCGCTGTTGTTACTGATGACAGCAGCAACCAGCGTAAGTGAACCTTCATTGTAAATGGCGCCGCCGTCACTAGGATTACGGCTGTTACCGGTCAGGGTTGTGCTAAAAACAGTCAGCTCGCCCGTGTTCCGTATCGCGCCCAGAGGCGCATTATTGGTAATCGAGGACTGCTGTATCGACATCAAACCGGCATTATCAATTGGCTGGCGGCTATTAGAAAACTGACTGCTGCTGATTAATGTGCTACCGCCGTTAAAAATGCCCCCGCCCACGCTGTCCACAACAGCGCTGTTTCTAAATGTCAGAAAACCGAAATTAACTACAGCCGGGAAATTGGCACCGGCATCCAGCGTGAGCGTATCGAGGGTAACGGTTGCGGCGGCGTCTATGATGAAAATACGCTGTGTGTCCCCGGCTACCAGCCGGACGTTCTGCCCAACAGCACTGATCGTTGTATTTACAGTGATATTTGGCGCAGTGGAGGTCGTTCCGGCAGCGTTAATCACCCCGCTGCAAGCAAAAGTGATGAGGCCCCCCGACGGCAGCAGCTCGCCCAGCGTGTCGGCTGGCAGAACACCATCGTTGAAAGTGGTACAATTTGTCACAGTCCCGGCAGCACGCACAGCAGCAGGGGGAGTCAAAAAAACTGTAACCGTCGTTATAACCAGGATAATGATGAGGTAGCGCACACTTGTGTATCGCATAACGACCCTCAAAAAAATGTACTGTGTCATGTAAGGCTATATCCAGCACATAACAGGAAACTTGCACTTTGGTCTTTTCAAATCCCTATTATTCCCGTATAGCCTGGCATCACGTTGTCGCGCTGCTGCTGGCGTTTTTCAGCTTTTTCATGAGCTGGTCGATCAGCAAACACGTCTTTGAGCAGTTACCCCATCTGGAAGATGAAGTCGCCTATCTGTGGGAAGCTAAACTACTGGCGCGTGGACAGAGCGTGATCGAGTCGCCTTCTCCGCGCCGCGCCTACTGGCAGCCCTTCGTGGTCGATCATATTAACGGCTTACGATTCGGCAAATACACGCTGGGCTGGCCGCTGCTCCTGGCTCCCGGCGTGGCGATGGGGCAGCCCTGGCTCATTAATGCCTTCTTCTCTGCCCTGACAGTGGCGCTGGTCTACCGGATGGGAAGGGAAATTTTTAACCCTGATGCCGGTGTGGTGGCCGCCGCGCTGACTGCCTTTTCGCCAATAGCGCTGCTGCTCAACGGCACGCTGATGGGGCATACGGCAGCATTGTTCACGACCTGCCTGTTTATGTATGCCTACTGGCGCATGAGCCGACCCGCCAAAGAGAATACCAGCGCTGCTGTCGAACGCACCCGCCTTGTCTGGGGTGCAGTGGCCGGGCTGGCACTGGGCTGGACAGTCATCAACCGCCCGCTGGCCGGGCTGGCTGTGGCCGCGCCGTTCGTAATCTGGAGCGGGATACGACTTCTGCGCGCTTTTCTGAGCAGCCGCTCTCCGAAACCGGTTAAACAATCGCCAATGACAGCCAGTCAACCCGATGATGCGATCATCTCTGACAGCTCACCCGGCAACCAGCAGCCAGCACTCGCCCATTCTTCTTTACCCCTGAATGCTCAGTCTTCAGTTGCCAGAGTCTTCCTTCCCCTGCTCATTCTGGCTGTCATTACGGGTATGATTGCGCTCATCATCCCGGCTTTCAACCATGCCGCCAGTGGCGAGGCTGGACTAAATCTCTACACACTCGTCTGGCCTTACGATAAGGTAGGCTTTGGCGAAGGCTACGGGCGTAACGGCCATACACTCGAAAAGGGTATCCGCCAGACACGCTGGGATTTATCGCTGACGGCGGCGGATCTGTTCGGCTGGCAGTTTGGCGGCTGGCAGGGAAATGATATCACCCCTGCCCTGCGCGATCATCTGTTGTTTGATGGAGATTACTGGGAGCCGATTGGCCTGAGCTGGATTCTGCTGCCTTTTGGACTGCTGCTGGCCTGGCGACGGCGCTCATTGATTTTTGCTCTCTGGCTGCTGGTCGGCGCAGTGGTGCTGATGCTGACCACCAATCTGGATGTGGAGCTGCTGCGTGACCGCAATTTTGCCTATGGCTGGATGGCAGGCGCAGCGCTGTGGGTTTGCCTGCCTTTTGCCTTTTTGCTGGTTGGCAAATGGAATGCAGCGGCGGAATGGGTATATCTGATGCTGGCGATTGCACTGGCGCTGGTGGGCCTGCATTTCGCCTATTGGATTGGTTCACAGCGCTACAGCACCCGCTATTACTTCGAGATGCTGGCACCGCTGGCGCTCATCAGCGCGGTGCCGGTGGCATGGCTGGCACGGCGACTTGGCCGCCTGCCGGTCTATCTGCTACTGGCACTGGCACTTGGCAACAGCTTCTTTCTGTACAGCCTGCCACGCATTGAGGTTCTATACCGCTTCAACTGGGTCAGCCCGGAAATGATTGAGGCCGTGGAAGCCCGGCGCGAAGATGACAGACCTGTACTGGTACTGCTGGAAGGGGCGGATATTCGCTGGCGTGCCCTCGGCCCGCTGATGGCGATCACAAGCCCGCACCTCGACAGCGACATCGTGGCTGGCATTGACAACACACAACCCGGATTCCGCGCCCAGGTTCTCGCCCGTTTTCCTGACCGGCAGATCATTGAAATGACCGCCCAGGGCAACCGCGCCTGCTTTGCAGACGAACCAGATGTGTGTTTTGGCGAACCAATACCAACCAGTTAAACACGATTTTTATACAAGTCCGTTACAACCATACAACCAGTTGAATCCTAAAATCGTGTAAACTGGTTTGAAATTGTTTATATCGGACAAGGTGGATGAAACAATTTACGGCTAAGCAAGCCATACTGATTATCAGCACATGGTTACTGATTGTCGGCTCAGTCACTCCAGCAGAAGCCATCGTGCTGCCGCCGCAGTTCGTCCAGACGCGCATCGCTGGGGGACTCCGCAGCCCAACCGCCATGACCATTGCCCCGGATGGCCGGATTTTTGTAGCGCAGCAGGCGGGGGCGCTCCGCATCATCGAAAATAATGTGCTGCTGACCACGCCTTTTATCTCCCTCACCGTAAACTCAGCCGGGGAACGTGGTTTACTGGGCATCACTTTTGATCCGGAGTTTGAAACCAACAACCATCTCTACCTGTACTACACCACCTCAACCACGCCCCGGCGTAACCGGGTCAGCCGCTTCACCGCTAATGGCAATGTCGCTGTTCCCGGCAGTGAAAGCATCATCTTTGAAACCGATGTGCTTTCATCGAACACCAACCATAACGGTGGCACGCTGGCTTTCGGAGCAGATGGCAAGCTGTATATCGCCGTTGGTGAGAATGTCGTCCCCAGCAACGCCCAGTCCTTCAATAATGTGATGGGTAAAATTCTGCGAATCAACAAGGATGGCAGCATCCCGGAAGATAATCCATTTTACACGACGGCTACGGGCAAAAACCGGGCTATCTGGGCGCTGGGGCTGCGTAATCCGTTCAACTTCGCCTTTCGACGCGGGACATCAACGCTGTATATCAATGATGTCGGTCAGAGTACCTGGGAAGAAATCAATGTGGGGGCTGCCGGGGCCAATTATGGTTGGCCGGTGACAGAAGGCCCAACCACAAACCCGGCCTACAGGTCACCGCTGTATGCCTATAATCACTTCACCAGCCCGGAGCCAGTCTGCGCCATTACGGCGGGTGTTTTTTACAATCCACCAACGCTGCAATTTCCGGCGGTCTATCATAATGATTATTTTTTCGCTGATTACTGCGCCAGTTTTATCAAGCACATCAATTTGGGCGGCAATGTTCCATCTACTTTTGCCACCGCCACTTATCCCAACATTGTCGATCTGGAAGTCGATTCCTTCGGCAGCCTGTATTACCTGTCACGCGGTACCAGCGCCAATGACGGTGTGGTCTACCGCATCACCTATACTGAACCAAAACCGCCGACGATCACACTCAATCCGCAAAATCAGCGCTTAGCGAAAGGCGAAAGCGCCACTTTCACCTGCGAAGCTGACGGCCTGCCCGCGCCAGCTTACCAGTGGCGGCGCAACGGTACAGATATTCCCGGCGCTACCCGCGCAACCTACACACTGAAACCGGCGCTCGTCGGCGACAATGGCGCACAGTTCCGCTGTGTGGCGACCAACCTGGCCGGGACTGTCACCAGCCTGGCGGCCACGCTGACGGTTATCGACGGGGTGCGCCCACAGCCGGTCATCCTGACACCTGCTGCTGGTACAACCTTCATCGCCGGGCAGGAAGTCGCCTTCTCCGGCGCAGCCAGTGACGGCGATCAGGGAACGCTGCCTGCATCGGCTTTCACCTGGGAAGTGCTGCTGCATCATGACGCCCATAACCACCCTTTTGTAGCCCCTTTCAGCGGCGAACGAGACAGCAGTTTCACTCCGGCCACCTTTAGCCACCAATCTGTCAACATCTGGTACCGGATTTACCTGACGGTTGAAGACAACACTGGCCTGACAACGACTACTTTCCGCGATGTGCGCCCGCAGGTAGTGCGCGCCACCGTCGCCAGCCAGCCGAGAGGCCTGCAAATCAATGTTGATGGCACACCGCGCACCACGCCTTACAGCATCCCGGAAGTAGTAGGGGTCGAGTGGGAAGTTGAAGCGCCGTCGCCACAAATTGTTGGCAGCACACGCTGGGATTATGAGTCGTGGTCGGACGGTGGGGCGCAAACCCATTTCCTGACCATCACCAGCGGCGCCCCGGTTTATACCGCAGTCTATTTCGGCTGTCCCGTCATCCCCGATCCATCGCCACCGGGCGTGACACCGACACGTAATTACTTCACCACAGCAACGGTGACGCTGGAATGGAATCGGGTTTCCTGGGCAACAGGTTATCAGATACAGGTGGATAACACGCCGGATTTCGCCCGCCCGGAATTTGAGTCGGGCGATCTGGCCGGGGATGTTTATGCCATCACAACTGAACCACTGCGAAACTGTACCTACTACTGGCGTGCCCGCGCCCAGCGTGCGGACGGCACGTGGGGCAACTGGAGCGCGGCGGATAAATTCGTGGTGATTGCGCCATAGCATCAAGGACTGAAAACCTCACATCCGTGCTAAAATTGAAGGGACACAATAGATTGTGTTCCTTTCTTTTGCCCTATCCACTACGGGAGCAGGAATGAGCCGCATTTTCATCAATTACCGGCGGCAGGATACCGAAGGCGATGTTGGCCGACTATTTGACCATCTGGCCCAGCATTTCGCCCGCGAAGACATCTTCATGGATGTGGACAGTATTCCACCTGGCGCGGATTTCATCGATGTGCTGGAAAGCGCCGTCGCTGGGTGCGATGCTTTCATCGCCATGATAGGCCCATCGTGGTCGAGCGCGGTGGATGATTCCGGGGAACGGCGGCTCGAACAGTGGAACGATTTTGTGCGTATTGAAATCGCCAGCGCACTCAAACAGGGGAAGGTGGTCATCCCGGTGCTGGTGCGTCGTGCGCGAATGCCCGCACCAAGCGAACTGCCGGATGATCTGGCAGGGTTAGCGCGGCGCAATGCCATCGAACTCAGCCACCAGCGTTTCGCTTACGACATTCAAAAGTTGGTCACGGCCATCAAGGAAGCCACACCTGCTAACGAATCCTTCAAGAAGCGTCCTGACTCGGAAACGCTGCGCCAGAAGGAAGCCGCGCTCAAGCAGGTGCGCGACGACCTGGTACGGGCGTCGGACTCGCCGCTGTATCAGGTTCGTATCGATAACCGCTATTTTCCGGTGATCGGCGATGGCAGCCCGGACGCCAATATCATGTTCATCGGCGAAGCGCCGGGTAAAAATGAAGCCATGCAGGGCAGGCCATTCATCGGGCCATCGGGCGAAGTTCTGGCTGAGATGCTCGGCGGAATCGGCCTGAAGCGTGAAGATGTTTATGTCACCAACATTCTGATGGACAAACCGCCGGAAAAGCGCGACCCGACACCGGAAGAACTGACTTTTTACACGCCCTACCTCGACCGCATCATCGACATCATTCGCCCAGCAGTGATTGCTACGCTGGGGCGATTCGCGATGGATTACACGCTGAAGAAGTTCGACCTGCCGGAAAAGCGCAGTAAGATCAGCGACCTGCACGGTAAGCTGATTAAAACGCAGGCGCACTACGGCGAAATTCACGTCGTGCCGCTGTATCATCCGGCGGTGGTGCTGTACAGTGCCAGCCAGAAGGAAACACTGCGCAAGGACTTCGAGAAGCTCAAATTATTTATTTAAAGGGGCGCTATGCAGGTCAACAGCTTTGCGGAAATTGAAGAGGAATTCATCCGCCGCGTTCACACGATGGTGTTGTGCAGCGCGGCGACCGTCGATTCGCAAGGACGACCCCGTTCGCGCGTTTTGCACCCGATCTGGGAAGGTTCAACTGGCTGGATTGGCACAGCCCCCAATTCCTTTAAGGCGCGTCACTTAGCGAATAATCCCTATATTTCGCTGGCGTACATCGCCGACCCTTTCAATCCGGTTTATGCCGACTGCCGCGCTGAGTGGGCCGATGACCCGGCGGTGAAACAGCGGGTGTGGGATTTGTTCAAAAACGCCCCACCGCCGCTGGGGTATGATCCGGGGACGACCTTCAGCAGGGAAGAATTCGGCGTGCTGAAGCTGACGCCCTGGCGCATCGACATCGTGAGTTTTCCGTCTGTTTCGCACGACGCTGGCACGCGCACCTGGCGGCATGAATCGATTTCTGAGTCATCGTGATGAAAAACTTTTCTCAACACTTTCCCATAAACCGATTGATAATGTTCGCGGTACTGGCTGCCGTGATGAACGGGTTTTTTCAACCATTTCTGGCCCACGGACAGGATTTGTCGGACATCATATTCAGTCTTGCCTGGAGTCCTGATGGGACGAAGATTGCAGTAGGCGAAGCGGGAGGCATTCGCATTATAGATGCGGCTTCTGGTGATATAATTCAAACCCTAACCATTAGCAGAGGGATAGTTAGCGACGTGGACTGGAGTTCCGACAGTAGCAAACTTGCCAGCGCAAGTATCAATCCCAATGGTCTTGCTGTTTGGGATGTTTCAACAGGAAAAATAGTTGCAGCGGACTCCATAAATTCTGTAGCCGTCAAATGGCATCCTGATAACATCATACTTGCCGTAGCCGATACCTCAGCTAATAGTGGAATTTGGAATAGCGTTACAGAAGAATTTTTACTTTTCGCAATACCTGGAAACAAGATAGATTGGCATCCTGACGGTAGCAAGTTGGCGAGTGCAAGGTACGATGAAAACACAATTTTTATTACTGACATCACCACAGGACGACTTTTATTCACCTTCGTTGGTGAGATCAACGGTGCAGAAGATATAGATTGGAGTCCTGATGGCACAAAAATTGCTAGCGGGGGAATTGATAAAATAGTACATGTATGGGATGCGTCAAAAGGTGAAGCGCTGTTCGCATTAACGGGACATACCGATCTTGTCACTTCGGTTATCTGGAGTTTGAATAGTATTAACCTTGCCAGTGGTAGCAGCGATGGTACAGTGCGCTTTTGGAATACTCGTACAGGTCAATCGCTTGGCCTTATACAGACTGGCGGGCAGGTAAGAGAGATCGCATGGAGTCCCGATGGTCGTCAAATTGCCTATGGAGGTGATGGCATTTTTTCGATTGTGACCATTCCCAAACTCGCTTATAAAGTAAAGATATGCCCATGAATCTTACCCGTTGCGGCTGGGTGAACCTGAATGAACCGCTGTACGTCGCCTACCATGATGAAGAATGGGGCGTCCCCCGGCACAATGACCGCGAATTGTTCGAGATGCTGATTCTGGAAGGGGCACAGGCCGGTTTAAGCTGGATCACAATCCTGAAAAAGCGTGACAACTACCGCGCGGCGTTCGACAACTTTGAGCCGGAGATCGTGGCGCGTTATGACGAGGCGAAAATCGCCGAGCTGATGGCAAACTCCGGCATCGTCCGTAACAAGCTAAAGATCAACGCGGCTGTGCAGAATGCGCGGGCTTTCCTCAAGGTGCGCGAGGAATTTGGCACATTTGACCGCTACATCTGGGGATTCGTCGGCGGGTCATCGAAAGTGAACGCCTGGAAAACGTTGGCAGAAATCCCGGCGCAGACGACGGAATCGCAGGCGATGAGCCGCGATTTACTCAAGCGTGGTTTCAAATTCGTCGGGCCGACGGTGTGTTACGCCTTCATGCAAGCCTGTGGCATGGTCAACGACCACACGACAGATTGTTTTCGCTATTCTTCATCGCTTTGAATGATGTAACGGACAACTCCTACCAATTCGTTCTTTAAAAGTGGTTTTGTCAAAAAATTACTCACTCCAACTTCCAAGGCTCTTTTAAGCAAGTAACCAGGGTTATTGGTAGTCAACATTATCACTTTGGCAGAGGAAAGGCTCGCACATAACTGTTCAGCCACCTCTATGGTGTTCATATCAAATATGCTGATGTCCAATAAAATGATTACAGGCTTCAGTTCAACTGCTTTTTGGATACCTTCTCGTCCAGTTTGAGAAAATCCGATCAACTCAAATTCGGCATCATCGCGCAAAAACGTTCTAATATCTTCCAGCACATCTGTTTTACTACTGATGGCAAAAACGCCTTTTTTCGGTTCATGGTCGCTAAATTCGCTCATCGTTTTAATCAGTCCAACATATTGAGCGGAAGACAATTTTGAATATAGCAAAGAAGGGTTGCCTTGACTATTCACCTGCAATCGGTTCGGCTGGGCGTCGTGCGGGCGGAAGAAGCGGGTCATTATCCGTTCAATATTCCAGCGATTAAAGCCCTGCCAGAGTTGGGATTCAGCGCCCCGGTGACGTTCCTCGTCGGGGAAAATGGTTCTGGCAAATCGACCTTTTTGGAAGCGTTAGCATTAGCGGCGGGGTCCGTCGCAGCGGGCAGCGAGGAATTGGGGCGGGATAAGTCGCTGAACAGTGTGCGCGCGCTGGCGAAGGCGCTTAAGTTGACATGGACGAAGAAGACGCGCAAAGGTTTTTTCCTGCGGGCGGAAGATTATTTTGGTTATGCGAAACGGCTGGCGGCCATCCGTGAAGGGCTGGAAAACGACCTGCGCGAGATCGACGAGGAATACGCTGGCCGTTCAGATTATGCGCGGGGTCTGGCGCGGATGCCGATAATGGGGGAACTGCATGACCTGAAGCACAAATATCAGGGCGACCTGGACGAGCGTTCGCACGGCGAGAGCTTCTTCACCTTCTTCAGGGCGCGGTTTGTGCCGGACGGGTTGTACCTGCTGGATGAGCCGGAAGCGCCGCTTTCACCGCTGCGGCAGTTGGCGTTCATCGCGCTCATCAAGGAGATGGTGGATAAACACGCGGCACAGTTCATCATCGCAACCCATTCCCCGATTCTGATGGCTTATCCTGAGGCGGAAATTTTGAGTTTCGACCAACCGCCGGTGCATTCGGTGGCGTGGGAAACGTTGGAGCATGTGACGCTGACGCGGGATTTCCTGAACAACCCGGCGCAGTTTTTGAGGCAGCTATAGCTGTCAGGCAACTGCACAGACAAAGGCAGTGGCGGCGGCGGCGATGGCGGCGGTGATTATTTTTAAAAGTACCGCCGCCAACAGGCGAGAAACTCGCAGAATAGCTGGCGGCGGCGATGGTGGCGGTGGATTGTTTTTGGAAGTACCGCCGCCAACTCGCGGTAACAGCCTTACCATTTGCCAGAAAATACATTTTCACCACAGAGGACACAGAGGACACAGAGCATACAGAAAGTCATAGCCTTAGTTTAGCAGGGAAAAGGGGCGGCGGGTGAAACATTTGTCATGACATTTGTTTCGATTTTGAGGGGAGATTTGTGCGTTTAGCGCAGTTGTAACTGCCCTATCGGGATTTCGACCATGGGTTTCCAGATGTAACTGCACTCCCGAATATAGAGGTGGGAAACCGGCTGGGCATCTAAGGCGGTGAAGGGGCGCTCCATAAAAAAGGCCGAGAAATAATCCTGCATGGTCAGGCGGTGCAACTGCCAATCGCCGCGTTCGATTTCAAGGTCGTAGACCATGCCACGCGCTTCGTCATAAGCATAGGCGTGGAACAGCTCCACCAATGTCGTTTTTTCATCAGCCATGCTGGCAAAACCGGGCGCGGGCGGCAGCGATTCTGCCCTGCCATCATTCAGCGCGTGCGCGACCAGATCGCCGCCTTTGTCGCGCGTCTGAACGCTGACGAGCATATCCTCACCACGCTCGATCAGGTTGATCGCGCCGGTATGAAAATAATGAAAGCGAAACTCGGTCAGGCGATTGCCAAAATAACTCATCACCGGGTCGTTGCTATCCGAACGGAGGAAGAAGACGCCGGGATACTCGCGCCCATCCTTCCCCCACAAGCGGACAACCGCGCGATAGACGATCTGGTAGTAATTCGTGCCGAGGAATTCGGGCAGCGGGCCGGGACGCATCCCACGCATATTGCCGACGACAATCGAGATATAAGCGCGACCGTCGCGCTCATAGGGATGAACGGCTGGCGGCAACAGCGCCGCCAAGCCTTGCGGCGGGACGGCAAACGTCAGCAGCAACAAATCCTGAAAAACCGTTTTCATGGTCAGGGGCAGGCGGTGGGTCATAACAACCTCCCCGGATGCGGCTCGATTGTGGCACGAAAATAGACACCAAGCGCCACCAGTACGATAAACCATGCGCCGCCAAAGATGAAAAATTCAACCTGCGGAAAAACCGCCATACCCAGCATAACGCCAGCGAATATCGCAGCACAGATCAGGAAAAAGCGGTGCGTCACCATCGCCATCATCGAGAAGGCGAAAGCGCCCAGCAGCGCCACAACGGGCGCGCCGGAAGTCCCCGGCTCGATGACCAGTTTGCCAAAAAACGCGGCCAGTGTACTGCCGATGATGAAGGTCGCCCAAATCCACCACATGTAGGTTTCGGCAGCCGTCCGCTGCCCGCCGCCGCGCCGGTGAATGAACAGGATGATCGGTGGGATCAGCAAGACGTGCACACCCCAGACGAGCAGATAGATGAGCAAGCGAGTCTCCCCGCTCCACTGGATGAACTGGGTGATGATGCTGGTGATGAGGATTTCGAAACCCATCACAATCCACACCAGCCACCAGCGCTCGGAGACGACTTTGCCGCGCAGATCGCCGTTCAAGTCGTTCAGCAGGGCGAAGACGCGCTCGGCATTGGCTCGATCCATCGGTAGGCCTCCTGACATTCACGACATTCAAAATGTTCTGAATTTATTGTATGAAATTTCACAAAGGGAGTCAATCAATCGTCCTGTCGTGTATGATAGAAGTGTCAGATGACGAGGGGGAAAAATGGTCAGTCTGCGAGCGCGATTATTTTACCAGGCGATGAAAATCTTTTTCGGGCGGTTGATGCCGCCGGAAATGCCACTAAAGACCTATCGGAAAGCCTCAGAACAACCTGTATTCGAACCGATGCCGCGCAGCATTCGTTGGGAGCAGGCCATCATCGGCGGCATTCCGGGGGAATGGATTACCCCTCCGAACGCCAATCCAGCGCATGTGCTATTTTATCTACACGGGGGCGGCTATGTGCTGAAAACACCGCATGTCCACCGGATTCTAGTGGGGCGATTGGCACGGGCAGCGGAAATGTGCGCCTTTATGGTCGATTATCGACTGGCGCCAGAGCATCCTTTCCCGGCGGCATTGGATGACGCGACGGCAGCCTACCGGGGATTGATCGACCAAGGCTACATACCTAATCATATCGTTATCGCGGGCGATTCCGGTGGAGGCGGGTTGACAGCCGCGCTCCTGCTCTACTTGCGCGATAACGGCGATCCCCTTCCAGCGGCTGCCTGTCTGATTTCCGCCATGCTGGATTGTACATTCAGCGATGCCGCCATCCCCGAACTCGAAAAATACGATCCCTTTCTGCGTCTGAACGATCTTGCGATGATGGCGCGTCATTATTATGGGGTGTATGACCCGCATGATCCACTCATTTCGCCCATCTTCGGTGATCTGAGTGGGATGCCCCCGCTGCTCATTCACGCTGGAGAACACGAAATCCTACGAGCAGAGGCCATTCGTTATGCGGAAAAGGCACAAGCAGCAGGCGTCGATGTCAGGCTCAAGGTATGGGAGGGGATGATTCACGCCTTCCCGCTGTTCGCTGGTTTTGTACCGGAAGGCAAAACAGCCATTGCGGAAATCGGCGCATTTTTCCGCAGCCACATCCGTTAACTTATACCAGTCAAGTGCTGGCGGATGTAGTCAATCAGGAGGTTGATGCGCTGTATGTAGGCGTTGGTTTGTTCCATACAGCGGATAATACCATGACAGCACCTACTTACCCTTAATCCCCCGACCCCCTCTCAGCCGTACACGGAGAAAGGGGGCATTAAAGGCAAGGGCGTGGCGCTTCTAATCAGCTGTATTCAATTAGACGTACAGGGTGTCGTCGTCGTTTTTGCGCTTGATAGTGACAAAATCATCGGTTTTACGTTTTGGTTTTTCCGAGTCGTCGTCCCAGCGCCAGCGGCTTTCCTCCGCCCATTTGCGCCATTCGCCGCCATGATGGCGCTTCATGTAGAAGAACAGGCCGCCGAACATGGCTAACAGAATCAGCGGGAAAATCAGTTTCCAGCCGCCCAAAAGCAGGAAGCCCAGGAACAACAGCGGCACTAAGGGAAACCCGCCCCGGCGATGTCCCCAGCCGCCGCGATGGTGAAAACCCATGCGGCCATGATGTCCCCAACTATGATGGTGATGCGGCCCATGTCCATGCCGCCAGTTGTGTTTCTGATGTTCGCCGCCACGCTCTTCCCAACGATAAGGCCCGTAATTCGCGTTCTGCATGAACCGCCGCTCCTATTTTATCCCGTACGTTATGGATGTTTACGGAGTTCGGCAGAGGAAAGTCGCACCAACCTGTCGAGAACTAGCTAAAAGTGTAGGTTCACTCCCCAGCCTCGTCCTCCACGCTCACGGGGTCGAAGGCATGACGGCGCTCCAGCGGTTTGTCACGCCCGATGACGTAATGGTCTAAATCGCGGGCGACATAGCTGTTGGGAAACGTCCGCCGCACCTCGTCGATGATGTCGCGTTCGCGGTAACGACGGGAAACATGGGTCAGCAGCAGCGTTTTCACGCCGGTTTCCAGCGCCAGCGTGGCTGCCTGTTTGGCGGTGATATGGCCGAAGGCTTTGGCGGCATCAGCGTCAGCTTCGAGAAAGGTCGATTCAATCACCAGCGCGTCGGCATCGGCCACATAATCACGGACGTTATCCGTTCTTCCGATGTCGCCGATGTGAACGTATTTGACACCGCGAATTTCATCGCCCAGCACCATCTCTGGCGTGATGATACGGCCATCCGCCAGGGTGATGGACTCCCCCTTCACCAGCAGACTGCGCTCCGGCCCCACAGGGACGCCGAGAGCCTCCGCCTTTTCCACCAGGAAGGGACGCCGCTCTTTTTCGCGGAAGATGAAGCCAAAATTGCCCGGCCCACGATGGGTCACGGGGAAAGCTTCGACGGTGAAATCCTTCGCATCCATCATTTTGCCGGGTTTTAAATCCACCAGATGGATGGCAATCGGCAGCCGTTCGTAGTCCAGCACCACGCCAAACAGGAGCGCCTGCACCCGGTCAAGCGTGGCCTTGCCGCCCCAGATTTCCAGTTCTTCGATGCTTTCCCAGCGAGCGAAGGTCGAAACCAGCCCGCCCAGTCCGAGGATATGGTCGAGGTGGGCGTGGGTGAGCAGGATGCGGTTCAGCTTCTTGAAGCCGACGCCGCTCCGCAAAATCTGACGTTGTGTACCTTCGCCACAGTCGATCAGAAAGCGGTGTTCGCCCGCCATGACAACCTGCGCGGCCAGCCCTCGATGGATCGACGGCGCGGAGGCCGACGTACCTAAAAACACAATTTCAAACATGATGATTATCGCACCGTAATCTGGCCCAGAAACAGGCTGGTACCGCGTGTCGTGCCATTTTGCAGCACCGCCATCCGTTCACCGCCTTCGCGCTGGTAGGCACCAATCGAAACCGTGTAGGTTCCGCTGGGCATGGAAAGCGGGAGCGGCACGAAAGTGATCTGGATGAAGACATCACGCGGTTGCAAACCGCTTACATCAACACTGATGACATCGGTCTGGGCGGTTGGCGAGGCGGCAGGGTCAGCGAGAATATGGGTAAACAAACGCAAATCGGGCGGAATGATACCATCGACACGCCAATAAGTGATGGACGTTAGAATGTCACCGGGCCGATAGGTACTGACTTCCGGCCTTTCATAGCCCAGAAAGGTGATATTGCCGCCGAACTGCACCGGTGGATAGGCCACCGTCTCTCCCAGTCCCGCTTCTGGGGCGAACTGCACCGGAGCCGTGGTGGTGAAAAGCCCTATCCTGTTCGCCAGTCGTTCCGCGACAGCCACCTGCACCGCAGACTCCTCCGGCAAACCAACTAAAGCTTCACCCTCGTTCATCCAATCGCGCAGGTAAGGGTGCATATTCGCCAGCATGTTGGGGTTGGAAAAAATCATCTGCTGACCGTCGCCGCCGTTCACCAGAATCAGGGCGATACCACAATCCGCCAGCCGGGCATTCAGGTTCTCTCGGTTCATCATCAAGAGCAGCAGATCAGTGTCGGTCAAGACCTGTAAATCACCGACCTGCGACAGGCGCGAATCGCAAATGACGGTTGGCTTGTCGTCGTCGCTGCGATCAAGGTAATAGGCCAGTTGAGCGAGGCGACCATTATAAGCGGTATAAACCTGCGCCTGGGCGGGCCAGACATGAAAGAGATCACGCACCAGCCAAACGACATTGAATAGCAGCAGTCCCAGCGCGGCAAGCAGCGCCAACCGCCGTCCCACAGGCGAAATAATACTCCGATACAGCGTCGCCACACCCAAACCAAAAAAGAGGGCGATCAGGGGCAGCAGCGGCATAAATCGCTGGAAATTGGGACTCTCTGGCGCAAGCAGCGCCGCTGGAAGCAGGCAGAGCAGCGCCACGAGCGGCAGCGCGTAACGCGGCTGTCGCCAGGCGCGGCCCGCCGTCAGCAGGCCTATCAACAGCAAGACACCGCTGATGAGGTCGATCAGCGGGCGGCCAGGCAGGTTGTGCGTCGGGTTCGCATCGCCTCTGAAGAGGACACCGCCAAAACCATCAAGTATGGACTGAACGGGTGAAGTTTCAGCAATCTGATAATCCCCCCAGAGCCGACTGACCCCGCTCAAATCCGGCAGGCGTATACTCGAAATCAGATAGGGAGTGGCGATAATGATCAGGAGCAGCAGGCTGAAGCGCAGATAACCGTTGGTCTGGCTGGAAAGCGGCGGCTTGAGCGTAAGGCGGTAAATGACAAAAGCCAGACTGAACAGGAGTATCAGAAAATTGACCGGGTGAATATAAAAACCCACCCCCAACAGCGCCCCTAACAAACCAAAGGCGGCATTGACCGGCAGGCGGGGAAAAGTACGTTTGTAAACGGCCAGCGCCCGCGCCAGCGCCACCAGCACGCCTGTCACCAGCCCCGGAAGCAGCACCTCACGCCCGACCTCGCGCCCGACCAGGATGAAAGGCAGATTGACGGCCAGCAGTGCCAGCGCCGCCACCCCCGCCAGCGGGCCGAACAGCCGCACCGCCAGCGCATAGACGGCGGCCAGTGTTAAAAGGCTGACCCAGACCGACAGCATGTGATAGCCAATCGGCCCGTTGCCGAGGATGCTGGTGACAGCGGCCAGGACAATATGATATAAACCTTCACGTCCGCCCTGCGCGCCCAGATCGTAATAGACTTCAATATTGCCTAAGCGAATCGTCTCCGCGATGCGAATATCGGTGATTTCGTCTTCACTGAATCCCGACGGCAGGGTTGGTAAATCCCACAGCCGCAAAAATGCCGCCAGCAGCAGCAGCCCAACCGCCAGTGCGAATCCTGCTCGAAAAGACAACGCATGTACTCCACGCGCAATTGTAAGGGCGAACACCCGGTTCGCCCCACGTTGAATTGCATACATCCGGTTACAAACTAGGCGCGAGTGTAGCTTAACGCCCCCTGAATTGCAATTATCGTCGCTTACGCCGCCCCAAAATGAACGTCAGAACAGCCAGCCCGGCCACCACCAGCCAGGGCATCATCTTACCGGACTCGCCGCTCTCCAACACTTTCCGCCGCCAGCCATTCTTAAAGGAGCGTCCACCCTGAAAAAGCCAGTCAACCATCCGGGCATAGAGCGGGAACGGCAAAAAGCGCCCCATCAAACTCCCGAATATGGCATCATCGCCGACCGGGTAGCGCAGCAGCGGGGCATTGGTTTCAATCACTTTCAAAATTGTTTCGCCCACCAGCGCCGGGTCGCGCCCGTTTTCCACGCCAAAATATTCAATTTCCAGCGCCCGCTCCCGCCGTGTTTGATACGCTGCCAGCGGCTGTCCGGGTGACAGGAGAGTAGTGGCGATGGCCGTCCGCATATAGCCCGGCTCAACCAGCGCCACGCGAATATTAAAGGGCGCGACTTCGTAATAGAGATTTTCGCTGTAGCCTTCGAGCGCAAATTTCGAGGCGCTGTAGGCACTGAAATAGGTTGGCCCGCCGCTTCGCCCCGCCGCCGAACTGACGTTGATAATCAAGCCCTGCTGCTGCGCCCGCATCAGTGGCAAAAGGGCATGGGTCATCTGGACGACGCCAAAAAAATTGATCTCAAATAATTCCCGCCACTGTTGCGGCGTGATTTCTTCCGCCGCGCCCAAGACTCCAACTGTCCCGGCGTTGTTCACCAGCACATCGATTCGCCCGGCCTGTTCCAGCACCATCCCCACACAGACTTTGATCGACTCGCTATCGGTCACATCCAGCGGCAGCATCGTGAAGGGATAGCGCTCATTCAGGTCAGGCCTGCGGCTCGTCCCAAACACGCGCAAACCTGCCAGCACCAGCCTTTCGGCTGTGGCACGCCCGATCCCCGATGATGCACCCGTCACCAGCACCACTTTTTGCATATCAGCTCCCAGGAGAAGTTTGCTATAATGGAACAGTAGTTTTATAGGATGTGTATGATTATGTCGATTGCGCCGGAAAAAACCCTATTTGACGAAATCACCGATTTTTTGGCAGCTTCCCCAACTGCTGAGCAAATCCTCGCTTTCAAGGCCTCAGAAGCGATGGGGAAACGCCTGCATGACCTGCTAGACAAGAACAGCCTCAACCAGATAACCGTTGATGAACGCGCTGAACTCGACGAGTTTTTGCGTCTTGATCATTTCGTGACAATGCTCAAGCTAAAGACGAGACTTAAAATTGCCGGGAAATTATGACTTCTATTACACCATCTCTTCGGCAGTCTTGTCATTGAACGTTCTGGAAAGTGCTGCGAATATTGTTTACAGTCTCAAGACGAAAGATTGCTTCCATTTCACATTGAACACATTATTGCTCAACGACATGGCGGCCAAACCACTGAGAGCAACTTATGTCTTAGCTGCCCGACATGCAATACTCTAAAAGGGAGTGATATTGGTTCAATTGACCCTCAGACGGGCAGCTTTACCCGGCTTTTTAATCCTCGCATCGATCAATGGACAGATCACTTTCAATTGAACGATTCCCACATCAGCCCATTGACCTCCGAAGGGCGTGTTACTGAGTTTTTGCTACAATTTAACGATCCTAAAAGACTTGAAGAACGTGCGCTTATGATTGAATTTGCGCTTTATCCCTGTCGATAGTGCTATTTTCTGGTGCCGTTAGTTGACTCATGTCTGCATGTTGCAGAGCCTAAATAGCGGTTGCCCAGGCGGTGAAGGCCAGCACCAGCAGCCCCAACCCGGCGTTAACCCAGGTCAGCCGCACTTCCTGCCGCTGCAAACGCTCGTAGTCCACCGGGTCGCCCTTGCCACGTTCCAGCAGCAGGCTCGCCCGCTCCAGCGCGGGTGTCACGCGGAACTGCAAAATCAGCCCGCACAGCACCATGCCGAAAATGGCGACATGCTTGAGCAGAATTGCGCGGCTCCACTCATTGTCGATCACCAGCAGGCCGTCGTAATTAGCATCGCCTGACATCTGGACAAAACCGGTGAATATCAGCACGACCAGACTAAAATTCGCCAGCGGCGTGAAGCGCTTACGGATTTGTTCGAGCAGCGCCGCCGCGCCGGGCGTATCGGCCAGCGCCCGGCGGGTCGCAGGCCAGACGAGGATGGTCATGGTCGCTAAGCCACCGAGCCAGATGACGGTCGCAATCAGATGAAAAAAGTAGCTAATCGCAAGGATCGATGGTGACAAGGCCAAGTGCCTCCGGGCTATCTGGTGCGCGTGCCGGAATGACGCGCTCGCCGCAGTATTTTGCCATATTCGCCAGCGCGATGAAAGCAGGCCGCCCATCGCCATCCGGCTTGATAATCGACCACCAGAACTGCTCATCGTCCGGCGTCCAGGATGGTTTAGCGAAATAAATAGCAGACATCAGTCCCACCCAGGGACGCCAGTGTTCCGCCGCGTACTGGTAGGCCTCGACCAGATATTCGGCCTGCTGCTCCTCACTGACGGCGAACCAGGCATAATCCGCGCCAATGCCCTCCAGCGGCCAGCCAAATTCGAGGATCGCTACCTGCCGCGCCGCATCGCCACGCTCGACCATGATACGCCGCATGTCCTCAATCCGCCGGAAGGTCGCCCAACGCGCCCGTCCCTGCGCTTCGGCGTCTTCCAGGCTCATGCTGGGCGGCGAATAACCCGGCGCGTGCAAACCGACGACATCGGTATAGTGCTGGAAGCCCGCGTCGTAGAGTTCATTGAGATAAACATCATCCGGATGCGCCCAATCGTCATAAGTACCGGTTGGCGACAGCCCAGCAGAAATAATGATGGCCTGCGGGTCAGCCGCGCGGATGGCCTCGCTGCACGCTTTCAGCAGCGCCGTGTAATCCGCCGCGTTGGGCGCTTCTCCGCCCCATTCCCGCGCCAGATTTGGCTCGTTCCACACCTGATAGGCGGTAATATGCCCCTGATAGCGCTCCGCCAGCGCCCCGCAGTATGCGCCAAAATCCGCCGGGTCGTCGGGAGGCGCATCCACCACGTCGCGCTCATCAACCTCGGCAGTACGCGCCCAGTAAGGCGTTTCCGTCAGCCGCGCCACCAGTTTCAAGCCTTTGGCTTCGACTTCGGCGACAACTTCATCCGCCCGCGCGAAAATCCACTGGTCGCGCTCTGGCTGAATGTCCTCCCAGGCAAAAATTTCCTTGACATGGCTGAAAACCATCAACTGCATATAAGCCAGGTGCAGCGAGGCGATACGCTCATCCCACCACAGCGAAGCCTGCATCCCATAGGTCAGCGAATTGAAAGGCGGAGACTGAATCGCCCCGGCCTCAAAGGGGTCATAGGTCTGGGCGCGGAAAAACAGGGCAGCGGCACAGACGGCCAGCGCCGCCAGCGTCACAGCGAACCGACGTTTGTGCTTACGAAAAAAATGCTGCATGTTGTCCTGAGAATGGGGAAGATAGATTGATATGGGTAGGGGCGAACCGGCGGTTCGCCCCTACAAACGCTGTGGCTGGAAAACTACGTGCCGTTTTCCGCGCCCCATTCGATCAGCGCGTCATAGACCGGGCGGAACTGCCAGTCCTTGCCGATGATTGAATAGGGCACATTGTCGTTGTCTGTCGCCCAGCCAGCCTGCGGCCCGTAATTAAAGTTCCACAGAAACGCCAGCCAGACTGAACCCGAACTGCGCATCCGCTCAATGGCAGCAATCGTCAAGTCGCGCTGTTATTCAAGGGTGTTGTCGTTGGCGAACTCAAAGCCGGTGGGATAACCGCCGAGGTCTTCGGTCACCGCCCAGCCGAACTCGGTCACACACAGTTTTTGGTCGCCACCCGCCGCACCAATCTTATTGGCATAGGTTTCGAGCGTGCTGCGGAAGCTCCAGCTATGATGCGGATTATCGAATGGCCCTCGGAACGACGCTCTGGGGTCATTCGGCACTTCATTCCAGCGCAGATCAGGGCTGATGTTATAGCCGTTGTGGTGTGCGCCCACACAGTCGGTGTAATTGAGCATACCCGCCGCGATGAGCTGATCCATATAGACATAATCATCCCACGCGCCGATGCCATCATTAAAGCCGGTTGGCGACAGCGCCCCGCTAATCACAATAATACCGGGGTCAATTTCCTTGACCGCCGTGTAGGTATCGCGCAGCAGCGCCACATAATTGGCCGCGCTCAAGCCTTTGGTTGAGGCCCATTCACGGTCAATATTTTCTTCATTCCAGACTTCAATGGCGTGAACCTGGCCGGGGTAGCGCTTCAGCACCGCTGTCACGAAGTTGACAAAATCAGCATTGTTGGCGGGTGGGCCATGTTTGCTGAGGTCAGCGCCGGGCTCACGCGCCCAGTCGGGGGCGGTCACCATCGACATCATGATTTTCAGGCCGAAACGCTGCGCCGAGGGCATGACCAGATCAAGGACTGCCCAATCAAACTGACCCTTCTCGCGTTCAACTTCTTCCCAGCGCACCTGCTGCTTAAACCAGCCCATATTCAGCTTTTCGCTGACTTCACGCATCCAGTTATCCTGATTGTCGGGGTTCATATCCAGGCTGTACTGCACCTGAATCCCCATCTGGAAGCGATCATCATCTACCGGCAGCAGGGTAGCGGTGGGCGCGGCAGGGACGGCTTCTGTTTCAGCCGCCACAGCGACAGCCCCGCCGCCCTGCCCGGCCTCTTCGACCACTGCCGTTGGTTGAGCGGTTGGCGGCGTTGTCGCCGTCGCCCGGATGATTTCCCGCGTCGGAATCGGCGTCGCGGCAACGGCAGCACTCTGCGGCGTCCGCGTGCTGATGGGCAGCGCTACATTGCTGCGGGAGCCGCTGTTCTGCGACAGCGCCCCGTAGGCCGCATAAATAGCAATGAAAGTACAGGCTCCCATCACAAAAGTGATGGTCGTCCAGATTAGGACGAAGCCGCGTAACTGTTTGCGTACCCGTGTACGTTGTGCGGACGATTGTGCGGCCATGCCGTTAATCCATTCTCCTCAAATTATCCCAAAGCACACTTTTTGCCATGACTGCCATCAATGTGTCCTGGTATGTTGGGTGCAGGGAAGTGTTCACACTCCCCTGCTCTCTATCTTATCATCAGGTCAGGCGCAGGCAGTCTACTGCATACCTACGCTCAATCATCTCCGCGCCTGACGTTTTATGAACGCTTGCGCCTAGCGCGCCGCCGCCAGCGCATCGCAGGCCGGGCAACCGCCATTGGGACGGATCATAGCATAACCGGCCATCGGGTCGGCGCCATAATTGCTGAAATCGACATTCCAGACGATCATCAGCCGCACCCGCCCGCTCTGGGCCGAACGGGCTGCCGCGCCAGCCAGCCATGAAGCCTGCTGCGCCAGACTGGTATTCTGCGCCCAGCCGAAATAGGGGTCGAGCGGTGGGAAACCCTCCGGTGTCAGGTAGCCCAGCTCCGTCCAGCAGATCGGCTTCGCGCCCCCGATGATATTCCAGTAGGTATCGAGCATCCCGCCGAAATAACGGGTATAGTAGCCGTCACGCGGGTCACCGCTCATCTGGTCAGGCCCGACGATGCCTTCGTTATAGTGCGCCCCAACGCAGTCCACGTAATTCAGACCGCCCGCCGCCACCACTTCGCGCAGCCAGCGGTCATCGTTCATGACCTGGCCGGGAAAAGCTGCTTCAGCACCCGTCGGAGCAGGCGCGCCGGAAATCACCAGTACGCCGCCGTTGGCACCCTTGATGGCCTGATAGGACTGGCGCAGCATATCGGCATAAGTGGCACCGCTGATCTGGCCGCGCGGCCATTCGCGGTCAATATTCGGCTCGTTCCAGACTTCAATGGCGTCTGGCCCCAGGGCCGCTACACCGCCGAGGAACTGGGCGAACTGCTGTACGTAACCCGCGCCGCCCGACGCCAGCTCGTTGGGATAACCCACCACGCCGAGCAGGATTTTGAAACCACGCGCTTTGGCATCGTTGATCTGTCCGGCGACGAAGCCGGGGCCAGAACCAGCGTTATAGCGAATCTGCACTTTCATCCAGCTCATGCCCGCACGGCGCATCGCCGCCGCAGCGCTTTCGCTGGCCGGGTTGGTGACATGGCCGCCGTATTCGAACCCGCCAATGCTGCCCGCGCCTGGGCCTGCTGGTGCTGGGCCTGCCGGAGCAGCAATGACTGGGGCAGCCTGCGGCAGCGGAGTCGGCGTTGGGGTCGGGGTTGGGGTAGCTGTCGGCGCTGGCGTTGGCGTCAGCGTCGGCGCGAACAGAGCAACCGCCGCCCCGCTGCGCGGCACCTGCGCGTCCCCGCTCACCACATCCACGTTGATGGCATAATTGCCGTCCGGCGCTTCGAGGGTTGTCACCAGACCTTCGTTCAGGCCCGTCACGATCTCGCTCAGGAGGCCAGTCGCGCCCTCAATACGCCAGCGCAGCGCCAGATCAACCGGTGAAGAGGGGGCGGGAAGACCGAGTTTGTAATTCATCACGGCTTCCAGCGTGTTGTCCGCCAGCCCTTCCGCCAGCAGGTCTTCAAAGGCCACACCGCCAATGCCAAACGGCGCGCCCGCGTTCATACGGAAGCGCAGCGCGTCCGGCGTGGTCAGCCACACCCGCGAAATCGGGCTGCCATCATCGCCTAAAAAGTCGATAAATGCTGAGCCGATAATGGTATCTGTCCCGGCGGAGGCCTGGAAACCATCGAGGCTGGCCTGAATTTCTGAGCCGGGCGGAACAGTTCCCGCTTCGCTGGTGTTGTCCGCCTCGACTGTCACATCACCTAAGGCCGAAAGCGCATCGCGGAAACCCACAGTCGTGAAATCGGCGGCTACCTGCCTTACTGACTGGGCAGAAAGCCCCAGCAGCAGCTTGTAACGACTAACTTCGCCCACGCCCCAGCGCAGCATGGCTTCTACGATGCGATCAGGGCCGGGGGCAAAAGCGGAGGGATCAAGCCCCAGGTCAATCTGGACATAATCCGCTGCCGCGCCCAGCGCCCGCCAGTCATAGCCGCCCGTGTCCCAGGTGCCGGTATTATTGACAGCGGCGGGGACGACGACACCCAGCAGTAAACCGCGCTCATCGAAAGCCGCGCCCAGCGCCCGTATAAAAGCGCTGAAGCTGTCGCGCTGATCAGGCGGCACTTCACGGTAATCAATCATCACACCAGCAAAATTGTTGTTGGCGGCGAATCCAACAATCTGCGTAACATGCTCATTCCGCAGCGTGCGATTATTCAAAATCAAACCGACAGTATTGCTGTCCAGCGCCCGCGCATCGGCGAAATTGCGGATGACCGGCATCACCAGATAGCCCGCGTTGGGGTCATAGCCCGGCGCGAGGCTGCCGGTCAGTTTACCATCCAGCGTGGGCTGCATCCCACCGGGGGAGACAATCGTCGCCAGTTGGCCGACTTCCGGCGAAAGCACCTGGGTCGCGTCCACTGCTACCAGCACACTCGGTTGAGCAGCAGGCGCGGCCTGGAACAAACCCAACGTCTCCGGCACATCGTTCACCCGTGCCGTCAGCGTCCCGCTCACACTTTTATCCGCAGGGACGAATGCCCATGTACCGCTCGTGTCATCCCATGCATACAGGTCAAGAATATCCGGGTTCGCGGCAGCTTCCGCCGGAACGTTGACACTCAACGTAACCGCGTCCGGCTGGCCGCCGGTGACATCGAAGGTATACACCGGGCTGATGAGCGCCACATTGGCAGGGAGCGAGGCCGCCGCTTCCGGCACCCAGGCCGCATTCTGGGCGCTCCCGGCGCTGAACTGCTCCTGCGGCACGCCGCCGAGCGCTACCCCAAAACCCTGTCCGGGGTCTGCCGGGTCAACCACCAGCGTCAGGCCGCCGTCGGTTGTGCGGACGGCGTTGCTTTCTGCGCTCAGCATGGTGTACGACGGGCCAAACAGTGACACGCCGAACAAACGCTGTGCCAGGTTCACCGGGGGCAGCAGCGCCCCGGCAATCAGCAGAATACCGGCGATGAACCCGGTAATGATCGCCGGAATCCAGCAGCCTAATCCGCCACCCTGCCGCGCCACACGCACCGGGGCATGTTCCCCGGTAATCGGCTGGACGGGCTGTGTATCTTCGTGAATCACTTCGACTTCTTCAGACATTCATCTTCCTCAAAACTAGCTAACTTATAAGCAGGCCGCCACCCCCAGACCCTTTCGCAAGAGCGTAGGGAAATCGTAGGGATTCCGCAGGGATAGCACGATGCTGCTATCCCGATTTCATGCCTGCGTCTGCCTTATCTCCCCAGCGCTTCGCAGGCTGGGCAGCCACCACCAGGACGTATAATAGCATATCCGCCCATCGGGTCATCCCCATAATTCGTAAAATCGACATTCCAGATTATCAGCAGGCGCACCTTACCGCTCTGTGCCGACAGTGAAACTGCCTGATCGAGCCAGGAAGCCTGCTGCGCCACTGTCACGTTCTCCGCCCAGCCAAATGCGCCCGGCAGCGGCGGGAAGCCTTCCGGCGTCAGATAACCAAGTTCCGTCCAGCACACCGGCTTGCCAAACGCCCCATAATAGGTATTCAACATGCCGTAGAAATAACGTGTATAGTAACCACTGTTGCCGCGCGGGTCGCCGCTGGTCTGCGTTGGTGAAACGATACCTTCGTTGTAATGCGCCCCCACACAGTCCATATAACGCCCTGCTCCGGCGCGGGCCATCCCCGCCAGATAGGCATTATCATCGCAGCCCTGCGCCGCACAGCCGCCGAAGAATCCCGTCGGCGCGGGCGCGCCGGAAATCACCAGCGTATTGGGGTTAGCCGCCTTGATAGCGTTGTACGACAGCCGCAGCAGTTCGGTATAACGACCGGGGTCAATGCTGCCGGTCGGCCATTCGCGGTCAATATTCTGCTCATTCCAGATTTCAATGGCATCTGCGCCCTGTGCCGCAACCGCGCCCACAAATCCGGCATAAGCCTCAAAATAGCCGGGATTGTTCACTTCACCGGGCGAGCCAACAATGCCGATCAGAATGCGGAAACCATTGGCATGGGCTTCATTAATCATCCCGCTCAGACCATCACCGCTGGCCCCCTGGCGATAGCGATACTGTTTCTTAGCCCAGGTCATGCCAGCCTGTCGCATGGCTGCTACCGTGCCACCACCAAAACCCTGGATGTGACCGCCGTAGCTGAAGCCACGTACTGGCGGAACATTAACAACTGCCTCAACCGGCGCAGCAGCCGCTGCCGCTGCTGCCGCTGGGGGTGCAGCAGCACCCGTTGGAGCAGCGCCATCTGTGACGGGCAGTTGTTTCAATTGGTCGAAGGTAATATCGGTGAACTGGACGGAGACCCAGCCAATCTTTCCGTCAGGGAGTTTCACCAGCAGCCAGTCCTGGGCAGGATTACGCCCGCTGGCGGTGATTTTCGTCCCTGTCGTTATAGTGAGGATGACCTGACCTTCGGTACTGGGCAGCGTCCGCATCCGCACCTGATTAACCGCCGTCACCACCACGCCTTCGCCTGAAGCGACGGCCTGCGGCTGGCTGACCGCTGCTGCCGGGGATGCCGGGGCCGGTGTTGCTGCGGCTGGTTGTTCCGCCGCTGGCGCAGGTGCAGACCCACCGCCGGGCGCGGACAACGTGAACGGCGTCTCCACCCATACCGACGGCAGCGCGGCGATTTGCTCCGCCGACGCCGAAATCGAGGTTTCGATCACCCAGCCGATCTTACCATCCGGCGCGATGCCGCGTACCCAGCCGCCACCGGGCGCACGCCCATCCAGTCTGAAGGGAGTTCCGGCCTCCAACGTGCCGAGCAGCGCCCATTCCGTACCGGGCCCGCCGCGCAGCCGCACACTCTGGGCGATGCTGGTCAGCAGCCCGTCCTGGGCGAAAGTATGTACAATGCTGATGCTGAGGAAAAGTAATACGACAAAAGAGGTAAAAAGGCTTTTAAATTTCATGTCCCCTGCTCAAAAACTCTGGCGTCACCGGACAAAATAATGGCGCACAACAAAACCCCACTACCTCGGTTCTGCCCGTGCGCCCCCATCAACTATCCATGCGAATCGGCGGCATTGTAGCAAAGCGCACCCTGTTTCGCAAATACCGATCACCCATACGAACGCCAAATGTAATGTTTCAGATAGACAAGAATGTGAATTTCGCCGAAAATCTTAATGTTCTGACACATTAGTGCGTTGTCAAATTCAACGACTTGTGTATAATGGAACTAGATCAATTTGATCCTTTGCGTAATGTTCTGTACCGGAGGAAATTACATAATGTTCTCAACTCGTCGTTTGGTACTGGTTTTCGCCGTTGTTGCCGCTCTGCTGCTGGTCGCACTGCCCGCGCTGGCTGACAACGAAGACCTGCTGGCCTCGGCCTGCGAAGGTATTACCCACCAGGTTCGTTTCTTCGATTACAATGACATTCCTCTGTTCACCAGCTCGGCTGACGCTGAAAATGCCGATGCCGTTTACCAGGGTGGCGAAGGCACAGTTAGCCCGTACATCACCGTCCCCGGTGGCGAACGCCAGAAATACCTGCTCTGCAATCGTTCCTATGATTCGTCGGCTCGCTTCGTGGAAGTCGTCTTCGTTGGTGACGGCGAAATCTCGACCTTCTTTGCGCCCACCGCGCTGGTCGAATCGATTGTCGAACGCTACAAGCGCGACGGTCAGTACTAATTCTGACCCCTTTTTAAACGCATTAAACGCAAGTGGAAGGCCGACCAGCCTGCTGGTCGGCTTTTTGATTCGCACTCCCCAAAATCCGACCATCACAGTACACTATCTCTGCGCCGAACTGCGATAGAAGGTTGCCACATTTCATGAAGATACCCTTGAGCTTTGCTGAATGCCGCTGTTCAACATCGACATGGCCGATGGCCTTGCTGGTCAGTTGCGGACAGATCAATGTACTGTGTGGCAGCCCTCATGAGCGATAATCTCTTGCTCGACATCCAGCCTGATGGTGTAGCAGTCATCACGTTCAACCGGCCACAGGCGCACAATGCGCTTGATCTGGCGACCATGCGCCGCTTCGCCGAAACAGTTGAGCTGCTGGAAACCCATCCTGACGTGCGGGTTGTCCTGCTCACGGGGGCGGGCGAAGAAGCCTTTTGCAGCGGGGGTGATGTAGTCGAACTCAGCCAGCATCCGTCGGAAGCGGATGCCCGCAGCATGATTACGCTTATGGGCGATGCCCTGTTCCGGCTGGAAAAACTGCCTATCCCGGTTATCGCTGCCATCAACGGCTATGCGCTGGGCGGCGGGGGCGAAATCGCCGTCGCCTGTGACATGCGAATCGCTGATGAAAATACGCGGATGAGTTTCGTCCAGATTCGACTGGCGCTGACGCCCGGATGGGGCGCTGGACAGCGTTTGCTCCGGCTGGTTGGCTATTCGCGGGCGATGGAAATGCTGCTGCGCGGCGCGGTCATGCACGCCCCGGAACTGCTGGTCGCCGGTCTGGTTGACCGCGTGGTGGATGCTCACCGGGCGCTGCCCCACGCCCTGCACTTCGCCCGGCAGATCGCCAGCGACCCGCCGGATGTGGTGCGTGGAGTCAAGCGCCTGCTGCGCGCGGGGCTGACTGAACACTATGAAAATGCGCTGCTGATCGAACGCGGCATCTTCCCACCGCTGTGGGCTGCCGAGCCGCATCTGACCGCTGTTGATAATTTTCTGAAACGCAAACAGGTATCGAAATGACCGGATTTTACGCCCAGATTGCCCGCTACTACGACGCTGAACATCAGGATATGACCGATGATCTGGGCTTTTACGCCGCGCTGGCCGAGGAATATGGCACACCGATTTTTGAGGTTGCCAGCGGCACCGGGCGCGTCATGCTGCCCCTCGCCCGCGCCGGTCACGCGATTCACGGCATTGACATCGAACCGGCCATGATCGAACGGGCGAAGGAACGCGCCGCCGCCCAACCCGGTCTGCAAGGCAAACTGACCTTCATTCAGGGCGACATCCTGACTTACAAGAGTGAACGGCAGTACCCGCTGGTGATTTTTCCGTATAACGGCCTGCTGCACTTTCATGAACAGGAACAGCAGATCACCCTGCTGAAGCGGCTGCGGGCGCTGACGGCGGACGCCGGCCTGCTCGTCCTCGACCTGCCCAACCCGGCGGACTCCTTCGGCGCACAGGACAGCGACGCGCTGATTCTGGAAAAAACCTTCATCGAGCCAGAGAGCGGCCATCTGGTGATGCAGTATTCCGTCAGCCAGCTAGACCGCACCGAGCAGCTTTTTCACATCACCTGGATTTATGATGAAGTGACCGGCGATGGGACGGTCAAGCGCACCTTTGCCCCGGTGGTTTTCCGCTATTTCTTTTTCGCCGAGGTGAAGCTGCTGCTGGAACGGGCCGGTTTCGAGGTCGATTCGGTTTACGGCGGCTACGACTATGAACCTTATGAAGCTGGCTTCGCCCGCATGATCGTCCTCGCCAAACCAGCGGTCAGTGACGAGTGATGCGTAATGAGTGATGAGCGCTGCCAGACGCTAAAGCGGCTGAAAGACCATCCCATAGCTAATCCTTTTCTCTGTGTCCTCTATGTCTCGGTGGTTTTGTTTGCCCTGTCCGGCTGCGCCAGCGCCGACCCCGCCACGCCCACTGCTGAGCGCACGCTGACCGGCCCGACGATTGAACCGAGTCCGCCTTTTGTCGCGCCGACGATTGCCCTCGCACCGGCAGATGAATTTTTCGGCCAGAGTGACCCGACAGCCGCTGCACTCGCGCCGGATTCGGCCATGCCGCCGCTGGCCGTGCCGGGGGGCGCGCCGGTGGGCGAGCGGCAGGTAGTGGAAATCACCGCTGAAGATGGGACGCAGTTGATCGGGTATCTTTATCTGAGCGACGCGGTGCGGCTGCCGGGGGTACTGCTGATCGCGCCGGATCGTGAGGTGTGGGGCGACTTCCCCGAACGGCTGCACAACGCCGGTTTTACGGTGCTGGTGATGGGCTTGCGCCCGGAATTTCGGCTGGCGGATTTCCGTGTCATGATGCTGTCGATGAGCAGCGGGCTGGCGCTGCCGGACAGCCTGGGGGTGGTGGGCGCAGGGGAAGGCGCGGACGTGGCGCTGCTGGGCTGTGCCGGGGAACTGCTGTGCGATACGGTTGCCCTGCTGTCGCCGTCGGACAGCGCTTCGTTGAGCGATGCCATGCTGTCGTACAACCCGCGCCCGATTTTGCTGGTCGCCAGCGAGGATGACCCGGTTTCGTACCCGGCGGTGCAGAATTTGAATGCCCTGGCGACGGGCGAAAAACTGCTGCAACCGTTCACCAGCGCGGGCGTGGGCGCGGCGATGCTCGCCAACCGCCCCGACCTGGGCGACCTCATCATCCAGTGGTTCGAGCGGCAGTTGGGGCCTTAAGCGATTTGGCGGCGGCGGCGGCGATGGCAGTGATTCCGTTTTGAATTGCAGTGCCGCCATTTGAAAGTTCCGCCTTCAGAGCCAACAGCATAATCACAACAAGCGGGACGGCACGCAGGCCATCCCCTCCAATGCGACAATAGAAGTTTAACAGAGAAATGAGGGGAAAGGTGAAACATTTGTCATGACATTTGTTTCGATTTTGAGGGGAAAAGCTGCTCCAGACGGTCACCAGCGCGGGCGCAGGGACGCTCGCCAACCGTCCCGATCTGGGCGACCTCATCATCCAGTGGTTCGAGCGGCAGTTAGGGCCTTAATTTCCCACCCATTCAATAATACTATCTTCTCTCACATCAACATCGTACAGCGCCCAGGTTTCCAAATCCAGAATTTGACCAGAGTCAAACAGCAGTTTGTCACTTTCTGGCGACCATTTGGCAATCCCGCCCGTATCCCCTCGTCCAACCAGCCGTATGCGTTTCTGTTGTTGAATATCAATGATTTCTTCAATAACATCCAGCCCATGATAATTTTCTTCAGATCGATTTGCATAGCGCAGCCAAAAATAGCGGCTGTCCGGCGACCATTCTGTGAGAAAGAAATCGCCCGGATAGAACAGGGTTGATGATTGTAACCGCGTGATTGCCGCAATCAGCCGTCCATCTCGATCACGCAAAACGAGATCAGAGAACCGCTCATCAACTTTCTGAAAAGCCAGATAATACTGTGAATCAGGCGACCAGATTTCTGCCCATATCGGTATTGGTTGGTGAATTCCCGCGTTGAAAACCACGATTGGCTCGTTGGCAACTATATCGTTTAACTGGAAAAAAGATTCCCAATCCCTGTACACCAGATCACGGGTTACATCTGGCGAGCATCTGCGACAAAGAAATGTAGCCTTATCCCACTCACCTAATGCTCCGCTGAACACATTGAGGCGATATGGTTTGGGAGACGAAGAAAAGTCTGATGCCGGTTCGTAAGGATAAAGTATATGCTCATTATCCAGCCAGCGAATTTTGCTATCATCAGACCGTGAATAATGGAGGTTATAGTGTAAACTCCAGTCAATAGATTGGTGGAATCTGGGTCTTTCTCCGCTAACGTCAAATAGATGAAGCCTATAAACATAGGTGTTAGTCGATGTACAAGAAGAACTATCACAAAAGCTATCTGCTTCAGGGGCAATATACCACTTCTGATCGAGTGATAGTGCGCCCTGATAAATTCTCACCGAATTACCCGCTGCGCCAACATTCGTAAACGCCATCACCCGCGACGTTTCCCACTCATCCCGCAATCCGTGAATACCGTACTCGCCCTGATAAAGAATCGTCCCTTCCCACATCCATCCTACGGGCTGGGAAGTTGGTTCGCCTAATACCTGTTCCTCTACCGGCCAGCCCGTTTCGTGGGCTGTGTCCTGCGCCCCCGCTGCACCCATCACGCCCACCAGAAGCATCAATACAGCCAGCCCTACACGCTTCATACTCATTCCCCCGCCCCCCAGCCAACCACTGTGCCGACGCCGGATGCGATTTCATAAAATTCACCGCTTGCCGGGTTCAGGACAACAACTGCCCGATCAACATTGAACGCCAGCCATTCGCCTGATGGTGACCAGTACAAATTTTGCCGCCATGCATTCGCTGACACACCAACACACAGGCTTTGTATACGCTTGGCTTCCAGATCAACGATATACAGCCCACCATCATTATGCATCGCCAAATAGCGTTCGTCTGGCGACAACACATAGTCGAGATCAGCTTCGTCAGCGAAAATCGTCTCAACCGCTTCCCCATCGCAGTTAAAGCGCGTCAGGTGAGCAGCAGTGAAATTGCCCTCAGCGTCAAAAACTAGGCGTCGTGCGAAAAACGATGCAGAATCGGCGAGCCATTGTATCGGAGTTTGGAAAGTCGAAACTTGCGTAGAAGTCTCAACGCCTAAAGTTTTGACCAGCTCATCCGTCTGAAAGTCATACAACTCTCGCTGTCGCTCAGAATCGCTCAGTTGAGTCCAGCGAAAAGCCCGCGTTAAATCGGGTGAAACAAATGCGTAGGAAGGATACTGGGCGATTTTTGCATCAACGAATTCAATTTCACTGGTGAAAGGGTTGATGATCGAGAAACCTGAGCCAGTCTCACTAAGGTATGGAAAAACGATATGCGAGTTGTCAATCCACTTGATTGGTTCCAACCATGAACCACTGCTGACATACCAGTACGTATGACCATACTCTACCCGGTATGTCTCCCGTCGGCCATCGGTGCTGTAAACCATAAGTTCTTCAACGTTATAATTTTGTGAGGACGAATTCGCGTATTCCGTGTAGCCTTTCGGCACAGCATACCATTTGCCATCGGGCGATAGGGATGATGCAGTGATGAATAAATTATCGAAAATAATGATGTATGGCGTTTCAAAAGCGGGATTCAGAGCGCGAATGACTGGGTAATCATGGGTAAATATGATCCCCTCCCATGCCCAGCCCTCTGGTGGGGCAGTTGGTTCGCCCACGCAGCGTTCCTCTACCGGCCAGCCTGCCGTATCAGTCGAGTCTTGCGCCACCGCTGCGCCGATTATCTCCACCAGCAGCATCAACACAGCCAGCCCTATGCGCTTCATCATCGCTCACTTTCGTTAGAGGTCGTCTTTACCAGCGCTCAAGTTTCAAGCCGTCTACTTCGCTAAAATGCTCGTCACGGCTGACCAACGTCAGGTCGTGCTGTTGGGCAACCGCCGCTATCCAGATGTCATTTTCCGGTATCGGGCGACCTTTGCGCTTGAGTTGAGAACGGATTTGCCCAAACAGCTTTCCTGTAATCGCGTCACAGTCTAAAATGAGATTATCCAGCACAAATTCATCAATGACACGAACATTCGCATCCACCATACCGGAATTGTACGCCCCGAAATACAACTCACCGACAACAATCGCTGGCAGCAGGATTTCTGTATCCGCTTCCAGATATTTCAAAATATCCGGGTCGGCTTTTTGCAGCGCAATGACAGCATTGGTGTCGAGTAATCTACCATTCATTGAGGTCGATTCTTTCGAGGTCTTGTATGGCGGTTTCCATTTTTTCGACCTCAGCCAGCGGAATGCGCCCGGCATACTTTAACAGCGAACGGGCAGGCACCCCGCGTGGCCGACTGAGCGACTCCGCAATAGCGACAAGCTGTTCCTGTTTTTCCAGGGGAAGTCGATCAAATTTTTGTAAGAGTTGTTCCCGCAGCCCATCGTTTATCATGCTGAATAACCTTTCTATTCACTACTCTGATTCATTATAAACGAAATCAAAAAGGGAGTGTGTTTTTGCCACGCTCCCTTTGCAGCTTTGCGCTGAAGCTTATTCCGTCACCCATTCCCTGAGCATGGCCGCCAGCAGCGTCGCCCGGCGCGGCAGGCTGGCGACGACCACCTGCTCGTGCAGCGCGTGCAAACCGTCGCCCTGCGGCCCTAAACCGTCGAGCGTGGGGATGCCCATGTGGGCCGTGAAATTGCCGTCCGAGCCGCCGCCGCTGCCATCCTCACGCACTGTCAGGCCGTAGCGCTCGCCAATTGACTTGCACTGGGCGAAGCTGCGCTGCATCTGGGCGTTGTGTTCCATCGGCCCACGCGCATGGTGAACGCTGGCGCTGACTTTCGCGCCGGGGAGGAAAGGCGTCAGATTGAGGATTTTCTGACTGATGTCGTCCCAGGCCGCCGCCGTCAGCGTCCGTACATCGACCTGCGCTTCGGCTTTGGCGGGAATGACGTTGGTGGCTGAACCGCCGTGAATGACCGTCACCGACACCGACGTGCCGTTTTTCAGATCATTGAGCGCGTGAACCCGCATCGCCTGCTGCGCCAGTTCGATCACAGCGTTGATACCCTGTTCCGGGGCGTTCCCGGCGTGCGAAGGCCGCCCTTCCACGCTGATGGTGAAGGTGCCGACGCCCTTGCGCCAGGTTTTCAGCGCTTCTTCTTTGGTCGCCGGTTCCATCACCAGCACCAGACCGGCCTGCGCCGCCGTCTCGCGGATGACCGGCTCGGAATAAATGCTGCCGACTTCTTCATCGCTGGTCATCAGCACCCAGATCGGGCGGTTGGGCAGTTCGCCGCGCTCCACCAGGCCGCGAATCGACCAGAGCGCAATGGTGATGCCGCCTTTCATATCCACCGCGCCGGGGCCAAACAGCACGCCGTTTTCGTCGATGCGTACCGGGCGTTCCGCCAGTGTGCCGAGCGGCCACACGGTGTCGATGTGAATCAAAAACATGAGCGGCTTACCCGGCGCATCCTCGTTCCATTTCGCCAGCAGAAAGTCGCCCACTTCGCTCTGGGGAAAGCGGGTGAGGTTTGCCCCCAGCGATGTGAATTCGGCTTCCATAAAAGCGCCGAGTTTGTCTACCGCCGCCTTGTCGGTGGTCGGCGTCTCATAATTCACCAGCGTCGTCAGGAAATCGACCATTTCCTGCCCGCGCCCCTTGAAATACGTCAATAGATCAGACATCAATGCAACCTTCTCTTGATTGTGAATTGAATAAAAGCCTTAGAACGGGCACAACTCTTCAGCCGTATACACCGGGCTGCGATTACCATAGCGGTTGAGCAGCCCAACCGCTTCTGGCCGCGCCGTGATGACCGCCTGCACTTCCCGGCAGGCGCTGTTCAGATTATTGGTCACCTGCAAACCGTTCCAGAAAGCATTGAGCATCTCGATATAGACCGGAGCGGCTGCCGGGTCGGGGTAGGCCGCCAGCGCCGCCTGATAAGTCGCCAGCAGGTCATCATCCTCGGTATAAGCGTAGAGCAGCACCAGGCGGTAAAAGGTATACGAGTCGAGGACGGTCGGCTCATCATTCAACCAGAAGCGCAGGCTGTTATTGCTGCGAGACTGGGTATAGAGGGAAATGGCCTGATCGGTGTCGAGCCGGTTGAAAGCCCGATCGGCTTCATGCACGACCTGAATTTTGAACTGCGGCGGGTCAAGCTGGATGATCGACAGGACATAATTCGTCCCGTTCCAGTCGTAAATATGCACGCCCGTCCGCAGCGGCCCGGTGGTCGCGCTGCCATCGTCGGTCAGCCGCACCACGATCTCGGCCACCTGATCGTTATCAACATCATTGGTCATAGGCGACTGGGCGCTGTTGACGATGCTGCCCAGCAGGCTGACAAACTGCCCGGCCTCGGCGCTCCATGACAAAAGCTGGCTGCGGTAGGCGCAGTCGTCGGAATTTTCGCCGCTGCATACCCGGCTGCTGAAAAGCAGTTCCGGTCTGCCGTCATAATTCATGTCCCCCGCGCCGACAATTTGCGGTATCGACCCACCAACCGACTCGTACAGCGGCGCATAGACCCCGCTCACACAGCCCAGAATGAGCATCGTTCCGCCATCGCTGGGGCTGTTATAGGCGATGACGACCTCTGCTTCGCCCCCGCCGTTGAAGTCCAGATCGCCACGCACCACTCCGCTATCGCCCAGCACGCCCCAGTCGTCACGTAAAGCGGCATCCAGCGCCTCAACCGTGCCGCCAGCGGAGAGAAAGCGGGTAATCGCCGCTGCGCTGCCATTGGGCGGCAGATCGCCCAGTTCCGGCGCGCCCCTCGTCGGGCAGATGTCGTAATCCGGCGTGGCGGTTGGGCGGTTTGCCAGCGCGACCGCTGTCGCCGGATTCGCCAGCACCGAGCCATCGAGCGCCAGGCCGACCACCGTCGGCAAAACCCCACGCACCAGCCGCCCCGGCGTGACCGTCGGGAAGGGAATCGCCGTCGGCGGCAGCGCGACCTCCCCGTTGGGCTGGCAGGCGGCCAGCAGCAGGAGCAAAAGCAGCGTTCCGCATGAGGAGGGAAATCGGCACTTGAGTCTGTACAATAGAGTGTGCATGGGGAAAGTATAGCCAGAAGGTGATAGATGTCCAGCATCCAGATTCGCCCTGCCCTTGCCGCCGATCAGGAAACCATCAAGCGCATGGTACGATCAGAACAGCTCGACCCTACCGCGCTGCACTGGTCACATTTTCACGTTGCGGAAGATGATGGTCAGATTGTCGGCATCGGGCAGGTGCGCCCGTACCCGCGCTGCCGCGAACTGGGGAGTCTGGCTGTCCAGCGGGATTATCGTAAGCAGGGTGTTGGGGCGCTGCTGGTTAAGGCGCTGCTGGCACGCGAAAGCGGGGACGTGTATCTGGAATGTCTGGACTACAACGAGCGTTACTATGCGCGTTTTGGCTTTGGGCGGATTCCCTTCTGGCGAGCGCCCTGGCCGCTGAATTTTAAATCCGGCCTCGGCAGCATCTTAGGCCGCTTTTTCGGCTACAGGGTTATCACCATGCACCGCCCGGCTGCTTGACAGCCCCTTCAGATTCGCTCTATTATGGGTTCATAAGGGTTCATAAAAAAGGAATACCCGTGCTGCATATTCGCCTGCTCACCAAAGCCGATGCCCCCGCTTATCGTTCGCTCCGCCTGCGAGCGCTGAAGGAACACCCAGAGGCATTCGGCGCATCGCACGAGGATGAGGCCGCCGCGCCGATTGAAAAGTTAGTCGAGCGCCTGAAAATATCGCTGCCCAACAATCCCTTTTTCGGCGCATTCAATGGCGAAACGATGATGGGGCAGGCGGCGCTAGGCCGTTACAACGGCATGAAAATCCGCCATCGGGCAGTTTTGTGGGGCGTCTATATTGTGCCTGAAGCGCGTGGACAGGGCGCGGGCGAAAGCCTCATCAACGCCGTGCTGGAGTATGCCCGTTCGCAGCCGGGATTAGAGGATGTTGTGCTGAGCCTGACCGTCGGCAATGAAGCCGCCCGCCAGCTTTATGTGCGGCTTGGCTTCACCTCGTGGGGCATTCACCCGAACTCGCTCAAACTGGACGGACAGTATTATGACTTTGAATGGATGTGCCTCCAGCTTAAAGCGTGACTCGCAACTGCTGGCAGACCCTATCAATGATGGTTATCGTCTGCCACACAATCGATTGCATAATCCGCTGAAAATTTGACGACCATTCCCAGGCTGGCTATAATTTCCGAATGTACGCACATTTGGACGATTTTGGCATCTGAATGCAAGTGAAGGGAGCTATGCTGGCACACTAAACTGGTTTCGGGGCAGGATAACGCCTGCTAAAAATTGAATGTCCCACCTTAAAAATTAGTCTTGAAAGCGAGAAATTTCATGTTCAGAAAATTACTCCTCGTCATGCTGGTCATCAGCACCGTTCTGGTTCTTTCACTCCCCTTCGCCGCTTCAGCGCAGGATGATGCCAAAGTCTTCTACTGGATTTCGCACGGCTCCCCGGCTGACCCGGTCTGGACGTACTTCCTCGCCGGTGCAGAACAGTGGGCCGCCGACACCGGTAACGAAGTTCGCACCTCCTTCCACAGCGGCGATGTGCCGTCGCATCAGGAAGCCGTCCGCGCCGCGATTGCCGCCGGTGCTGATGGCATCGTCACCAGCAGCCCTGATCCGGGCAGCCTGGTGGAAGTCGTGGCCGAAGCCCGCGCCGCTGGCATCCCGGTTATCAACATCAACACCCCTGACCCAACAGCAGATTTTAATGCTTATGTCGGCGGCGATAATGTGACCTTTGGCCGCAACTGGGCGCAGTATCTCGTTGATAACGGCCTGGTCGAATCCGGCGATTTCGTCTGGATGCCGGTAGAAGTCCCCGGCGCGACCTATGGTGTACAGGAAGAAGAAGGTATCGCCAGCGTCTTTGAACCCCTGGGCATCACCTGGGAAGTGACTGATGCAACACTCGATCAGGCGGAAATCATCACCCGCATGAGCGACTACCTGACCGCCAACCGTGACCGCATCGACGCCATCATCGGCCTCGGCGATCTGGTGACGGGCAGCATCAAGCGCGTCTTCGATCAGGTCGGCGTCGCACCCGGCGAAATCCCGGTGGTCGGCTGGGGCAACTCGCTGGACACCACCCAGGAAGTCCTTCAGGGTTATGTCAACGCCGCGCAGTGGCAGGATCCGCAGGCCACCAGCTACATCGGCCTGTCGCTGGCCGCGATGGCTGCCGCTGGCATCCCGCCGGGATTCGATGTCATCACCGGCGCGCTGTACGAAGCAGACACCGCCCAGATTTACGACGACATTCTATCAGGCAAATAAGGGATGATTCATTCACGGACAGTTTTAGAAGACTGTCCGTGATGTTTTTCAGGACTGCCGGATGAGGCTGATGCAGGACTTACGCACTTAGTCTATGTTTTCCCAGGGGAGGGTTTGAAACCCTCCCCTACCGAGATGGCAACTGCGTAAATTCTGTGATGCCATGAGGCTCATACGCACCCATTATTTTTCTTACTTATGATGAATAGCAGACATTATCCATATGGAACAACGCTCGCTCCTTCAACGGTTCATCGCCCGGCCTGAGTTTGGGCCGTTTGTCCTGCTGGCGGTTGAAATCATCGTCTTCACCGCCATTAACCCGGCCTTCCTCTCCCCGCTCAACATCGGTAATTTTCTCGCCTTCGCGCCGGAACTGGGCATGATCGCGCTGGGGATGACGATGCTGATGACCTCCGGCGAATTTGATCTTTCGGTCGGGTCGCTGTTTGGCTTCACACCGGTTCTGATGTGGACGCTTTTCAACAGCGGCGTGACCTCGCTGGAAATTGGGTTTGTCGTCGCTATGATCGTCGCCGCCATCATCGGGCTGGCGAACGGCCTGCTGGTGACACGCCTGAAAATCCCCTCCTTTCTCGTCACGCTCGGTATGCTGCTGGTCGTGCGCGGGGTGGCGCTCTATATTACCGATGGCTTCCCCCAGGCCACCTGGCGCTCCGAAGCGCCAATCACGGAAATTCTGGTGGGCGATTTCTATATCGGCCAGTTTCGTATTTATATGTCGCTGATCTGGTTCATCCTTTTCGCTGCTGTTCTGCATTATGTGCTGACCTTATCCAAAACTGGCAACTGGATACAGGCGGCAGGCGGCAATGCGTCGTCAGCGCAGGCGCGCGGCGTGCGCGTCGGGCGCACCAAAATGATGCTCTTTATCGTGACGGCGATGATGGCGGCTTTCGCCGGAGTCATCAGTTCCATCCGCACCTCGGCAGCCAATCCCAACAGCGGCACTGGCTATGAACTGGAAGTGATAGCGATGGTCGTCATCGGCGGCACCGCCCTCAACGGCGGGCGCGGCACCATCATCGGCACTGTCCTTGGTGTGCTGATTTTGCGCCTGATGCGGAACGGCATTGTGCTGATCGGCGTCCCCGGCCTCGCCTATAACATTTTCATCGGGGCGATCATTCTCGGCATGATGGCGCTCCATTCCTGGCTCGAACGACGCCATAACGCGGGGGTATAACGATGGCAGACGAACTGGTACGCATGGAGCATATCAACAAATTTTTCGGGCGGGTGCAGGCACTCAATGATGTCAATTTCACCGTCCGCAAAAATGAAATTGTCGGCCTGCTGGGGGACAATGGCGCGGGCAAATCGACGCTGATCAAAATTCTGTCCGGTGCGCTTCAGCCCAGCAGCGGCGACATCTACATCCACGATCAAAAAGTCGTCATGCGGAATACCACCGATGCCATCAATCACGGGATCGAGACGATTTATCAGGACTCGGCGCTGGTGACACAGCTCTCCATCGCCCGCAATCTGTTCCTGGGGCGCGAACCCGTCAAAGGGCCGCGTTTTTTTAACCGCATGGATCAGGAGCAGATGAATGAAGCCGCCCGCAGTCTGCTGAAACGAGTCGGAATCTCCAAGCCGATTCCGCCGACCACGCCGGTTAATGCCCTCTCCGGCGGCGAGCGGCAGGCGGTGGCGATTGCACGCGCCATGCACTTCGAGAGCGACCTGATTATCCTCGACGAGCCGACCAACAACCTGGGCGTCGAAGAAACCCAGGGCGTGCTGCGCTTCGTGCGTGGGGCGCGGGACTCCGGTCACTCCTGCATCTTCATCGCCCACAATATTTATCATGTGTTTCAGGTGGTGGATCGCATCGTCGTCATGCGCCGGGGCAAAAAAGTGGCCGACGACATCGACCCGAAAAAGACGACCATCGAGGCTGTCGAGCATATCATCACAGGCATCGACCCAACAACGCTCTAAGGATTTTCACCGGAGGCAGAACGCTTCTGGTGAAATTTCATCATTTTGCCGTGTTCTTTTTGTCCTCGTCATCGTCGTCATCAAAATCATCGTCGAGCCAGCCGACCATATCGCCATCAAAAGACGGATTGCGAACGCCGATCATTTTGGCGTCCTGTATCCACTGCTCGTAGCTGTAGATGCCCCGGTCGATCTGGTCGAGCGCGTCATTCAAGTCCTGCTTTTTCTGTGGGTCTTTTTCAAGCTGGCTCATCCGCCGCAGAATTTGTTTGGCGCGTACCATGTAGAGGTTGCGGTTGTAGTTACTCATCTTCGTCCTCCAAGTTATCGAGCGCGGACTCGATCTGCCGTTCGAGGGCGATTTCGCGGCGGAGGGCGACCAGTTCGGGATCGTTCTGATAAGCATCTTGTTCGGCCTGCTGCTGCTGGTCGTGCTGGCGCTGTCCCATGAACCAGCCGACGAAGTAGCCTATTGAAAGACCAATCAAAATCCCTCGGAACAGCGTTTTCATAGC
>CAYUTY010000004.1:62974-157926 GCA_964447795.1 uncultured Anaerolineaceae bacterium
CGAAGTAGCCTATTGAAAGACCAATCAAAATCCCTCGGAACAGCGTTTTCATAGCACACCCTTTCGTATCACATACGGTACACAAATCATATCGCAAATGATTTATTTGTCAAGTCATATCCGATTTACAATTTGAGCGTGAAGCTATGATTGAGTCGAATCAATGATTGACGGTAAACGGTTACGCGAATTGAGAGAAGCACACGGCTTTAGTCGTGAAAAATTTGCGCTGGAAATTGGGCTAGGGTCGGCGCAGATTGCCCGTTACGAGCGCGAAGAAAATGACGCAACAGGCGAAATCCTCGAACGGATTGCCACGTTTTTTAATGTGAGCGTCGATTATCTGTTGGGACGCACTGATGTCCCTGCCCTGCAAATCGACATGAATTTCGCGCCGGATGAAATCGCGCTGATTGATGCGCGGCGGCGTGGGGATTTGCGGGCGGCGATGAAGATTCTGGCGGCGGACGAATAGCCGCAGGCTGAAGCCGTGCGGCTACATGCTTCGGGTCGGCTGGGCCGACTAAATGCAGCTTCGCTGCACCTGCGCAAAAATCAAGCGCACTAAAGGCGCTGGGGAATGCTAAATGCCGTTCTGGGTATGTTATTACCATGCGATCTGGGCAACGAAACATCGTCAACCTTTGATTGATTCCGCCATCGAGCCGCTGATTCTTGCCACCATTCAGCGCAAGTCGCAGGCGCTCAATGTCCCCATTCTGGCGATTAACACCGTCTCCGATCATATTCATGTTGTCGTTCAAATTCCGCCGAGCCTGGCCGCTGCGGAATGGATACGGCATGTTAAAGGTCTTTCAGCGCGTGAGGTCAACGATCATTTTCCTGATTTAGCAGCGCGTTTCGCCTGGCAAAAAGGGTACGGGCTGCTGGCTTTTGGCGCAAAGCCGCTGCCAACCGTTATCGCTTATGTCGAGCATCAGAAGGAACACCATCGAGATCATCAGGTTCAAGCGTATCTGGAAAAAACCGAGGATTGATCAGCGCCTTTAGTGCGCTTGATTTTGTCTAGCCGCATGGCTTCAGCCTGCGGCGTTGACGAAACCTGACCAGCGCTCCCTGCGTATTAGCATACAGAGCCAGCTATACAGGTAGGGAAACGCCATGTCTGACCAGGAACTTTACGAAATCGCCCAGCAGCGTATTGACCGCCGCAACCGCCGCTGGACGATCTGGAGTTTTAATCTGGCAGGTTTAATCCTCTCCGTCGCCGCCTTAATTCTGCTCAGCAGAACGCCTTATGTCATCATCGCCGCCGGAGTCATGATCGCCTGGGCCGGGGTCTTCACCCTGCATACCATCATCGCCTCGATGGCCCAGTCCCGCAGCGACGATGTGGAGAAGGAAGTCGCCAAACTGCGGGAGATGACCTACGAAAAACCCAAACGCCTGCGCCTGACAGAAGACGGTGAAATCATCGACGACGACGAATGGGAAGCTGAGGAAGCCGGTGTTCGGCTAAAATCGAAACATCCGTTATGAAGCGCCCCTTCGCATTCCTGCGTTGAAAACCTGCTCTGTTTATCGACTTTCGCTCATCCTTCATTGGGATTCTTCTTCAAAGAGGTGTTCGCCGCGCGAGAGACGGGCGGCGATCTGGTAAGTCTGCCCCTGTGCGCGGACGGTGGGCGCGTGGGCGGCGAGATAGCGGGCGGCGGCAATCAACACATGGACGGCGGCAGGCGTGCCTTCCAACAGGCGGTACTGATTGAAGGCGGCCTCGACCGCCTGAATGGTGTGGAAGTCGCGGTCTTCACGCAGGAGCAGTCCCCCCAACGCAGCCAGCAGTTCCGCGCCATCGCCGCCGTTGTAAAGATAATGGGCGGTAGCTGCACCAGCGGGGTTGACCTGCTGCTGCCGGTCAAGGAGCGCGCTCAATTCACTGAGCAAGGCGGCGTTTTCGTGGTTTTTGCCGTTGGGTTGGGGCAAACGGGCGGGCGGCACGTTCAAAAAACGATCCAGATAGATGCTCATGGCGGCATCGAACACCCCGCGCAGCAGGAGCGGCGCTCCCATGTGTTCGCCGGAATCATAACCCGCTAAACGGCGCAGCCCCATCTGGACAGCATTGGCAAAGGTGAAGGTGTGCAGGGCGGTATCCCAATCGCCAAATTCGTTGCTGGTGTGGAAGCGGGCAATGCGGAGCGCTGCCGCGTAACTAACAGCAGCAGCCAATGCTTCGTCGGGGCAGCCTTCCCGCAGGGCATCCAACAGCGCGTCAACGATGGCCTGCGGGTCGTCGCCAAGCAGCACATTGACCAACGCATCGCGCCCATCCCACGCGCCACGCCGCGCCCGACGGTATTCGAGCGCTGCGGGAAGCGCTTCAAAAGCCTCTTCCAGAATCGCCACCAGGTCAATCGGATTGCGCCTAGTGTGGGATTTTTCCTGACGGTCATCTGCGGCTTAGGCACGGGCGAGGCTGGTCAACGCCCGTTCGGCGTAATCCCAACCGGCGATATCGAGCGCATCGAAGGCTTTGTTGGTGAAATCGAGCGTGTGACCGATCTGAATATAGCGATGGTCGGTGGCAGCGGCGAAAAGCATGTCAGCCATCTGCTGATGAGTCGCGCCGGAGCGCACGGCTGATGTCAGGCAGCGTTCCGCGCCTTCGGCATCGCGCACCTCGATGAACTGGCGAAACCAGCGCTTGAGCGAGGCAAAATCGCCGTTGCGGGGGGGCTGTGGGCGGACGACGAAACGGGGGGCGCTGCCTTCGGTGTTGTTGGCGACGGCTGAGAGGCCGTGATAGAGGGCGCGGGGGCGATCTTCCGGCTTGAGGGCGGGCAGCAGGTTCATCATACAGGCGAGAATGGTCAAGCCCTGCCCCCATCCTTGCGCACGATAGGTCGTGCCAAATTCGAGGCCGATGCGGAACGGTTCGGCGGGGTCTTCACCGGATTCAAGCAGGCCGATGACCGACTTGGCGATGACGAGCGAAATGTTGCGTTCGAGGCCATCGCGCAGGCGTTTCCGCAAGTGGCCTTTGGGGTCGCTCTGTGGGGCGATGTCTACCCAGATGCCGCCATCGCGGATTTCGACGGGAAACGCGCGAACATCATCCGCCCACTGGTCGAATGTGCCGCCGCTGGCGAGGTCAAAACGGGCGTGATGCCAGTGACAGGTGAGGATGCCATCGCGGGCTGTGCCACGATCAAGCGGAAAGCCCATGTGGGGGCAGCGGTTATCGACGGCGTAGACCTGTTCGCCATAGAGAAACAAGGCGAGGGTGTGGCCTTCCACCTGTGCAGTGAGGGCGGCGTTCTGGCGGAGGTCATGAAGATCGGCGGCGTAAACAAAGGTGTCGGTTTTCGTCAGCATTTTGGGTATCTCCTTTAATTTTCAACAAAATAGGGAACCGTTTTAGTCATTCGCGGTTTTCAGGGCGAACCGACGGTTCGCCCCTACGAATTATTTATCACCTAGGCGACGCTGGAAACGGAGATGGCGACGGGCAGAGTCCGCGCGGTGGCGGGGCGCGTCAGTATCAGGTGGCTGTCGCCAAATTCGTGCCACAGGTAGCCCGCGCGTACCGCCTCGGTATAACCTTCCCGGATCACCTGTTGTCCGGCAATCGCGTAAAGCATCGCCAGATGGCTCGTCACCGGGTCATGCAGGCCGGTAATCAGCCCATCTACCGTGTGAACACCACGCCGGGGATGCACATAGGCGCGTGTGAACCCGGCTTTCGCCCGTACCTGTCCCGCTTCCCAGGCAGCTTCCAGCGCCCGCACGACGGTTGTACCAACGGCGATCACCCGCCGCCCTTCGCGCCGCGCTGCATTGACCGCCACAGCGGTACAGTCCGGTACGATGAAGGGTTCGGGATAGAGCGGGTGCTTTTCGACATCTTCGACCTCAACTTCGAGGCTGGAAACGCCGGTATGCAGGACGATCCCGGCGATTTCCACGCCTTTTTGCGTCAGCGCATCAACGACGTTTTGGGTGAAGGGATAGGCTGCTGAGGGCATTTCCGCGCTGCCGGGGACGCGGGCGAACACCGTTTGGTAATGTTCGAGCGGGTAGGATTCCTGCACGTAGCCGTAGCGAATCGGCTGGCCGTGCGCCGCCATAGCCGCCCGCACATCACCTGTGAAGCTCACGAACCAGAGGCGCGGCAAACCGGGAAAAGCCGAGACGAAGCGGGCATCCAAACCCGCCGCCTGAAACGATTCACCCGCCGTGATGGGCATCGGCCCCGGCTGCGATGAACTCCAGCGCGGCTCGGCCAGCCACAACTGCCCGCCGTAGTGGGTGGAAAGGTTGAGGATGAACGCGCCGAGGCTACCGGACGCGGGCAGGCTGGCGGGCAAAGTGGCGCTCTCGTTGACGACGAGCAGATCGCCCGGTTCAAAGAAAGCTGCCAGATCGCGGAACTGCGCGTGGAAGTGCCCCTCAGGCGTGCTGACGAGCAGATTGGTTTGATCGCGCTGGTGACCACGCATTTCCGCCGGGGCAGTCGCGGCGAGTTCGGCAGGGCGTTCAAATATCAGGTCGTCGCGCTTCACGAAACCACCTCCCAGTTTTCGGCCTGTGCGCGAAAGCGTTTGCCGTTGACCTCGCCGCGCCCCTGCCCCAGCAGCCACCCCCAGAATGGCAGTGTCACATCCGGGAGGGGCCTGTCAGAAATATCCTCGCCGGGGAAGGCCTGCTGGTGCATGAGAGTCTGCATGTCGCCGGGGTCAACGCTGACGACACTCACACCGGAGTCAGCCAGTTCATTTGCCAGCGTCAGCGAAATCAGGTCGAGCGCTGACTTGCTCGCACCATAACCACCCCAACCGGGATAGCCGCCAACCGCCGCATCGCTCGACAGGTTGACGATTAAACCGCCGCTCTGTTTGAGCAGAGGCAGCGTTTGCTGCACCAGCCCCACCTGCGCGATCACATTGATGTTAAAGACCGCCGCCAGCGCATCCAGCGGATAGGTTTCCAGCAGGGGCAGCGGCGTTGGGCCGAGATCGGAAGCGTTATTGACGAGCAGATCAAGCCGCCCCAGTGACACGGCTGCCGCTGCCAGCGCCCGGCGGTGCGCCGCCTCGCTGATGTCGCCCGGAAACGTCAGAATGCGGGTGGCATAATGTTCCAGCGAACGGGCAGTCTGCTCCAATGCCTCAGCACCCCGCGCCGTCAGAATCAGTGAATAGCCCTGTGCCGCCAGAAAGCCCGCCAATGCCGCCCCCAGACCACGACTCGCGCCAGTGATGAGGGCGACAGGATTATCCGTTCGAGTTTGCATGGTCATCGTTACCCTTTGGATTCGCAGCATGTGATTACCGCTTCATCATGGCGCAAACACGGTTTGTACACATCTGGCATGGGGTCAGAGCGTGGCTGTACAAAGGTACAAATCAAAAACCCGGCGTGAGGTGCCGGGTTCTCGACGGAGTGCCTGAAGTCAATCAGCGGATACGATATGCGCCCGAATCAGTGGCGATGACTCGTTTGCTGGGTGCGATGTCGCGGATTCGCTGCGGTCGCTGGAACAGGCTGGTGATCCACACGCGCACTCCCCCGAGTACGTGTGAAATGACCCGACTCGTGGGCTGTGACGAAACTTGGTTAGCGAGCCGTTCCCGTTCCGCCGCACGCAGCAAATCCTGCCTTCTGGCGTGATGCATATCGGTGTAGCTGTGCGGAAGCATATCGTATCTCTCCTCCCCGTCATCCAGTGCTGCGATGCAGGCTGTGATGCTGATGCATTCACTATCCCACAAATTCGCGGCTGCCACATCCGGCGGGAGTCCGGTTTCCCCCTCCGTCCAAAGACGGATAGATAATACGGCAGATTGTTTGATGAACGCCCATAGGTGAATTGCTATAGTGGTCAGCAGCAGATCATTGAGGAATGAAACATGTCATCTTTGCACCGGCTGATCGGGATTGTCGCCGTGTGGATTATTTCGATGGGAACACTGGCGGTCTTTTACAGTGTCAGCTTTCTGAACTTCACCCCAACCTGGGCGCTGCTTCTGATGAGCGTGACCTTTTTGGGCGTGGCGCTGGCAGCAACCTTCTTCATCAGTCGTTCGCGCATTACAACTTGACCAGCCCACGCTGGACGGCAATCGTCACGGCTTCGGTGCGGTTGCCCGCGCCCAGCTTGCTCAGAATGGAGCTGACATAAAATTTGACCGTCCGCTCGGTGATGACCAGTTCAGCGGCGATTTCCTTGTTCTGCAAGCCCTGCGCCAGCAAGTGCAGCACATTGTGTTCGCGCGGTGTCAGCGCATCCGGGTTGGGCGCGCTTTCCCCAGCGACCACCTGCCGCAGCAAACGCGACGCCACCACCGGCTGCAACAATGAACCACCCGCGTTCACGACCCGAATCGCGTTGAAAACTTCCTCACGCGGCGCGCCTTTCAGTAGATAACCCTGCGCCCCGGCCTGCACTGCTCCCACAATGCGCTCATCCGTATCAAACGCTGTAAACACAATGACGCGGACAGAAGCGCCGGAAGCACCCAGGCGGCGCAGCGTTTGCACCCCGTCCAGTTCTGGCATTTCCAGATCAAGCAGCAGCACATCCGGCTGAAGGCGCTCGACTTCGCGCAGGGTTTCCAGCCCATCACCCGCCTTGCCGACCACTTCAAAATCCGGCTGTGTGCCGAGGATGGCGATCAGCCCATCGCGCACAATCGGATGGTCGTCCGCCACCAGGACGCGAATTGGAGAGGTCATGGGGTTTGCACCTTATTCCTGATTTTCTTCTAAAACGGTTTCGAGCATGGCCTCAATCGCTGCTTTGAGCATTGGCAACTTCTCAACCGCTCCCCAAACAATATCTAATTTTACTTTTTCATAATTATGCGCTAGAAAATCCCGAAATTCCTTGATGTCCTGCCATTCAACAACCGATTGTGTTTCCAGCAATTCAGCAGGTAATCGTTTGACAATTTCGCCAATGACTTCGTAAGCCCGAATGACCGCGAACTGCGTTTTACGATCAGCAACAAATATTTCTCGTCCTTCGTGGGTAAAATTTTCCACATCGTTAAGGTATATCAGTAGGTCTCTCAGATGTTTCTTCGTATCTTTCATAGTGGCACGGCATCTTTCAAAGCGCTTTGCATAAACGGATCATCAGGTGATTCCTCTGCAATAACGCTCACCTCTCGTTTTAACAGGTTGCTCAGGTTACGCCACAATCCAACCGCATCCCAAATGGTCGTTCCTTCCTGGAATTCCACTAAAAAATCAACATCGCTGTCCGGCCTTGCTTCACCCCGCGCAACTGAACCAAAAACACGCACATTATAAGCGCCGTATTTCGCCGCCAAACGTAATATGTCATCCCTTTTGTCGCCGATAAGGTCTGAAATACCTAATCCGGCTGTTAGTTCGCTGCTCATCTTCTTACCTCATTCCACTGGCACAATCACTTCAAGCTGGGCGCCGTCGCCGGGGCAGCTTGAGAGTTCCAGCCGCCCGCCCATCAGTTTCGCCCGCTCGTTCATGCCGATCAGCCCGAAGCCGCCGCTGACTTTCGCCGGGTCAAAACCGCGCCCATCGTCATCCACCAGCAGCCGCACTTCCTCCGGCATAATCTGGAGCTGCACCGTCACCGCCCGGGCATAAGCGTGGCGGCCAATGTTGGTGAGCGCTTCCTGCAAAATACGGTAAAGGCCAATTTCCAGGCGCACCGGCAGCGGGCGCGGCGTCCCGGCCACTTCAAAACTGATGGTCACTTTACGCCGGGATGCCCATTCCTGCGCCAGCATATCAAGCGCTTCCGCCAGTGGGCGGCCTTCCAGCGGGGCGGCGCGTAAATCCAGCACCGAGCGCCGCGCTTCTTCCAGGTTGGCCCGCGTCTGCGACAAGGCCTGCTGAACCGCCGCTCGTATGCGATCCGGTGATGCGCCCGCTTCCAGCAGCGCATCCGCCGTTTCCAGTTGCAGCGCTATTCCGGTCAGCCCCTGCGCCAGCGTATCGTGAATTTCCCGCGCCAGCCGGTTACGCTCCTCAACCGCGCCTGATTCGACGCTTTTGTTAAACAGCCTGCCGCGTTCGATGGCAATGCCCAGCAGATCGCCCACCAGATACAGCAGTTGCAAATCTTCTTCGCTTAAGTCGCCCCAATCGGTGCTGGCGACATTGAGGATGCCCAGCGGTTTACCATGCGCGTCCAGCGGGATACTGGCGTGCTGGCGCAAACCCGCCGTCCCGACGACCAGATTTTCCAGACGGCTGCATGTGATATTTTCCGGGTCGTCCAGCTCATCGTTTTCGTACATCCAGATACAGTCACACGAGCCGCCCATACGCCGGGGATGGTCAGCCAGCGCGGGGGGCAGGTTTTGCGCGGCAGCCAGATAAAATTTACTGTCATCGTTGAGCAGGAATATCCAGCTTGTTTTCAGGTCAAACAGGTCGGCCACATGCGCCAGCGCCGTGTTGAGCGCCCGCGTCAGATCGACTTCCTGATTGACCGCCTGCGCGATGGTATTCAGAATCGAAAGCTCACGGTTACGCCGCCGCAGTTTTTCAGTATCCGATTCGGGCCGGGTACGCGAACCCATAATCGACTCTCGCCCTTACTACCGGGTTTGAGTCGATTATAGCACCTTCGCTGCGCCTTACTGTACTGGTCAGCCGTACAGGGGAAGCTGGACAATCGGGCGAGATGAAGCAGCACCCCGCCCGATGCCGATCATTGTCTGAGCGAAGCAATCGCCTCACAGGCCGGGCAGCTTTCATCCGGGCGGATGATGGAATACCCTGCCATGACCAGATCATCTGTAGGCGGCGTGTCGATGTGGAAAATCATCACCATCTCAACCCGGATGCTGGACAGCGAAGCCACAATTTGCAGCCCGTCGCGCAGCCAGGCAGCCTGCTCGCTGTTATCGGTATCCTGCGCCCAGCCAAACATCAGCGGCATATCGCCCAGGCCTTCGGCGGAGAAATAGCCCAGTTCAACGATGCAGACCGGCAGCCCTTCCTCGCGGAATGGCCCGGCGGCCCGCTGGAGCATCGGTACCAGATAACGAGTCGCATAATCATCACGGGGGTCACCGCTGGTCTGGTCAGGTGCGACAACGCCTTCGACATAATGCACACCGATGCAGTCCATGTAAGCGGCAGCCCCGGCTTCGGCCATGCCCTGATAAAACACATCGTCATTCATCACCTGAAACGGGAAATCGCTTTGAGCACTCGTTGGCGCAGGCGCAGCGCTGATGACCTTCACAGCGGGATTCGCGCCTTTAACCACCTCATAGGATGCCTTCAGCAGTTGCGTGTAACGCGCCGGGTCGATTTCGCCCCTCGGCCAATAACGGTCAAGGTTCGGCTCGATCCAGATTTGGATGGCGTCCGGGTTCAACGCCGCCACCTGCCCGACAAAAGCAGCGTAGGCCGCATCAAAATTGTCACCGAGCGAGGTGATGTCTTCCCGCTGGCCGCCAATTTGCAGCAGCAGTTTCAACCCCTGGTCGTGGGCGCTGGCTATCACGCTTTCAGCTTCTTCCAGCGCTGACTGTCTATCCAGGGCTTCGCCAGAGACGTTATGTTCATCCAGGCGCACGCGTAGGGTGTGAACGGCCCAGGTCATGCCCATCTCGCGCATCCGACCGATAAGGTCAGGCTTACTGACATCGACATGCGCCCCGACTGGCAGCGGCAGGGATGGCGCGGGTGTGGCGGTGACAGTTTGCCCCACAGCACCGCCCAGTGTCGATGGCTGCCACGCCCGTAAGATCAACATACTAAAAATAGCGAGCATCACCAGCGCGGCCAGCAGCGTCACAGGCAGAACAGGATTATGTTCCAGTTGTCGTATGCTCATTACAGGTTGCTCCTCAAAATCTTCGTCCGTGTGGTCAGCGGAAGGGACAGCCTGAAGCTGCGCGCCAAGTCGGGCGAGGAAGGCTGCGTCCGGTTCGAGCCGCCCCGCCAGATGCAGCAGGTCTGCCGCGATTTCAGCTTCATCAGATGGTGGCGCTGGATGTCCCCCGGCCAGGGCTTCATCGACAAAGCGATTCAGTTCATCATCGCGGCGGTTTTCGTCACTCATGTTCACCCTTCATCATCGCTCCCCGCGCGACACGTTTTTTCAAATCCGCCAGCGCCCGACTCAGGAGCATCTTCACCGCCGCCTCACTGCGCCCCATCACCGCCGCTGTCTCCGCCGTGCTGAGGCCGCCGAAAATCCGCAGCCGCAGCACTTCCGCCCGATCATCCGCCAGCTCATCCAGGGCTGACAGGATATCAGCCAACTGTAAGCGCTGGCTCACCAGCTCGTCCGGCGACAGTTCAACGGCGGGCATCTCCATAAAGGCTTCCAGCGGCAGTTCCGCGCGGCGTGTCCGGTAAAAATCGACGGCGGCATTATGGGCGATACGCATCAACCAGGCGGCGAACGGCCCATCGCCCCGGTAGCTGTCCAGATTTTTGAGCGCGGTTGTGAACACCTGCGCCGTCAAATCCTGCGCGTCCTGCACGCCGCCCGCGCGTACCAGCAGATAGCGATAGACCCGCCGCACATGACGCTGATACAGTTCCGCGAAAGCCGCCGGGGTCGCCCGCGCATCCCGCGCCAGCCGTTCATCCCTCACCTCAAATTGTCCCTTCCATAATCGAAGCACGATGAGCGCTCATGCTGCTTCTATTACTTATGACGCTGAAAAATTGTTGAGGTAACACCCCACTTTTGCACCTGCCCGTTTCAGGACTTATAATCGAAATCAGAATGGCTCAGGAGGAGGCACTATGGATAACCATCAAACCGGCTTCGCGGACATCAATGGCGCGAAAATTTATTATGAAACGGCGGGTACAGGTCGCAATCTGGTCATGATCCACGCCGGAATCGCGGATAACCGCATGTGGGACGACCAGTTCAGCGTCTTCGGGCAGGATTACCGCGTCATCCGCTACGACCAGCGCAATTACGGCCAGAGCGCACCGGTGCAGGATGCCGAATTCCGCCGCCTCGACGACCTGACCGCCCTGCTCGATTTCCTCAGGGTCAAAAGTGCAATCATGATGGGCTGCTCGATGGGTGGCGGGCAGGCAATTGACTTCACCCTGCAAAACCCGGCGCGGGTCGAAGCGCTGATTCTCGTGGGCAGCGGGCCGCGCGGCTTTGAGTTCGACGAACCCCCGCCGCCCTACTGGGAGGAGCTGGTTGCCGCCTTCAAAGAGGGTGATATTGCACACACCGCCGAGCTGGAAGCGCGGTTGTGGTTCGATGGCACCGGTCGCACGCCGGAACAGGTTGACGCCAGCATCCGTCAGAAAATGATTGAGATGAACACCATCGCGCTCAACAATGAGAAAGCGGGAACAGGTAAAGAACTGGATGCTGAGTCCAAAGCATCCACTCGTCTGGGCGAAATCCGCGTCCCCACGCTGGTCATCGTTGGCGACCGGGATACCGCTTACCTGCTGGCGGCGGCGGATTATATGGCGGCCAATATCGCCAGCGCGAAAAAAGTGGTCATGCCCAACACCGCCCATGTGCCGAGCATGGAATATCCGGCAGAATTTAATCAGATTGTGCGTGATTTTTTGATGACTCTATAAGCGATATTAATGCCCTCTGTCGCACGCTCGCGGCTATAATAGAATCATCAACCCATACACCAATCATCGAGAGTGTTATAGCATGGCAACACAGAAACAGCCGCCGGGCGACGCCAAAGTCTACGAAATGCAGTGGGACTGTAAGTTCTGCGGCACGCAAAAACTGCTCGGCAAAACCCATCGCTTCTGTCCCAACTGCGGCGGTCAGCAGGATCCGTCCTGGCGCTATTTCCCATCCGACGAGGAAAAAGTCGCTGTACAGGATCATATCTACGTCGGCGCAGACATCATCTGCCCTGCCTGCCAGTCGTTGAACGGTGGCAGTTCGGAGTTCTGCGGCAACTGCGGCTCGCCCGTGACCGAAGCCGCCCGTGCCAAACAGGTAGGCAAGCGGCAGGTCGCGGAAGGCGCATCCCTCAGCGGCGAGGATCTGGCTGCCCGCCAGAAAGCCGAACAACAGGCACAGCTTGCCGCCTTAACCGGGAAATCACAGGGCGCGTCCAAAGGCGGTCTGCCCATCAAGGGTTTGCTGATCGCTGGCGTGGTCATTGCCGCCATCATCGGATTGGTCGCCGTCTTTACAGCGGCACGCCCCGGCAGCGCCTTCGTCACCGGCCACCGCTGGGAACGGGCTGTCAGCATCCAGTCGCTTCAGGCTGTCCCCGGCAGCAGCAGTTGTGACAGCCTGCCAAACGGTGCCTACAGCATTGACCGCCGCTATGAACAGGTGGGATCGCGTTCTGTGCCGGATGGCGAAACCTGCGAACGGCGGCAGGTTGACCAGGGGGACGGTACTTTCCGCGAGGAGCGCGTTTGCCAGCCGAAATATCGTCAGGAAGCGGTTTATGGCTACGTCTGCTCCTATGTTGTCAATGTCTGGAACAACGCGCGCGAAGTGACCAGCAGCGGCGATATGAGCATGGCACCGGCCTGGCCTGCCATGAGCCTGAAAGCGGGAACAGCGCTCGGCGCGGAACGGGAAGGCGAGCGCACCGAAAATTACTGGCTGGTTTTTAAGGGCGATGGTGATCGCACCTTTGAATGCCCGGTGGATTTTGAAACCTGGCAGAACACGCCTGTTGAAAAAGGCTTCACCATCGACATAGGCCGCGTCACCAACAACTTCCGCTGCGACACCCTCAAACCCGCTTCCTGAAATACATTTTCACCACAGAGATCACGGAGTTCACAGAGAAATTATCCATTTTTCTCCGTCTCCTCTGTGCCTCTGTGGTGAAGTCTTACACCGCCTCCAGCACCAGTGCCGCCCCGCGTTCCAGCCTGCCTACGTGAAGCGCCCCATCCTCAACAACATATTCCGCACCGCTGAGGCGGTCAACCAGTTTGCTGCCATCCCCCAGCGCCGCCTGCCACACCGGGATGGCGGCCTCCGTCAGCGCCTCTGGCCCGCGATGCCCGACCACGATGAGTCGCTGCTCTGGTGACTGCCGCTGGAATGCCACCAACCCGCCCTCAGCCAACAGCGTTTGATAGCCGCCGTATTTCAGCGCGGACGACTCTTTTCGCAGCCGGATGATATGCTGATAAAACTGGCGCATATCCAGATTCCAGTCGCCTTCGTCCCAGGGCATACAGCGCCGGTTATCCGGGTCTGGACCGCCATCCATGCCGATCTCGTCGCCATAATACAGACACGGCACACCGACATAAGTCATCAGCATCACCGCAGCCAGCTTCGCCAGCGCCATATCGCCCTTCACCACCCACACAATCCGCACGATGTCATGGCTGTCGAGCTGGTTGAACTGCTGTGTCGCAATCGTCCAGGGGATCGAGGCGCGGAAATGCTGCCACTGTTCCACCATCGCCTCGGCAGGCAGCAGCGTTTTATCGGTCAGATCAGGAATCCACTCCGCGCCGTAGTCATACCCGCCCAGCCAGCGCCGCAGCGGCATGGTGAAGCCCTGATAATTCATGATCGCGTCCAGCTCATTGCCCTGCAAATGGCTGCTGGCGTCGTGGAAATTTTCGCCCATCATATAGGCTTGCGGGTTATCGCCCTTGATCGCCCGCCGCATCCCCCGGCCAATCTTATTGCCCTGCTGCATCAGGCCGTGCCGCGCCACCATGTTCTGCACATCGAAGCGCCAGCCGTCAATGCGATACGGCGCGCGCAGCCAGCGCCGCAAAACCGCGTCCGGGGCGCTGTACATCGCCGCCCGTAAAGCTTCGCTGCGGTAATTCAGCTTCGGCAGCAGATTGTCGCCCATCCAGGCTTCATACACATCAGGCCGCTCGTAAAAGGTGTAAAAATCAGCACTCGGCGCATCCGCACTCTCCCGCGCCGCCGTAAACCAGTGATGCTGATAACTGGTGTGGTTCGGCGTCACATCCAGAATCAGCCGCATCTCCGCCGCGTCCAGCGCTTCCCGCAGTTCGACCAGCGCTTCATTCCCGCCCAGATACGGGTCAATCTGATCGAAATCAATGATGTCATAACGGTGATTGGTGCGGCTGGCGAAAATTGGGGTTAAATAGAGCGCATTCACGCCCAGATCGCGCAGGTAATCCACCTTCTGCGCGATGCCGGTCAGGTCGCCGCCGTAAAAATCGAGATTGCCCGCCTCTTTCCAGGGCTGCGGCGGTGTCCCCCATTCCGGGTGCGAAGTGGTGTAGCCCAGCCGCCCCCACGCCCCCGGCGGCACATCGTTGGCAGGGTCGCCATTATAAAAGCGATCCGGGAAAATCTGGTAAAAGACCGCCTCATGCACCCATGATGGCGCGGCATACCCGGCCAGCAGCTTGAAGTCGAAGAAGTCCGGGCTGTGGGCGCGGCTGACACCATTGGCTTTGTAGTAATACGCCCCTGTGTCCGTCAGCAGCTTGAAGTGATACGGGTTCGACGGCATGACACATTTCATCTCCGCCGCCCACCACGCCGAGGTATCGTCCCGCCGCGCGATTTCCATCCGTTGCAGTTGATTTTCGCCGTCGATGAAGGTTCGCAGCAGCGCGATATTGACCGGCGCATCCAGCGGCGCACGCAGCCAGACCGTCACCGTTTCGTCAAATGCGGGCAGCGGATTCGACACGTACAGCGCCGACCCGTCGTGATGCAGTGCCTGTGTCCAGTGCTTGTTTACCATACAGTACCGCCTTACACCGTGAATCCTGCAAAGCCTGTACTGTACCCATGACGGCGGCGGCTTTCAACGTTCTGGTTCGATGCTATAATCATCCTGAAGGTGTAGAGTAAGGTGTATGACCGATCAAACACTTACTGGATTGGGGATTGACGACATTATTGGTGACAGGCGAGAAGCCATACTCAAGCTGGCAGCACAGCATGGCGCGTCCAACGTGCGTGTGTTTGGCTCAGTGGCACGGGGAGAAGCACGCCCGGATAGTGATGTCGATTTTCTGGTGAACTTTCCGCCTGACCGCAGCATCTTTTATCTGGTTGGGCTATGGCTCGATCTGACCGAATTGATGGAGCGGGATGTTGATCTTTCGACGGACGAAGGGTTGAAGGATTATGTGCGGCCTTATGCCTTAAGAGACGCGGTTGCGCTATGAAAGACCCCAGAAATTACCTACCTGACATGCTCACAGAACTTGCTGATGTGGCCGATTTTACCGCTGCCGGTCAGCAGGCTTTTATGGCGAACCGTATGGCCCAAAAGGCGGTCATTCGCTCCTATGAAAGTCATTGGCGAAATTGTCAAGCGGCTTCCACCCACCCTCCGAGACGATAATCCACAGATTGATTGGCCTACACTGGCGAAATTCCGAGACTTTCTGGCCCACAATTATGATGAGGTTATTTTGCAAAACGTGTGGGTCGCGGTTCAGAATATGCCGGAAATATGTCTCGCCGTTGAAGCCTTAATTGCCGCTTTACCGGATGACGAAATGAATGAGAATTAAACCGGATCATCGACTTCATCATGATGGGTCAGATAATAGGCGACGGCATAGTAAACATCAGACAATTTTAGGGCGATGTAAGCCAAGACAATTTCTTCCGGCGGCATACCCCGGTTGAAAGCGCGGCCAACGGTAACCAGTGACACCCGCCTGCTGCCGCCACGCAAAACCTATCCGTTTTCCCGCCACTAAATGGGGGCAAGCTCACAAGCAGTAAGTCATTCTCCCTGATACGGCATAATGCGAAACACTGGAAACAAGGCTGCAATGGCCTCAAAGTCTTTCAGTGGAGCATCTTTGCTCACAGGGATATGAGGACGTGCCCCCGGCGCACGTTGAAGATAATCCTTCAGAATAACCGCGCGCTGCCCAACTGGCACCGCTTCCAGGCGCACCTCCCGGCGGCCCCCCTTACGAATGAAGGCTTTACCCTGGGCGGCTTGTGCATTTTTTACCCACTGTGCCTCACTGCCCAGCATCGACACCAGATAAGACTGCCCTTCCACGATAGCTGCTACCACAGGGAATGAGATGATCTTGCCGGATTTTCGGCCTATGACCTCCAATGTTACCCAGTGTTGAGGACCAAAACGCGACGAGTGAAACGCTTCCCAGGCCTTATTCAAAAGTCGCGCAATCCAGCCAGGACGATTTCCACGATAGATCCAGCGTTTGAGAGCATACATGGTGACATCAACCTCATCGAGAGTATCAATTCTTTCCCGTCATCGTAGCCCGATGAACGTTGTCAGTAATGTCCTGGCCGGACTGCTCGCTTACATCTGGCAGCCTAAGAAACCCGCATTAACTGATTCGCTTCTGAGATCAAATCGCTTGCTTTGATCTCCTGGCTATCCAAAACTCAGGTTACTCTAATTAACGATAGATCAGTGTAGCACAATTTGCCTCGCGTCTTCCCCTGGCATCACCCCACGCCCACTACCGCCGCGCTCGATGAGTCCTCGTGGTACAGCGACACCAGATACCAGCCCAGGAATACCAGCAGGCCCAGTCCCGGCTGCCCGGAGTCGTCTGGCTCGATATTGATCTGCCCCTGAAAGCGCAGGAATCCGCCCGTCTGATACCCCAGAATTGGCATCCCGTCCTCTGTCGTCCACACCCACTTCGTCCCCCAGAAATTACCGCGCTTCCAGAAAAAGACGCGGCCATCGGGGAACTCAAGTTTGCCCTCGTAAAATCCAAATGAGAATTCCGCCGGGCTGTCCGCTGTTGCCAGCGATTTAATCAGAACACGACGCTTGAAAATGCCCTGCTGCTCAAAACTCCAGCGGTTGCCGGGGGCATCCACTTCAGCGCGGCGGCTGTACCATTTAGGGCGGGTGATTTTCGCCACCACCTCCTCTTGTTCGTTTCGCAGCTCGTAATTCTGCCCCATGCCGACCTGTATCCAGCGCAAATCCTGTAGTTCGAGTTCCTTCACATCCTTCATGGCGTGTTTCCCTCCTCCTCTGAATGCCTACTCGATTCTACGCAGCGCAGGTCAGATCAGTTGCAAAAGGAGCGGTGGTCAATCGCCTAGGAAGGAATCAGTCGGGTGGTTTATATTATTAGGGGAATGCAATTTGGAGAGGTAGTGCGCTTGTTGAAAGTATTTTTATTTCTGCTGCTGGCAGTCGTGCCGATAACTTCAGCTCAGAACGAACCCACCCCCTACCTTTATTATTATGCCTCGACAATTGACGCGCTGGTCATTGAACGCGCCGATGGGACAGATAGCCGCATCATTGGGCATGGGCTGGCAGACGATTCGGGCGCGGGCTGGTCACCTTCTGGCGAATGGTACGCTTCAGTGAGAAATGAACAGGCGCACCTCATCCACGTCAGCGGACAGAATCACTGGTCGCTCCCGCGTGAATTAGGCTATGGTCTGCGGTGGTCGCCGACGGAAGATTTATTGTTTATCACACGCGGCGCACCCTTCAACTATTCAACTGGCGAGCATGGTGCGACCCAATTTACGCTCCTTGATGCGAACACCCGCGCCATCATTAGGCAGTTTGAGGTTTATGTCGAAGAATCTTCTCGCCTTACTGGTTTTTATTGGTCACCAGATGGACAGTATATTGGATTTTACTATGGCAATTACGATGCCAGATTAGGCGATGATCGGAATTATTTTGTGCGCGTGAGCCGAAGCGGTGAAGTCGTAGAGGAGGAACTGACTCCGCTGCCTGCTCTTGATGGTAGTCCCGCTTATGGCATGGTTCATTGGACTCCGCAGGGTTGGATCGCCCATACCAACCATGAAGAGACACAGCTTATTCTCGATCACCCGGCAAGCGGCGAACGCTTTATGGTTGATTTGCCGCTTGAAGTAACGGAATATCCGAACTTTACACGCACTCATAGCCTGATCTGGAGTCCGCATGGGGATTATGCCCTCTACTACGACGCAAGACCGTACCCTAGAATGGGGTATATGTTATGGCTGCTTTCCATCCCGGATCGCAGCTTGACTCCAATTGCATCCCATGTTCGTTACGCCGCTTACTACAATCCCACTGAATCGCTGCATGGCGTATTTTCTGCACCGTATAGTATAGCGAATAGTTGGTCGCCAGATGGGAGCATGGTGCTGTTTCAGCGGCGGGCGCGTGGGCGATTTTCTTTACTAAAAGTGGCAGATGGCAGCATCACGCATCTGCCGCCAGTTGAACTGTCTGACGATCTACGCTTTGGCGTCAATGTTCGCTGGCTGCCGGATAGTCAAACTATTCATTTTCAGGGCGAGGCGCGGGATTCGCAGTTACAGAGCTATGATCTGGCAACGAGTTTAATGACGGTGATCGAAGAAATTCCCACCATCGAAGCCACTGTTCGTTCGCCGGACGGACGTTATCTGGTAGATAGAGGGCTAGAAACCACTTCACTCGATACCTGGAATAATATCGCTTATCCGCTGCCTGTTCATTCGGCGACGACCAATGGCCGCGCTGTTTTTCGCTGGCACTCAGACTCGAACTGGTTAATCACGGCAGATACCCGCTGCGCTTCTGACTGTTGGTACACCCCTGATTTATTGGGCGTGGTTAGCGCAGATGGCGCTGTCTGGCGCGAATTGGTCAATTGTGATGCTGGCAATCTTTGCGGCGATTGGCTTCCAGATCAGGTTGATGTTGCCAAACTTCCCCCCGGCTCGGCACAGTCAGTTATCCCTGCCCCAGTTGCTGTGGACTACAATGTGGAATTTGCCTGGGGTAAGCCAGAAACTTCACCTTATTACATGACCTGCCTTGTGCCGGGTGGTTACACAATCCTTCTGCGGAATAGTGCGACGGATGAAATTGTTTTTGTGTTGAATAATGAGCATCCCTGTCAGGAATGGTTAATTTTATCAACCGAGGCCGATTTTAGCCCTGATGGACGCCTATTGCTGCTGTTTTGGAACGATGCGACCCTATGGGATATCCAAGAAAATAAACCGCTTCTCAGGCTGAATTGCGCCTGTTTCTCTGGCGCTTTCAGCGAAGATGGTAGCCAGCTTTTCACCCGCACCTCGCGCGCCATGCTCACATGGGATGTAGCCGAACTTTTGCGGTCAATAGCCTCTATTTATGCCTGATTCTCCCCTCAAAATCGAAACAAATGTCATGACAAATGTTTCACCCTTCCCCCTATTTCTCTGCTAAACTGTCGCTATGACATACGATATGCGCTGTGTACCCTGTGTTGTGAACGAAGCTTTCCTGTGGGGTGAAAAAGGCTTGCGGTGGCAGTGGTTGTTGCTATCGCCGCGACAAGGTCGGCTGCTGTCGCTGCAAAAGCGCCAAAGTGTCGCAGCGGTGAGAAACACGCTCATTATCGCGGCAGAATTGCCATCGCCGCGCCGCCGTCGCCTGTTCCCGCGGCATTTATCGGCACAAAATTGCCATCGCTGCGGCAGTGCGGCTTGTTCCCGCCCGCCACTGCCGCGAGAAAATTCTCAAAAATCTCATTCTGTTTCTCAAGATTCATGATAGAGGTTGCCATCTCACGACAGCATGTGCAGCAAACCGGGCTGTACCTGAAAGCGGAGATTGCGCCCGGCGCTGTGTTCGCCGTCCAGATCGAGGCTGACCACGCTGCTGGCGTGAATGTCCACCTGTTTGGCCTTGCCAACGCGCACCGCCGGATGCGTCAGGTGGCTGCCGTCGTAGACCTGGTACAGCGCCGCCAATATTCGCGCCTTTGCCACACCTTCCACCAGCACCACATCGAATAACCCATCGTTGGTGATAGCCTGTGGCGCGATCTTCATGCCATGCCCGAAGGTTGTCCCGTTAGCGACAGCCACCAGATAAGCCGGGCCATCGTACCAGGGCTGGCCGTCCAGCGACACCTGCATCGGCTGCGGCTGGTGGCCGAAGATGCTGGTAATCGTCGCTTTGAGGAATGTCCAGGGCATCCGCTTCTGCACATCGTTGACCCGCCGGTCAACCTCGCCGCTCAAGCCGGCGCTGGCGATATTGAGGAAATGTTCCCGGCGGCCATCGAAGGTCAGCAAACCAATGTCCGTCGGCTGCGGCGCGGCTTCCGCCACCCATTTAGCGGCGGCTTTTACATCGAAGGGAATGCCCTTGTGTCTAGCCCAGTCCCGCCCGGAGCCAATCGGCAGGTTGCCATAGACCATCGGCGGGCCATCTGGGTTACGCTCACTAAGCGCGGCCAGCGCATTGACGAGGGCGTGGTTAGTACCGTCTCCGCCGATGGAGATCACCCGTGTGATCCCGGCGGCATAGGCTTTGTCAAGGTGCAGCGCCACTTCTTCCGGGCGCTGGGTGATCGCAACCAGCAGATCACCCAGCAGCGTCCACAGCAGCGGCTCGATTTCCGTCCACAAGCGTCCGGCGCGCCCGCTGCCCGCATGTGGATTGAGAATAATCAGTGTTTTTGACATGAAAAATAGCCTTCAACAAAAGGAAATAAACAGTGGGCATGAAGCCCACCATCTTTTAATGCTATAACTCGTTTAGCGGGAAAAGGTTACATCTTTACGATGGCGTTGAGTTCTTCCAGGCTGAAGGGCTTGGGAAGAATCCCGTTCAAGCCCGGCTGACCATTTTGCAGGCGGTTGTCGTAGGGGTTAGCGCTCATGATGATGAAGCGAATATGCGACCAGCGCGGGTTACAGCGCACCTGCTTCAGTAGTTCCAGACCATCCATCGACGGCATGGTCAGATCGCTGATGATAATCTCCGGCGGAACATCGGCAGATTGCAACAGTTCCAGCCCTTCGACGCCATTACGCCCGGAGGCAACATGATGACCGCCCCATTCCAGCAAATCCCGCAGAAGGATTTGCATATCGGCGTTATCTTCAACCAGCAGAATGGACGGCATTGCTAACATTCCTTGAGTACCTGCGTTGTTGTGTTAAGTGTTCGTTATATCTCTCATTCTACGACAAATGCGTCTATCCAGACTTAAGATAAGTAAGAAAATTTAAACTTTCACAAGGAATTCACAGGCGAACATGACCATCACCAATGATGATCCATTTATAAGTGGTTAGCTCCTCCAGCGCCATTGGCCCGCGGGCGTGCAGCTTTTGTGTGCTGACAGCGATCTCCGCACCCAGGCCAAGCGCACTCCCATCGTTGAAACGAGTGCTGGCATTCAGGAAAACCGCTGCTGAATCGACTTCATTGAGGAAGCGCTCGGCGTCGGCCATATTGCGCGTCAGGATGCCATCAGAGTGCTGGGTGCTGTGCTGGCGAATATGGTCAAGCGCTTCGTCCAGCCCGTCAACGACTTTCAGCCCCAGAATCAGCGCCATCCATTCGGTGTCGAAATCCTCCGCCCCGGCAGGCTGGACTTTATCCGCATCTCCATTTAATGCCGCCAGTGCCCCCGGCTCCGCGCGGAAAGTCACACCGTCCCTGCCGAGGTGTTCGACCACGCGCGGCAGAAATTCCGCCGCGATGTCACGCTTGACGAGCAGTGTATCAAGTGAATTGCAGACGGCTGGGCGCTGCGTCTTGGCATTGTGAATGATAGCAAGGGCGGCGTCCTGGTCAGCGCTTTCGTCGATATAGAGATGGCAGATGCCGATGCCGCCGATGATGACCGGAATGGTGCTGTTCTCGCGGCAGAAGTTGTGCAGGCCAAGTCCGCCACGCGGGATAATCATGTCGATGTACTGGTGCAGCTTCAGCATATCGGTCACATAGCGGCGATCCGGGCTTTCGATGTACTGCACCACATCAGCAGGCAGGTCGCAGGCCTGGAGCGCCCCCCGCAAAATGTTGACCAGCGCGATATTGCTCCGCATGACTTCAGAGCCGCCGCGCAGGATAGCAGCGTTGCCGGTTTTGAGCGCCAGCACCGCCACATCGACGGTGACATTGGGGCGGGCTTCGTAGATCACACCCAGCACGCCGATAGGGGTACGCCGCCGGGCGACCTGCAAGCCATTTTCCAGCACCCGCTGGTCGAACTCGATGCCCACCGGGTCGGGCAGGTCAGCCACTTTTCGCACATCGGCCACGATGCCGCTCATGCGCTTCGCTAGGTCGAGACGGTCTTTAATCCAGGTTTCTTCGACGCCGTTGGCGCGTGCGTCTGCCAGGTCAAGACGGTTGGCTTCCAGCACGGCCTCGGCGCTGGCTTCCAGCGCGTCGGCAATCGCCAGAATGACGGCGTTTTTCTGTTCAGTCGTCGCCCGCGCCAGTTCGTAGCTGGCGGCACGCGCCCGCTGTCCGAGGGTGGTCATGTCGAGTGTGGTAACAGCTTCTTTCAACATTCTGTTCGTCCCATTCGTCATCTTATGAGGGAAAAATATCGTTGATCTTAACCTGAAAACCCGGCAGGACATCGCCACCGTCCAGCGTATCATCAATCGTCAGGCGGTGGATTCTGTTCGGCGAATGAACCACAATTGTCCTCGACGCCGGGTAAACCAACCAGATTAGCCTGACACCAGCACGCAGGTATTGCAGCACTTTCGCCTCCACTTCATCAGCTCGGTCACTGGGCGAAATGACTTCGACAGCCAGATCAGGCGCAAAAGGAACAAATTGTTCTGACAGAGGCTCCGGGGCGCGGCTGATGCTGACGAAACCGATGTCCGGCGCACGCACGGTATCTTTACCGTCTGGATTCCTGAACAGAACATAGCCCGTTTCAGCAGCGGTCACACGTCCAAGACGATTCGATTTTACAAAACTGCCAATACGCAGGCTAAAATCAAAGGTCACTTCGCCGTGTTCCCCACCGGCTGGTGTCATTGGGTAAATTTCTCCCTCAATAAGTTCAAGGTGGCGGTCAGCATACTCCGGCTGGCGGCTCAATTCCCAGAATTCGTCAGCGCTGTATACCCGTTCCTGAATAACCATTGGCGGCTGCTCCATTCAGATAGTCCCTCTACTATACCGCACAACGCGCCACCTTAGAATTGCTTGACCGGGGTATCAAATGCCGCCATAATGTTCACTATTGATGTGTAATGGAATACGGTTTATGGCGCAGCAGGAATTAGTCCCTTTCAGTTTTTTTATTGTTGAAAATGGCTTATCCGCCGGGCGTGAAGTGCCAATCAGCGATGTGCTGGAAAGCAACCCGGTTTTCATTATCGGGCGTGACCCACGCGCTCACCTGACATTGGGCGACCCAGAAGCAGCCCCCTCACACGCCGTCGTCGAACAGCGTGGTGATAACTACCAGATTGAGGCGCGTTTCCCTAAACTGACGGTGCTGGTCAATGGCAAAGCGATCATCGGGGCGAAGCGTCTGGAGCCGGGCGACCAGATACAGATTGGCACAACCATCCTCCAGTATGGCGAAGAACGCCGCCGGATGCCGGTCAACACAGCGGTCACGCCGGTTGCAGCGCTTGTCCCCACCTTTTCGCCTTCTGCCATCCTGGAGCCGCGCCGTTCCTTCGCAGCCAGCCCTGCTCTGGCCGCTGCCGGAAATACAGGTCTGCCAGCAGTTAGCCCCCATACGGAAATTTATTTTCCGCCTTCAAGTAACGCTGTAACAGGGCCCAGCCTGACGGGAATGGTACTGGGGCTGGCAAGTGTGCTGATTATCGTCGTCGCGCTGGCTTTCTCATTTACCAGCGGAACGGTTGAAGGAGCGGACGGGGCGCTGTCGCAGTTTGCCTTCAATGATGGTAATGCAACTGTCATCATGTTCGACGCTGACTGGTGAATTTACTGCAAACAACAAAAGCCTGTCGTGAACAGGCTCGCACAAGAATACAAAGGTGATGTTTACGTTCAATATGTTGATATTGACGACCGCACCAGTGCAGCACTCGTTAATCAATACGGCGCATACTCTATCCCGTTAATTGTGATTCTGAACGATCAGGGTGAAATTTCCAGCCGATATGTAGGCCTAACACCGGAATCAGTTTTGCGGCGCGCTTTCGATCAGGCGCTGAAAGAATCGACGGGTTCGCCAACGACGGCAAGACGATAGAGGACAGTACATTTTGCCCAATCATGTGGGATTCTTAAAACTCGCTGCGGGATAATGTGGTATAATTGCGCCTGACATCCGGGGATGCGGCGGGCAGCCGCGTAGGGTAGGGGCGCATGTTCTGGGGCGAGTTTTCACACCAGCTCGACGAAAAAGGCCGTTTGATTATCCCCATTCGCTATCGCCCCACCCTTCGGCAGGGCGCCATTCTCACGCGGGGGCTTGATCGCAATCTGGTCATCTATCCCCATGAGGCATGGCAGATTCTCTCCGAACGAGTGAACACTATACCGATCACCCAGCCAACGGCGCGGGCACTGCGGCGGCTGCTTTTTTCGGGCGCGGTGGAACTGTCGCTCGACCGGCAAGGACGCATTCTCATCCCGGCCTATCTGCGCGATTACGCCTCTCTCGACCAGGAGGTATTGATCGCCGGGATGGAAACTTTCCTCGAATTGTGGGAGCCGGGCCACTGGCGTGCTACGCTGGATGATGTGTCGGAAACACTGGCTGAAGCTGCCTATATTCTGAAACTGAGCATTTGATGACTCCCCATCTTTCCGTTTTACTACAACCCATCATCGAGTTTTTGCTGCCCGCACAGCGCATCATCGATGGCACACTGGGCGCAGGGGGACACAGCGCCGCCCTGCTGCAAGCCGGAGCAGGCGAAGTGCTGGGGCTGGATGTCGATCCACAGGCGATGGCAATTGCGCGCGAACGACTGGCCGACTTCGGCCAACGAGCGCATATCGTTCACGCCAGCTATGCTGCCATGAAAATCGAGGCGTCGCGGCTGGGATGGGAATCTGTTAACGGGATTCTGCTTGACCTCGGCATATCATCGATGCAAATTGACACGGCTGAGCGGGGCTTTGCATTTATGAAAGATGGCCCGCTGGATATGCGATTCGATCCTTCAGGCGGCCTGCCCACTGCCGCCGATCTGGTAAACACACTGGAAGCGGCAGAATTGGCCGATTTGTTTTATAAATATGGAGAAGAACCGCAGGGACGGAGAGTAGCGGGGGCGATTGTCGCTGGACGGCCCTACACGCGAACGGGCGAACTGGCCGCTGTGATTGAGCGGGCCATACCACGGCGCAAGGGTGATAAAATTCACCCGGCGACACGGGCATTTCAGGCGCTTCGCATCGCTGTTAATGACGAACTGCGCGTGATTGAGCGCACGCTGCCGGAAGCGATTGACCTGCTCGAAACGGGCGGCAGGTTGGCTGTCATCAGCTTTCACAGTCTGGAAGATCGACTGGTGAAGCAGGCCTTCAGGCTGGCGAGCACGGACTGCATCTGCCCACCCAAAACGCCGGTGTGTGTGTGCGGTCACAGGGCCAGTGTACGTTTGATGACGCGCAAGCCTATGGTGGCGGATGAAGCAGAAGTTGCTGCGAATCCGCGCAGCCGCAGCGCAAAACTGCGGGTGGTGGAAAAGCTGTAGCGCAACGTTCTGCGTAAAATACATTAAAGCAGTGCTGTATGCCGAAAATGACTGAAACTATTGACCAGCAACCAGAGACCAGCAACTATCTATGACACAAAAATGGATGCAGCACGCGCTGCGCGACACACAATGGCAAATTCAGCGGCAGGCAGTGGCGTTAGGCGGACTGGGACTGTTCATCGCCATCATTATGGGCGCACTTTATCTGGCGCAGTCATCCTCGCTGGCGACACTGGGACGACAGCTAGAAAACCTGATTGCTGAGCGCAACCGCCTTGAGCAAACCAATGAAAGCCTGCGCGCCGATATTGCCCAGCTTCGGAGCGTCCCCCGGCTGCTGGCACGCGCCAAAGATTTAGGCTTTAGTGAGAGCGGTAATACCCGTATCGAATACATTGTCGTGGATGGGTATAATCCCAATCGGGCGCAGATTACGCCCATTCTGGCAGTGGAATCCGCCGCGCCAGCGCCCGTTTATGATGAGACTTTCACTGGTTGGCTGCAACAGCAGTGGGACGCCTTCACCGGCCAGTTCGAGACCTTCAGCGAAGCGGAGAGATGTCCAATGCAGCAGGCACAGCAGTCACAGATACAGATCGATACTTTCTAACAGAGACTGCACTTCATAGTCATCGCCATGATCGCCATGAGTGGTTTACTGCTGCTGAAGCTGTTTTCATTCCAGCAGATTTCAGCGGATGTGCTGAACGAACTCAGCCCGACTTATAATTCGAATGTGCGGCTGGCGGCAGCACGCGGCATCATTTATGATCGCAGCGGCCAGCGTATGGCGGTCAATACACTCGATTATCAGATCGGCATCAGTCCAATTCTGGTATCTGACCCTCAACGCACCACGACGCTGCTGGCTTCTACGCTCGGCATGGATGAACTGGTCGTATATAACGGCGTGACCAGCCGCCTGCCCTGGGTGCTGCTCGCGCCGCGCGTAAATGCTGAGATCGGTCAACGCATCGAGCAGATGAAAAGTGATGGTCTGATTCCTTCGGTGACGATTGAAAAACTGCCGCGCCGCAGCTACCCACAGGGGACACTGGCCGCGCAAATTCTGGGTTTCGTCGGGGGTGATCTGCAAGGTTACTATGGTGTCGAGGGAAAATTTCAGGATCAGCTTTCGGGACGCCCGCGCAACGAAACCATCAGCGAAATCCCATTTGAGGTGCAGGACGCGCAGGAGGCTGACCGGGGCAGTGATATTTACCTGACGCTTGACCGCGATATTCAATACCTCGTGGAGGAACAGCTTAGCGTCGCCGTCGCAGAAACCAGCGCAAAGGGAGGGACAATCATTGTCATGAACCCGCGCAATGGTGACCTCCTGGGCATGGCGAGCTGGCCTTCCTTTGACCCGAACGCCTACACAACTGCGAGGGATGCCGACTGGCGCAACCCTGCTATCAGCGAGCAGTATGAACCGGGGTCGGTCATGAAAGTGCTGACAGTGGCCGGAGCGCTGGACAAAGGAATCATCAATGCCAACTGGACATATAACGATCAGGGAAGGTTAGACAGGGCGGGAATTGTCGTCGAAAACTGGGACAGGCGGGCGCACGGCGTGGTTGATACCAGAGGCATTCTGGTTGAATCGCTCAACGTGGGCGCCGCTACCGTCAGTCTGACGATGGGGCCAAATGACTTCTACAACACGCTTTCCAAATTTGGCATTGGACGACTGACCGGCGTCAATTTGCAGGGCGAAGCAGCGGGCATCCTGTATACTCCTGGCAACACCAACTACAGCGACAGCAACCTGCTGACCAACAGCTACGGTCAGGGTGTGGCCGTCACCCCGCTGCAAATGATTACCTCACTGTCGGCCATTGCCAATGACGGCCTGATGATGCAGCCAAACATCATCTGGAAAATTGTGGACAATAATCAGGTAAACATCTCGCAGCCTACGGCACTGGGCAGGCCAATTTCCGCTGAAACAGCCCGTATTGTGCGCGATATGATGGTATCAGCAGTACGCGACGGGCTTGATCTGGAGGCACAGCTACCGGGTTATACGGTCGCGGGGAAGACCGGCACAGCAGAAATCCCGACGCCAGTAGGCTATCGCAGTGATGCCTGGATCATGACTTTTGTCGGTTTTCTGCCCGCTGATGACCCACAGGTGATTGTCCTGGTCAAGCTGGATGAACCGCGTAACGGGCGATGGGCCAGCCAGGTGGTCGCGCCGATCTTCCGGCGGCTGGCAGAGCGTCTGGTCATTCTGATGGAAATCCCGACTGATGATATACGCCTCGGTTTGCAGGCACAGGGCGGGAATGTGAATAATGTACAGCGGTAGTTATCAGCTATGAAACGCTGTTTTGTGCTAATCAGTTTTTCTATCGCTGGTTATTGAAATTGTTAAGGCAAGGAGTCTAAATGGCTGGACAACTGCCATTCGCCCTCTCGGTGGGGGCGGTTGCATTTTTACTAGGGTTAATCTGGGGTGGGCCGTTTGTGGAGGTACTGCGACGGCTGAGAATCGGCAAGCAGATTCGCCCTGAGCTGGCGGAAGGCCATCAGAAAAAGATGGGGACTCCAACCATGGGCGGCATCATGATCGTCATTCCGGTGGTGCTGATCGCGCTTGGCCTGAATGTTGTCAATGTCATCCGTTTCGTCACCGGGCCGAGTATTCTACTGCCGCTGGGGGTACTTGTCGGCTTTGCACTGCTGGGGATGCTGGACGACTGGGAAGGTATTCAGCGTTCGCGCAATCCGAAACGGATGGATAATTCCGGGCAAGGGCTGTCCAGCCGGGTCAAATTCGCGGCGCAACTACTGCTGGCAACGGTAGTGGCAGTCATTATATCGCTTTACGAAGGTGGTTTTCAGTACGCCAACCAGATTGTCCTGCCGCTCTTTCCCAACCCCATAGAAATCAGCCCACTGTTGTTCATCCCGATCACCGTTTTTTATATCATCGGCACCTCCAATGCGATCAACTTCACTGACGGGTTGGATGGTTTGTCGGGCATCATTTCGGCCAGCGCGTTCGCCGCTTATGGCGTAATTGCCTATCTCCAGGGGCAGATATTCCTGACACAGTTGTGTTTCATTGTGGTCGGCGCATGTTTTGCCTTCCTGTGGTATAACGCGCACCCGGCGCAGTTGTTCATGGGCGATGTTGGCTCATTGGCGCTGGGGGCAACGCTGGGGACGATTGCGATTATGACCGGGCAATGGCTGCTGCTGCCAGTGATAGCGATTGTGCCGGTAGCGGAAACCGTGTCGGTCATTTTACAGGTGGCTTATTTCCGGCGGACGGGCGGCAAGCGTTTGTTCCGGCAAGCGCCGATCCACCACCATTTTGAATTGGCTGGTTGGAGCGAGATGCAGATTGTGCAGCGCTTCTGGCTAGTGGGACTGCTGGCAGCCATCATCGGCGTGGCGCTGGCGCTGCTGTAACAGACAGGTTTTTATGAGCGTTAATGGCACACATAAAGTAGACCGGCTTTACGGCAAAAAGGTGGCTGTGCTGGGGTTCGCCCGGCAGGGAAAAGCGCTGGCACGCTGGCTGCCAACGATTGGCGCACGCGTCCTTGTCAGCGACTCGCGTTCAGTGGAAACATTCGCCGCTGAACTCAAAGATTATCCCGATGTGGAATTTGTGTTTGGTGGCCACCCGGATACGATACTCGATGAAGCTGACCTCCTGTGTATTTCTGGCGGCGTACCGCTCGACCTGCCCATCGCGCTGGAAGCAGCACGGCGGCGGATTCCGCTCAGCAACGACGCTCAATTATTTCTGGAACGCTGCCCAGCGCCGGTCATCGGCATCACGGGCAGTGCGGGTAAAACCACCACTACCAGCCTCACAGGCGAGATTATGAAACGCGCCGGATACACCACCTGGGTGGGCGGCAATATTGGTGATGTCCTGCTGGATGATCTGGCAGCGATGAAACCGTCTGACTGTGTGGTGATGGAATTATCAAGTTTTCAGCTTGAGTTGATGAGCAGCAGCCCGACACGCGGCGCAGTGCTGAACATTACGCCAAATCATCTTGACCGGCATGGCACGATGGAAGCCTATATGCACGCTAAAGCCCAGATTGTGCAGCATCAGGCTTCCAACGATGTAGCGATTCTAGGTTGGGATGACCCCGGCAGCCGTTCTCTGGAAGCGATTGCGCCGGGAGAACTGGTCTGGTTCAGTGGGCTGCAAATGCAGGCTAACGGTGCCTTTCTGGCCGGGCAGCGCCTGGTCGTGGCCGGACGGGCCAGCTATGATGGCGATCCGCATATTATCTGTGACCGGGCGGACATCCCCCTGCGCGGCGATCATAATGTGCTGAACGTGCTGGCGGCCTGCGCCATCACCGGAACATGCGGCGTCACACCAGAAATCATGGCTGAGACTATTCGTGAATTCAAAGCAGTGGCGCACCGGCTGGAAATTGTGCGGGTGGTGCATGATGTGACCTATGTCAATGACAGCATTGCCACCGCGCCGGAGCGCGTGGTAGCGGCGCTGCACAGCTTCAGCGAACCCCTGGTGCTGCTGCTGGGTGGCAGAGACAAAAAGCTGCCCTGGGACGATATGATGCGGCTGGCGCTGAGCAAAACGCGCCACATCATAGCCTTTGGGGAAGCTGGTGATCTGGTCATGGGTGTTGCGGCACGGAATGGCGCTCAGGCTGATGGGCTGACGCAGGTGATAACGCTGGAAGACGCAGTAGCAAAAGCGGCCGCAGTGGCACAGGCAGGCGATGTGGTGCTGCTTTCACCCGGCGGCACCAGCTATGATGCCTACGGCGATTTCGCAGAACGTGGGGATCACTTTCGCAGGCTGGTGTTAGGGCTATAATGAGTGGAGAAACATACAATCTATTGTGTTTTGCTGATTGAGTCAGGCTCATACACAATCAGTTGAATTAACTAGTTTGAAAGTGATGTATTGTTATTATGGCTGACCAACCGCTCGACATGCCCGTTTTTGATGATCCGCCTCCCGTGGCAGCCCCGCGCCCGGTGCGAGCGACTCCGCGCACGACTCCGCGAGCGCTCACGACAGAAGCGCCTGCCGCAGCGGAACGGCGTGGTCTGCTGGCGACGATAGACCCCTATCTTTCCATTGTTGTCGGTGTACTGCTGGCGATTGGCCTGATGATGGTCTACAGCACGACCTTCGACTGGAGCTATCAGGAATGGGGCAGCGAGACGGCGGTGTTCATGCAGCACGCCCGCAATGCCGGTGTAGGGCTGGCGGTCATGCTGCTGATGATTCTGATCGACTATCGACTCTGGCGGCGCATCTCCGTGCTGCTGCTGCTCATGACAATTGGCGCACTGATTGGCGTGCTGATTTTCGGCGATAATCGTTTCGGCGCGCGGCGGGCGCTCATCAATGGTTCATTCCAGCCGGGGGAACTGGCTGAACTGGTGATCGTCATCTATATGGCGGCCTGGCTCAGTTCACGCCGCACGCAGATTAAAAGTCTGACCTATGGTCTGATTCCCTTCGCAGTGCTGGTTGGCATTGTGAGCGGGCTGGTGCTGCTTCAGCCGGACATCAGTACAGCGGCAACCATTATGGTGGTAGCGGCCATCATGTTTTTTCTGGCTGGCGCTGACCTGACACAAATGGCTGTGGCCGGGGTGTTAGTCGGCGTTGTAGGGCTGATGTGGGTCATGAATTTTGGCCCGGATTATGCTCAGGGACGCCTTGATTCTTATATTTCCGGCGTCGGCGATGTGACCCAGGCCGACTATCATGTACAGCAGGCCATCATCGCTTTTAACAACGGCGGGCTGACCGGGATGGGGTTGGGTCAGGGTCGGCAGAAATTTGGCTACCTGCCCGCGCCGCATACCGATAGTATTTTCGCTGTCATTGGCGAGGAACTGGGCTTGGTGGGCGCGTCACTGGTGGTCGCGCTGTATATCGCCTTCGTCATTCGCGGGCTGATGATTGCGCGGCGGGCAACCGACAATTTTGGGGCGCTGCTGGCGGCTGGAATTACCATCTGGGTGGCGATCAAGGCGCTGCTGAACATCGCGGTTATGACGGCGATGGTGCCGCCAACAGGCGCCCCGCTGCCCTTCATCAGTTTCGGCGGCTCATCGCTGGTGGTGCTGCTGGCTGGAACCGGGCTGATGTTGAGCGTAGCGCGCGTCCGCGCCCGCCAGACCGTGCCGAAGCGCCCTTTACCTGAACGGAGCAGTTTTGTTGCGAATCATGATAGCGGCAGGGGGAACGGGCGGTCACGTATACCCAGCGCTGGCAATCGCCGAGGCCATGACGGCGCTGTATCCGGGCGTTAAGCTCGGCTTTGTCGGTGTGATCGGCGGCTTTGAGCGCCCACTGGTGAGCAGCAGTGCTTTACCATTTGTGAGCTACGACGAGGTGCGTGCCGGGCCGCTCAACGGCGTCGGGCGTTTGCGCCAGCTTCGCAGCCTGTTTGAACTGGTGATCGGCACGCTTCAGGCCTGGGTTTTGATGGCGCGGCGCAGACCAAATGCGATTCTGCTGACGGGCGGCTGGTGCGGGTTTCCAGTGTCGATTGCCGGGTGGCTGTGGCGCGTACCCATGCTGATTTATTTACCAGACATCGAACCAGCGCTGACCATCAAAGCGCTGCGGCCATTCGCACGGCGGGTAGCATTGACTGCTGAAGCTTCGCGCCAGTTTTTCCCGAATAATCAAACCGCCGTCACGGGCTATCCGGTGCGGCGGGCGCTGCGACTGGCAACCCGTGATGAGGCGCTGAGGCACTTTAAGCTCGACCCGGCGCGGAAGACGCTGCTGGTCATGGGCGGCAGTCGTGGCGCACGGGCGATCAATAACGCCCTGCTGGATGCCCTGCCCGAACTGCTGAATGACGGAGTTCAGATTATTCACATCACCGGGACACTGGACTGGACGGAAATCGAAGCGCGGCGGAATGTGCTACCCGATGCTGCTCATTATCACGCTTTCCCCTATTTACATGGCGATATGGGGTTAGCGCTGGCAGCAGCAGATTTAGCGGTCAGCCGTGCAGGGGCGAGCGTGCTAGGGGAGTTCCCGCTGTTTGGGCTGCCCGCTGTGTTAATTCCACTGCCTTATTTCTGGCGCTACCAGCGTGTCAATGCTGATTATCTGGCGGAAAAAGGTGCGGCGCTGCATCTTGACGAAAGCAATCTGGCGCATGAACTGCTGCCGACTCTGCGTGCGCTGCTGAACGACCCGACGCGACTGGCGGCGATGGGCGAAGCGGCACGAAAGGCAGCGCCGCCAGATGGAGCGGCCAACGCGGCGCGTGAACTGGCACAACTGGCAGGGGGAGCGGCATGATTCAGATGGTCGGTCTGATGTGGTTGATGGCGGCAGTTTTCGCGGTCATCGGCTATTTGCGCGGCCTGAGCAAGGAACTGGTGTCGCTGGCCGGGATCGTGCTGGCATTGTTCACCCTGTTCCAGTTTGACGATCTGATCCGGCAAACGCTGCTGGAAAATGTGCCAGTGGTACAGCAGTTTTATGTGCAGCTCGTTATTTTTGGCATCATCGTTTTTTTTGCTTATCAGACCCGTGCCCTGGGGCGTCCGCTGGCGCGTGACCGGCGCGATGACCGTGATGGCCGCGACAATCTACAATCGACAGTGCTGGGGGCGCTGGTGGGTTTTCTGAACGGCTATCTGATCTGGGGATCAATCTGGTATTTGATGGACATCAACAATTATCCCCTGGCGCCATACATTACCCGCCCTCCAGCGGGGTCACCCAGCGCACAATTTATTGATGCCCTGCCGCTGTATGTGCTGGCAGGTGGGCCGGGCGGAGATGGCAATCTGCTGGCACTGGCCGTTATTATCCTGTTCATTTTTGTGCTGATTCTTATTTAGTTGACAGTCAATCAATTCATAGTTTCCAGAATCACCTGAGAACTGTAAACTGAGAACTGTGAACTTCACCGAAAAAGGCTTTCCGCATGATCCAGGTTTACAGTATGTTGTGGATCACGGCCATCTTCTTTGCCATCATTGGTGGCATCCGGGGATGGAGTAAGGAACTGGTGTCACTGGCGGGCATTATCCTGGCGCTGTTTGCCCTGTTCCAGTTCGATGCGCTGCTGCGTGGGATTGTGCTGGCGTCTGTTCCCGGCGATCAGGCCTTTTTTGTGCAGATCATCATTTTCGGCGTGATCGTCTACTTCGCCTACCGCACGCGCGGCGGCGCGGGGGATCGCGGCCCGAACCGCAGCCGCACCCAGGATGCTATCCTCGGCGCACTGCTGGGTGCTGTCAACGGCTATCTGATGTGGGGTGCGATCTGGTATTTTCTGGACATTAACCAGTATCCTTTCAGTCCGCTGGTGATCGCCCCCGCGCCCGGCTCGATCAGCGATCAGAATCTAGGCACGATTCCACTGGTGCTGCTGGGTGGGGCAACGGGCGGCAGCACGCAGATTCTGACCGTCGTCGTGATTTTGCTCTTTTTGCTGGTATTGTTTTTGTTGTGAGTATAGATTTTGCAGTTTCAACCTGGTCAGCATATTCATTTTGTCGGCATTGGTGGCAGCGGTCTCTCCGCCATCGCCCGGATTCTGACCGAGCGCGGTTTTCGCGTCTCCGGCTCGGATCGTAACCTTAACGACCTGACCGACGCCTTAGCCCGCGATGGCGCGACGATTTTTCACGGCCATGACGAAGCTTACATCGCTGGCGCGGATTTGCTCATCATCACCTCGGCGGTGAAATACGATCATGTGGAAGTCGCGGCGGCGCGGGCGGCGGGGGTACCGGTTTACAAGCGGCAGGACATCATGGCGGCGCTGATGGAAGGCCAGAAGGTCATCGCCGTCGCCGGGACGAAGGGTAAAACCACCACCACCGCCATGATCGTCCATATTTTGCGCGAGTGCGGCGCAGACCCCAGCTACATTGTGGGCGGCGTCATGGGCAATACCGGCACCAATGCAGGCGTCGGCAAAGGCGAATATTTCGTCGTTGAAGCCGATGAATATGACAATATGTTTCTCGGTCTGCGCCCGGACATTGCCGTTATCACCAACATCGAGTGGGATCACCCCGATTTTTTCAAAACACCGGATGAGATGATCGAGTCGTTCCGGCAATTCATTAATCTGCTGCCGTACCCGCCGGGCAAATTGGTGATGTGTATTGATGATCCCAACACACAGATTTTGCTTAAAGAACTACATCAGAATTTGCGCGGTGCAATTACGTATGGTCTGAGTGAGGATGCTGATCATCGAGTGGTTAATCTTCGCATGGACGATCAAGGCACAACCTGGTTTGATCTGCGTCCACCGCCTATTGAAGACCAGGATCAGGAGGATGACGGAGATTTTCCGGTACATATAAAGCTGCCGGGCGCACATAATGCCTTGAATGCTGCTGCTGCCTTACTCGCTGCTCCCGGTGACGGTCGTTTGTGGGATAGGTATTCGATACCCCTCGCCACCTTTAAACCAACCGCGCGGCGCTTCGACCTGCGGGCAGATGTGAACGGCATCGCCATCGTCGATGATTACGCCCATAACCCGATGTCGATTCGAGCAGTATTAGAAGCTGCACGGGGGCGTTATCCTGATCGAGCGGTATGGGCAGTGTGGCAGCCGCACACTTACAGCCGGACGCAGGCGCTTTTCGATCAATTTGTGACTGCTTTCGATGCTGCCGATCACGTCCTCATCACCGACATTTACGCCGCCCGCGAAAATCCAATTCCCGGCGTCAGCAGTGCGGGCATCGTTGAAGCCATTCAAAAAGAGAACATCCGCCATACGCCGACTTTCGCGGATGCGGTGAAAGCCTTGCGAGAAGGGGTACAAGCCCCGGCGGTTATCATCATCATGAGCGCGGGCGATGCGCCGCAGATTGGTATCGATTATCTACAGCATATACAGGGTGAGGCATGATCGCTGTACCTTTCCCTGATCGCCTCTTACGCGATGAATCCCTCGCCCGTTATACAGCAGCGCGATTGGGTGGCCCGGCGGACTGGGTGTATGTCGCCCGTGAATCCACTGAAGAACTGGCTGAAGTTGTGTCGAAAGCCTGGTCAGACGACATCCCGGTACGGGTACTGGGCGGCGGCGCGAATGTGCTGGTGAGCGACAAGGGTGTGCGTGGGCTGGGCGTGGTCAACGATGTAACCGACATCACCTTTGGCGACTGGCATGATGGACGCAACGCCTCGGCCACTGGTGGCGCGGGATTGACGGTGCTGGCGCGTAAATGTGCCTCCCAGGGCCTGTCCGGGTTGGAATGGGCGGCCAGCGTGCCGGGAACAGTGGGCGGCGCTGTGGTTAACAATGCCGGGGCGCACGGCGGTGATATGCGAAGCAATCTATGTGAAGCGGTAGTGCTGGACAGAAAAGGGCCACATTTGCTGACACAGGATGATCTGGCTTATGGCTATCGCACATCGAGCCTGAAAGCCCGCCCTGACCGCGATTTTCTGGTACTGATGGCGATTTTCGCGCTGCGCCCCGCCGATCCGCCGGAAATTACCGTCCGTATGGAAAAATTCATCGCCTATCGCAAATCCACGCAACCGCCGGGCGCAAGCCTGGGCAGCATCTTCAAAAATCCGCCCGATGATTTTGCCGGACGCCTGATTGAAGCGGCTGGGTTGAAAGGTTATCAGATCGGCGGGGCGCGGGTTTCGCCGGTTCATGCCAATTTTTTCATCAATACCGGCGGGGCAACGGCGACGGATTATCATGCCCTCATCCGCCATGTGCAGGAAACCGTCCATCGTAGCAGTGGTGTAGAACTGCAAATGGAAGTTGAACTTGTAGGGGATTGGTCATGAATTTACAGTCATCAGACCTCAAAAAAGCGGTGATCTGTAAAGGAATGTCTGTCTACTCATCACTTACGGAAGTCTTGTTGTCCTTTTAGGATGATTTGTGGGATAATGCGGGATAGAATGGTTTGAATCGGCTAGAGACGCTAACGGTAGTATATGGCAACACGGCTGCGTGAGCGAAGGAGAGGCGGGCGCGCCCCTGGTATCCTGCGTCCTGATGCGGGGCAGGTGGTCGAGCGCCCGGTGCAGCATGGCGCACGCGTACAAAGCGCTAACTGGCGGCTGTTCAGCGGGCTGATCGTGGCAGCACTACTGTTAGTGCTGACGATGTTCTTCGCAGCGCCGATTTTTTACATTCACAGCATCGCTGTCGGCGGCCTGCGCTATACCACTAAAGAAGAAGTTTTCGCCCTGACAGGGATCGCCAACACCCACATCTTCTGGGTTGATGCTGAAGAAGTCCGCCGCAATATTCTCCGTTCACCCACTATTGCTGATGCCCGTGTGACGGTGGGCTGGCCGCCGCAGATGGTACAGGTCATCATTCAGGAGCGCGAACCAGCGCTGGTCTGGGAACAGGCAGGCGTGGCGACATGGCTGGATGTGCAGGGGCGGGTGATGCGCCTGCGTGAAGACCGACCCGATTTGCTGCGAATTCAGTCGAATGTCGAGGATGGCCCGGTTGGCCCAAATGTGCAGCTTCCGCTGGAGATTGTGACGGGTGCGCTGCAACTGAAAGCGCTGCGACCCAACATCGAAACACTGCGCTATGACCCGGCGCTTGGGTTGGGTTATCAGGATGGACGCGGTTGGGAAGCGTGGTTTGGGACTGGCACAGATATGCCGGAGAAACTGAAGATTTACGAAACGGTTGTGGATAATTTACTGGCGCGAGGCATCACGCCTACCCGTATGGATGTCGGAAATCCCGACGCGCCATATTACTGTTGCAGGGGTTAATGAAGGAACATGCGTGACCTGGCTGTAGCGCTGGATATTGGAACACGAAAAATCTGTACGATTGTGGCAGAGGTACGCCCGGACGATATTTTCGTCGTTGGGGTTGGCATCGAGCCGAGCGCGGGCATGAAAAAAGGCATTGTCAATGATATGGGACAGCTTTCGGCGGCTATCTCCGCGTCGGTACACAAAGCTGAAAAAAGCAGTGGTTTCGATATTGCCCGCGCTTTTGTCAGTGTGGCGGGCGGCCATATCGCTGCTATTAACAGCCGGGGCGCGGTGGGCATCACCGGTCAGCGCGGCGTCAATGTGGACGATGTAGAAAAAGCGATGGAAGCGGCACGAGCGATTGCCATCCCCCATAACCGCGAAGTACTGCACATCGTCCCGCGCAGTTATTCGCTCGATGGACAGGAAAGCGTTCGCAGTCCGATTGGGATGCACGGTTTCCGCCTCGAAGTAGAAACGCACATTATCACGGCTTCGTCGCCCAGTGTGGCGAATTTAGAACAATCCGTGGCGGCGGCAGGTGTGCAGGTTGACCGATTCATCCTGAATCCGCTGGCTTCGGGTGACGCAGTGCTGACGCCTGAAGAAAAAGAGATGGGCGTCGTCATCATCGACATCGGCGGCGGCACCACTGACCTGGCAATATTCATTGAAGGCACGGTCTGGCACACAGCCGTCATCCCGGTAGGCGGAGACCTCATCACCAATGACATTACCCACTGGATGCATGTCCCGTTTGATGTGGCTGAAGCGGTAAAAGTTCATCACGGTCACGCGCTGGCGCGAGCGGTTGACCCACTGGAAAAATTCCTGGTTGAACCTTTTGGCGAGGGGATGCCAATTGAGGTGCAGCGCACGGCGATGGCGGAAGTAATTGAGATGCGCGTGTCAGAATTGTTCGAGATGATCAAGAAGGAAATCAAGCGCTCTGGTTATGATGGCCTGCTGCGCGCCGGGGCGGTCATCACAGGCGGCTGCGCTCAGCTTCCCGGCCTGCGTGAGATCGCCGCGCGAGAACTGAGCTTTCCGGTGCGGGTCGCACGACCAGAACGATTGACCGGCATGGCAGATGCGCAGCGGCATCCATCGTATAGTGCCAGTGTTGGGTTGCTGCGGATGGGATTGAGCATGGATACTGGAATTGCCCGCGTTTCGCAATCCGCAAATGGCTCGCTTCCCACACGCAAAATTGGTCAGGTGATTGGGGGGCTGTTCAAACGCCTGCTGCCGGATGGCGAAGGCTAAGAAGGTTTGCGGAATTGTTTGTTGCGCGTACAATAGATAGTTATTCGGGCGGTTTACATCAACGCCTTGTTGTTGAGGAAAGGGCAAATTGTATGGACGGTTTTGTGCCTGGGGAAAATTTCGCCCAGATTAAGGTGATCGGTGTTGGAGGCGGCGGGGGGAATGCCGTCAATCGCATGATTAACGAAGGTCTGGGCGGTGTCGAGTTTATCTCGGTCAACACCGACAACCAGGCGCTCATGCTGTCGAAAGCCAAGACGCGCGTCCGCATTGGTGACAAGCTGACTCGCGGCCTGGGAGCAGGCGGCAACCCGGAGATCGGGCGGAAAGCTGCTGAAGAAAGTTCTGATGAGCTTTATGAAGTGCTGCGCGGCGCGGATATGATTTTTATTGCAGGCGGTATGGGCGGCGGCACTGGCACCGGTGCATCTCCGGTCATCGCGCAGATTGCGAAGGAACTGGGCGCGCTGACCATCGGCGTCGTCACGCGGCCTTTCAGTTTTGAAGGTTCGCGGCGGCAGCAGTCGGCTGAATCAGGCATTGAAGCCCTCAAGAGCCAGGTCGATACGCTGATTGTCATTCCTAATGATCGCTTACTACAAATCGCCGACAAACGCGCCAGCCTGCAACAGGCTTTCTCGCTGGCGGACGATGTACTGCGGCAGGGTATTCAGGGCATTTCCGAACTCATCACTGTCCCGGCGCTGATTAACCTCGATTTCGCCGATGTCCGCACCATCATGTCGGAAGGTGGAGCGGCGCTGATGGCAGTTGGCCGCGCCGATGGCGACGACCGCGCCCGCCGGGCAGCCGAAGCAGCGATCAGCAGCGGCCTGCTCGATGTGACCATTGACGGCGCACGCGGCATTCTATTTAACATCACGGGCGGTCAAAATCTCAGCCTGTTTGAAGTCAATGAAGCGGCGGCCATCATCAAGGAAAGCGCTCACCCGGAATGCAATCTCATTTTCGGGGCGCAGATCGACGAAAATATGGGCGACGAACGGCGGATTACGGTCATCGCTACTGGCTTTGAACAGAGCCGTGTGGCCCGTAAGATGGACGCGCAAATGCTTCAGCGTCAGCAGCCTGCCGCTGTCCAGCGCCCGGTGCAGCAGCAGCCACCGCAGCAGTATCAGCAGCCGGGGCAACCGCGTCCGGCGGCTCCAGCACAGCCCAATAACCTGCCAGAACAGCAGGCTTATCAGCCGCCCGCGCAATCGCCGCAGTATCAACAACCACCGCCGCCGCAGCCACGCCCGGCCCAACAGCCGCCGCAGGATGTCTCGGCCCGCGTCTATGACGAAGACGACATCGACATCCCCACGTTCCTTCGCAAGCGGAAGTAGCGGCTTTTATGGTGGAGCAGTACCTCTACCAGGCTTGACGAATTATAAAACAGGGGGCGCACTGCCCCCGTTTTATTTCCTCACATTCCGCTCTGGATATAGACCAGCTCTTAAAAATCTCATATTGTAAAATCAGCCAAAACAGGAAGGCTCACAAGTCGCCATTCATAGCTTTTTTGCGTCTTAAAGGTTCAAAAGTATTATACAAGGCTCAGGATTTTTAGTTTTGATTCTATCCGCTATAGGGGAGAAATTCATGGATATCATTCCGCTGCAAAATCTGTATTTGTTTATCACCGCCGCGCTGGTACTGGTGCTGACGCCCGGCCCGGTAGTGCTGTACGTCGTCACGCGCAGCATCGACCAGGGGCGAAAAGCCGGTATGGCTTCGGTGCTAGGCGCGGAACTCGGCAACTTCATGCATGTCCTCGCGGCGGCACTTGGTTTGTCGGCCATCCTTATGTCATCGGCGCTGGCCTTCGATGTGGTGAAGTACCTTGGTGCGGCTTATCTGATTTATCTCGGCATTCGCAAATTTATGGCAACGGATGAGAACTCAACCGAGGCAGTTATCGAGCCGGAAAGTAACTGGCGCATTTTCTCGCAGGGATTCATCGTGGCCGTTCTGAACCCAAAAACAGCGCTCTTTTTCCTGGCCTTCCTGCCACAGTTTGTCGATGTATCGCGCGGAAATGTCACAGCCCAAATTCTGTTCCTCGGCACGCTGCTGACCGTGATTGCGACCATGACTGATAGTGGTTATGCGCTGCTGGCGGGGTATGCGCGGCGCTGGCTGCGCGGCAACCGCCGTTTCGCCCGTTTCCAGCGCTACTTCACCGGTACGGTCTATGTCGGTCTCGGCATCACCGCTGCCCTCTCTGGCTCTAATCGCAAGTAGCATATCTGTAGGGGAGAGTTTTCATAATTAACTGATGCTTTGGCGGTTCAAGTGTGAAACGGCTACAATGCTGTCAGAATTTCTGCACTCGTTAAGGATCAACCTGCATGAATGATCGTTTTGTCCGCCGCGTTTTGACGTTTGTGGGCATTGTACTCATCACTGGGCTGCTGGTGTTAATTATTGGGCGGATATATCCGATTCTCATCATCGGTTTACTGAGCTGGATTATTGCTACTGGCCTCAGCATACCCGTCAACGCCCTGCGGCGGCGCGGTTTGCGGCGCGGGCGGGCTGTGCTGGTGACACTGCTGGGGGCGCTGGTGGTGCTAGTGCTGTTTGGGGTGCTGCTGCTACCGCCGCTCATCGGCCAGATCAACGGCCTGCTCAATCAACTGCCTGCCGCCGGGGAAACTTTCGTGACGGAATACGAACGACTGCGCGGCGAGAATGAAACATTGGCCGGTTTACTGCCGCCTTTCACGATGGCCGATTATCAGGCATTATTCAGCGGTGGCGAGGGTGAGCGTCCTATGATTGATACAGGCAGCATCGCTCAATCGGCGCTGCCGGTGCTGGTGAATATTGGCGGACGGCTGGGCGGTATTCTGGTCAATCTGTTCCTCATCACTTTTCTGACCATTTACTTCCTGATCGAACCCTTGATTTACTACCGCATCATCCTCGCCCTGATTCCGCCAGAGCGAGAAGCCCGTATCCTCAACATCATCAACCAGATACGCGACGCGATTGTGTCATGGTTAGGCGCTATGGTGCTGGAAGTGACCATCACCGCAATCATGGTGACGGTAGCGATGGCGCTGCTTGGCCTGCCCAATGCGATTGCCCTGGGAGCGCTGGCTGGATTGGGCAACATTGTGCCTTACATTGGCTATTGGGTGGCGCTGCTGCCAATTGTCATCATCGCGCTGGCAACGGGCGGGCCACTGCTGGCATTAGTCGCGTTTGCCGTCTATTTTGTCATCGGCATTGTTGAAGCTAATGTCATCCTGCCGGCCAACATCGGCAGTAAGCTGAAACTCCCGGCGGCGCTGGTGCTGCTGGGACAGGCAGCGGCAGGAGCGCTGCTCGGCTTCTGGGGCGTGCTGCTGGCCGTCCCCCTGCTGGCGATCATCATGGTGCTGGTGCGCGAGATGTTTGTCTATGACGCGCTCGGCAAACGCGGACGCGTCCCCCGTGTTGCTGAACTGCCCACTGGCGAGGTGGTGCTGGAAGCGCCACCGCTTGAATCAGTCACGCCGAGTGTCGAAATTCCACAACCAGATGCTTGACTCTCACGTTGCGTCATCGTTTAAGGTATTTCCTGTCAGCATCAAGCAGGAGCCGTTATCATGGCGAAGAAACCGATTATCCAACCCTTCAGCGAAGAAAAGCAGAAACAGTATGAACGCGAAGCCCGGCTGGAATACGGCCCGGAAAATGTCAACGCCTCCATCAAGCGCTGGAACGGCTATACCCAGGCACAGCGCGATGCCATCATGGAAGAAGGCGGACAGAATTACCTCGACATGGTGAAAGCGATGGAGGCGGGCGAAACGCCGGACAGCGCCGAGGTGCAGGCCATTGTCAAGCGCTGGCACGACCATATCCATTATTTCTATGAGCCGACGATTGACATCCTGAGCGGCCTGGGTGAAACCTACCGCTCCAACCCGGAATTCGCCGCTTTCTTCGCCAACTTCCACTCCGACCTGCCACAATATCTGTCGGCGGCAATCCGCATCTACGTGGATGAGATGGAAACGGCTGCTATTACTCGTCTGCTGGCCGATGATGAAGCCGGGCGATTGAATGCCTGACATGGGTGTCAATAAGCGTTACACGCAGGGGAGGGTTTGAAACTCTCCCCTACATAAACCATCGACAAGAGATTGTCAGTGCGTGTCGAGCCACGCAGCTATGTCGGCAAGCACCGTTTCTTTTTCAGTCTCGTTATGGGATTCGTGGAAAAAGCCGGAGTAAAACTTCAGCGTTTTGTCGCCGGAACCCACCCGGTCATATAATGTCTGGCTGCCGGGCGGAGGACAGATTTTGTCAGCGTCCCCATGAAAGATGAACAGCGGTAATTTAAGTTCACCCGCACGCGCTTTGATCTCGCGGCTGACCTGCACGATCTGATTGCCCATTCGCACGCGCACATTGCCATGATACACCAGCGGATCAGCCTCGTAAGCCTTCACCACCGCTGTATCACGCGAGAGATAAACCGTCGGCAGTACGGAAGCGCCCATTTTCGGCGCGATTTTATCCAGCAAGCCGCCAGCCTGTACCAGCAGTTTAGGCTGTGAGGACTCGACTTCCAGGGGTGTGCCAGAGATAACTGCGCCTGCCACTTCGTTCTGATGCCGCAGCAGAAATGACAGACCGATGAGTGTCCCTAAACTATGCGCGTACAGGAAGATTTTTTTGCCGGGATGAGCCGCTTTCACCGTATCAAAATAGCGCTTGAGATCATCCACCGGCTGCGTGAACTGCTCAAAGTAGACCCGTTCGCCGCTCTTGCCATGTCCCCGGTGATCGAGACCATAGACAGCGTATCCACGCTCATTCAAAAATGCCGCGACATGGGCATAGCGTCCGATATGTTCCCCCAGCCCATGCACAATCAGGACGACGGCACGCGGTTCGCCCGCCACCGGCCATGCTTCCGTGTGGATTGTCAGCCCGTCCGCCGTTTGAAAAGAACCATTTTGCTGTGCCATTGAAAAGAACTTTCGCTAAAAATGACCTTTCCGGCAGAGTTTAACCACAACCCAGCAAAAAAGCAGGGATGCGAAGGTCGTATCCCTGCTTTTTGCTCGTTACAAGCTGCTCGCTACTCGTCTTTTTTCACGGTGATGTTAGCGCTGCCATTGGTATTGGTCATCTGTCTGACCTCGTTCCGCAGCATGACACCCAACAGGGCGTCGATGACGCCGCTGCCACCCGCGCCGCCACCACCGCCATTGACCGCGATTTCCGGGATGATACGGACACCCTGGTCGCCGATGATCTGCATGAGCTGCACTGCCGTGAACCCCTGCTCGCCCATCGCCACCGCACCCGCCTGATATGCGGACGCCTGCGCCTCACCTTTGGCGCGGATGGCTTCCGCCTCACCCTGTGCTTTCAGGCGAGTCGATTCAGCTTCACCTTCGGCCTGCTTGATCTGCGCCCGCGCTTGCAGTTCGGCAATACTTACGCCCTGCTCCGACTTGACCATTTCCTGCTGAATATCCGCCAGAGAGGTTGCACGCACAAGCTGCTGCCGCTGTGTCTGCGCTTCCTGCTGTACCTGGAAAGTTTTGTTCTGCTCTTCAGCAATCTTACGGTCAGTCAGCGTCTGCATCAGCTCCGGGGGCGGGATGATTTTGCCGAGGAGGGTATCAATTGCCTCGACATCGTAGGCGCGAATGGCCTTGCCGACGTGATGCATCGCCTCTGTCTGGCGTTCGCTGCGGGCATGGAGGAAGTCCAGCACGGTGTAAGCCTGCGCCGCATTGCGGAAATAGTTGCTGACAATCGGCTGCAACACATGGTCAACCAGATTTTGTACTGAGCCGATGCGCGAAATCACTTTGGGTGCTTCCAGCGCGCCGACATGGATAATCTGGGCTACTTCCAGTTCAAAGGTGAAACCATCTTTGGAGTTCACCGTGATGGATGAGAGCGACTGGTCATACTGGTGTGATTCGGTGCGATTGGCCCAGTTCAGCACAATGTTGGTGGTCGGAACCAGTTCGACCTTCATCACCCGTGTATTGATGGGGTGTTTGCCGGGATAGAGGGGCGTCACCCAGACACCTTTGTGTCCTACATTCACCAGATCGCCGTGTTTGAAGTCAGTACCGCTTACGTCGATATGGGCTTTACCAACATAGGAGATGACGACGCCGACATAACCTATCGGAATTTCGGTCATTGGCACCTGTTCCACCTGTACAAACCAGGGGTTCAGATTCCATGAACCGGAGAGCAAAATCTGCTCCTGCAAACCGCGCCGCCCGCCCGTCTGGATGAAGGCCTGGGCATTCTGGAAATTGTCATGATTGGGAATGTACAAGCCGGCGATTTCACCTTCGTCAATCGGCGCACCATCCATCGTCGTGACGATGCCGACCATATCCGGGTCAATCTCGTGAACCAGCAGATCGTCCGGGTGCATGGTGTACTGACTGGCATTCTGCCGGGTGATGATGGTGAACAGGGCAGTGTTAATGCGGTAGGCACCAGCAGTCAAGATGCCAAGCTGACGACCTTTTTCGCCACCATTGGTCAAAAATTTGTGCGCGTCCTGAAAATTGTCGCATTCTACGGTTTTGCCGAGGATGCGCTCCGGCGGAATTGACGCGCCATCGGCAGCGACTACCAGCGCGATTTCGCCCGATGGAATGACCGTCACCGGCACGCGGCGAACGCTGTAAAACCAGGGCCAGAAACCAAAGTGAACACCGGGGCCCAGCGTGCTGGCCTGATAACCGGCTTCGCCGTTGAGCGCAATCAGGCGATCTGCTGGCAGCGCTCTGGACGAATAACGCTTGACGACAATGCCGACCTGCCGTTCGCTGATAATGACGATGCCGCCCAGAGCGAAAATCGCCAGAATAACCAGCGCTATAATCACTACAGGAACAAGAATAACTTCCACAATTTCCCCTCCCTTACGCTCCGCCGGGGATGACGAAGCTGCACATGTGACCACCGGAAGACGGTGTTGTAATGCTCATTGTACACCCATTTTCAGGGGGTGCATCGGCCTTAAGCCGGAGCTTTACAACTGTCAACAGATTTCATTATCGGACGGATTTCAGGCCGGAAGCCCCCAGTGATTGGGGGGCTGGTTATGCTGAAACAGATGCAGCACATCCTGGGTATTTTTGATTGGCGGCGGCGGCGGCGGCAGGATTACCACTGGCCCTGCAAAATGATTTTCCGCCAACACTCCGGCTGTCTTTGGCAAAACAATCACTGTTGTCAACAGAGGATGCGGCGTAAAAGATAAATGCATGTGTCACAAAAAACAGTTTAGCAGGGAAATGGGGCGAGGTGTGAAACATTTGTCATGACATTTGTTTCGATTTTGAGGGGAAAAATGCTAGGGGGCGACAGACAAATGATACTTTTACCCCATCCCCCGACCCCTTCCCCGCAAACGAGGAAGGGGAGAAAACCTATTTACAAGCGCGCGTGTCGATCTACAGGCATTCAAAACCGCTCAGCCTGATGTTTAGCATTTTCAAATGGTGCTTAGCGCCATCCCTCAAGCGTCTGTTTCAGCGTCAGCATGAAGGCGTCGCCAACTGCACCGTCCGCCACGCGGTGATCGAACGTCAGAGTCACATAACAGCAGGGGCGTATGGCAATGGCGTCGTCAATAACCTTGACACGCTTTTCCATCACGCCGACACCGAGAATGCCAACCTGCGGCTGGTTGATAATCGGCGTGGCGAACAGACTGCCGCTGACGCCGTGATTGGTGATGGTGAATGTCCCCGCACGGGTTTCGTCCGGCTGAAGCTGTTTCGTCCGCGCTCGTGCTGCCAGGTCATTGACGGCCCGCGCCAGACCGAGGAGATTCAGATCGCCCGCGTTTTTGATGACCGGCACAATCAGCCCTTCATCCAGCGCCACCGCCATGCCCAGATTGACGGCATTGTGCAGATAAATCCCTTCATCCGTCCACTGAGCGTTGAGATAACGGTTCTGCTGAAGCGCGGTCACTGTCGCCGCCGCGAAGTAGGCTGTCAGCGTCAGGTTGACACCCTGCCGGGCGAAAGACTCTTTGTGCGCCTGGCGGTGTGCCAGTACCGCGCTCATATCCATTTCAAAAACTGTTGTCACATGGGGCGAGGTATGCAGCTTGCTGCGTACCATGTGGTCGGCAATCGCGCGCCGCATGGTCGTCAGCGAGACTAATTCGCCCGCCATCCCCTGCGGAATTGGCTCAACGGGTTGCAGCCGCACCGGAGCAGCAGCCTTAGGTACAGGAGGCGCCAGGGGTGTCAGTGCAGACGGTTGGGTTGGCGCTGCCGAAGCCGTTTCGCCATATTCCACACTGGGCTTAAAGAGATCACCGCTGCCGGGTCGCTCCCAGGGCGGCGCTTCTTCCTGGGCGGCCTGCTCCATCGTTTCAGGCGCATTCGCCAGATAAGCCTCAACATCCTTTTTGGTGACGCGGCCATCGCGCCCTGTGCCGGGAATTTGTGCCAGATCGAGGCCATGCTCCGCCGCCATCCGCGCCACTACTGGCGTAATGTGGCCGGTATAACCGCCGTTGGCGTGAAGGGGTGCGCCGGCTGAAACCTGCATCTGCGGGGCGGTAGCAGGACGGACAGTTGCGGGAGAATCACCGCTGCTGTCACTTTCGCCCGCTGTGCCGATCAGCGCCAGCAGCACGCCGCGCTCCACCGTCTGCCCCGCCGGAACGAGAATTTGCAGCAGCGTCCCCGCCGCAGGTGACGGCACTTCAGTATCGACTTTATCGGTGCTGACTTCCAGCAGTGGTTCAAATTCGGTGACGCTATCGCCTACATTTTTTAACCAGCGGCTGACCGTGCCTTCGACCACACTTTCGCCAAGCTGGGGCATAATCACTTTTGTCGGCATACAATCTCTCCAAAGGCATACCAATGATTTACCTCAACAATGGGCTTATGCAGGTTAAGAAATTAATCGGGAAATGGATGGGCGCACACACAGGTGCGCCCCTACACAAGACGTTTCCCGTTTTTTAAAGTGCATAAGCCCATTGTTCGCAGTCTCATTGACTTCTCCATGAGCTTTTAATATTCCGCCAGATCACGAATGGCGGCGGCGATGGTTTCCGGGTTGGGCATAAAAAATTCCTGCATGGCGTGGCTGTAGGGCATGGCAGGCACATCTGGCCCGGCCAAGCGCTTCACAGGCGCATCCATGTAGGGGAAGCCTTCATCGGCGATGATAGCTGCCACCTCCGCACCGTAACCCAGCGTGAAATTATCTTCATGGACGATCAGGGCCTTACCCGTCTTTTTCACTGATTCCAGTATAGCGCCTCTGTCAACCGGAAGCAGCGTCCGCAGGTCGATGACTTCGGCGTCGATACCTTCTTCAGCCGCCAGCTTATCCGCCGCGATGAGCGTGTAGTGCGCCATCATGCCATAGGCGAAGACGGACAAATCGCTGCCCTGTCGGGCTACTCGCGCCGGGCCGATGGGGACGGTATATTCGCCCTCCGGCACTTCTCCCTTGATAGCACGATAGCCTTTCTTCGGCTCAAAAAACAGCACCGGGTTCGGGTCACGCACGGCGCTTTTCAGTAAGCCTTTGGCATCATAGGGGGTCGAGGGGATGCCCACTATCAGTCCCGGCACATGGGCAAAAAAGGCCTCGGCACTCTGGCTGTGGTAGAGCGCCCCGCCTACCCCACCGCCATAGGGGGCGCGAATCACCAGCGGCACATTCCACTGCCCACCGGAGCGGTAATAAAATTTGGCAGCTTCGTTGACGATCTGATTAAAGGCGGGGTGAATAAAATCGGCGAACTGGATTTCGCATATCGGGCGTAAGTCAGCCAGCGCCGCGCCAATACCTACCGCGACAATCGAGAGTTCGGCCAGCGGCGAATCGACCAGCCGGTCACTGCCGAACTGGGCGTGCAATCCCTGGGTCGCGCGGAAGACGCCGCCGCGTTCGCCCACATCTTCCCCGGTGATAAAGACACGCGGGTCGTTGTCCAGTTCTTCCGCCATCGCCTGTTTGATGGCGTCGATCAGGGTTATAAGCGCCATGAAATGCTGTTTACCTCAAAATGGGCAGGGAAGGATTTGAAACCCTCCCCTACAGAAATAGCGGTTAAATGGCTTCGGCATAGACATCGGCGAGGGCTTCTTCCGGCGCGGGGTCGGGCATCGCCTGAACTTCAGCCTGAGCGGCGTCCACTTCCGCACGGGCGGCGGCATCATAATCATGAACCTGCCCCGACGTCAGCACACCTTCGTCGAGAAGATGGCGCTGGAAACGCATGATCGGGTCTTTCTGTTTCCATTCCTCAACTTCTTCACGGCTGCGATAGCTGCGATCATCGTCATCCGACGAATGAGGCACAGGCCGGTAGGTTTTGGCTTCAACCAGCGTCGGGCCATCGCCATTGTAGGCGCGCTCCACCGCCTCACGCATGACGGCGTAAACTTTCAGCACATCGTTTCCATCAACCTTGACGCCCTTCAGGCCATAAGCAGCAGCGCGGTCAGCCACATTAGCGACGGCCATCTGTTCTTCCACCGGCACCGAAATGGCATAGAGGTTATTTTCAACCAGGCAGATGAAGGGGAGTTTGTGGACACCGGCCCAGTTCATGCCCTCGTGCCATTCGCCCTGGCTGGTCGAACCTTCGCCCAAGCAGGTGAGGACGAGGCGCGGCTGTGTCGTATCTGCCGGGTCAATCAGTCCAAGTTTCTGTTTATATTGAATAGCAAAAGCCAGCCCGGCGGCCTGCGGCACCTGTGTGGCTACAGGGGATGAACCGCTGACGATGTTCAGTGGTTTGTAGCCAAAATGACTCGGCATCTGGCGCGCCTTGCTGCTCCATTCATCTTTTTTGCCAAAGAGGCTCATCATAAAATCACGCGGGGTAATGCCAATTGCCAGCACGAGCGCCAGGTCACGGTAGTAGGGATGGACATAATCTACCCCACGATTGATGGCGAACGCCGCGCCGACCTGTGTCGCTTCATGGCCCATGCCGCTGATGTGAAAAGCAATTTTGCCCTGCCGATGCAGCGCCCAGGCACGCTCGTCAAGCCGCCGACTCAAGAGCATGACGCGGTACATCTCAAGCAGGGTATCTTCAGACAGACCAGCCCAGGGTGGCGCGATGTTTCTCAGTGCCAAGATGGGGACTCCTCAGATAAAAATATCCCAATTTTCCGCATTATACTACACCTTGCACAAACAAAAGCCTAAAATTTCATGCAAGTTGTATTAAAGATGACTGGTGAAGTGTTTTTGGGGCGAAAATCAGAGGCGTTTCAAAAGGAGTTTTTGGGCGAACCGAGCGGTTCGCCCTGTTTGATGGCAACTTACGCCAGCCACTGCTTCAGCAGTTCATAGCTGGCAATGACATCATCGGTGGGGTCGGCGTCGTGGGGTTCGTGTTCGATACAGACCGAACCGGTGTAGCCAATGCGTTTCAGCGTTCTGGCGCAGCCTTCGATATCCACCACGCCCTGACCGAAGCGACAGGTATCATGCGCGCCCGCCGCCAGCACATCCTTCAGATGGACATGCAGCAGGTGCGGCGCGAGGGCTTCCAGCGCGGTGGGGGCATCGTAGGAATAGGTGCCAAACCAGCCGGTATCTACCGCCGCGCCAATGGTGCCTTCGCCATCACTGCCGATCTTCGCCAGCACCTCTTCAACATTCTTCTCCGGGTGATTCTCAAAACCAAGCTTCACGCCATATTCTTTCAACAGGCCAATCATAGCGGGACGGTCATCGTTCAAGAGCGCCGTGTTGCCGCCCAGCACCGTCGTCCCCAGCGCGGCGGCCAGCTTGCAGGAATTTTCAAATTCGGCGCGGTCACTGCCGAACCACCCTGCCAGACTGGTGACACGCAGGGCATGTTTCGCCAGCGAGGCTTTGGCGGCAGCAATGTGAGCATCAGTCGCCCAGTTCGGGTGGAGCAGCGGCAGCCAGATGTCCACCGCTTCAAAGCCCATCGCTTTGACATCGGCCATGTATTCATCAAAACGGGCGGCAAAGGTGCCAATCGGACGGAAATAATCGTTAGTGGCGTTTTCGCCCTGTCCCCAACCTTCGGTCATGTTGTAACCAACCTGCCGGGCGACATAGTTGGCGGTCATAAAAGCAATTGTGTTCATTAAGACTTCCTTTACTTCAGATAAATTTTCACGGAACAAATTATAACGCGGACATGAAAGGCAGTTGGAACGATTTGGAATTGTCGAACGTCATATATCCAACGAACAGAATCCAGACGAGATGATTGTGGTCAGTACGCTCCTCACTATGCAGTGAGGGTATCAGGAGGGAAGCGCAGATGATTCAAATTCAGCGGACGAACAAATGGCTGCTGGTGGGGATGGCGGGGACAGCAGCTATCGTGATAGCCGTTCTGCTGGCACTCATGAACGGTGGACAAGCGGCTAGCAGTCTATACAGCACTGCATCCAGCCCGTTGAGTCGAGAGGAAGGCAATTTTGCAGCCCCAGCTTCAGGCGGGGTGATGGCTGATGGGGTCGCCAGCGTGGAAGGTGATTTTAGTCTTGCGCCTCCCTCAGACGAAGCAGGGGCGCCGTCACAGGAGCGGGTCATCCTGCGGAATGCCACGCTGCGGCTGACGGTTGAAAACGCTGAAATTTCGCTGGCGAGCATCGCCTCGATGGCGGCTGAAATGGGTGGATGGGTCGTTAATTCCAGCACCAGCGCGGTTTCCCTGGCCGACGGCGGTGAAGTCACAAGGGGGTCAATCACCATCCGTGTCCCTTCTGAGCGACTGGACGAAGCGCTGGGGATCATTAAATCCGGCGGTGGACAGGTTGAATCAGAGAGCATCAGCGGGCAGGATGTGACTCAGGCTTATGTTGATCTGACCAGCCGCCTCCTCAACCTGGAGGCCGCCGAAACGCAGCTTCGAGAAATCATGGCAAGCGCCAGCCAGACGACGGATGTATTAGCCGTTTACAGCGAACTGGTGCGCCTGCGCGGTGAAATTGAAAGCGCACGCGGTCAAATTCAGTATTATGAGCAGGCAGCAGCGTTTTCTTCAATCAGCATTGAGCTTGTGCCACAGGCAATGGAAGCACGGGTACAGATTGCTGGCTGGTCACCGGGGCGCACGGTAGAAAAAGCGCTGGCGGCGCTCATCAGTGTGCTGCAATTCGCGGCGGATGCCTTGATTGTGATGGCAGTGGTTGTGCTGCCGGTCGTGCTGGTGATGGGCGGCATGGTCTGGTTCGTGCGGCGCATCCTGAAACGGCGCACGCAGGCCGCTTAACTGTAGTACAAGCGGGCGGACTAAGGGTTCGCCCTGACGTTATGCGGCTGAGGGCTGCGTTTCCAGCCGCAGCGTTTCGTCGCGGTCATCGTAGACAATTAATTCGGCATATCGCCCCCAGTCGATAACCATATCAAGCTGACGTTCAGCCATTTCATCAGGAAATTCGGGCGAGAGCGCGGTATAAAACACTTTCCAGGGCAGGCTGCTATCCGGCGCGGCACGCAGCATGTTCATAACCCAGCTAATCATCGGCAGGCGACGGGCGCGAGTGGCAAAAATTTCCTTGCGCGTTTGAATGGACGCTTCTGCAAAAGTCTGACCGAGCGGTGTCAGGTGAATATCACCGGAATCGACCTGAACAAAACCGAGCATTTCCCCCATTTCAACCGTTTGCAGCAGATCGGCCATATCGACGCCGAGTTCGTCATCCAGCCGGTACAGATCGTAATGGCCACCCTGGTGCAGGTGTTCCAGCATACCCGCCAGCGATTCAACCGATGCGTGTGGCAGGATGCGCGTCGGGCCGGGCGTTCCGGGGGCGGTACCAATCTCGCTGGCTTCCGGCCCTGTTCGTCCGGCGATTGTGCCATAAATACGGTCAGTGAGGGCTTCAAAGGCGGGGGATTTACGGGAGCGCGGCTGTGGCAGATCGACACTGATTTCGGTCACAATATGGCCCGGCTCCTTGCCCATGATGACGATACGATCAGCCATTTCGATGGCTTCCTCGATATTATGGCTCACCATCAGCACGGCTTTGATGGGCAGTAAACCACCTGTCCATAATTCCATCAGTTCCCCGCGCAGCGCCTCGGCACTGAGAACATCGAGCGCGCTGAAGGGTTCATCCAGGCACAGGAGTTCCGGCTCAACGGCCAGGGCACGCGCAAAACCGACTTTCTGGCGCATCCCGCCGGACAGCTCGCGCGGATAAGCTGATTCAAAGCCGTCCATACCAACCAGATCAATCAATTTTTCAGCCTTGTGACGGCGGGTGTGGAGCGCTTCGCCGCGTGCTTCGAGCGCCAGCGCGACGTTATCCAGCACGGATAACCAGGGATAGAGCGCAAAGCTCTGAAAGACCATCGTAGCATGGGGATTGACACCGCGCACAGGCTGCCCCCGGTAGTAAACCGTGCCGCTGGAGGTGGCGATCAGCCCGGTAATCATCCGCAGCAGGGTGGATTTGCCGCAGCCGGACGGCCCCAGGAGCGCCACAAATTCGCCTTCGCGGATGTCAAGATTGATGTCCTTGACGGCGGTAAATTTGCGTTCGCCAGTGCCGTAAATGCGGGTTACATTCTCCAGATGGAGCAGTACCTCGTCTTTCATGCCGCTGCCTCCTACTGATCCATACGATAACGATTTTCCGCGATACGGTACAGCCGCCGGAAAAAGAAGCGGTTGAGCAGCACTACAATCACAATCATGGTGAGTGTTGCAGCCAGCAGCAGCGCATAATTAGCGCTTTCGGTGCTGTAGGTGATGAGCGACCCCAGCCCGGTGACGCGGCTGGCTTCCCCGGCGAAATTGGTGTATTCCGCCACAATGCTGGTGTTCCACGCGCCGCCGCTGGCCGTAATCAGCCCGGTGATGATATAGGGGAATAAGGCCGGTAAAATGAGGGTGCGCCAGCGCCGCCATCCATGCAGACGCATCAGATCGGTGGTGTATTTCAAATCCTGCGGGATGGCGCTCGCCCCGGCGATAATGTTAAACAGCAGATACCACTGTGTTCCCAGGAGAATCAGCAGTACCGCCGCGATATTCCCGCCCCCTGGAACCCGTACCAGCCCCAGGAGCAGCACGGGAAAGAGCGCTGTCGCCGGGATAGAAGCCAGGATTTGCACCAGCGGTTGCAGCACGCGGGCGGCGCGGGCATTGGTGCCGATCAGCACACCTACAGGTATTGTCCAGGCCAGCGCGATCAATACCGCCACCAGCACCCGTAAAAAGGTCGCACCCGCGCCGAGAGCAATATCCACCCAGGCATCGGCTGGCAGCGTGAGAACCAGCGTCAGCGCCTCATAGACTCCTATGATGATAACTGCACCCACCAGCAAACGAATGAGCCAGACACGCCAGACCGGGGGCGCACTTTCAACAGGTTCCAGACTGGCTACGGTGAGCGGAGGACGGTTGAGCGCCTGATTCAGCCGGCTTCCGAGGGGGCCGAACAGCCGTTTGCCCGTCCAGGCTGCCAGCCCGGAGCGGCGCAGACTGTTGAGAAACCAGGAGGTGGCCGGTTCGTCACTCTCCACCTGCGAGACTTTGAAGCGTTCCGCCCAGGCCAGCAAAGGCCGCCAGACGAGCTGGTCGAGCAGGATAATGATGAACACCAGCGTGACAATGCCAAGCAGCAGCGCCGGGGTATTCCCCTGGTTGGCTGCTGTTTGCAGATAAGCGCCCAAACCCGGCAGGCGGAAATCCCGATCACCCAGCGTGAATATTTCGGCAGCCATCAGGAAAAACCAGCCACCGGCCCATGACATGACACTGTTCCAGATCAGGCCAAGCGCGGCGAAAGGCAGTTCGACCTGGCGAAAACGCAGCCAGGGGCTAAAGCGAAAGATGGCCGCCGCTTCACGCAGTTCGGGCGGGAGCGTAGTCATTGACTGGTAAAAGCTGAAGGTCAGATTCCACGCCTGACTGGTAAAAATCAGGACGATAGCAGCGATTTCCACCCCAATATTTTCAGGAAAGATGGCCGTAAATGCCAGCAGCACCACCGGCAGAAAAGATAAAATCGGTATGGATTGGAGAATATCCAGCACTGGCAAAAGCCAGCGCTCTGCGCGGCGGCTGCGGGCGGCGGCATAACCATAAAAGATGGAAAAGGTCAGCGACAGGAGATAAGCGACCAGCATCCGCCCAATCGATAAAAGCGCATAAAAGGGCAGCGCCCGCGCTTCCAGGCTGATGGTTGGGCCGGTGATGATTTCAGGTGTATTGACTGCCAATCGCGCGCCGAGGTACAGCACAACCAGCAGCAGCAGCAGGATGATGATGTCGGCCAGACCAAAAGGCAGACCGGGCAGTTGGGGGCGGAAGATACGCTGCCGCGTCATCATCCCCTATCCCCTGATCGGGTCATGTGATTCATGGGCAGCATCCCCACCCTACATAAAACCGGCGCAGAGTGTAGCCGATACCCTGCTGCCATGCTACCATTTCGACTATAATTAAAATGCCGCGCCGCCGCTGATACAGCTTAACACCTGGGGACACATGTGAACGATGCACAGCAGATACCGCCTCTGAATCCTTATCATCCCAATGACCCGATTTTAGCGCCTTTCGCCGGACGACAGAAAGCCTTTGAATTCCTCTATGCCCGCCTGACTGACCCGGAAGGCGCAGGCGCGACACTGGTTATGGGGCGGCGTGACGGCGGCAAGACAACGCTGCTGCGGCGCTTTGACAGCGTGTTTGAAGAATCATTTGTCAGCCTCTATCTGGCGCTGAATTCAACGCCGCTGAGCCGTGAATCGGACTGGCTGCGAGCGGTGACTGAAGCCACAGGGATGGCGCTGACAGCGCGTGACTTCACTTTATCGCGGCTGCCGGATATGCCGGTGCTGGTGACACGAAACTGGTTTGAACATGAATTCCTGCCAGAAGTTTTTACAATTCTGCGGCGGGGGCGGCGGCTGGCACTGCTGCTGGACGATGTGGATGCACTCATTCAGTCTGTAGATGCCGGGCAACTACCTGAAGACAGCTTCACCTGGTTGAATGAACTACTCGAAAAACACTCAGAATTAAGACTGGTGCTGGCACTGGATGCGGCGGCGGAAGATCAAGTCAGCCGTTTGAGTCCGCTGATTGGGTTAACCAATATTTTTCGGCTGGGGAACCTCGCGCCGGATGAAACGACCTGGCTGATGAATGCCAGTGGTCACTATAGCCTGACGGCGGAAGCTGCTGCTGCCGTTCAGCGGGCAACAGGCGGACAGCCCCGCCTGGCGCAGCGTTTCGGCGCAGCCCTTTATCAGCGCTGGTCGGCGGAGTCCTCCCGGCTGATACTGAATGGCGACGATGTAAAAGCGGTAACACCCACTGTATACCAGCAGAGTGAGGCTGAATTAAAAACGGTGTGGGGGGAAGCAACGCGCAATGAACGCCTTGTGTTAACAGCCATCAGCAGTTTGCTATATGCCGACCCGCTGCGCCCGGTGACCGTGGATGCGGTAGAAAGCTGGCTGGTCGAAACTGATTACCCGCTCGATTCAACCGCTATTCATGCCGCCGCACGCGGGCTGGAATATCGTGAAATCATTGAGGTTACAGCCGGTCATCTGACGATCAGCGCCGGGATGATGCAAACGTGGCTGCTGGATAATGCCCGTTTTTCCGAAGGAACAGCACCGCCTGCCGCGAATCGGCGCTGGCTGCGCTGGGCGATTGCTGCCGGGGTTGTGGTGCTGATTGTTGTTTTAGTCGCCATCGGCACGGGCAGCAGTGATGCGCCACCACCCGCGCCACAACCAACCATAACACTGATCGGCAATCCCTGAAAAGGATGGCCGCCCTCAACTGATAAGCGGCAAACTCGGAATCGGCCCGCGAATCTTCAGCAGTTCGCTATAAATCCAGCCGTTTTTGCCGTCGTACTGAATGGCAATCCAGCCATTTGTCCGGCCTGTCGCCGTCACCACTGCGCCAAGCGGCAGGTTGTCGATGGTCTCATGTTCCAGCCCTGGCCCGGAACGCACCCGCGCCACATCCAGCACCGATGCCGACAGGGTGACGCCGAGGATGCCGCCAGTTTCCGCGGGGGGTTCGCCCAGCTTAATCGGCATCGAGCCGACGCTGTCCCAGGGACGGGGTAACGCTTCAAAAGTCGCCCCCGCGCTTCGCAGTTCTTCCAGAATCGTTGGCAGCACCCGCCCGGTGACACGGTTGAGATCGTGGAAAGCGATCACCACACCATCGCCATAATCGTAAACATTAAAAAGCTGGCCGGTGGAGCGCGGCTCGTTCAGCACATTGTCGATGACCGCCGCGTCAAAATCCAGCGTATCCAGGTCAATGCCCGTCAGCCCCCAGCCGCAGTCATCGCTGTTGACGTTCCAGTTGTAAGTGATGACTTGTACACCGGGGATTTCTGGCAACGGTTGCGCCCCACCACCTGGCTGCCAGTACATCTTAATCTGTGCGTCGTAGTGGGGTAGTTCCGGGCCGAGCGCGGCGCGGATCGCTTCCTCGGTTTTCAAATAGGATGCGATCACGGGTTCATCGGGCGCACCAGCGTAGACGCCCACTTCTTCCCACAGATGATTAACGATGGTGTGGCCTTCGCGCACTTCACGCTGGAGCAGGTCTTCATTGCCAGCGATCTGCGCCCCAGCAATCAAAAAGGTCGCCTTCGCGTTATACTGCGCCAGAATATCAAGGATGCCGGGAGTATAGCTGTCGGTAGGGCCGTCTTCAAACGCCATGTAGACGCGAAACGGCGGGGCGGATTGGGCGCTGGCCGCTGCTGTTAACGAAAGCAGCGCCGCGACGAGTATTACAATCGCAAACCATCTGCGGGAAGTGTGCTTGAACATCACTTTTCTCCGGGTATAAATGAGTTGTTGACTGTATTAAAAACCAGTCTGCTTCATCTCACCGCTCTGGTTGGCCTACGCCTTCCCCACGACCTCCCACTGTTTAATAATCAGGCCCGTCACCATAGGTCAATGGCACATCCAGCCGCAGCCATGTCCGCCCAACCCGAAACAGCGTGCCGGGACGAAGGCTAACGCGCCCACGAGTCGGCTGTTTGTCGCGTTCGACATAGGTTCCGTTGCGACTGCCGCCATCTTCCAGCCAGAAGGACAGCATGAACGCGCCATCCACTGACTCCGAGGCGCTCACCGGCACAGACGCACACCCCAGCCGGGCATGAATACGCGATGCCTGGCTATCGAAATTCAGGTGAACATCACAGCCCTCGCGCCGACCTATGAGCAGCACCCGTTCCTCGCCAAAATCCGGCTGCTCGAAATTGAGTGTCTTGCCATCATAAGGCCCGCTCATGTAGGTAATCGATAAATCTTTACTCATGATTTTTCACCAGTCTGTTTCAGGAAAACCTAACCACAGAGACACAGACAACACAGAGGGAATTCATAAAGCAAAGCGGCGAATCCCTTTCGTCAATACAGGAACATTGAAATTGATGAGCAGGCCAACACGATGTCCTGTCAGCTTTAGATATGTCAATAATTGCGCTTCATGAACAGCTTCAATCGATTCTACGGCCTTAAGTTCAACCACAATCCTGCTGTCAATAACGAAGTCAAGGCGGTAAGCACAGTCGATAGGCTGCCCTTTATAGATGATAAGCAGAGGCTTTTCAGATTCGAAAACCAGTCGCCGCAAAGTTAACTCATACGCCATGCAAGCCTGATAGGCGGACTCCAATAAACCTGGCCCTAATTCTCGATGCACTTCAATTGCCGCACCGATAATCTGTCCGGTTAATTCCTTTTCCAAATACTCTGTGTTCTCTGTGCCTCTGTGGTTCATCGGCATTAATCGTCGTCATCGAGTTCGGCGGCTTTTTCCCGCGCCTGCTTCAATTTTTGCTGGGTTGCTTCGTGCGCCGGATCAAGCGCCGCCGCGTGCTGGAAAGCCAGGACAGCGGTGCGATAATCTTCAGTCATCATCAGCGCTTCGCCATAATTGTGCCAGAACCAGAGATCGCTGTCGTTAAAATGCACGGCCAGCTCGTAGGACGAAATAGCTTCATCCCAGCGTTCCAGCGCCGCGAAAGCCAACCCCTGACCGTTCCAGGCCCAGGCATAACTATCGTCGAGTTCCAGCGCTTTTTCATAACTTTCAATAGCGCCTTCGGGGTCGCCGAGACGCCGCTGCGCCTGCCCCCGCCGCGCCCAGGCCACCGCACTGCGCGGCAGCATCGTAATCGCCCGATCCGCGACTTGCAGCGCCTCCTGCTTACGCTGCATATCCAGCAGCACATCAATCAGGTTGGTGTAATACCAGATGATGCGACCATCTTCTTCCAGCGCACGTTCATAGCTGGCAATCGCTTCTTCGCGCCGTCCAATCGCTTCCAGCGCCAGCCCCCTGCCATTCCACGCCCAGGCATATTTCGGGTTGATGCTCAATGCCTGATCGTAGGCGGCTAATGCTTCGGCATTACGGTTCAGCCGCCGCAGCGCCTGCCCTCGTTTCGCCCAGCTTTCCGGGTGGCGTGGGTTGAGGCGAATGGCCCGTTCCAGCACAACCAGCGACTCTTCAAACTGATTCAGGATGACCAGTTCGTCACCCTGGTTGTACCAGTACCATACATCCTGCTCATCGGACTCAGTCGCTTTGCGGAAGCAGACCAGCGCTTCTTCATGTTGTCCCAGCGCACTCAGCGTCAGCCCACGACCATTCCATGCCCAGCCGTAAGCAGTATCAAGTTCAATGGCGCGGGTATAACTGCGGAGTGCATCTTCGTAACGTCCCAGACGGCGCAAAACCTGCCCCTGCTTGGCCCACATCCGGGCGGTCGTTCCATCCAGTTTAATGGCCTGTTCGAGCAGTTCCAGCGAAGGCGCGTACTGCCCCATCTGAATCATCACATCCGCCTGCTGGTAGATGTAGTAAGCATCATTGGGCATAGCGGTACTGGCACGGTTGTAGGCTTTCAAGGCCGCGTCCAGCCGCCCCATCGTTTCCAGTGTCATCCCCTGCTCGTTCCAGGCCCAGGCATAATCAGGATCAATGCGGGTGGCCTGCCGGAAGGCATTAAGTGCCTCATCGTAACGTTTCAACTGACGCATGGCATTACCCAGCCGCCCCCAGCTTGGCGCGTGCTGCGGAACAATGCGCGTCACCCGTTCCAGCAGCGGCAATGCTTCCTTGTAGCGCCCCATCAGCACCAGGACATTGCCCTGGTTATACCAGCAGTGCCAGACATAACTGTCGGCATACTGCGCGGCCTGCTGATAACACGCTAACGCTTCTTCATAACGCCCGATGTGTTCCAGCACAATGCCTTTGCCATTGATTGCCCAGCTATAATCCGGCTGGAGTTTGATGGCGCGGTCATAGGCTTCGAGCGCATCCTCATTGCGGTCGTTATAACGCAGGACTTGTCCATACTTCGCCCAGCTAAAAGCGTGCGTCGGGTCAGTTCGTGTAGCCTGCTGCGCCGGGCTGAGCGCCTCTTTATAATCACAGATCTCGACCAGCATTTCCGTCAGGTTATAACAGTGCCAGACTTCATCGGGCTGGTACTGGGTCGCGCGTTTGAAGCTCGCCAACGCTTCCGCCGGACGGTTGAGTGCCTTTAGCGCCAATCCTTTGCCGTTGTGCGCCCAGGCGTATTCCGGGTCGAGATCAACAGCCTGTTGATAAGCGGTGATAGCTTTTTCATGTTCGCCCATCAGCCGGTGAACCTGCCCCAGCTTCGCCCAGCTATTGGGATGGCTGGAGTCCACTTCCAGCGCTTTTTCCAGCAGCGCCAGCGCTTCCGGGTAGCGATTCAGGTTTTGTAACACATCAGCCTGGTTATACCAGTTCCAGACATCGCTGGGATTGATCTGCGCTGCCGTTTCGTAACACGCCAATGCCTGTTCCAGACGATTGAGGCGTTCCAGCACAATGCCCTTGCCTTTCCAGGCGAAGGCATAGCGCGGATTGATTTCCAGGGCCTTATCGTAACAAACCAGCGCTTCGGAATAACGTGCCAGCAGTCGCAGCGCCCGTCCCCGCCGCGCCCAGGCTAAGGCACTGTCCGGCTTGAGGTCGATAGCGCGATCATAGGCCGCCAGCGCTTCATCCATCCGCCCCAGTTCAGTCAGCGAATAGCCTTTGTCGATCAGCTCATGCACTTCCAGTGCAGGGCCGGTTATTTCCAGCACCGCCTGCTCACCAGTGGAGGATTCATAAATGGCTGCCAGCTCGTCCACGATCTCGCCCCATGTCTGTGGACGATTGTTGGGTGACTTTTCCAGGCAGCGCATGACCAGTGCCAGCAATTGCGGCGGCAGTTGTTCGCGGTAGCGCTCCTCAAAAACAGGTTTTTCGTTGATGTGTGCCTGTTTCCAGGCGCTCAGCTTTTTCACCTGGAACAGATGCTCACCCGTCAGCATTTCATAGAGGATGCAGCCGAAAGCATAAATGTCGGAACGGGTATCGACATCCTTCGACTCGCATTGTTCGGGCGACATATATGGCGCAGTACCCACCACAGCCCCAAAGCGTGTCAAACGGTTGGCGGCGCGCTCATCGCTGGTGTCAGGCTCATTGCCGGGCAGCAGCGCGTCGGTATGTTCCAGCGACCGTACCAGTCCAAAATCGGTAATTTTGGCGATGCCATCATGAGTAACCAGAATATTAGCGGGTTTAAGATCGCGGTGAACCAGACCAGGGACTTTTGCAATAGCGTGCTGCATCCCCAGCGCGATGTGCAATCCAAATTCCAGCGACTGCCGCAGGTCGAGCCGGTTGTGGTCAATCCAGCTTCGCAGGTCAGGGCCGAGGCCTTCCGGCCCGCTGATGTGTTCAAGAATAATGTGCGGGCGGCCATTGATTTTTTCCACCAGACGCGCCTGCACGATATAACGGTGCTTCTCCAGCATGATCCAGGTGGTCGCCTCATGGTAGAAGCGTGTCACGGCGCGTTCGTTATCAAGGAAACGGCTCTGGAAGGTCTTAATAGCGACTGGTTCGCGCCCCTGAACGTCGTAACCGAGGTAAACGACGCCCATACCGCCGCGCCGTATTTCCGCCACTTCATAACGTTCCTGAATGCGATCACCGATGCCAAATTCATCTTCCTCCGGCGCACGCTGGGAGGATGCCATACGGCGGGGAACATTGCTGTAGTCGCGCTCCACTGAAGTCAGTGATTGCAGCGCATTTTGCTCAATGATGGTTTCGCTGGGGAATGCGGGATCAACTTCCGGCGAGAGCATGGTAGAAGGCAGCGTGATGTCAGCGATAGTCTCTGGCAGATCGCCGATGCCATCCAGATCAAGCGCACCGGCTTCGGTAAATTCATCGTCGGGGGCGACAGGAATTTCCTCTTCCGTCGCGGTCTGGTCGTCAATGCCGATGATTTCCTCAGGCCTGGCAGGATTTGCCATGCCCATATAGGCATCGAGCAGCCGCCTGATGACACCTTCTTCTGGCACAGCGTGCTGGGTATCGTCGTCCCCAATCGCCCACAAAGCCACCGCCAGATTACGGCGCGTCGGTACCGCCTGAGCAGAGGTGATGAGCCAATCGAGGAAATCATCAATCGCCTGGAGCGCCTGTTCCCGGTCAGCATCACTGCTGGCAGTCTGAACGACACGATTGTAGGCGATCAGCGTTTTGCCGACATAGAATACCAGCAATCGCCCTTCATCGGTGATCGACCGCTCCGCGCACAGATCACCCAGCGCAAACAGGTCATTGATGTCATCACGCCGCAGCGCCAGCCGCCACAGCGTGCGTACTTCCGCGCTGGGGTCTGTGGCAAAAAAGTCTGTGTTGTCGCGTGCGTCCCGCTTCCGCAGCGCTTTTGTAATCTGCTCGTCCGTCATGACGGCGGGTTGGCGTCCGGTCTGGGGAATATTCATATAGAACCAGGTTTCCCGTTCTGGTGTGGCGATCAGGTTACAGGCACATGAAAAATCTGAGCCAGGATAAGTAGTATATCAACACCCTGGAAACCTATCCAGAAATGGCTGTCAGAACACGACAGCCGTTTAATACTGCCCCATACAGGGGCAAACAGGCTGGCGGTCTATCAGGCCGTTTGAGCACATTCAGTTTACAGTGATACTGATAACCGAGACATCATTTATGGTTTTTGTTCCTGCGATGCAACAAAGCGCAGGCGCTCCCCATCTTCATCAGCTCGCGCGGTGACGGTATCACCGGGCTGGAAAGCATCTTCCACAATCTTGGTGCTGAGCGGACGAGTCAGCAAGCGCTCAATCGCCCGGCGCAAAGGCCGCGCCCCATTGACTGGATCGTGGCCCTTCCGCAGCACCAGTTCGCGGGCGTCATCTGCCAGTATCAGTGAGAGTTTCTGCCGCTTCAAGCGGTCATGCAATTCTTCAAGCTGTAAATCGAGAATACGACTCATCACATCCTTATTGAGCGAACGGAAGGTGATGATTTCATCCACACGATTCAGGAATTCAGGCCGGAAAAACCGGCTCAGATAGCTCTTGTAATCGGGTTCTACCTCGCTGGCATTGAAACCAAGTGACTTGCCGGTTTCCTCAGTGCCGATATTGCTGGTCATGATGAATACGGCGTGCCGGGCATCCACATGGCGGCCATGCGCGTCGCTCAGGCGGCCTTCATCGAATACCTGGAGGAAAATATCGAACACCTCCGGCGCAGCTTTTTCCACCTCGTCCAGCAGTACCACGCTGTAGGGACGGCGGCGCAGGCCATCGGTGAGCTGTCCACCGCGCTGTGTATCCTTGTAACCGGGGGGCGCTCCAATCAGGCGAGCGACAGTATGTGAATCATGGAATTCCGACATATCCAGCCGCAGCATCGAGTCTTCGCTGCCAAACAGAAAATCCGCCAGCGCCCGCCCCAGTTCGGTCTTACCGACGCCCGAAGGCCCCAGGAACAGAAATACGCCAATAGGCCGGTTGGGATCGCCCAGACCAGCACGTGAAGTCTTGATGGCTTCCGCTACAGTCTGCACCGCCGCGTCCTGACCGATGACGCGCTTCATCAATGATTCTTCAAGCCCGGAGAGGCGGCGCTTTTCATCCTTTGTCAGATCAGTGACAGGAATGCCCGTCCAGTCCGCCAGCACGGCGGCGATATTTTCCACCTGCACCTCTGGCACCCCGGTGTACTCATCCGGCGACATGGTGCGGATGATGACGCGCGTGCAGGCTTCGTCCAGCAGATCGAGCGCTTTGTCCGGCAAACGACGGTCAGGCAAAAAGCGTACTGACAAATTTACGGCAGATTCCAGCGCCTCTGGCCGGATAATGACACCATGATGATCTTCCAGCTTCTTACGTTGTCCGCTCAGAATCGCCAGGGTATCCGCCGCCGAGGGTTCTTCAATATCAATGGTACGGAAACGCCGGTCAAGCGCCGGGTCAGCGGCAATGGCGCGGCGATATTCTTCATGGGTGGTCGCGCCTACACATACCAGTTCACCACGTGCCAGCGCCGGTTTCAGGATGTTGGCTGCATCGAGGTTGCTGTCAATCGTATCACCCGCGCCAACGATGGTATGAATCTCGTCAATGAAGAGGATGACATTGCCCGCATTTTTTACTTCATCAACGATGCCGATCAGCCGTTCCTCGAACTGACCGCGCAGACTCGTTCCTGCCACCAGCGTGCCGATTTCAATCTGTACGATGCGCCGGTTCAGCAATGACTTGGGCGCAGTGCCTTCCTGGATGGCGAACGCCAATCCTTCGACCACTGCCGTCTTTCCGACACCCGCATCACCCAGCAGCAGCGGGTTATTTTTCTTATTGCGTGCCAGCGTCCGCGCCAGCGCCCTGATCTCCCGTTCACGGGCGATGGCCGGGCCAATTTTCCCGTTAGCAGCCTGCCTTGTCAGGTCGCGGCCATACTTGTCGAGCAGCGGCGTCGGCATCCGTACATCACTCCGGGAAGCATCATCGTCATCAAAATCAATCTCGGAGTCGTTGAAATTGAATTCCGAGCTGATATGAGGAAACTCGAATAAATCACTGGCCGGTGCAAGGCGTGCGGCGGGTTCAGCGCGGTCAAGAGCATGGTTTTCCAGCAGCAGGCGTTGCAGCCATTCATTCAGGTTAAAGCCCATCTCCAGCAGCTTGCGAACAGGAATGCTCTCCCCTTCCTGCAAAATTGCCATCAGCAGGTGTCCCTCGCTGACTTCCTCGCCGCTGTCCTCATCGTCCCGGTCAGCCAGGAAAATCGCCAGCGCCAGAATGATCTCGGTGCGCGGCGTCAGCGGCAGCACCTGTCCCAGCTTACCGTCGCCGCTGCCGACCTCTTTGCGGATTTCGTTGCGAACAGCGCGTGGGTCTAAACCTGCCCGGCGCATCAGGGTTGAAGTCGCGCCGTTCTCCGTCCTGGTGCAGGCGATAAAAAGATGCTCCACACCAATATAGGTATGACCGAGTTTGCGTGCTTCGTCGGCGGCAGCAGCCAGCAGCGACGAACAGCGTTCGCGGATTTCTTTTTCGGGAATGTCCGGTGAAGGTGTCAAGGCTCTTTATCCATGAGCATAAAATTCTAAAAAGAGTATACCCCAATCTTGGGTTTTCGTTTGCTGAACTTACAATCGGTATTTGGTTAGCCTTGTTACGAAGAATTAATGCGCTGGGCTTGGGCAATTCCTTTGTTTCGATGTACCATATTTATATAACATTGCCGGGCGCGACCCGGCGAATTTTGTGTGCAGTTTGCCGACTAGAAAGCAGCTTATGTCCACCGATCCGCTGATTGGCAAAAAACTGGGTGACTATATCATTGTTGATACGTTGGGACACGGTGGTATGGCCCGTGTCTATCGCGGTATCGACAAAAAGCTCAACCGTTATGCCGCCGTTAAAGTAATTGATGCCCACCTGATTTCTGACCATGAGCAGGAAGAATATCGCCAGCGCTTCCAGAACGAAGCCCGCGCCATCGCCCGCCTCAATCACCCCAACATTGTCGGCATTTACCAGTTCGACCAGGTTGGCACGATCTATTACATGGCGATGAGTTTCATCGAAGGGCGAGACCTGCGCTCAATCCTGCGGGACTACGCTAAAAACAACACCTTCATGCCTTACAGCCAGGTGTTAAAAATTATTCAGGACATTGGAGCCGCGCTCGATTACGCCCACAAAGAAGGCGTCATTCACCGCGACATCAAGCCATCCAACATCATGGTCACACCCAGCGGACGCGGCGTGCTGACTGATTTTGGCCTTGCTCTGAGTGTATCCGAAGGCACAGTCGGCAATACGTTTGGCAGCGCTCATTACATCGCGCCGGAGCAGGCCGTTTCATCTGCTCAGGCGGTGCCGCAGAGCGATATTTATTCGCTCGGCGTCGTTCTGTTTGAGATGCTCACCAGCCGCGTACCGTTTCAGGATCAGAATGCGATGGCGGTGGCGATGAAGCATCTCAATGACCCGCCGCCTTCCCCAAGCCGCTTTAACCCCAATATCACACCCAAAGTTGACCAGATGGTGCTGCGGGCGCTTAACAAGACTCCCAATAAACGCTATCCAACCAGCACCGCGATGGCACAGGCGCTCGAAAGTGCGCTGGCCCTGGGTGATGGCGATGTGGATGAAGCCAATTCTGTTGTGCAGGAGTTACCATCCTGGACGGGTGGCAGTCCATCCAGCCCATCGCGTCCGTCCATCGGCTCCACTGGCTCGAAAGACACCCTTATTTTCAACACACCCGAAGGCACCAGGCCGCGCCCGCCGCTGGATGATTTGCCTACTGTCACCGACTCGCGCAAGTCCCATGCCACCCGCGCCGCCCTCATCAAACAACAGGCTGACCAGGCACAACGAATGCGGCTTTTTGGCGTAGGTGGGGTTGTTTTAATCATCGGCGCACTGCTGCTGTTGCTGCTGGCGCTTTTCAATAACAACGACAGCGGAGCCAATATCGATCTGACCGAAACGGCGGATATTATTGCCCTGGCCGGCACGCAAACTGCCGCTGCGGCCAGTGTCGTTACCGAAGAACCAACCGCTACCGACACGCCCACTGAGGAAGCAACAGCGGAGGCCAGCCCAACGCCTGAACCGACGACTGCCCCAACGGATACCACCGCTCCCACAGTACCTCCTGTTCCAACGGATACCCGTGAGCCAGCGGCTAGCGACACCCCAACCGACGAACCAACAAACACAGCCGCACCAACCGATACCAATGAACCCACAGCAACTATCGAAGAAGCGCCTGTCTCGCTGTTGGGTAATGCTTCTGCCGCGCCTGTTTTGCTGATTTACGATGCCAATTCGCTGTTCCTGCTCAATCAAAGCGGCGACAATGCTGACGTGAGCGGGTTATCCTTCGTTCAGGTCGATTCATCGGGTCGGGAAATGGAATTTGAAGGGCGTCTCTGGAATGGCGGCAGCCGCCCCACTACCGCTCTGCCTAATGAAACCTGTTTTCAGGTGTATAAAAATACCGCCGCTGATGTGCCAGAACCGCCGGATGCCTGCCGCGCCCGCCATTCCTTCCGCGCTGTGTCGTCGCCGCGCTGGTTCTGGATCAGCGCCACATCCGAAGCTACTTTCGAGGTGCGCCGTGAAGGTGAAGTCCTCGCCACCTGCGAAATCGCGGCTGGTGAGTGCGCCCTGGATGTATCACGTTAAAACCGGCAGATTGAGTCAGGGTGACTGCTCTCCACCCTGACTCCTATAGCAGCCAGCCGCGCCCCGCGCCATCATCGACCAGACCGCTGAATGTCCCGCGCACCAGGTAGAGAATCAGCAGAAGCGCCAGCCCGCCGAAACCGCCCAACAGCACCAGCGCCCTGCCAATACTCGGTGTTGTCGCTGCCAGCGTGAACCCCACCAGCGCCAGCCGGTCAATCAATGCCAGCGAACCGACTGTCCAGCGCCGCATATCGAGAAATCCACGCGCAAAGCCATCCCGCAAACTCTCACGTCCGTTCAGGCCGTAGTGCCGCCGAGCGTACCGTGTCCGTCGGATCATAATCACAATGGCCAGCGGCAGCCGAACCAGCGTTCGCGCCAGGTACAGATAGGCTGCAAACAGCGTCACGCCCGCTGCCAGCAGCGCAAATCCACCGGTCTCAAACGGCAGCGCCCGCCCCAGCCCGGCATAAGTGAATGTCAGCGTGAAGGCCACTGCCAGCAGGGTTCTGAATTCCATGATTCACATGCTCAGCAAAAAGCCTGGAAAAGCTTAAACTTAAAGAGGGGATCAACCATGAGCGCACGACCCCAGGCCAGCCCGATAGTCGCAGGATTTTAACGGATCAGACGCTTTTTACTCTGTTTCACGGATGATGGAAAGCGGTTTGCGGGTCGGCGCTGAATCAATTTTCGTCACCTGCTGTGTCGCCACTTTCGGCACCTGCTGGGTGGCGGCCTTGAAGACACGCGGTCCATACTGGTCGATCACCAGCGGCGGCCCGGCCCGCATCTCGTCAATATTCATGCTCATCAAGCGCTGGAACAATTCCATAAATCCGTGCGGTTTAACCAGAAATACGTTGCAGCCACAGGCAAATGCCTGCTCCATTAGCGCCCGCTCATCCAGAATGGTGGCAAAAACCAGATAACTGTCCGGGAAACGTTCACGCAGTGACGCGGCCAGTTCCAATCCGTTTGTATCCGGCAGTTTCATATCGACCATCGCCAGTGTCAGATGATCGAGCGTATCGGCTATTTGCAGTGCCGCCGCGCCCGTCCCGGCACCGAGAACCTTAAACTGCGCCCCACCGAGTAAACGTTCCAGAAAATCTCGATTAGCCGGGGCATCATCAATGGCGAGGGCAATTTTTTCACTCATAACTAAATATCCTTCTAAAAACCGGCACACGCCGGAACAACACATACTATTCAGCTTATGATGTCTCTGATTTCACCTCTGCTGATGCCGTTCGCGCATCCCCTATCCAGGTCTCCTGCGGCGGCACAAGATCAGTTGACCGCGCCGGGATCGGTTGCGGCTTTTCTGGCAGGGTTTCATTTTCGGTAGCTGGCGGCGTTTCGGTCACAACGACTGCCGCTGTCTCGACTACCTGGGACGCAATGGGACGTGTAGGCGCGGATGCCTGCGAGAGTATTTCCTTCGGTTCATAGCGCTTGATTTTCTCGATCAGCTCCGCCACTGGCATTGGTTTCGCCAGATAATCATCACACCCGGCTTCCAGGCATTTTTCCCGGTCGCCCATCATGGCATAAGCGGTCACAGCGATGATAGGTGTTTTATAGCCTGCTGCCCGCAGCGCCCGCACCACATCCAGCCCGGTGAGCTTGCCGGGAAGCTGTACATCCATCAGCACCAGATCAGGATTATCTTTGCCGAAATTATCCAGCGCTTTTTGCCCCTCAGTATAGTTGATGACCTCATGGCTTCCCATGCGCGCCACCCGCTGTACCAGAAACAGATTAGCCGAGTTATCTTCAACGTAAAGGATTCTCACGGCTAGACCACCTTTTCTTCCGCAGGTGCTTCAACGAACACATCTGCCCGCCGGGGTTTGGAACCATTTTCACCCCCCTTGTATGGCGGGAGCAGGATGTGAAAAGTGCTGCCCTTGCCAACTTCACTTTCGACCCAGATACGCCCGTTCATCAGCGTGAGCAGATGGCGGGAAATCGCCAGACCGAGGCCAGCGCCGGAACGCGGGTCACGCCCACCGGGGTCAGCCTGCTTAAATTCCTCAAAGATGCTTTCATGATATTTGGGGCTGATGCCGCGTCCGGTGTCCTTCACACTGATACGAACACCCTCATCGACTTCCCGCACCATCAGCGTGATTGAGCCGCGCTCGGTGAATTTGGTGGCGTTGCTGTACATGTTAAGCAAAACCTGTCGCACACGCCCTTCATCCGCCCAGACTGCGGGCAGTGGTGTTGTGAAATCCCGCTCCAGCTTGACTGGCTTTTCCCCTACCAGCCCCGCAGCGGTGGAAAGCACCATATCGACAATTGGCTCAAGCTGCACTTTCGCCAGATGCAGTTCCAGCTTGCCAGCATCCACTTTGGAAAGGTCGAGAATGTCGTTAATCAGGGTGAGGAGCTGCCGCCCGCTGTTATAAATCTGATTCAGATCGCCCTCGTAGGCGCTGGGCAGTGTCACACCGTCGTACATCTGGGGGAACTTGAGCATGGTTTCGCTGAAGCCGATAATGGCATTGAGCGGTGTTCGCAGTTCGTGGCTCATGTTAGCGAGAAACTGGCCGCGAAAATGTTTGGCATCTTCAGCAGCCGTGCGGGCGGTTTCCAGTTCGCTGTTGGTGTCCTGCAATTCTTCACTGAGGGCCTGGCTGCGGAGCAAGGCGCGTTCCAGCAACTGCCGGTTTTCAAACAGCGCTTCCGTTGTTTTGCGTTCGCGCTGGTAGTTGAGCAGCGCCCATTCCGTGACCTGATACAGTTCCCCTGTCACCTGCGCCGCCAGCACCGCGCTCAAAAAGGTCAGCACTATGGCGAATACCTGGTGCGCTCCCCAGTTCGTCCAGCCTGCCTGGTTCATCGCCGGCGCAAAGATCACCAGCAGTGCCGACAGAGCGACCATGATGAACGTGCTGCTTGGAGCGACCAGCAAACCAACCATGAAAATAATCAGCGGGAAGAAAAAGGGTATGAGCTGTGTGGCTACCGGATCACCGCCGGTCAGCACGACGCCAACCGCCAGCATACAGCCCAGCGCATACGCCCATACTGCCTGTGTATAATGATCGCGCCTGAGGAGAAAGCGCGTCAGCAGACAGCCGCCAGCTACCAGCGCCAGGGCGCCAAACCACAGCCAGGGCGCATCACGCTGTAAAGTTGCCAGTGTAGCAATCAACCAGAACATGCCGACCGCGCCTGCCAGCGTCACCTGCCATAATATTTTTAGCCGGTCGGCGCGTACTTCTGTAGCAAAATCCTGTCGGGTTGGAAGAGTCATTTTAAAATACCCTTCGCAGGGGATTAATATTCCTATAAAGAGATTATACGGCTATTCACAGAGACCTTTACTTAATTTTATGAAATTTTAGGAATTTCAAACCTTGTTGCACTCCTTCGTTATATTTACGTAACCTTACGACCTTCAATAAATAGCTGAATGCGGTTGATAAACTGTTTAATCTGGCCGACTCTGATTTCATCGGTCATGGCTCCTGCCAGCCGTTTCAGCGTGTTCACCAGCACTTCCAGCGGATAATTGGCATCCTTTGGAACGGTGTAAAACAGAGAAGCCAACGCTTCTTCGGCCTGTTCCAGTTTTCCCTGTGCCAGGCGCGAGGTCAGCAGGTCGGAAAAAGCCCAGTAATTTTTCGGTTCGGCCTGGGTTTCCGTCTGGGCAAGCTGTTCAACCGTCGTGTAGGTTTCAATCATCGACTCAATCTCACCACGTTCTAGATACAGCAGTGCCAGGTTGCTGAAAGGATAAGACGATTGTGGCGTGATTTCCGCCGCCTCTTTATAGGCATGTATCGCTTCATCGAGCTGCCCCTGTCGCCGGTATAAGCCACCCAATGATCCCCACCAGCTTTCGCCATCGTCGTCGATCAGACGGGGCGAGATTTTCAGCGCTTCCAGCAGCTTCGTCCCAGCCGCGTTCATACGCTCCATGCGCTCCCGGCTCATCGACATCCTTTCTGCCGAACGCCGGTAGACATAGCCAAGTGTCGCCAGTGCCTGTGCCAGTTCCGGGTCAATCTCCAGCGCCCGTTTCAGGTGATGTTCGGCCTGTTCCAGATTTTCGCTGTTGATGTGGACATAGCCAAGCTGATAATGGGTGATCGGATTGTATTCATCTAATTCCAGAGCGCGATTAAGGGTGTCAATCGCCCCCTGGAAATCCGTAGCACGGTACTGGCGCTCACCCAGCGATTGCAGTGATTGGCCCATCAGCGCCTTGCGGGTACGTTCGCGCTGTTCAGCGCCGCTGCTTTCGATATCAGCACGTACCTCCCCCAGTTCTGCGCGGTTATTTGCCATCTGTTCTTCAAGCAGGCGCAGTGCCTCGCGCACTTCTTTTTCCAGACGCTCTGACGATTTGCGAAACTCATCACTGGCGGCGATCAGCGCCGATTCCAGTTCGCGGCTGGTATCCTGCAAGTCTTTGGTCGCCTGAAGCTGAATTTCAACCTCACGGCGTGTTTTTTCCAGCTCATCCCGCGCCTGTTTCACTTCGTCATTGGCACGCTGCACCTCGTCGCTGGCCCGCTGCGCTGTCCGGGTGAAATAAGCACCCACCAACGGCCCGGCGATCGTGAACAGAGTCAGAATCAGCCCTATCGATTCAAACAAACCCAACAGATTAAAGGCACGATCGACCCTTTCATTGGCCTGTTCACTGGCTGCCTCTGCTCGTTCTACCAGCCGTTCCAGCTCTGGCACAATGTCTGGCTGAAGGATAAACGGCTGCGGTGGCACGCCTGCCGGTTCAGCCGTTGCGTCCTGCGCCAGCCCGGCGCCCACTATCGTGAACAGCAAGGCCAGGCAAATTATGGCAGCCAGCTTTTTCATACATCCCCCTCACGCCAGTACCACCAGATTATTGCGGTGGATGACGGCATCGCCATAACTATACCCTAGAATGTCGAGGATATGCGCGGATTTCACGCCGCACAATTTCGTAAGATCGTCGCTGCTGTAGCTTGTCAGTCCGTGCGCGATTTTCCTGCCTTCTGGTGACAGCACCGCCAGCAGTTCGCCGCGCTCGAAAGCACCTTCAACACTGGTCATGCCTACTGGCAGGAGACTCGCGCCGCCGCGCTGCAATTTTTGTGCCGCCCCCGCGTCCACCCGCACTTTGCCATGTGGTTTTTCGGTCAGCAGCCAGCGTTTGCGGCTTTCGAGGTGCGAAGCCGCCGGTTCAAAGCGCGTTCCCACTGAATCCCCCGCCGCGAGTCGGCTCAACACGTCGGCTTCTGTCCCTCCGGCGATGATGGCCGTCACGCCGCTGCGGGTTGCAACCTGCGCCGCCTGAATTTTTGTCACCATCCCGCCTGTGCCGAGCGTTGTCCCCGCCCCACCCGCCAGCGCATAGGTGCCTTCGTCAATATGTGTCACCACCGGGATAAGCTGAGCATCCGGGCTGCTGCGCGGGTCGGCGGTATAGAGGCCGCGCTGGTCGGTCAGCATAATCAGCAGATCGGCTTCCAGCAGGCTCGCCACCAGCGCCGATAAGTTATCGTTGTCGCCCACGCGGATTTCGTGCGTGGCCGTGGTGTCGTTCTCGTTGATGACCGGGATGATGCGCCGTTCGATCAGCGTCGTCAGGGTGTCGCGCGCATTCAGGTAACGCGCCCGGTCGCCCAGGTCGTCGCGCGTCAGCAGCACCTGCCCGACGACGATGCTGAAAATATCGAACAACTGGCTGTAGATATGCATCAGGTAGCCCTGTCCAACGGCGCTCAGCATCTGCTTGGCCGGGACGGAGCGCCCCAGGTCGGGGAATCCCAGGCGCTCCCGCCCGGCGGCCATCGCCCCGGAGGTGACGACCACCATTTCATGCCCGGCCTGGTGCAGCCGCGCGATCTGCTGGACGATTTCGAGCATCCGCTGCCGGTTGAGCTGCCGCTCCCCGCCTGTCAGCGTCGATGTGCCAAGTTTAACGACGATTCGTTGTGTGTGCATGGTGCCAACATCAATGGAGAATTTCAACTATACTGCTCATTATATCGCTCACCTGCCGAGGTCACTATCCAATGCTTTCCATGCCTGAAGAACGCCTGCGCCGCGCCCGAATCGCCCTCGAAGGTCTATCTGTCGGCGATGCGTTTGGGGAACGCTTTTTCAGAGAAGTAAATCAGGCACTTATTCCCTCAAGACAGCTTCCAGAACCGCGATGGTTTTACACTGACGACACCAATATGGCGATGTCCATTTATCAGAATCTCCGTCTTTATGGGGAAATCAGACAGGATGAATTAGCCCTCAGCTTCGCGCGGCACTATAGTATGCTGCGAGGTTATGGCCCTGCCATGCATGGATTTCTGGCGCGGGTTGGGGCGGGCGAACACTGGAAAGCAGTCAGTCAAAGTCTATTCAACGGTCAGGGTTCATTTGGTAATGGAGCAGCCATGCGGATTGCGCCATTAGGTGCATACTTCGCCGACGATCTGGATAAAGTTGTTGAGCAGGCCACTTTATCGGCTGAAATTACACACGCTCATGCTGAAGGCATCATTGGAGCAGTTACAACAGCAGTAGCAACCGCTTGTGCTTGGCGTTTGAAAGAGACGAATGAGCGTCCCTCGCGCAAAGCATTTATTGACCTCGTATTCCCTTATATATCCGGTAGTCTGGTTCGAGAACGGGTGCGCCATGCTCGCAATCTGGCGGACGATTCTTCACCCATGCTTGCGGTTGCAGCGTTGGGAAATGGCAGTCAGATTTCCGCGCAGGATACAGTGCCTTTTGTGTTATGGTGTGCTGGAGAATACCTGAACGATTATGCAGAGGGGATGTGGCAGATTGTTGATTCTGCGGGCGATATTGACACCAATTGCGCGATGGTCGGTGGTATCGTCGCCTCGTATGTCGGCGTTGAAGGCATCCCGCCGGAATGGCTCGCCCGCCGCGAACCACTGCCCGCATGGGCATTTGAGGAAAACAGTTGAAGATGATCAGCCTGCCCGCGGCTTCTAACCCGGCGACCCTATGCCTTAACGTTTGTCTCTTGTAGGGGCGAACCCGCCGTTCGCCCCAACCCAGTCCATCAACCGACCACAGCCACTGGGACGAAAAATAAGAAATTCAATCCCAACCATCACCACCGCCGTTCAACCCGCCTGAAAGACTACGACTATACTCAGAACGGCGCATATTTCATCACCCTCTGCGCCCACAATCGGGAATGTCTGTTCGGGCATATCGACGATGACGGCATCATGCAGCCCACGCTCATCGGCGAAATCGTCCATGACGAATGGCTGCTGACCGCCATTATCCGTCCCTCAATTGAATTGGATGCCTTTATCGTGATGCCCAATCATTTTCACGCTATATTGGTTATCACCGACGCAGATGGTGTAGGGGCGCACGGCTGTGCGCCCCTACAAACACCACACTCGACATCACTATATCGTCCACCAAAATCCCTCGGCTCAATCGTCGCAGGTTTCAAATCCACCGTTACCAAACGCGCCAACCAATTACGCGATACATCCGGCGCACCACTCTGGCAGCGCAGTTTTTATGATCGCATTATCCGCGACGAACAATCACTCAATAAGGCCCGTCAATATATCATTGCTAATCCTGCTCAATGGCCGCTTGACCGCGAAAATCCGCTCAATGTCAATCGCTTGTAAGGCAACACGCTTCTGTCATTCATCAAATAAATTTGAATTGCCGCCGATTCTCCCCTCAAAATCGAAACAAATGTTATGACAAATGTTTCACCTTTCCCCTCAATTTCCTGCTAGACTCACTATATTGCTCTGTGTTCGGTGCGAAGCCTCCCTGTGGGGCTGTGCCTCTGTGGTGAAAAGAGCCTTTCCGCCATGCTCGCGCAGATCGCTCCCGTGCATCCGCCAAAAAATCTTTTTTCTGCCGCGCGGTGGCGAAACTGTCCCTCAGAATTGCCGAAAAGCACTTTCCATCCGGCGGCGAAAGGTCAATGGCAAACATGGCACTGTATTTGCCTTTTACGCATCCCTCATACCGGTTCAACTCATCCCTTCTTGATGGCAAACATGGCGGCGGCAGACCCCTCTGCCACCATTGCCATCATTGCCATTTTTACGCCTATCAACCCCGAACACACCGGCTCCTGCTGTCTTTGACTATCGACTCCATGCTACGCCCGCTCCCGCTCGTATCGCGCCACTTCATCCAGCGCTTCTTCGATGCTCATCACGAAGCGATAGCGCGCCAGCAAATCGCGGAAGCCGTAGACCCGCCCCGCCATATCCGCCATCGTCTGCCCGAAGCGGCTCAGCCCGATGAAGATACTCAATTCCTCGTTCGTCCCTTCCATCGACATCAGCTTGCGGATGTTGGTCAGAGCGCTCCCGCCCGTCGGAAAGGTCGGGATGCCGTGAAGCCAGAAGACGGTATGCACGCCATGTTGAACCGTCCCCATCCACTCAAGCTGCTCACGCACCATGTTATGCGCCTCGTCCCACGTCCAGTGTTCACGAATGTCGCACACCAGAATCGTGTGTGCGTCGTCGTGCCAGCGAAATGTGTAAGCCATAATTGCAATCCTTTCCCCCTATCTCTGTTCATCATACAGAAATTTTTGCTGAAAGGAAACCAGTCATCATCTGCCGTTTGCCCACCGACTCCCTGCCGGAAACGAACAGAGGCGAACCATCGATTCGCCCCTGCAATGCCTTTTCCTTTGCGTTAAGGTTTTGACTTGTCTTATGCTCGCAGTTTCGCGCCTAATTCGCGCTCCGCCGCCTTGACGATCTTCTGATGCACGCTGGCGACCTCCTTATCCGTCAGCGTCCGGTCAGCCGCCTGATAGACGAGGCTGTAGGCCAGGCTTTTCTGCCCCGCCGGGATCGGATCACCGCGATATACATCGAACAGGCTCACGGCTTTCAGCAGGTCGCCGCCCGCCTTGACGATCACCGCTTCGACGGCTGCCGCACCCGTCTCCTCGTTGACTACCAGCGCGATGTCCTGAAGCACTGGCGGCGTATTGACCAGCGCCACCGTCGGGAAGCTTGGCTCGACCTGCTCCAGCAGCGCGTCCAGGTCGAACTCTGCCACCAGCACTGGCGCGTCACTCAGATCGAACGCGCCCCCCACCAGCGGATGCAGTTCGCCGAAGTCGCCAACTTTCACGCCGTTTACCGTCACCTGCGCCGAGCGACCCGGATGAAGACTGGCGTGCTCCGAACGAGCGTAAACCGCGCCTTCGATATGCAGGCCATCCAGCAAACCCTCGACCAGGCCTTTCAGGTCGAAGTAATCGACATTCCCGCCGTGAAATTCGCCTGTCCAGTCCGAAACGTAACGCGGCCCGGTCAGCAGGATTCCCAGGCGGCGCGGTTCATCCGGCAGTGTTTCACCCGCCCGCTGGAAGTAGACATTGCCAATCTCAAAGAACTGCTGCCGCGCCGTGAAGCGGGCATTAGCCTGGGCGTTGTCCAGCATACTGATGAGGAGTGTATGCCGCATAGCGACTTTATCCGCCGCCAGCGGGTTCGCCAGCAGCACATAACCATCGCTCCCCCTGCCGTTGCTGGCCGCCGGTGTGAGTAATGCTTCCCGCTCTGGTGTGGTCAGGCGGTAGCTGATGGTTTCGCGCAGGCCCAGGCTCACCAGAATATCGCGCGCCAAATCCTCGCGTTCCAGCGCGGTATTGGCCCACTGTGGGGGCAGCGCGTCGGCGATCACGGTATCCGGCAGTTTATCGTAGCCGTAAATCAGCCCGAATTCCTCCACCAGATCGGCCTGACCGACCACTCCTGTCCCGATGTAGATGCGGTAGTCGGGCGCAGTCGCCCGGATGACATCGCCTTTCACCTCGACGGTGAATTCCAGCCGCCGCAGGATGTCCGCCGCCGTCGCCACATCGATTTCCATACCGAGTAAACGCTGCGCATAGCTGATTGGCAGTTCAACAGTGACCGTCGGCGCGGGCAGTGGATAAGCATCTATGATGCCCTGCGCGACCTGCCCACCGCCCACCTGACGCATCAATTCGATGCCACGTTTCAGACCGAGAATCGCCTGGCTCGGATGCACGCCCCGGCTGAAGCGCGTCCCGGCGTCGGTGAATACCTTTTGTGACTGCATGGTGCGGCGGATATTGATGAAATTCCAGTTGGCTGCTTCCAGCAAAACATTGGTTGTCTCTGGCGAAATCTCGGTTTCCGCCCCGCCGATCACCCCGCCTAAGCTGAGGACACCGGCTGTATCGCATACCAGAATGTTGTGTGCTTCCAGTTCGCGCCGCTCCTGGTCGAGCGTTTCCAGCGTTTCGCCCGCTTCCGGCAGGCGCGTGATGATGGTCGGCGTCTTGCCGCCCGCCCGCGCCAGCAGCTTGTCGTAATCGAAAGCGTGCAAGGGCTGGCCGATCTCGAAAGTGATGTAGTTGGTCACATCGACAATGTTGTTGATCGGGCGCTGGCCGACCAAGCGCAAGCGCCGCTGCATCCACTGCGGCGAGGGCTTGATCGCCGTCCCGCGCAGCAGCGCCAGCGTGAAACGCGGATTCAGTTCCGGCTCGCGGATGTCGATCTGCACTGTGCCAGTGATGCCCGCGCCTTCCATCAGGGCATCATACGACGGCTGCTTGACCGGCTTCCCCAGCAGCGCGGCCGCTTCCCGCGCTACACCGAGGATGCTGTAACAGCGGGCCAGATTGGCAGTCAGTTCAATCTCCAGAATGACATCGCCCAGCACATCCTGAAACGGCGTGCCAGGAGGCAAATCGGGGTCGTCCAGCAGCATGATTCCTTCATGCTCGTCGGAGATACCCAGTTCCTTATCGGAACACACCATGCAGCGATTCGGCACGCCGCGCAGTTTTTTCTCCTTCAGAATCATGCGCTTCGGCTCGTCGCTGTGGCCGTCCCAGACTTCAGCACCCTCTTTGGCGAAGGCTGTCCACAACGGCGGGTCGAGCGGGCCTGTTCCTCTATATTCAAAGAGGTTGGGCGCACCGGTCACGGTCTGCTCCAATTCCGACCCGCCGTAATCGACCATCGCCAGCACCAGCCGGTCAGCATCCGGGTGCGGCTTTACTTCTCGAATCGCGCCCAGAACGATTTTGTCCCTGTCCCAGACGAGATGATCGCTTTTGGGGAAGCGCACGCCTTCGACGAAACCCTGCGGCACGCCAATATAGGTAATGCCGCCCACTTCCAGCCCGGCCAGCGTCAGCCGTTCGGCCAGCAATTCCACCGGGATATCAATGTCTACATAATCTCTCAGCCACGAAATCGGTACTTGCATGTGAGTCCTCAGTTGTCAGTTTACAGTCGTCAGTTTTTGGTGATTAAAGTTCGATTCATCAAATCTATGTCAACTTGCAATAAAGGGATTCAGTATCCGAAGCGAATACCACCATATTTCGATAGTGACACTTTCTGAGCAATTGTTTATTAGAGTGACGTCGTTATTGCCTTCAGAGTCATTCAGCTTCTCTAAAATCATTCCGTCTTTGCATTGATAACCGCTAAAACTGCCCTCAAGTCTATTTCGATAAATCTTTGCCTCTACTGCACCAAGTCTTGCCTGGTGGGCGCTAATGGCTGGAATATCATATACTGAGACTGTTTCCCCTGGTAGAGCAGTTAAGACAACACTTTCAGTACGAAACAGCCATAACCCAATCACTAGCAATAGACTTATAAAGACCGTCAGGATTATCAAACAGCGTCGCCAGCGTCGCATGTTATTTCCTTAAGAGGGCAAGAAACACCTTGCCCTCTTTAAAATCCTCCTCCGCGTTCTCTGTGTCGTCCAATTAGAATTGTTCCAGAAAGCGCAGGTCGTTCCCCCAGAAATAGCGGATGTCCTTGATGTCGTGCTTGTTCATCGTCATACGCTCCGGCCCCATGCCGAAGGCGAAGCCGCTCCATTCCGTCGGGTCATAGCCGCCGTTTTGCAGCACCACCGGATGCACCATGCCCGCTCCGGCGATCTCGATCCAGCCGGAATACTTGCACACGCGGCAGCCCGCCCCACCGCACAGGAAACATTCCACGTCGATTTCCACGCTCGGCTCGGTGAAGGGGAAGTACGACGAGCGGAAACGCATCCTGGCGTTCGGGCCGTAGAAGCGCCGCGCAAACTCCGTCACCGTGCCTTTCAGGTCGCTCATGCGGATGTTGCGCCCAACAGCCAGCCCTTCAAGCTGGTGGAACTGCATCTCGCTCCGTGCCGTCACCTGCTCGTAGCGATAGCACATGCCGGGCAAAATCACGCGAATCGGCTGCGAACCGTTCTCGCCCAGGTCGTGCATAGCTCGGATTTGCCCCGGCGAGGTGTGCGTCCGCAAAATCACACCCGGCGTCGTCGTATAGAAGGTGTCCCACATATCGCGCGCCGGGTGATGCGGCGGAATGTTGAGGAGCGTGAAGTTGGTTTCATCGTCTTCGACGTCGCGGCTGCGATAGACCTGGAAGCCCATGTCGCCCCAGATGCGATACAGTTCACGCAGCGTTTGCGTCGAGGGATGCAGACCGCCTTTTGGCTTCGCTCGTCCCGGCAGCGTCACGTCAATCTGGCCTTCTTCCAAGTCGCGCGCCAGTTCCTGCTCGCGGATGAGGGTTTCGCGTTCAGCGAAAACTTCCGCCAGCCGTTCCTTGACTTCGTTAGCGCGTTTGCCGAAGTCGGCGCGTTCCTCTTTAGGCATCCCACCGATGCTCCGCAGCAGTGCGGTGATTTGCCCCTTGCCACCCAGGTATTTGCCTTCCCATTCACCCAGCGCGTCACTGTCGCGGATATTTTCCACCTCAGCCAGCGCGTCGTTTTGCAGCGTTTCGAGTTGTTGCAGCATGGTTAGTCCTCAGTCGATAGTCGATAGTCGATAGTCTTTAAAGACTTTTATGATTTGAGCTTCTGAATTAGCCCTCTTAGCATTCGTCCTATTTCGGTGATTTGTTGCTCAAACTGCCCATAATCAGCATTACTTAAAAAGCCTAGATCGCGCGAAAGAAGGACATGATATTCCAGTTCGTGTGCTGATCCCATCGAAATATGTAGAAAGCGAATCAACTCATTATCACTGCTGCGCCCTGAACCTTCAGCAATATTGGCTGGAATCGATGCAGCAGCGCGACGAATTTGACTGGTCAATCCATAAATTTCCTCTTTGGGAAAGTTCGCTGTTGCCTTATAAACCTCAAGTGTGAGATGGTGAGACTTTTGCCAAACGCTCAGTTTCTTGAAGTCACTCAATTGGTCTCTCCATATTTTGTCTATCAACTATCGACCAGAGACTAGCAACTAGTGACTATAAGCAAAAACGCCCCCGTCCCGAAAATAAGGGACGAGAGCGCATAATCTCCCGCGATACCACCCTAATTGGCTGTACAGAGACAGCCCGCCTCATTAACCCATGACGTTGGGAGGACGGGAAAAGCTACAGGCTAATAGCGATCAGCTATTGGGTTCACTTTTCCAGCTCAGGAGCGAATTCCACAGCGGCTAACCTGCCTGGGCTTTCAGCCTGATGACCCCGGCTCTCTGAAGGCGCGTGTGCTGTGCATGATCTCCGTCACAGCCTTTGAGTACGAAATATACACCCCGGTTTATCTGCCTGTCAAGACCTGCTCTCCCGGCCTGTCGTCGGGACATCTGAAACCGCCTGAACCACTCTACACTGTTAAAATCTATTAACAATTGAATTTGCACCCTTCCAATTGCTTGACGACTGGTATAATCCATGTTATTGTTTTCAATGTTGTGAAAGGGGTGTTTCTATGTCCGTCTTTAAAGTGCGTATTGAGCCAGGTTCAGTGTACTCCCGGCAGGAAGCCGCGGAGGCGCTTGGCGTGAGCCTCAGTACCCTCAAACGGCTCATCAGGAAGGGACACCTCAAAGTGAGTAAACCGGACGGTATGCGCCGGGTGTTCATCACCGGCGAAAGCATCCAGATGATGCTGGACAATACCGTAGTGGAGCGAGGTGCCTGAGATGGTTCGGTTTTACGGGTCAAGCGCCATGCTGCGCCAATCACATATCATAGGATTGCTTGCTTGCAACCCGTCCAATCCGGCGGGTCGTTTGACGCCGCCTATGGGTTGGGGCCGCATTGGATTCTTTGCGCCCGGCCTGGGTGAAGCCGATGACATCAAGCGTCAGTCTCACTAACGAGGACGATCCACGTAACGATCTTCCTCAAAACCGACTGGTTCCCTTCAAAAGGGCGTGAGACTGTAAGTGAAGTCCACGCCCTTTTTGTTTCTCTGAACGGCAAGCTGTGATGAGGTAAGACGATGGGACAAATGCACCAGATCAACCAGGAAGCCCTCGTAAGCGATGCGCGTATGGAAGCGTTGTTTGAAATGTTTGATGACCTCCATAACGCCGCTACCGAGGGGCAGCTCCATACGGTCACATCGCTGAATAAACGTGAACTCGTCGGGTGGCTGCGCGAATTGATGTTCACTGCTGAAGAAACCATCAGTGAAATCGAACGTCAGGCAGTGTATGCGGAGCCAGTCATCCGGCTCGTAAAATGAAGATGTAGAAAACCGGGCCGGGCGCGCGGCCCACCCGGTTACTGGGGCGACTATTCGCCAGAGCAAAGGAGGCTTTATGCCCCATAGTGCAAAACGGTTTCATTTTTCATGGCAGACCGGCCCAGACCGGTTCCAACGAACAGAATCTTGCAGAGTTACAGAACGCAAAAATGGGCGCATTTTATTGGTAGCAGGCGCACACGGGTTAGTACACCTTTTGGGTAACGGAGTCAGGCTGGATTATATGGACGATGGGCTTAACGCACCCATCGAGAAACAGCGGGGAAGGCTTGCGCGAAATGGGTGTTGGCTCACCTTTCCCGCTTTTCGGCGTCAAGTTTAAAACATCTGATCGGTATACTAAAGCCCTTTTAACAAATTTGCGATATAATTCTCAATTGGAGTGTAATGCATACATCGTTGGGTGAGTGTATGAGGTAAAATGGTGTCGAGTGGTAGATCCGCTGTGAATGGCCGCGTCCTGCTGCTCAATGGAAGCAGTTGGGAGCCGCTGGCGGTGATTTCCGTCCCGCGCGCAATTAACCTGATCCTGGCTGGCAAAGCCACTGTGGTCGAACATTCCGGTCAATTTCTCAAAACAATTCGTGACCAGTTCCCTGTGCCGTCTGTTATCGCGCTGCGGACGTTTATTAATGTCCCGCGCAGACAGGCGCACTGGAGCCGTAAAGGCGTGCTGGTGCGGGACAATTACACCTGCATTTACTGCGCCGTTCAGCCGGGGCAGGTGGTCAAAGGCAAAGTGATAGGAAAGAGCGATTTCACGGTCGATCATATCTGGCCGAAATCACGCGGGGGCAAAGACCAGTGGACAAACACGGCCTGTGCCTGCTATGCCTGCAATCACCGCAAGGGCGATAAGCTGCCGAATGAGATTGGCATGAAGCTGCGCTGGGAGCCAAAGACGCCGCGCACCAGCTATCTGGTGATCGCCATTGGCACCGGCCCGGATGCCTGGAAACGATATGTTGAACTGAATATTGACTGATTGACAGAGGCCTCACCGCCTCTGTTTTCGTTTGTGGCTGGTTACCCGGCGCACTTTCCCGGCGTCGGCGTTTTGATATACCCTGTCGAAACTCTCCTCTGGCTTTATACGTACATGTAATCAGACCTTTGGATTCAACAGGGGGAATAGTTATGGCACCATCTATTGTCGAGGCACGCGGCCTTGTCAAAACTTACAAACGTCCCGACGGCACTGAAGTCAAAGCAGTTCAGGGCATTGATCTGGATATTAAAAAGGGCGAAATCTTCAGCCTGCTCGGCCCGAACGGCGCGGGGAAATCCACCTTCATTTCGATGTAGAGCGGCCTGCTCGCGCCGACTGCTGGCGATGCCAGAATCGGCGGTTTCTCCATCACCGGGCAGCCGATGGAAGCGAAGCGCCTGCTGGGTGTTGTCCCGCAGGAGATCGCCCTCTACCCCACCCTCAATGCGCGTCAGAACCTGGAATTCTTCGGCAAAATGTATGGCATTTACGGCAAAGCGCTGGCAAACGCCGTAGATGAAGTGCTGGAATTCACCGATCTCAAAGAGCGACAGAAAGATCGTATCGACACCTTCTCCGGTGGTATGAAACGCCGCGTCAATATCGGCGTCGGCCTGCTGCATAAGCCGCAGTTGGTCTACATGGACGAACCCACAGTCGGTGTTGACCCACAAAGCCGACGCCGCATCCTCGATACGGTACTGCGCCTGCGCGACGAGCAAAAAATGACGGTCATCTATACCACCCACCTCATGGAAGAATCACAGGAACTCAGCAACCGCGTTGGCATCGTCGATCACGGCCAGATGATTGCGATGGGAACCGTTGGCGAGTTGATTCAGAAAGTCGGCGAAGAAGACCGCCTGATTTTCAGTGTGGGCGAACAGAAAATTGACAACACGCTGCTGGAACGCTTCAAGGCCGTAAATGGTGTCACTAATGCCACTTACGAAGCAGCACCGCTTCATCGGGTTCCCGGCAAAGAAGACTCGGCGGAACTGATGGTTGAAAAGCGCTCCACCGGGACAATGACGGTCGTTCGCTCCGGGCAGGTAACAGACGGCCAGATCACCGTTTATGCCAAACGAGGGCGTAAAGCACTGCCGGAACTGCTGCAAATCGCCAACGACACCGGCACAGAAGTCCTCTCGGTAGAAGTGCGCGAGCCCGACCTGGAAGCGGTGTTCCTGCACCTGACCGGGCGCGCACTGAGGGACTGAATGATGCGTAAAATCTGGACGATTGCTTACAAGGAACTCTACTCGACCTTCTCTGATCGCAACCTGATCGCCATCATGATAGCGTCACCACTGGCGATTGCCACGATTATCGGTCTGGCTTTTGGCAGTCTGGGGGGTGGTGATGTCCCGGTACGAGACATTCCGATTGCCATCGTCAATCAGGATGCGGGTGCGAACAATCAGAACTACGGTTCATTTTTTGTCAGCGCCTTCATACCGACCGCCGAAAATGATGGCTCGGCAGGAGCATCCGGCTGCCCAGCGGTTGAGGTCGAAGATAGCAGTGCCAACCGTACCACCCTGCAAGACCTGACCAATGCCACCCAGCTAGACGATGTGGCAGCGGCTAAAGCAGGTGTGGATGACGGCACCTACGCCGCCGCCATCATCATCCCGCCGGACTTCACCCAGAAAATTGGCTATGGCATGAACGACCCGGTAGAACCAGTCGATCTGGAAGTGTATGCCAATAGCGGACAGTCCCTCAGCGCCAGCATCATCCGCAGCATTGTCGAGGGCATCGGCAGCCAGATCGCTACTGGCAATATCGCCATCGCTTCGACGCTGGAAACGGTTGGCGCAGAATTTGGCCTGTTGCAGGTCGGGCAGGTCGCATCCGGCGAAAGCTTTGCTGAAAATGTAAGCTGCGCCTTTACGCCGGTTTTCAACACCCTGACCATCGACCAGCAAACCATCTCCGGGCAGCGTCCGAACAGTGCCGCCGCGATTCTGGTTTTGTTCGGTTCGGCGCAGGCCATGTTTTTCACCCTTTTCACCGGACAGTTTGGCGTGCTGGATATATTTGAGGAGCGCAAACAGGGGACGCTGCAACGACTCATCACCACCCCCACGCCGCGCCTCAATATTCTGGTTGGCAAAGTCGTCGGAACTTTCATCACCTGCCTGTTCCAGTTGGTCGTGCTGTTTATCGCGCTGACCCTGATTGGCAGTATCCTCAGTGGACAGTTTGTAATGATCTGGGGAAATAATCTGCTGCTGCTGGGGCTGGTACTGATCGCCGCCGCGCTGGCCGCTACTGGTCTGGGGATTTTCCTGGCAGGAATCGCCCGCACGCCGGAACAGAGCAACATTATCGCTCAGATCGTCAACCTGGCCTTCGCACTCTTAGGCGGCGCGTTCGGTTTTCAACTGCCTGAAAGTATCTCACAGTTTTCGCTGATTTACTGGGGAACAAACGCTTTCCAGAAGCTGTCCGCCAACCAGACCGATGTTGGTCTGAACGTGCTGGTGCTGCTGGCTTTCGGTGGGGTCTTGTTTACGATTGGCTTCTGGTTCTTCAACCGGCGGCTGGACATCTAAGGGGGATAGAATGCGAAAAGTCTGGGATATTGCAGTCAACGATTTACGCATCTACTTCCGCGAACCGGGATCCTATATTGGTATCTTTCTGATTCCGGTGATCTTCTCTGTCGTGCTGGGGCTGGCTTTTGGCGGGGGCGGCGGGCCGAGCCAACTGCGGGTAGATGTAATCGACAACGACCAGAGCGCGTTGTCAGGGCGTTTTCTGACCGACCTGCGGGCGGCCAATGCAGCGCTGGTGCTGTGTCCATTCGATAACAACGAAGAAGATTACTGCCGCCTTGAAGATGACGCAGCCCTGACCGAAGAACGATCAGTCAACCGGCTGGCGAATAACTCAGCATCGGCGTTAATCATAATCCCTGAAGGGTTTGAAACGCAGTTACTAGCCGGTGAACCGGTCAGCATCGGCTATCGTTCTAACGAGAATGCTGCCGCGCCAGGGTACATTCTGCAAGCGGTACAGGCGGTGACCCAGCGCATGGGTGGCGCACTGGTAGCGGCGCGGGTTGGCGAAAACATCGCCAGTGATGCCGCCCTCACCGCTGATACCGCCGAAACCCGGAATTTCCGGCAGGAAGTTTATGATCGTGCTGCGGCGTTGTGGGCGGAAGAACCCTTCCGTGTTGATTATCAGCAGTCGATTCAAACCGGCGCATCAACCACTGCCACCCAGCAGGGTTTCGGCCAGTCAGTGCCGGGCATGGCGAGCATGTTTGTTACCTTCCTCGTCCTCATCAGCGGCATCATCCTGGTGAGGGAGCGTAAGCAGTGGACGCTGCAACGACTGATCGTTATGCCTGTAACACGCGGGCAGGTCATCGGCGGCAAAATCCTGATGTATTTCATGCTGGGCATGATCCAATATCTGGCGATGTTCATCGCGGGTTGGCTGGTGACATGGGTGCTGTCGATGGTCACATCGGGCGATGTCGCAGTCCTGAACCTGGGCAATGATCTGTTTGCCCTGCTGGCGGTGATGGTCAGCCTGACATTGTGCATGACGGCGCTCGGCCTGCTGATTGCCACACTGGTCAAGTCGGAAATGCAGGGGGCGGCCATGCTGAATCTGCTTGGCCTGACTCTCGCGCCGCTTGGTGGAGCATGGTGGTCACTGGACATTGTGCCACCCTTCATGCGGACAGTCGGGCATATCTCGCCAATTGCCTGGGCGATGGATGCGTTCAACAAGTTGTTGTTTCGACAAGGGACTCTGGTGGATATTCTGCCAGAGTTAGGGGTCATGCTGGCGCTGGCGGCGGTATTCTTCATCATCGCCATCGCCCGTTTCAGGTACGATTAGCGCGTCAAACATCTGAGCTGGCACGCTGATGCAGGGCGGAGCAATGCTTCTGTCCTGCATTTTCATTTTGTCACTGTGCAACTGGAATATTGGTGCAGCAGATGATTTGAATACCTCTGGAGTCTGGTTCAGGCCAGCTCAAACTCCGACTCGCTGCATACCCGCAGCACCCCTGCCAGTTCATGACCGATGACGCGGGTTTCGCCCTCTACGCGTAGTTGCAGCGGGCCATTGAAAGGCGCTCGCTCCACCAGTTCAAAGCGGGTGCCCGGCTTGAGGCCAAGCGAATCCAGATACTTCAATTTATCGGCATCGTGGGTATTCACCCGGCTGACGACCATCGCCCCCGCATCCGCGCCGCTCAGGGGATAATCACGCACACGCGGCATCACACCCTCAGCGCTGGGGATGGGTTCACCATGCGGACAGCGTTTCGGAAAACCGGCCATTTTTTCCATGCGTGCCGCCAGCGAATCGCTGACCACCGCGCCCAGTTCGTCGGCATCGTCATGGACTTCATGCCAGCCGAACTTCATGATATCAGTCAAAAAGCGCTCAACCAGCCGGTGACGCCGGATCGACAGCAGCGCCTCGCGCTCTCCGGCTGATGTCAGATAAATGCCTTTGTACGGTTCGTGTTCAAGGTAGCCAGCATCTTTCAGCCGCTGCACCATGCGCGTCACCGCCGGGGCGGATACATGCAGCACCTCAGCCAGCGCCGAGGTGGAAATATACGGATCACCGTCCTGGTAGTAAGACAGACGGTAGGCCTCCGCCAGATATTCTTGCATCGCCGGACTTGCGCCCATCGCACTCCTCAACCAAACCGCCGCGTCCCGGTCTTTCACCCCCGACTGTGACGCCACGATGAATTTTGCTTATCATCATCATAAATATAACCGGAACAGCGTCAACTTTGCAAGCGTTAACTTTCAAGTTGACCACAGACATTCATGCGTTTTGAGGTTAAGCGGGTAAAGTCAACAGGTATGCAGTCAGCGCATCAATGTCTTCCATTGGCATGGTTTGCGCCAGATAGTGCGCCCCCGGCAGCATAAACACATCACGGAGTGAAGCGGCTGCCCCATCATGGAAGTAGGGCGCGCTTGTCCACAGCCAGCGCAGTGATGGCGTATCGAATGTTCCACCTGTGCCAACATCATGAGACAGCGTGTTCGTCCCGGCTGTCCCGGCGTGACACTCCGCACAGCCCTGCTCCTCAAAGATTTCCGCCCCGCGTTCAATCAAGGCTGGATCAGACTGATGGGGATTAGCTGGACCAGGCAGCGTGCCCAGATAGGTCGCCAGCACATCCAGATCGAGCGAACGACCAGCATGTGGGTCACCAAGCGCCGGATTAACCGCACCATCGCTGATTAATCCTTGCCCCGCCTGCAAGCCACGAATCTTGAGTTCGACATCCGCCAGTTCGTCCCAACTGCCATCCCAGTTATAAGGAGGTGTTTCGAACAGGTCATACAAAAGCGGCGTATTACGCAGCCCATCGCCTACACCCGCCCACACACGCCCGTCTGAATCGCCATCGAAATGACAGTTCGCGCAGGAGAGCCAGCCATCAGCACTCAGCTTTTCATCGGCAGCGCTGTAAAAAAGCTGAGCGGCAATCAGGGTTTCGACGGGGCCGCTGTAACTGGCTATCGGCACTGATTCTTCGGCGAATTCCAGCGTTCGCGTTTCAATCAGGCTGAGCGTGCTTTCGAGGACATTATGGACATACAGGATGCTGTTATCACGGTTAAGCAGCAGACCGCGCGGATTCGCACCAACCAGAATATTTGCCCGCGCCCGCCCCGTCTTAAGGTCGATGACGCTGATATTGTCCGTGCCAATATTGGCGACGTAAAGCACCTGTTGAAAACGGTCAAGGGCAGCGGCAAACGGCATATTGACCGGGCGATCAGCCGTGTCCAGGTTGATGCGGCTGATGCGCTGAGTCGTCAAGGCGCGAAAATCCAGCACCGTGATGATCGGGAAAACCGTCGTATCATACGTCAGGTTCGGGTTCTGAGCATTGCTGCGTGTCTGCGGCAGATAAGCCAGCCCGCGCCCAACATCCGGCTCAATCGATTGAAACAAACCTGTATCGACCCCGGTGCTGACCGTGCTAACGAGGCGCATCTGCGGCACATAAACCAGGCTGACATCTCCGCTCCAGAAATGAGCCACATACAGAAAATCGCCCCACAAGGTCAGGCCAGTTGGGGCATCCGGCACGGCGACACGGCGGCTGACCTGCCCCGCTGTCAGGTTCACTTCAACAATTTCATTGCTTCCCTGGAGCGCGACATAGGCAGTGCTGTTTGCACCCATTACCACCCCGTAGGGCCACACGCCATCCAGCGGAATAGTCGCAGCGACCTCTGAAGTGGACAGGTCTATCAGCGACAGGGTTCCATCGCCACGATTGGTCACAACCGCGCGGGTATCATCGTCTGTGAGTGCGATATTGCGCGGGTCATTCCCAACCGGCACTTCCTGCGCCACTGGAACACCCTGCACCGAACGAATGATCGACATGGTGTTATTCAGCATATTGGCCGAAACCAGTGTGCGGTTATCCCGCGCCAGCGCCAGTGTATTACTGGTAGCGACACGACTGCGCTGGGGGTCTGGCAGGGCGAACAACGGCAGCGGCGTCGGCTGTGGGCCGGTCTGAGCGGCGACAGGGTGCAGCAGACCGGCGCCCATTGTCATCATAGCAAGACCGGCCAGCAGCAGGCTGAAAGATAAGCGGGTTTTGCGCGCCGCAAATGTCATCATGAAATTCCCATACCTTTTGCCTGAAAGCTATCCAAACGTCGTCAGCCGGTCATGAGCGATCGTATAGGAACGACTGTGAATTTGTGGCTGTCCTTCCGCGTCTAGTCCGGTTGCCACAAAAGTCAGCGTCACCACATCCGCCGAGGCTGGGCCGCTCCCTCTGCCATTACTTTCCAGATTCGGGAAATCCCGCGCCAGATTTGACGGATTGTACTGGAAGCTGAAAGAACCACCGCTAACCCGCAGTTCACTGATGCTCAGAACATAGCCGGGCATGGTCACAACACTGAAGACGCGCGCGTCACTCCAGCCTGCGGGCAGCGGAAAATTGAAGTTGTACGGCACCGCCGCCGCAAAATCAAAATCGGCACGGGTATCATTCCAGTTCAGCGGCGGGGAATCATCGGCCAGCACATAAACCGGGAATGTGCCGCCATCCACGCCCAGAATGCCGCCGTTAGGTGCGGGTGGCTCAATTTTCCCGGCAGAGGTTACCCCTTCATGACGGACATTGATGGTTACTGTCCATATACCAGGTTCATCGACTGCCAAATCCTGCGCCGGGTCATAAAAATAGCCTACTGAATTAGCGACACCTTCAAACTGGCGAACTTCTCCACTCGGGGATGTGATGGCGACTGCCACAATGCTCGGCAGAGTCGGCGCAACCTGCCCCGCTATCGCCAGTGTATCACCAACCACCAGCACATCACCGGGACGTGCGCCAGTCGGGTGGAAAAACATGTTGACTTCCTGACCACGCACCCGCAGCAAAGCGCCGCCATTCGGCCCGCCTGCCTCGCCCCGGTATGGCGGATAGACACGCGGCCCCAGCACATCGCTCTCTGCGTTAATTACCACGCCCAGCGCCCCATAAATCGCACTGGCGCGCAGGTCGCCATCCCGCACCACTGCGCCACCAAACAGGAACAGATAATCGCCCGCCCGGTCGCCATCTGTGCCTGCTCCGGCCTGTCCATTGTAAGGATCATCCGAGTCCCAGTAAGTCGTCAGGCCGCCATCCAGCCCTCCCAGCACGAACTGGCGTGCAGTCAGGCCGGGTGCAACCGCATTCACATAGCTGTAGGCCTGCACATCGGGTGCACCAAAGCTGGTCAGTGGCAGCTCACCTTCCACAGCCAGCCGCTCCAGCGAAACACCATCAGGTGTGGTGTAACCTGGCGCACGTGACAGCAGCCATTGGGTATAGGCGCCATTGCCGTCCTGTGCGCGAATGACCGGCTGCATCTGCCCCTGGGCATCTTCGCCATACCAGACCACATCGCCATTCTGATAGGGGAAATTCATGCGTGGACTAACCCGCGTACTGTTCAACAACTGACGGGCACTGAACCAGGCATGACGTCCGGCATTGATTAGTGTTGCCAGACCACGCGCCCCATGTGCAATCAGACTGCTTTCAGGTGATGCGATTACCCCGGCGCTCCGCAGGCTTCCAGCCCACAGGCGACCTTCAGCATCGGTATAACGCACCTCATAATCAATCACATATTCGCCCGGCGTCTCAAACTCAAAACCCTTAGCATGGAAATAGCCCGTGCGATTCGCTGTTCCTTGAATGATATGCTCTACCGGATCACTTCCATCCAGCGGATAAATACGCGCAGTCATCTTCACATCCGCCGGTGCGCCCGGCGACAGGTGCAGGCCTGCATTGAAGGCATCACCCGTCTGTACCGGAGTCCCCGGCAGCATACCCGGCACAATATCCAACGGTTCGGCGATGAGGACGCTGTATATTCCGCCACCCTGATAGCGATTCCCCCACACATCTTCCATCGAACCGTTCAGATTGATATTGTATTCGCCATACTGCGTGAAGACATACCTGGTGATGCTGTTATTCAGTGTTGTCAGACGGTAAATATCTACTGGCGACTGTGCGCCAAAAAGTGTTCTTTCATCCAATTCAGCCGTAGACAGACGGCTCTGGAGCATAGCCGCACTGCCCAGGTCGTCCACTTCACCATCTGGTCGTGTAACCCGCACACTTAAACGTCCACCGGGAAAGAAAAATGGAATCAGCGGCGGGGCAGTCACAATATAATCATTCGGCAGCAGATTAAGGAGATAGGGTTCAAGCGGATAAGCGATGGGTTCACCGCTCACGCCCCGCCTGGGCGGTAGAATATAAGTTGGGCTGTCAAAGTGTACCCGGTTGGAAAGGGCATAACGCCCGATATCTTCTGTCGCCAGCAGGCCGCGCCCGCCATCGCTGGAAATATCCTGAAACAATGTCCAGACCAGCCGCGCATTTTCAATCCCGCCCACATTCAGTATCAGCGGCATTCGGCTCAAAGCCGGTTGCAGATCGCTAGTCGCAGTGCCGAGAATACTGGTTCCCGCCCATCCTTCGATCTCTCCATCACCCACTTGCAGTTTTCCTTCAAACAGCGGCACATATAGCCCACCAGGGAAGTTCTCTGGCAGATCAATTGTGAAAGTCATCGGGAAAACCAGGTCTGCGCCGCGCCGGATGATCTGTTCCGGCGGTGTGATAGCGCTGGCGAAAGCAAAATCTGAGCGCAGATTGGTTACGGCCAGGCCGCCGGGAGTCAGAATATTTGACCAGCCGTTATTGCTGTTCAATCCGCCGCCCGCCTGCTGCCCTTCAGCATCTGCTAAGGGCTGTAAACGCAGGTCGCCCAGCATCTTCAAACCAACCACACCACCCGAAAGCCCCGGCGCGGTCAGGCTCACATCCATTTCAATAATCAGCGTCCCGCCCGGCTGGAGATTCAGGCTGTTTGCCCGCCCTCGTGCTGTCCAGCGTGCCAGACCACCGGCCACCGGCCCAGCGATATTAAAGCGCGTAAAATCCTGTCCCAGCCCGGTGCTGAGACGGACAATACCATCACTTTCATCAATAATGCCAACATTTTCTCGTCCGGGCAGCGTCATCAGTTCGCCACCGCCCGCTTCCAGAAATTGAATCCCCTCAATAGTAACTGTTTCTATCGAGGGATTACTGGGATTAATGGCCCGGTAGGGAATGCGAATTTCAACGGCACTTTCCGATTGAAAGGCGGCAGCATCTACTGTCCCCACATCAGCCGGGTTAGGATCAAGCCGCCGCAGCGTCCCTACCTGATCGATGCGCGGGTCGAGCGTCAAGGCATATTCAACCCCATCCAGGGAAAACAGAATAACCATCTGGGCGTATTCCGCCGGAATGCCTTCATTTTCCAGCGCGACATACAATGAGTCTCGATTCAGCAAGCTGTAAATATCAGCGACCGGGCTGCCATAAAGCCCCCAGTCAGACACATCACCATCGACAACCAACTGGGTAACAATGATGCCCGTATTTTGCGGCATCTGCGGAAAAGGGCCATAAATAATTGTCCCTGGCCCGCCTGGCATTGAACCCGTCGAGCGGCGCAGATTATTCGGAATATTAGAGGTTGGGCTAATCCAGAAAGGAGTATTACCGGGGCCAAAAATGGTGGCCGAAAAAGTACCGGTGATGCCCGCCTGTGCGTAGACGGTTTCGCCCGTATACAGATTACGAATGGCAAGCTGCGCGCCAGGGAACACCGAACTGGGGCCGCCTTGTATCGTCACCGTGCCGGACTCATCCGGCGCTGATACGCTGATAAGCTGGGCAACCGGCGGATCACCGGGCTGCAATGGGTCGTTATTTTGCGCCGCAACCATGCCCAGCGCTGCGCCAGAGGCCGCCAGCAAGATCGCGAATCGTATCAAACGGAGCAAGTCCCGATTCTCCTCTGGTGAAAAAGCCAAACCTCAGTATAACCGATTCGCAATTTTTCGCACATAAATGAAGCGTTTAAGAATCATGCAGGGTCATGTTACAATTGTAAGAAAAACCAGTCGAACGCAACCCATCCATGCCGAACCGCCCGACCAACCCGCTCATCGTCCAGGCCGCTGCCCTTATCGAGTCTCGTGCTGGGCTTGCCTGCGTTGAATCACCGCGAATCCATCTGGAAAATGTGTTGAGTGATCTGGCCGGTAATGATCTGCGCGGCTTTATTGCTGCCCTGCGTGCCGCGCCGGAGTCTGCACCAGAATGGCAAGCGCTCATGCGGGCGTTAGTGATCGGTGAAACCTATTTTTTCCGTAACCGGGTTTATTTCGATCTGCTGGCGAATCACATTCTGCCCGACATCATCACCCGCCGTAAGGAACGAAACATCACCCTCTGGAGCGCGGGCTGCGCCACAGGCGAGGAGACCTATTCGCTTGCTATCGCCCTGCACGAAAATATAACAGATCTGCTTGCCTGGAAACTGCGACTGGTTGGGACGGACATCAATTCCGTTGCGCTGGCAACTGCCCGCGCCGGTATCTATCGGGACTGGTCATTCCGGCAGTCGCGGGCAGATTTTTCGAGAACATACTTCAATCCGGTGTCGGGCGGGATGCAGGTCAAACCCTTCATTCGCTCGCTGGCAGAATTTCGCCAGGGCAATCTCCTCAATGGCCCACCGCTGCTCAGCGTGGATGTCATTTTCTGCTGCAATGTGCTGCTCTACTTTGAGGAGTCCGCCGTCCGACGTGCTGAGGATATGCTCTACGATTCTTTAGCGCCGGGCGGCTGGCTGGTACTGGGCGGTGCGGAGGCGGCACGTCACCGGCGTGACCGCTGGATCACTCACATTTTCCCCGGTGCTGTTGTCTATCAAAAACCGCTCCAACCGGGACGCACCGATGCACTGCGCTACAATCTTCCCCGAATCAGTGCGAAACCCCTGCCAGCGCTGTACCATACGACGGAAAAGGCAGTACCCAATGAAGACAGGCAGCCAGCCTCCTACCCGGATGCAGTGCGTCTGTTCCGCGAAAAGCGTTACGATGATGCCGACCGTGTGCTGGGCCAGGTCTTAACGACTAACCCGCGCAGCGCTCCGGCCTACGTGCTGGCTGCCTGTCTCCGTGCCAACCGGGGAGACAGCGCGGGCGCGGACGACAGCATTGCCACTGCCCTGCGCCTTGATCCCCTTCAGGCTGACGCGCACTATCTCAAAGGGCTGCTCGCCCTCGAACGAGGCCAACCGGAAGCTGCCGCCGAAGCCCTCCGTGCCGCCCTCTACTGCCGCCGGGGACATCCACTGGCGGCCATGATTCTGGGAGGGCTGTATGTTCGCCAGGGCGAAACCGCCCGCGCCCGCCGCATCTGGAGTGAAGCTGATGCTGCTCTCGCCAAAACGTCGCCCGATACACCTGTCTGTGACCTGAGCGACATCACGGCTGAGGGCGTGCGTTCATTTCTGACAGAGCAACTCCTGCCCTAACCCACTTCAAAAGTGCAGGTGCCGCTTTGGGATTCGTTGAGCGTCCCTGGCCCAAATGTGTCAATCCCGTCATTGATTGTCTCGCGCCAGGTGACTTCATATTCGATGGTATGCGTCCCCGCCGCCAGCGTTCCAACTGGCAGGCTGTAGTAAATCGTCCAGTTGTTATCGTTGGCCGGATCGCGCCGCACAACACTGCGCTGGACTTCGTAAACTGACAGCGGCTGCCCATCCAGCCGAACATTGTAATTCGCGGCACGCACATGATCGCTAATCAGCCTGATTTCAGTCGCGTACCAGCTCCAGATGATATTGACGGGCATATTGGGAGAGGGCTGCGCTGGACTGCCGGGCAGATCGTCACAGTAAGCGATGATATTCGCCCCTGCCCCACCTGCGACCAGACCAGGTGGCATATCCCAGATAACGATCACACCACCAGGATCAGTTGATGCAAGCTGCGTCCCATCCGGGCTGAATGCTACCGGCTGATAAAACACGCCACTGCCCCCACCCCCGCCCGTTTCCGTCACGCGCCGCTTCAGAATCGCCAGCGTATCACCTGACTCGGCGTCGCGCAGAGCCGCATAACCACTGAACCCAAACTGCTGCTCGGCGCTCGACAGTTACCCTCCGCCGAAGCTGATGCCTGACTCCCCGACGCCTACTATCCCAATACCTGGAAGCATGTTGT
>CAYUTY010000005.1:0-150075 GCA_964447795.1 uncultured Anaerolineaceae bacterium
TGCGCGATCCGTATCGGTGCTGAAAGCGTCCCGTCCGATGGACTCGCCGGGCAGGGGGGACGGAACAGGTGGCCCGACGATTTGCCAGCCTGTGCCATCGGGCGGTTGTACATCGGCTACAGCCAGTGCGCCAACTGTGAAGAGCGCCTGCGCCCCACCATCACCAAAGCGCATGAAATCCACGCCGCTGATGCCGATGGTCAGGGCAACCGCGCCGGAAGCATTCCAGTCTGCCCAGGGAACATCTACGCCCATGTAAACGACGCCGCTGCTGTCCGTGCCAGCACCTTCGCGCAGGATGAGATAAGCGCCAGCCGCCAGTTTAGCGCCGGGCGTGAATTTATAGGTATAGCCAGCACCAGGATTAGCCTCAACCAGCGAACCCTCAGCATCATAAGCCAGCACTTCCCAGTTGGAGAGGTCAACTGCTTCGATGAGCGGGTTATGCAGTTCAATCGCGTCGCTGCCGGTGAATACTTCGTTGATGAGTGCGCGGGTGCTGTTCTGGCCGCCTCGTGTGCTGTTCTGCCGCGCCCAATCGCTGTAGTGATTGGTATCGCTGCTCCAGGGGTCGCGCCCGATGGTCTGGCCTGAACCGGCATCTGGCAGGAGGACATTGGTGCCGCGCCAGTCATTCGTGTCAATCGGCGCGGTGTTGCTGTCGCCAAAGCGCACGAAGTCCCGCGTTTCGCCCGTTTCGACCAGTGCCGCGCCGCCGCCCGTCGCATTGGGCAGCACCGCGCCGCTTTCGATCATTTCGACTGAGCCGGAGTCGCAGCTTTCGCCGAAAGGACGATAAATACCGCGAATGTCTTTCGCCGGGCAGAAATCGTTATCAGCATTATCAACAGCCGGGCTGCCTTCGCCAAGCAGGAAAAACAGGTTGTTGGCCTGTACCGGCGCACTCAGAAGCGGGTCAGCCGTCGTGAAACCGAGGCATTCTGCACCGGGGAACTGGATATTGCCGCCGCCATCAGTGATGTTCGGGCCGCAGTTGGCGGTAGAAGGGCCAGCCGTGTCGAGATTGCCAGCCACAATGCTATTCGTGACGCTGACAAGGCCGCCAAAGGTCGCCAGACCACCGCCATTGATGGCGCTGTTGCCGGTGAGGGTGGAATGGTTGATATTGACAGGGCCCTCACCGCCCAGCACCAGCGCGCCGCCGTTAATCGCGGCGCTGTTGCCGAAGAAGGTGCTGTTGGTGATAGTCACTTCGCTGTAGCTGAGGATGCCACCACCGTCATTACTAAGCGCTGCATTGTTAATAATGTCGCTGGCGTCGATGGTCAGCGAACCGCCGTTGACGATGCCGCCGCCGCTGGGGGCATTGTTGCCACCAACCGTCGTATTCAGCAGCAGCATAGCGCCATCGTTGAAGATGCCACCACCGCCACCTGCTGTGTTATCGAGTACATCACTGTTGATGATCTCAACATCGGTGAAGGCGTCAGCGAAAATGCCGCCGCCATTGTCTGGCGCTTGATTGCCGCGAATCGTGGTGCTGCGAATGAAGAGATCAGCGCTGGTTTCGCCCTGCATCGTGATATAAATACCACCGCCATTCCCGCTCCCCTCAGCGCCATCAGCAGTATTATCGTTGATGCTGCTGCCCATGATGCTCAGTGAGCCGTTCTCACTGTAGATACCCCCGGCGCTGGCGGCGCTGTTGCCCTCGATAAAGCTATCTGTAATGTTGACATCAGAGTCACGGAAGGCCATTGCCCCGCCGAATGTTCCCCCGCTGTTACCATCGAAGTTGCTGTCGACGATGGTGACTATCGCGTGTTCAGCGTAGATCGCGCCAGCTTCAATATCAGCAGTGTTGCCGAAGAAGCTGCTGCCGCGCACCGTCAAATCCGCATCCGAGCCGACAGCGACAATCGCGCCGCCCTGGCTGGTGGCATGGTTATTCTCGAAACTGACATTTTCAACCACAACGCTGCCAAAGGTGGTGATGGCTGAACCATCGCCGTCATCGCTGTCACCATCAATCAGGCGCAGGTTACGCAGGGTGAGGTTGCCGCAGTCACAGACGTAGAAGACACGCACACTATTATTGCCGCTGATGGTGATGGCGGAGCTGCCCTCAATGGTGATTTCGCTCGACACAATGATCTCACCGTTATCATCGTCTAGGGCAATCGTTCCGGGGAGGATGCTTGCAGCGAAAGTGATGGTATCCGCCGCGCTGCCGGGGGCAGGGACGCACTCGCCGAGTGCCGCGCCAGAGCGGAGGCCGGTGTCAGCGGCGACTACCGCTTCACGCAGGGAACAGAGGCCATCATTTGCTTCCGTGTCTTCCAGCGTTGTGACGACCAGGTTGACCACCGGGGCTTCACCATCCGCCTCATACGCACCGGCATCGCAAGCCGGGCCCTGTGGCCGGGCAACACCGCGTTGATCGACAGCCGGGCAGTCTTCCGCCACACCCAGATCAATCGCCGGACTGCCAGCAGCCAAAGGATAGAAAGCTGGCGTGCCAGTCAGCGGCCCCAATAATGGATCAGCGCTGGTGAACGCGCCGCAGTCCGCCCCAGGGAATTGAATATTGCCGCCGTTGTTACCCGTCCCACCGCTGCAATTACCACCGGTATTGTTGGCAACAATTGTGTTAGTCAGATTAATGCTGCCCTGGAACAGCGAGACAGCCCCGCCCAGCGTGCTGGTATTCTCGGCAATAGTTGAGTTGATGATGTTGACTGTCGTGTCGCCGGGAGCACCCGCGCCTGTCACCACCGCGCCGCCCCAGAAGATGGCTGAATTCCCGGTCAGCGTGCTGTTGATGATGGTGGTTGTGCTATCGCCAGCAAAAATCGCGCCGCCATCATTGGATATCGCCCGGTTATTGTTAAGGGTGCTGCCCTCAATCAGCAGCGTTCCCTGATTATCCAGTGCCCCCGCGCTGGGTGCCTGATTATTGCTGAGGGTGCTGTTGGTGATGGTCAGGGTGCCAAGGTTGGCAATCCCGCCACCGCTGAAGATGCTTGTGCCACTGGCGATGACGCTGTCGTTGATCGTGAGCGTGCCGAAGTTCAGAATATTCCCGCCAGGTTTATCACCAGAATAGCCAAGGTTCACGACCATCCCATTGAGCGTCAGACTGCCGCTGGGCGCGATCTCAAAGATGCGGAACTGCTCTGGCGTGACGCTCCAGCGTTCGAGGCGGCGGCCAGTACCAATGGTGATATCGGTGGTGATAACAGGCAAACCGTTCCCACCATTTTCGCCCGTATTCTCGGCCTCCGCAAAGATGAATGCCCCACTTACACTGAAATCAATGGTGTTGGGGTCGCCGATAGCATTAGCGGCATTAATGGCTTCGATCAGGGAGCAGTTCGCCACGCCGCAAATCCCGTCATCGTTGAGTACAGCGGTGTTAACAGTGAAGGTCGGGCCGGTTTGGGCTATATCCGTCAGCGCACCATCGAATTCATGTGCACCGGGGTCACAGGCAGCGTCGCGCGGGCGGGCGACACTGCGGGCATCTTCAACAATGGTAGCACCGCTCAGACCATTGCAGTCCGGCGCGCTGTCGATAGCGACACTGCCACTGCGAAGCATGTGCGTTGGAATGATCGAATTGTTGAAGTTGAGCGGGCCGAGAGCCAGCGCTTCCGACGTGACAACGGGGAGGCCGCAGCTATCGTCGGTGGTGAAGTTCCCGGAAGCGGCACTCAAGTCGAGCAGGCCATTGCAATCGCCGCCTGCATTGTTGGCGATGATCGAATTTTTGAAACCGACCTGGCCGCTGAACTGCTCGAAACCAAAGCTGCCATTATTCGCCAGTGTGACGAAACTGAGGTTGGCTGTATCTTCGCTCTGAACACCGGAACCGGTGTTACCGGACACGGTCACATTAATCATCTCCAGCTCACCGACGCTGTTGAAGATGCCGCTGCCAGTATTGAGGCTGATGGCGCTCTTTTGGATGTCCACCGTTCCGCCAGCGCTATAGATGGTCGCGCCTGCCACGCCGTCGGCAGTGCTGCTCTCAAGACGGCTGTTCCCAATATTGAGCGTGCCGAGGTTGTAGATTGCTGCGCCAGTATTGGAGGCTGTGAACCCCGACAGATTGCTATCGCGGATGAAGGTTTCGCCAGCATTGAAGATGCCGCCGCCAAATTGGGCGCTGCCAAAGGCCAGCACCAGATTACTGAGCGTAAGTGAACCCGTTGATGTGACCTCAAACAACCGGAAATCGGGCGCGCTCCCATCACGGTTAATCCGCACTGACAGACCAGTCAGAATCATGTCGCCCGTAATTTTCGGCAGACCATTACCGCCATCTGTGCCGGGATTGTTGACAGCGGTGAGGGTGAAGGTGCGATTGCTGCCAAGCTGCACCGTGTTCAGGCCGGGTGTATTGTTTGCGGCGTTGATGGCCTCGATGATGGTGCAGTTGGCGGCGTTGCACACACCATCGTCGGTAATGTCGGTGGTAGTGACGATAAAGGTTTCACCGCCCGCGACACCTTCGCCAGCTTCATATGCGCCCGCATCGCAGGCTGAACCAAAGGGCCGGGTGAAGCCGCGCTGGTCAATTTCGATGGTCAGCCCTTCCAGGCTTTCACAGTCGGGCAGGGCATCAATGGCAGCGCTGCCATCCAGCAGGGCGACGGTGCGCGTCTGGCCGCCGTTATTCGCCAATGTCCCCAGGTTGAGGTCGCCCACGCCGACTGTTTCCGAGTCACCACAGCTACCGTCGCTGTCGAAGCTGGTGCCAAACACTTCGATGAAGCCGATACAGTCATCATTACTGTTTTGTCGGGCGATGATTGAATTTGTAACCTGTGCTGTACCTTCAAGGTTGTAAATGCCAGCACCATTGTTATCCGTAACGGTGGAAAAGCTTAAACGAGCCTCGCTCCCATTAAGGTAGATGCCACCACCGCCGCCATCGGCTGCTGCATTACCAGCCAGAGTGCCGTTGGTGATGGTTAGCTGGCCGTTATCCACATAAATACCGCCGCCAGAATCGCCAGCGGTGTTCTGCGAAACTGATACACTCGACAGTGAGGCAATGCTGAACAAACCGCCGGTGACATATATGCCACCGCCATTACTACTGGCAGAATTGCCTTCAACACTGCTGTCTGCCAACACCGCGATGGTGTCCTCAAGGTAAAGCGCCCCGCCGAAACTGAAGGCGGTGTTATTGGTGAAAGTGGTGCTTTCGACAGTCAGCGAAGTGCCGCCAGTGGCGTAAATCGCCGATCCGCTCTCAGCACTGTTAGCCGTGAAAGTGCTGCCGCTGATGGTGACAATGGCAACATTGGCATAAATGCCGCCACCACTCAGCCCAAAGTTGTCATCAATGTTGACCGCATCAAGTGTCAGATTGGCGCTGCTTACGTAAATCGCGCCGCCGTTATCCTCGGTTGAAGCCAGACTGCCCCCGGTCAGGGTCAGATTTCGCAGCGTCAGGCTGGCTGATTCAGTCACGGCGAAGAAGCGGAAACCCTCGCCATCGCTGCGGCTGATGGTTGAGGCATTGCCTTCAATTGTGAGTTCACCAATGATCCCCGGCAAACCAACCGGGCCATTGATTTCATCATAAGCACCAGCGATGTCATAAGTGCCGTTCTCCAGCACAATGATGTCTGCGCCAGCACCCGCCGGGCAACCAAGATAGGCCTCGTCGCTGTTGGCAGCAATAATCGCTTCAATCAGTGAACAGGCGCCATCATTCTCTTCAATCACCTGTGTGGTGTTAACGATAATGGTAGCCTGCGCCGAGACATCGCCCGCCGCGCCAACTGCTTCGGTCTCATCTCCACCAGGAACAGGCGTAGGAACGATGATGACCGGCGTGGCTTCGATGGTTGATGCCTGAGCGCTTTCTGTGGGAGGTGTCAGACCAGCCAGCGCACCCAGCGCCAGCGACTCGCTGCCGGCTTCTTCGGTGGTGAGGGTAGTTTTCCAGTCAACTGTGTTCGCACCCATGTAAAGTTCAGTATCGCTGTCCGTGCCATCCTGCTCATACAAAACGACATACTCACCCGCACCAAGCGTGAAGTTTTCCGGGAAGGAATAGGCAAAGCTGATGCCGCCGCCCGAACCATAAACGTAGAACTGATAATCGGTCAGATCAGCATCGTCAGCACCTGCATTGTAAAGTTCAATCCAGGATGGGTCGCTGACGTTGATCTCGTTGATGACGACATTGACGGGCTTTGTAGCAATCTGGAAGAGGCCGGAAGCACTCCAGGGGCCATAGCTGCCATCTACTTTGCGCCCCCGCACGCGCCAGAAATACTCGCCATCGCTGAACGGTGTCTCGAATGACTGTGACTCGGTGGCTGTGCCGGAGGCGACAATTTTGTCGAGGAACAGTTTATCCAGGAACAGCTTGTCCAAAAACAACTTGTCGAGGAATAGCTTGTCTAAGAAAAGCTTATCCAGAAACAGCTTGTCGAGGAACAGCTTATCGAGAAACAGCTTGTCCAGGAACAACTTGTCCAGGAAAAGCTTATCGAGAAATAGCTTGTCCAGGAACAATTTGTCCAAAAACAGCTTGTCCAGGAATAACTTGTCTAAGAACAGCTTATCCAGAAACAGCTTGTCCAAAAACAACTTGTCCAGGAAAAGCAAACCGACAAAGCTCTCCGATTTATCCACCTGCACCTGATATTCGCCCGCGCCTTCAAGTGCATTCCAGGTCAGGCTGACAGTATTGCCGCCAGTAATGGCCGCCGGGTTCAGTGTCGGTGTGAAGGAGTCGATGCTGAACTGGCGGATGAGGCTAACTGCGCCAGTATCCTGGCGGACAACACGCCAGTAAAAGGTGCCATCCGCTGGCAGGGTGCGAACCTCAGTCTGGTCAGTCGTATCGAACGAGTCGATAAACGGCTCGACAAATTCCGCCTGATCGTCAATTTGCAGCGTGAAACCGCCCGCCGCATTCTGGACATTCCAGGAAAATTCGACATTGCGCGGCGCACCGTTGTCAATGCCGATCAGAACCTGATTAGCTGGGGCAACCAGCGACGGTAAACCCTGCCCGACATTGAACAATACCGGATCGCTCCAATCGGTAAAACCAGGTGTTTCACCGGGCAGTGCGCCAAAACCGCGCACGCGCCAGCGGTAAGCACCATTGGACAGCGAAACTGAACTGGTTACACTGATCGGAACAGTCGGGCTGGCCGCTGGTGGTACATTGGCGGCAAAGGCCACCGCATCATCACTGCCCATCACTTCAACCTGGTAATACTGCGCTCTGGTCGCGCCGGTATCCTGCCAGGTGAAAGCAGGGCGATCAGTTGTCACCAGCGCTGGGCCGCCTGCTGCGTCCAGAACCGGGCTGACCGGAACGGGAATCGCCAAACCCAGCACGCCATAAATCGCGCGAACGCCATTTTTGTCATCCGGCTGCAAAACGTCAGCCAGTGAAAGACGGCTGCCGCCCGCGTTATAAAGCAGGTTGATGTTATAGGTCGGATTCATGATTGCCGGAAGCGGTGGGTTAGGCTGATGTTGCAGGCCGAGGGCATGGCCGATCTCATGAACGACCACCAGGCCGATATCGATGCCCTGACCATTCAGAGATTGTGGCAACTGTCCCGGCTGCAACTGCTCCGGCGCACAGAACCAGCGTTCGCTGAAGTCGAGATGCAGGTCACCGCCGCGCGTTGAACCAGCCTGATCGGGGTCAGGCGGCGGGAAGTAGGCATGACCAAGTTCCCCGGTTGCCCCGTCAATGACATGCGCTCCAATGCGAATGCTATCAGTGCCGGGGGAGCCAAAGGCCGTGCCGGGGTCATCCACTTCCACAAACTGAATATTGGCAACCTGTGACCAGACCGTAATCGCCTCACGGATACGTTCCTGATAATCGCAGGTCGCCGCACCGGCCAGCCGTGTAACCGGGACAACCTGGGCATTACCTGCACCTTCTTCCGCGCTCAGATCAAGATTGGTCGTGACGAAACTGTAGGCAATAGTGCCGCCGCTGGTAGCGGGTGGTAGCTGGCGGTTGAAAGGCGAATTTTCACCCCACTTGTTGCCGAAAGCGGCGAACGCAGCTTCAACATCGCCGCCAGGATTCCGTCCACCGCCATCAATCGAAAACTCGCCGCCGTACCAGACCGGGGCGCAGGCTGTTGAAGCCGCCTCAAAACGCGCCAGAGCCTCGTCCAGCGCTGTGCCACTTGCACCGTTCAATACCATATCATAATAAGCACTGCTGGCGGCATCTGCTTCGGCCTGGTTGCAGACAGCAATTTCAACGGGTTCGACAGGGATCGGAATTTCAGTTGATTCATCCACAGCGGAAACAATGCCGCCGTCGATGATAAGGTCTTTGCCCAATGCCATCCGCAGCGCCGCCACGCCAGAAACATAGGGCGCAGCTAAGGATGTGCCGCTGAAACGATCAAAACCATTCAGACTGGTGGTGAGAATATCACGACCCGGCGCGTACAGCCGCACCTGATCGCCATAATTGCTGAAGGAACTGCGATCAAGAGACGCATCCACCGCACCCACCGCCACCACTGAGGGATAGGCGGCGGGATAAAGCGCCCGCTCGACACCATTGTTCCCAGCGGCGGCGATCACGCGAACGCCATTGGTTTCGGCATAATTGACGGCAGCTTCCAGCAAAGCTGAGGCATTTGGCCCGCCCAGGCTGACATTGATGATTTCCGCGCCGTTGTCAACAGCGTAGACAATAGCGGCGGCAACATCGGAATAAGTGCCCAGGCCGCGCCCATCCAGTACACGCAGGGGCAGCACACGCGCATTCGGCGCAACACCCGCCACGCCAACACTGTTATTGCGATTGGCGGCGATAACACCTGATACGGCGCAGCCATGACCATAAGTGTCGGTTGGCTGGTTATCATCGTCTACAAAATCCCAGCCGTTCACATCAATATGCCCGGCCAGATCAGGATGGTCAGCGCAAATGCCGCTGTCGATCACAGCCACTATCACAACCTGCGCCGCCGGGGGAAGCAGCGTCCAGGCCAGCGGCGCTTTCACCACTTCCAGCCCCCACTGAGCAGCATAAAGCGGGTCATTGGGCGGGGCAAGCTGAGCGCCAATGTAATAATCCGGCTCGTTGTTCATAACGCCTGCCGTTTGTGGCAGCGCATCAAGGGTTTGACCTTCAGGAAGCTGAATGACTACTGTGTCCAGCACGTCGATCTGCTGCAAAACAGTTCCGCCCAGCGCGCTGATAGCCTCCGCCCGCGCCTGCTGCGAAGCCGACGGTTCAAAGCGAATGACAGCCACGCCCGGCACTGGCTCAACCGGCACGTCAATGGCCGGAATTTCGCCTGTTTCTGCGCCAGGTAATTCAATGTCAAGAGAAGTTGTAGGTTCAAGAATTGGCGCATCAGGGAGCGGAGTAGGTTCTTCAGTGGCGATTATGGTGGGATCGCTGGCAAGGGTCGGCAGTGGTTTTTGTGCTTCAGTCGGATTGGTGAGCAGCGGCATCAGCGCGACAGCCCATACCACAACGACAGCAAGCACACCCATGACACCCAGTAAACGGCGATTCTTCAACATAGCGGCTTTCCCCCTGTTTCGTCTGCGCTGGACGAAAAATATTTTTAAAACGGCCAACCGCCAGGGCTGAAACGCGCAAATGGCACCACCCCGCTAAAACAATAAAGGATGTGCTGGCGGATATTTTCAGATGTGTGCATGGGCGTAGTGGGGGAAACGCCCAAAAAAGACGGTTGCTGAAAATGGCCGTATCGTCTTTTACGTTTTTTAAATTTCCGATTAAATGCCTAACAGCAACCTAAAATTGTAAGGAAAGCTGATGATCCTTAACATGCAGTTCTCTGTAATCGGCTATTACGAAACAACATTCAAACCAGCGGCAGATGGTCTTGTAACAGAGGAGAGGGCGAAGATTTTGCTCCGCCCGTAGAAGGTCAGATGGGAGCGATTAGGTCAGTGTGAAGGAAGCGCCGGGGTCAAGCACAATGGGTTGAGAGCCAGTATCGCTGCTGACATGGTTGGCCCATGAACCTGCGTCCTGGTCGATCACCGGGAAAGTTTTATAATGCATGGGTATCACATACTTCGGACGCAGCAGCCGAATCGCCAGCAGCGAATCTTCTGGCCCCATGGTGAAATTGTCGCCAATGGGCAAAAAGGCCAGATCAATCCCCAGATCGCCGATGATCTGCATATCGCCAAATACGTCAGTATCCCCGGCGAAATAAATCCGCTGATTGCGGGTGGTAAAGACGAAACCCTGCGGATTGCCACCATAAGTACCATCGGGAAAGCTGGAACTGTGATGAGCCACTGTAAAGCGGCAGTGGATGAAGTCATGCTGGAAGCCGCCGCCCGTATTCTGCGCGTGAACGTTGTTTAGCCCCTGCATCTCCATCCAGGCGGCAATTTCCGCATTGGCAACCACGCGCGCGCCTGTTCGACGGGCAATATCCACCGTATCTCCCAGGTGATCGCCATGCGCGTGAGACAGGAAAATAATCTCCGCATCCACCTTGCCGGGGTCTGCCGCCGCCAGTGGATTGCCCGTCAGGAAGGGGTCGAGCAGCACGGGATGTCCGTCGATGTCGAGCGCGAAAGCCGAATGTCCCAGCCAGGTGATTTTGACGCTCATGCGTAGCCCTCCATTGTGGATATAATTTTTGTAGGGAGTTGAATCTCGCCTACGAAACGTGCCAATTGATGCTGAGTCTATTACTTATCTGACGACTCCGCCAGCGGAAACGTCATGGTGAAAGTCGCACCCAGATTGGGGCCAGGGCTTTCCGCCCAGATGCGCCCGCCATGCACTTCGACCAGTGCTTTAGCGATGCTGAGGCCGATTCCCATGCCGCCATAGGTGCGTGTCATATGGTCTTCCACCTGATAAAATTTCTCAAACAGGCGGTCGGCGTGTTCCGCCGCGAAGCCTATGCCGCTGTCTGTCACCATCACCCGCACTTCATCACCATTTTTCACCTCGCCCCGGACGGTAATCTGGCCGCCTTCTGGTGTAAAACGTACAGCATTATTCAGCACATTGGTCAGCGCCATTGATGCACGAATGCGGTCAACCCACAGTATTGTCTCGCCTTCAGGCAGATCAAGCTTTAAGGAGTGGGCTTTGGTTTCTGCCACTTTGAGCGCATCCTGAATAGCATCCTCTACCACCTCGCGCAGATCAATGGTTTGCCGTGCCAGTTCTGAAGGACTCTGTTGTAAATAACGGAGATTAGTCAGGTCTTCAATGATGCGCCGCAGTTGCAGACCGCTGGCAATAACTTTTGCGGCATGTTCGCTGGCTTTTCCCTCAGCTTCATCCTGCAAAAAACCAGCATAACCGAGAATGACGGCCAGCGGCGTTCGCAGTTCGTGTGAGGCAATAGCGATGAAATCATTTTTCAACTTATCGAGTTCATTCAGTTCCTGATTAGCTTTCTGTAACGCAGCGACCATCTGCGCGGCTTCAATCGCCACTGCTGCCTGCGCAGCCAGCACGCCCAGATGATCGCGGTCATCTCCTGTCCAGGGCAGACCCCGTTTATTAATCACTTCCAGCACGCCGATCACTTTTTCGCGGCTGGTCATCGGCATCACCAGCAGTGAATGCGTCTGAAACTGAATATCGTCGCCGACCTTGCTGTAATGGCGTGGATCGCTGGCGGTATCATCCACCTGAACAATCTGATTAGTGAGCAGGGCAGTTCCAGCCAGGCTGCCTTCCAGCGGGACAGATTGGCCGATCAGATTCAGATCAACCTGACTGGTGGTCGTCGCCGTGAAACGCAGTTCCCGCGCTCGCTCATCCCACAGCAGCACCGAGGCCGCTTCGGAAGCGGTGACTTCTGCGGCAGCGTCCATCACATAACCCAACAGCGGGTCGAGGTCTAGCGTGGAATTGAGGACGGCGCTGATCTCGGCCAGCCGGTTTAGAATTTTCACCTTCTGTTCAAGATACGCCACCCGCTCGTCATTTCCTGCCATCGTTTCAGATACCTCTCCCATTCGAATATCTTCAGTGTATCACTGCTGCATTAAAAGCAATCGTTGGGAACGGCGGGAGCGCGTTTGAAAAAGGAAATATTCCCGGAATAGGATTCTTTTAAAAAATAGCAGCAGTAGTAGGGGCTGTCGAAACTGTCGATAACTTTGTAATGGTTTGTTTAACGTTGGATTTTTATCACAACCCTGACCCATTGTGGCCTCTTATATCGCCACTATTTCCCTGATGAATTGTTAAATGGGGATTCTGTGGGATAAAAGTTATCGACAGGCACCTGTCGATAACTTCGTGAGTTATCGACAGTTTCGACAGGTTATCGACAATTTATATAAGCGTTCGATCATACTGTTCTAAAGGTTATCTACAGGCAAGCCTATACTTATCTACAGGTTATCGACAATTTGGGTAATGTTTTCGACAGGTTATCTACAGATCATTTGTTCCTGTAGATAACTTTTGGGATATAAAACAGTTTGTATTGGGATAACGTCGCTCATCTGTTCTTTTTATCCCAACCGTTTTTGGGATAAAGTATATCGGCGCGATAGTGACAATACCACATCTGCATCCCTATAACCCTACGGTGAAGTTTTCTGGCGCGCTCCAGATACCCCAGTTTCCATCCGGCAGCAGGCCGCGCACGCGCCAGTAGTAAATGCCCGGCGCGAGGTTGACCGTCACCCAGGGCGTCCCGGCGCTGAGGTTGTCATTGGTGTAAATCACCTGGGTATAGTTCGGCATCAAGGCGATTTCGATCTGATAGCGCCCCGCCCAGGGCAAAATGCTCCACGTCAGCGTTTGCGATGGCGTGCTGAAGTAATGGCGAGTCGGTGCTGCGCCCGCCGCCGTCACCAGCGTGAAGCTGCGCGGGAGACTCCAGGCCGTGCCGTTGGGGTTGATGGCCTGCACCCGCCAGTGAAAGACGCCGATGCCGAGATAGCCGGGCGTGTAGTTCAGCGCCGTGATAACCTCGTTCACCAGCGGGCTGCTGAAATCGCTATTGTTATCGACCTGCACCCGGTACTGCACGGCGAAAGCAGCCTGCGCCCACGTCAGGGCAGCGGTATTGCCGGTGATGGACGCGCCGTTGGCCGGGCTGGTGAGCGCTGGCTGGCCGGGCGGCTCATTGGGGATGACTTCGTAAGCGCCGAGGTCACAGACCGCCGCGCCTAAGCCATCGCCGTCTACCGGGCGAACCGTGCCGCGCTGGTCGAGGTTGTTCACGGGTGCGGCGGCGCAGATGGCATTATCGCCGCCGTCAATCGCCGGGCTGCCTGCGCCGGGGGCGAGAGTGAAAGTAGGGCCGCCGTTATTGAGCAGCGGGCCAAGCAGCGGGTCGCGGAATTCCGGCAGGCCGGTTTGGTTGGGGGCGCTTTTCCCGGCGAAACAGGTCACATCGTTAAAGAAATTGCCATTCGTCAGCCGCCCCGGATATTGCAGGTTGAACCCGGCTTCCTGCAATTCCTGCGAGCAGTGCTGTTGAAAATTGGCGATGCCGCCCGCCGTGTTGTAGGCCAGAATCGTATTTTTCAGGATGCCGTTGCTGCCGGTGATGCCGCCGCCCGTCCAGCCTGCATAATTGTTGGCGATGGTGCTGTTGATGATCTGGAACTGGACGACATTCCCAGTGAAGTAGATCGCGCCGCCGTTTGAACCTGTGCCTGTCCCTTCAGCGCGGTTGTTGTGGAAGGTGCTGTTGGCAATCGTCACCGCCGCCCGCTGGTTGAAGTTGAGCGCGCCGCCGGAGCCGTTGGTAACAAGGTTATCGGCAAACAGGCTGTTGCTGATGCGAACCTGCGGGTCAACGTTCCCGGTTGCGCCACCGGTGATCGCGCCGCCCTGCGTCCGACTGCCGCCGATGACGCGGTTATCGATGAAGCGGCTGCGATCAATGCTGAAGACGTTAGCCGTGCTGTAGATGTTGAAATAAATCGCGCCGCCCGCGTTGTGCGTCCGCCCGCCGGTGAAGCTGCTGTCAGTGATGGTGAACTGCCCCGCTGGGCCGGCCAGCCCCAGGCCATCGACATAAATCGTCCCGCCCTGGCCGTAACCGATGGCGGTGTTGTCGCTGAAGGTGCTGCCGCTGATGCTTAGACCGCTTTGCAGGATGTGAATTGCGCCGCCCGCGCCGTTGGGCGACTGGTTGCCGCTGAAGGTGCTGTCGCTGATATTGACCTGCCCGCCGATGGCGTAGATCGCGCCGCCGCCGTAATCATAATAATTGCCTGTCGCCGCTGCCGTCACATTAGCGACATTGCCGCTCAGGGTCACATTGTTGAGGTTGAGGGTGGGCTTGTAGGTTTTGCCGTCAAAGCTGTTATTGACAGCCTCAATTGCCCCGCCGTTGCCCGCTGTGCTGCCGCCGGAGACACGCCCGTTCGCCAGCGTGATGTTTTGCAGCGTCAGCGTGATTGCGCTCATATGCCACGATTGCAGAAAAATGATCTGACTGCTATTGCCGCCGCTCAGGGTGATTTGATTGCCACCATCAATCGTGACGTTCGTCAGGCCGCTGGTTTGCGAGCTGATGTTGAGCGGTGCTGTCACATTAATTGTGTGCGCGCCGCCGCAGTTGAAGCTAATCAGGCCGTTCCCGGCGTTGATCGCGTTTTGCAGCGCAGTTGTGGTGCAGCTTCCCGCTGTGCCATCCCCCACTGTCCCGGCGGCATAGGTGCTTTGCGTCGGCAAAATCACGCTGGACAACAACAGCACCGCGAGAGCAGCGGTTAGCAGATAGCGACGTACCATGAAGAAAAACTCCAGAAAGCGTTGACGAGCGCATTTTTTCATTCTAAGCCATACTGGATAACTCAAAATGGGTAAAAACGCCCGGTTCGGCGGGGCTGTTTGATGGATTTTTGGGACTACTTAAAGTTTTTACCGGCGGTTCGACAAGCGCCGGAAGATAGTATGTGGTTCTCATATGACACCGAGGCGGATACCCTCTACGTCAATTTTAAGAAGCCCAGCTATGCGACGGACAGTGAATTGACCGATGATGACGTGATTGTGCGTTATGAAGGCGAAGACGTGATTGGCATGACCGTTTTGCACGCAAGTAAACGTTAGGCTTCCAAGGGGCGGAAAAGCATGGACGCGACTGTGCTGATTCTGATTGTAGCTGTGATTGCGGCGCTGGTGTTGATCGGCGTTGGGCTGTATCTTAGCCGTCGTCCGAAAGGCGATCCGCTTCAGGAACGGCTGGCAGAATATGGTGAAAAAGAACTGCCGTCCTCGCTGGAAGACCTGGAAATGCAGCTTCCCTTGCGTGACCGGGTTGTTGGCGGGCTGCGCGAACGTTTCAACGATCTCTTTTCAGCGCCAGTGAAGCCGCAAAAACAGCTTGAAGATGTGTTGAATCAGCCGCTCTCCAATGCACCTTTCGGTGGCGGGACAGCTATTCCCGACCAGGAAGCCCCACCGCGCCAGCAGCAGCCGGGCGCATCGACTGGCGACGCGGCCAAACGGGAAGCAGCCCCACCGCCACAGGCATCTGGTGGAATACCGCCCGCGCCGCCCGCTGTTGCACCGCCCAAACCCATTACGCCCGTCACGCCTGCGCCCGCCGCGCCCATCGCTGCCGGGCCGCCCCCACCTGCGCCACCCCCACGACCTGCTGCGCCGATTACCACTCCCGCGCCACCATCGCCTGAACCGGAGCCGATGGACGATACCGGGGGTTGGGCCGCTGCTTTTGAAGAAGATGATGAGTTTGATGCGCCGGAACCCGCCCCTGCTGACAGAGGTGGCGAAGGCGGCGAAGACCCTTTCAGTTGGGTGGAACAATCTCCGCCAAAATCGGGTACTGCGGAAGAACCAGCAAAAGCTTCGGATATGCCGGATTGGTTAAGGGAAAATGTTGATCAACAGGCTGAAGCCAGTCCTGAATCTTCTGACTGGCTGCTTGATGAAGATGAAGCCGTTGCTGAAATACCGGATTGGCTGACTGATACTTTATCTGAAGCGAAAGAGGTCGATCAAACGCCTGTAAACGCTGAACCTGTCCAGTTCGCCGCCTACTACCCCAAAGAAGTTGCGCCGGAAGCATGGCAGCCGCTGCACGCCTACATCTATAAAGCCCTGGCCACCGCGCAGGTGGAAGCCGACGCTGCCCAAAAACTGGGCGACCAAAAGCAGCAGTTTCGCGGGGTGCGCGGGGTCATGGCTTCCTTGCCTATAGAAGAAGGCGCGCTGGTGACGGCCACGCCCCACCTGCCCGGATTCCAGTTCAACCCGCCCAGCGTCAGCCTCGGCTTTTACAAGGACTGGCATCGCTTCGATTTCGAGCTGCGGGCGAAAGGCGCGCCGCTCCATCAATCGGCCAACGGCGCGATCACCTTCACAGTCGAGGGTATCCTTGTGGCCGATGTGCCGCTGTCCGTGTATGTCGGTGACGCCGCGCCGGAAACTGCCGCGCCGCAGGTTCGCGCCAGTGCCAAAGCCTATCAGGCGATTTTTTGCAGCTACAGCCATCAGGACGCGCAGATCGTCGCCCGCGCCGAACGGGCCTATAAAGCGCTCGGCCTGGATTACCTGCGCGATGTCATCTCGCTCAAAAGCGGGCAGGACTGGAGCGTTGAGCTGATTAACCTGATCGAAAAAGCCGACGTGTTTCAGCTATTCTGGTCGCGGGCGGCGGCAGAGTCGAAGCATGTGCGCTTCGAGTGGGAACACGCGCTTAAAGTTCACGCCGCCCGCCCCGGTTTCATCCGCCCGGTCTATTGGCAGGACAACCCGCAGCCGCCGATTCCGACGGAACTGAATCATATTCACTTCGCCTACCAGCCGGATTTAGAGGCCTGAGGACGCGGCGGCCTGTGCTATAATTGAGGAGGATTGTGTGCTATTTCACAGGTGATGGATGAAGATTTATACCCGAACGGGTGACGACGGTACGACCAGCCTGTTTTCCGGTGGGCGGGTGTCCAAAACACATCTGCGTGTCGAGGCTTATGGCACGGTTGATGAAATGAATTCAGTGATGGGTCTGGCGCGGGCGCTGCGGCCCTCTCCCGGTACAGACTCACGTCTTGAAGCGGTGCAGCGGCAGCTTTTTCACCTCGGCGCAGACCTGGCGACTCCGCTGGATGCCAAAGCTGATTGGGTGGTACGGATGGATGCGGAAACCGTCCTCTGGCTGGAAACTGGCATTGATGTGATGACGCAGGACTTGCCCGACCTGAAACATTTCATCCTGCCGGGTGGTGCGCCTGCCGCCGCGCAGATTCATGTCGCCCGGACGATCTGCCGCCGCGCCGAACGTATCGTCGTTGGACTGGTAGAACATGAGCCGGTGGGCGAACATGTCCAGCACTACCTCAACCGCCTGTCCGATTTTCTGTTTACGCTGGCTCGCTGGGAAAATATGCAGGCGGGCATCCTCGAAAGTGAATGGTCAACCCGCTGATGGCGACTGCGACATTTGAATATCGCTATTTCATTGCTGCCCCTGCTGCGCGGATTTACGCCCATCTGGCCGACCCGAACAGTTATATCGGCCTCTCGCCGCTGGTTGTCTCGGTAAGGGACATCGCCTACTCACAGGACGAAGCAGCCAGGCAGGTTTGCCGTTATGTCTCGGTGGAGCGTTTTCGCTTTTTGGGCTTTATTCCCTATGACAATCACATCCGCGTGACAACTACATTCACCCAACCGGATGTTCAGATGGTGTCAGCAGTGGACAGCCCGTTTAATGTGCAGATACGTTTTGTCTTTGATCTCTCGCCGGAGCGCGATGGGACGTGGGTGCAGGAAACGGTCAGTGCCGAAATGCCCGGTTTGCTGCGCGGATTTGTCGTCAGCCAGGCACAGTCCGTACAGCGGGCGCGGGCACAAATCCTCAGGACACGGATGGAAGCCCAACCGGGTTAAGGGAGTCATGCTCGGCGAAAATCGTTCGCGCTTCATCCATGGTTTTGACCACTTTGAAGCGCGTCTTTTTGCCATACAGGCGCTCAATCAGGCCCATTATGGCATTCACAAAGCCGGACGTTGAGACGATTACAGCCAGGTCAAAAGCGCGAGGCGGCTGCTTCATCGATGCCCCGGCGTGCGAGAGCAGGTTGCTGGGGAACAGGTTGCATTCGCTCAGGTCGAGCAAAATGTTAACGGTATAAGGGACATTTTCAATCAGGTCACTACCGGCCTTGATTGAAGCATAGTATTCATCCCATGTCCACTTGCCCATAAACTTAAAAATGGTATAGGTTTTTTCGGGATTTCCCCAGTTTACAGTAATAGCCATGCATTTCACTCCGTCTTTGTTACTGGTTTTATTATAATTCTGATTGACGGTTGATTAGAATAAAGACGGCACAAAAGTGTGATCGTTAACTTGAATTTTGGCGATTTGTCATGAAAGCGGGATTATGATGCTCATCACCCATCACGACACTGCGCTGCGTGATCTTTTATCAACTGCCCGTGTGATCGCTGTTGTCGGCCATTCCGACAGGCCAAGCCGAACCAGCTACCAGATCGCTGCTTTTTTGCGGCAGGTCGGCTATACCGTCTACCCAGTTAACCCGGAAGTGCAGACGATTGACGGCCAGCCAGGTTATCCGACGCTGGCTGCTGTACCCGAAGCGATTGACATCGTGAATGTCTTTCGCCGCCCACAGTTTTTGCCCGGTGTGGTCGATGAAGCAATTGCGGTTGGTGCGAAAGCTGTCTGGGCGCAGCTTGGGGTAGTCCATGCTGATGCTGCCCGTAAAGCGGAAGCTGCCGGTTTACCGCTGGTGATGGATGCCTGCATCAAAGTGGAATACCGGCGGTTGGGTTTAGGCTAAATGCTCCCGGCAAAAAGTCAGGCTTTCTAAGAGGTTCTGGCGCAGGCTGAATTCGTCGGTATAGTTCAGTGCTTCTGGTTGAAGCTCTAGCGAAATTGTACCGGCGAAGTGGTCAGCAGCCATCGTCTGTAGCAGCCGCGCCAGATCAAGCCGTCCTCGATGGGGCAGACGGTGTTCGCGCCCATCGTAATTGCTGAGATGCACATGACAGACACGTCCCCCGGCGGCACGGTAGGCATCCAGCGGGTCAACACCTTTCGTTGCCCAATGGGTTGTATCCAGCGTCAGCCAGGTGTGGACGCGGCTCCACGTTTCTACCTCATTCCACCAGGTCGGGTCAAAAGACTGGCCGAAAAGACGTGCGGCAGGCATATTCTCCAGCGCGATTTTGACAGATGTTTGTTCCTGCACCCGCGCTAAATCCTCATGAATCCAATCGCGCACACTCCCAAAAGGTGTCCAGCAGGGCAGCCGGAACCCCACTCCATTAAAGCTGGCATTGAACCAGCCGACTTTTCGTGGCACGTGTACCACAATCGTCTCTGCTTCCAGCCGTGTTGCCAGTTCCAGCGTCCGGTAAATACGCCCGATCTGGTCACTGCCTTTTCCCCAGCCGGGAACCTGTGTGCTGAAAGGCGTGTGACAAACATAAATCGGCAGGCCGTAATGTTGTGATAATCGTTCCAGATATGTGACATCGCGGCTGCTGTAACGTTCGTCGCACATGATTTCAATGCCATCGAACCCGGTTTCTGCCGCCAGTTGAAAGCAGTAGGCAAGGTCAAATAAATACAGTGAGCCTGTAGAGAAGAGAACGCGAGCAGGCATGGAGTTCCCCCAACCATGTCGATAGATCGCTTCATCCTAACACATCAGCCTTTCCGTACAACCTTTCTTTATATTACAACTCAGATTAAGCGTAGTAAGAAGTGAGATAACAAAATGCCTACTTTGTGGTACGGTGCTTGATAATATAGTTTATTTCATGATATAACGAGGTTTGCATAAGGTTAGATCAGGGTTTGAGAAAACATGGTATTGAGACTTATTGAATTTTTTCGCCCGCTGCCAAAATACACGATGAACACTCGAAAATTAGAGAAAAGTCCTCTTAGGGGAATTTTTATATTTGGATTTGTTCTTTTCTTCTTTTTTCAAGTTGGAGCGGCAGTCAATCAAACAACTGGCAATCCGGAAACGAGACTGTATTTACTTAAAGATGACTGGTCTCTCACGTTATATGTTGAGGGAACCGAAAAGGTAAATCTGAGTGGTTTTAGTCTCAGCGTAGACAATGACAATGAACCCCATTATCTGATAGATTTATTTCCGATACTTGACTTTTCCAACGGTATTGCCGAACCCGGTTCATGTTACCTGCTTACGAGAGGCAACCTTCCTAATGACTGGTCAGCCAGTAGCAGATGCAAAGATGATGGAAAATATTTTCCTAGAACCAGTGCAGAAAGTGATGTTTTCTGGTTCCATATTCTCCGAAATGAATTGCGTGATATTAGTATTCGCAATGATAGCGTAGGTGTAAACAAAATCTGTGCCGCGGCAAACCCAGAATGTGAGATTGTGTATGTAATACCAACTTCGCCGCCGGGCATGGTAGAGATTAATCCTGGAAGTGCAGTCTTCATTGATCAGGAAGTGCCGCTGATTAAGGAAACTTGGAGCGGCGCTCACAATCACTGTCAGTCACGCAGCGCACAAAATTCCGATTTTGATTTCACCCTACCCACTTACGATCACCTTAAACAGGCGTTTGACAACAACTTAATTGAAATACCGCCTGATGACTTCGAGTGGATACTCAATCGTATTGAATCATCACCGCCGGGTAAATTCCCATATGTCACTTATAACACAGTAGATGACACTGCCGGGATCTACCCGGAAGCTGCTGACAGCGAAACCCGCTTAACACGTCGCACATCCGGGCGCTGTGTGGCAACTCTCAAATCATAATTTCAGCAAATAATGGGGGGGAAATGCGTTCACAACGGACACTTTTTTTATCGTGCGTCCTGCTATTTTTAACGCTGGTTGGTCTGTTAACGAACTTATCACAAGATATGCGGGTATATGCTCAGCCAGACCCGTCGAAAACGGGTGAGGCAGGGTCTGGAACAGAAGATAATGGAACGAGCGAGGTTGTTGGGGGATTTATTATTAATACGCTCGCTCCCATTGACTCCGTGACCAGACCTGCATCGGAGGGGCTGCCCCTTATCGATGTATGTGCCATTGCACCCTTGAGCGCTACCAGCACACTCAACGTTCGTGACTTGGCCTCGACGTCGGGCAACATTATCGGGACAATCACTCAATATCGCTGGTATGACGCGACTGAAGGTGTGTATGATGATGGAAGGGGTAACGTCTGGTATCGTGTCGAGGCTGATAATGGACAGGAAGGTTATGCTAATTACAGCCGAAATGTAAATGGCGAAATTGTCACCAATTCTCAAAGAAGCACCTGGTGTACTGCTCTCACACCTCCCAATTGCCCTGAGTTTCAGGACAGTGCTGATGTTATTGACCTGCCGGAGTTTGCACAGGTCATCTATGAACAGAACTGCCCTGTGCTTGCAGATATTGCCGAAGATCGCAGCCAGGGTTTTGGCTCGGATGGCATTGAGCGCAAGGATGGACTTGAAGATGACTGCCCATCCAGGCTGGCAGCGCTGATCCTCATTTTGACAAATTTCTCACCTGATCGACAGGTAGAGATCATCGCCGCCATCAACGCGGCACTGGAAAACGGCGAAGACGCCTGTGCCCTGATTCAGTCGATCCTGGATGATTATACAAGAGGTATTGTTCCGGGTGATCCAACCCCACAAGTGACCGAAACGCCAGAGATGACAGAGACTCCAGTAGCAACTGATGAACCTACGCCGACTGTAACACCTTCAGTCACTTCACCGATTCCAGCATCTCCTGCAACACCTGGGCCGACCTTAATCGGCGTGCTGGCAACCTGGAATCCGCCAGTCGAATTGACCGAGGAAAGAAGGGAAGAAGTAACAGAACAGGCCACAGCAGAAACCACGGCAGAAAGCGCTAACGAATCACCCACTCCACCAGAAGCCACAGAAATACCGAGTATCACTTCTGGCGAAGTTATCAGGGATATTGCGCCTAACCAGCAGGTCATTCAGGGCATGTTTATTGTGAGTGATCCGCAGAACGGTGCCTTCAATGTGCATATTTTTGAGTATGGCAAGCCCGCTAATTTGGCACCCTATTTGCCAGAGAAGAGTTTTTTGCCTTCGCTGAATTTGAAGCGTCAGTTTATTGCCTATCTGGTACAAACGGGTGACAGCATGAGTTTGGAGGTCATGAATGGCCGTAATCGGTCTCAGAATAACGTTCTGGATGGTGAGCAGCTCTTGACAGCGGGGTATCGAATCGAGCCAGAGCCGGTAGTGTGGTCGCCGGATGGTACGGTGATGTTGGTGACGATGACTCACATCGAGAGCGGTGAAACTGGCATCTATGAAGTGAAACCTACTACCCCAGATGTTTATACGCTGCGCTTTAACAAGGCACGCAAACCTGCCTATAATCCACAGAATTATTTTATCGCCTATGAAAATCTGGAAACCAACGGTATTACGATTTATCAGGTGAGGGATGAAACCGCTCAACCTCCAGTATCCTATGATCTTCCTGTACCAGTCGATTGTGACCATCTCTCTGATCCGGTGTTCGACTATCGTTATCATCTGCTGTTCTTTTGCCATAAAGTAGATGGTCAGCGCGTGCTGCGTGGTACGGATGATAAAGACAACATCCGTGAAATCAATATTGCTGTTGGAACTGACATCCATAATCTATCACCACTGCCAGAGGATTACTGGACATTTGATGATGGAGAGCAGGTTTATTTCGTTAGTATCCAGTGGGGCATCGATCAAGCGGCTATTACTCTCAATCAACGGCTCAGGATTGAAGGATTGCCTGAAGGTCAGGAATTCCACGTGACACAGTTGGGTTGGGGACTGGCTTCGCCTGAAGATGACTAAGCAACGGGTTAATCTGGGCGCTGGTATGAGCGCCTTCCTCTTTTTCATATCATCTCGTAAGCCATTCCTGCGATTTTTCGCGTCCGCGATGATGGCTTTATGGCTCCTGGTGGTATCGCCTGTTTTATCTGCCCCGGCCTATACAGATGGTGGTGTAGATGGCATGGTATGGAGCGATTTGGATAATGATGGGATATATGATCCTGGCGAACCAGGCATCCCAGACATTAATGTCAGGCTCTACCGCCTGAGCAACCAAACGCTTGCCAGTAACATGATTTCGAATGCTCAGGGGCGTTATCGCGCTGTTATCCATCCACCAGCGAATGGAGATTTGTATTATCTTCAGGTTGATGTTGCTGTGTTGCTGGATGCGGGCTATGCGCCGGTCAGGCAAAATATCAACGGTGGCAGCGCTTTCAGTTTTTTAACTGGTATGAGTGATCCTTTTACCCTGCGGCCTAATACACCCCTGCTCACCAATCTGCATCTCGGTTTATTGAAAATTCCTGAATGTGAAGCTATCAGTGATCTGATTTTTTTGCTGGATGGCTCGCCTAATCTTGGTGATTATGGGAATAATTTTTCCATGGCAACTCGCTTCACCAGTCAGATCGTGCGTGCTTTCACAATCGGCCCCAATTTGACCCGTGTTGGTGTAATTCAAGCAGGTCGGCGTGACCACACACGCGTTGAATTGAGTCTGGGTGCGATTGCATCCCGCCCGGCTCTCATCAGCACAATTATCAATATCCCACGAATCGATAGCTTGTTTTTGTCGAATATGGCGCAGGGATTCATGCTTGCCGAGCAAGAATTTAACCTGCATGGGCGCGATAACGCCAACCCAACCATCATTCTACTTACCGATGGGCGACATCACGGCCCAGGCAATCCTGTAGCGATTGCCCAAAGGCTGCAAAGTGCGGGCATCCGTATTTTTGTTCTCAAATTGCAGCTCTCAGTGGATAGACTCATTTCTCAGCAAGAGACTAATGCTGCCACCGCACGGGCTCGTGCGGTGGCTTCTGCGCCGCATGAAGTGTTCCTTCGTGAAGGAATTAACGGACTGAGCAATCTGACAACCACTCAACTGGTGCCGCTGCTGTACCGCATCTGTTCGCCTAATCAGAATTATTCTATAACGCCGCAGGTTACCCTCTACTGGTCACGAGTCAGTTGGGCGGCGGAATACGAGTTGCAAGTGACGAGTTTATCCAAATTTGAGCCGATGCCCCTGTTTCAGTTTAACCTCAGTAACGATGAGTTTCAGTTCATGCTGCCGCCGCTGCCTGATGGATTTTACAATTGGCGGATTCGAGCGCGTCGCCCAATTGGTGTGTGGGGGGCTTGGAGTGACGTTCAATCATTTACAATAGATGTGCCAACGCTTTAGCTGCCAACCACCTGCTCGTACCAGGCTGTCTGTCTTTCGCGGGCAGCACGCAGGGTAGCGGCGACGGAGGGAAGAGGTTCGATAGTATAGGCAATGGGCGGCGGGGTAGTCCATGTCCCCTGCCCGATAGCGCGTAAGGCCAGCAGCGCTGCACCCCGCGCTGTGATTTCCGGCTCAGCAGTCAGGTGCAGCGGGCGGTTGAGGGCATTGGCGATGATGTGTGCCCAGGCGGACGATGCCATCAACGCGCCGCCCCCGGCGATGACGGGCGCATCAGCCCGTGCCAGCGGCGCAAGCTGTTCGGCGATCAAAGCTAACCGCAGTGCCACGCCTTCCAACGCCGCCTGTAGAATATCGAGTGGTGTGGTGGACAACCGTAAACCGTTGATACTGCCCGTCGCATCCGTTGCCCAACCGGGGCTGCGTTCGCCCGCCAGCAGTGGTAAAAATGTCAGACCATGCGTATCGGGAGCGCGGTTCAAAAGCGCTTCATCAATATCAGCCGCATCCAGCCGCAGGGTTTCCTTCGCCCAGCTAAAAATATTGCCGCCCTCGCTGGTAGCGCCGCCGATCAGGTGATGGGTTTCATCTACCCGGTAGCCCCACAAACCTGGCGGCACAGCAGGCAAAATGTCTGTTGAGACAACCCGCAGCGCGGCAGTAGTGCCAACTGTGAGCGCAATTTGCGTCTCATCGCAGCATCCCCCCCCGATATTGGCGGCAGCGCCATCGCCTACCGGGAGACAAAATGGCACGTCGCGTAAAGCAGGCCAGCGCTGGGCATATTCTTCGGTCAGTCCGTGCCGAACATCAGCATAATCAGCCAGTTCCGGCAGGGTGTTTTCAGCTATGCCCAGTGTGCTTAACCAGGTACGATTCCAGGTCAGGTCGGCGCGGGTGAGCATACCTGTCCATGAGGCGACAGAATGGCTGGTGACATATGAGCCGCCAAACCAGCACTGATACAAATAAGCGCCAATATCAACCCACTGATTAACACTGGCAAAAAGCTCCGGTTCGGTTCGCCGCAGCCAGGCTAGCCGCCCTGGCTGGTAAGCAGTGTGGATGATGCAGCCCGTTCGCTGATGAATTGACTCCGGGTCTACGAGCGTCCGCAGATGAGCCACGTCCTCCGCACTTCTTACATCAGCGTAGGTGAAAATCGGCGTTACCGGCTCACCAGCGGCGCTCACACCGAGCATATTGCCCACCAGCGTAGCCGCCGCCACGACCTGAATGCCGCTTGCTGCCGGGTGGGCCAGCACCGTGTCGATGCAGGCTTCAACTCTTTCGCGCAGAAGCACGGCTTCGAGCGTCGAAGCGCCGGGCGGCGTGGTCGTCATCTGATGGGGCTGACTGGCTGCCGCACCTGGAATCGGCTGAGCATCGTTATCAAACAGCAGCGCCCGCACCGACGAACTGCCAATATCGAGGACGAGAATCGTCACGACGCCACCATCCTTGTTAGCGCACTGGAGCCATCGCCAGCGCGTCAATGACCTCTGCCGCCAGCTCGTAATGCCCAAAAGCCGGAATAATATAAGCGCCCTGCACCAAACCACGCATCTCCCGCAGCAGCTCCTGAGCGATGCGAACGCCTTCCAGCGGCGCATCCTCGCCTGCTTCCTCAATGCGTTTCATGATATGTGGCGGAATGCTGATGCCGGGAATCTCATTGTGCAAAAACTGCGCGTGTTTCAGACTGTACAAAGGCATGAGTCCCATAATAACCGGCAGTGTGAAAGCCTCACCGGTGATTTCCTCATAGCGCTGGTGAAAAACCTCAATCCGCTCCGGCTCAAAGACCGCCTGCCCCAGCGCAAAATCCGCACCGTTTTCCAGCTTCTTTTGCAGGGTGGCGATCTCTTTATCCAAATCCTGCGCGAACATATTGATCGCCGCCCCAACGGTGAAGGTCGTTGGCTGGCCAATGCTGTTCCCGGCCTGGTCAACACCCTGATTCATTCTGTGCTTGATGATGCCGATCAAAGCTGATGGCGCGACATCATAATTATCCATCGCTTCGGGATAGTCGCCAATTTTGGTTGGGTCGCCCATGACGACGAACAGGTTTCGCAGGCCGAGCGCGTGCGCCGCCAGTAAATCGCCCTGCACACGGAGCAAATTACGCCCACGTGTCGGGAAGTGCAGAATCGTTTCCATGTGCTGCTGCGTTTGCAAAAAGTGGCAAACGGCCCAGGGCGACATCCGCATCCGCGCGGTAGGGCTGTCAGCCACGTTTACCATATCCGCGCCGGCTTCCTGCAAGAGGCGCGCAGAGGCCAGCAGTTTTTGCGGGATGAAGCTGCGCGGCGGCTTCATTTCGACGGTGGTCACAAAGCGTCCGGCGGCCAGCTTGCGTGCCAGTTCAGTGGGACGTTCCGGCACATCAGCATGGTCGTCGCCATTGGTTTCCAGGATAAAAATCTGTGGCAGCGGCAGCGAGGGATTATCCAACGCTGCCCGCATGGCATTGATATGTTCCGGGGTTGTGCCGCAGCAGCCCCCGATCAGGCGTGCGCCGATGGCTTTGAAAGTCAGGGCGTATTCGGCGAAATAGGTTTCTGTTGCCGGGTACATCATGCGCCCACCAACCGATTCGGGAAAACCGGCGTTAGGCATGGCGGACAGCACTGCTTCCGGTACAGCCTGTCGCATCATCTGCAAAATGCGCGAAAGCTGCTCCGGGCCGCCGCCGCAGTTGACACCGATGACGTCCGCACCCGCTTTATACAACTCTCGCGTGACGTGGGCGGGCAGATCGCCGAGCAGGGTGCGGTCATCGCCGCCAAAGGTCATGTGGCAGATGATGGGGACATCTGGCGCGGATTCGCGCGCGGCGGCCAGCGCCTCCAGCAGTTCCATCCGGTCGCTGAAGGTTTCCATCAGGATCACATCCGCGCCCGCTTCCATCAGCGCCCTGATCTGTTCAGCAAAAGCGGCCCGCGCTTCCTCTGGCTTGACCCGGCCAAAGGGTTTGAGGCGCACCCCCAGCGGCCCAACTGAACCGGCGATATATACATTATCGCGCCCGCTCTCATTCACGGCCTGCTGTGCCAGTTGGACGCCAGCATGGTTGATGGCGGCTAGCTGTTCGGTCAGACCATGTTTTGCCAGCTTATAGCGGTTCGCGCCAAAGGTATTGGTTTCGATCACCTCTGAACCGGCGTCGAGGTAGGCACGATGCACTTCTGTGACCCGCTCTGGGTGTGTGAGGTTGAGTTCATCAAAACAGCCGGTGATGGCGGTGCCGCGCCGGTGGAGCATCGTCCCCATCGCGCCATCGCCTAGCAGGGGATCACCCTGGCGGATACGTTCGAGAAATGGCAGCTTACCCATACAGATTCCTTACTCTAATACCCTCAGCGAATGCAGTCGCCGCTGAGGATGATTTGCGCCCCGGTGCCATCTTCAGCACGGGCGACGGAATAGCGCCCTACCGGGATGTAATAAAATGGATTGTCGGTGTCTTTCGCCATACGAGCGCTGGCGGCCACCGTTTGCCCGTACCAGTTCCGCACAGTTTCAACTGCATCGTCCGATTCCAGAATTAGCGCCGTTTCGCCCATGCCAAAAGCGCGAAAGCCGCTGTGACGCTGAAAAACAACCGTTGCCTGTGGATAGATCGGCAGCTTTTGCACCATGCCGTTGTAGCAGACTGTATCCGCCACCAGCATGGTGATTGCCCCGCACAACAGCAGAAACCCAAACAGACCGAAGGACGCCAGTATCGCCCGGCGCGAACACCCGTAGGGCTGCGGTTCCATATTTATTGCTCCAATGTCCGAAACTCTTCAAACTGGCGGGTGAAATCTGTTTCCAGCGCCGTTTTGCGCTCCGGCGGTAAAAATGAGGCGCGCACGGCGTTCAACGAGAGCTTTGCGATCATGCTTTCATCCCAACCGAAGGTTTCCGAGCAGACGATGTATTCGTTCGTCAGCGTCGTATTGAACATCGGTGGGTCGTCGCTGTTGATCGTGACATAGACTCCAGCATCCAGCAGTTTCGGCAGGCTGTGATCGGCCAGCGTTGGAAACACCTTGAGACAGATGTTGCTGGTCGGGCTGACTTCCAGCGGAATTTGCCGCTCAGCCAGATGCGCCACCAGCGCCGGGTCTTCGACACAGCGCACCCCATGCCCGATGCGTAGCGGCTGACAGACTTCCAGCGCATTCCAGATGCTCTCCGGCCCAACGGTTTCGCCCGCATGGGGGACGCAGGGCAGGCTTGCCTCACGCGTCCGCGTGAAAGCCGCTGCATATTTGCTCGGTGGATTGCCCGGTTCATAACCGCCGATGCCGAAGGCGACGACGCCATTTCCGAAGCCGCTGATCGCCCAATCGGCGTAATGCTCGGCCTGTTCCGGCGTGATCTCGCGCGGGATGTCGATGACAACGCCCATCGATACGCCATATTCCGCTTCTGCCCACGCGCGGGCGCGGTTGAGCGCGGCCAACTGCTCAGCAAACGGCGCGACGTCGCCCGTGATGGTGCGCAGCGAAGGCGTATAGGTCACTTCGCTGTGGACGATGTTCTGCGCGGCCTGATTTTTCAGGAATTCACGCGCCATCAGTTCGAGATCGTCGGGTGTCACCAGCGCACGGCTCACCTGAATATAGACATCAATGAAATGGCGAAAGTCGGTGAAGGCGAACCACTGGCGCATCTCGTCCAGCGTTTTCGCTGGCAGATCGACATGGTTACGCCGCGCCAGTTCGAGCCACGTTTCGGGTTGAGTCGCGCCCTGCAAATGCACATGCAGTTCGACCTTCGGCATGGCGCGGATGAAATCGTGTAACGTCAAGATTTATTCCCTCGTGAACAACTGCACATTGCCGCAGCGGGCGCATTTGCGCGCCTCCAGCCAGATGCCGCCGCCGAAGCCAAAAACTTCGCCTTCCGGCACGAAGACCACGCCGCCTTCAGCGCGGACGCGGCCCCATTGGTAGCTCGTCGCGCCGCAGATGAGGCAAGGATTGTCCTCGCGCGGGTCGCTGAAATCGGATTTGGGTTTCTCTTCGACCATTTATAGTTCTATCTCATTAACTAATTGACATTGTGGTTACTTGAAAACTATGATCCGATCTGCTGCGTGTTTCTGTATATGAGCCAGTAAAGTCGAACTATCAAATCGTCTATGCGATTTATAGCTGACAATTCATCATCTCCGTAAAGCTGAACAGGTTTTATCATGAAATTTGCTTCATTTTTCATCAAATTTTGCACCTCAATGGGTAGCTCTGTGTCATCTAAGAGGGCGTACAGCAGGCGAGAAAAATTCAGGTTGGTTTCGTCTGACGTAAAATAGCGACCAAATTCAAGCCCAAATTGTATTTCCTCATTTACTCGCTTGGATTTTGAGGAGTTTTTTGACCAGAATACGACCATATAACCTCCCCTATTCAATTTTTCAACGATAGCTTCTCTTGTAAGAGTCTCTGCTGCTTCTCTATGACGGCGTGTTTTTCTAGGTGGTAAGTCATTCAAACTAAATGCATCAAAATATCGTTTATCACGCATAAGATTTACTATCGTGGTCATTTTATCTATATCAGTGCTAGAGCAACTTACAAAAAAAGGCAATCTCATTGGCTGAGCGAAAATTGGACTCAATTCGTTTTTCATTGGATCAAACGCGTAAACTTTTTTCCCAGCCCGTAAAGCAAAATCTCTTTCAAAAGCAACCCAAAATGACTTGGCTGAAAAGCCTCCTTCTAGATAAATAAGGGCATCTTGTTTAAGAATTGCATCGATCAATCTGTTGCTTACCAATTCATCAGGTGCAACTTTGATTTCTGGAAAGCTATGAGGCTTGATGTGCTTAGGTAACGCTTCAATTAGGGCTTGATGTGCTTCTATATCATCATATGAATAGGATACAAAGCATTTGCGGGGCATTTCCATATTCAGTCTCCTATCTTTAGTGAAAGTATATATACCCCCTTCTTCGCGTATGAGAAGGGGGTATACGGAACTTACGCCTGCCCCAAAATCTGTTCCACCCGGTCGATGTTCCCGACGCTGTAGTATTTGGCGTCCGGGTGATGAACGACGATAGCGGCTGTGCTTTGTTCCGGCACAAGCTGGTAACTTTCGGTCAGCGACATGCCGATTTCGGTCTCGACCTGCGGCATCAACTGCCAGACGATTTTATGATCGTCGAGATCGGGGCAAGCCGGGTAGCCCCAGCTATAGCGTTTGCCCTGCTTCGCCGGGATATTGAGCGCGGGCGCGATCACCTGCCGGTTGACGAAATTGGCCGTCGCTTCCGCTGTCTGCACCGCCAGCCCGTGAAAGAAGTAGGCTTCGCTGTAGTTGTCCGCGCCTTGCAGCTTCTCGAAGGCTTGGTTGGCCGCCTCGCCGACGGTTACAACTTGCAGCGCCACCACATCGGCCTGCCCGCTTTCGACGGGCGCGAAGTAATCGCTGATGCACAGGTATTCGCCGTTCGGCTGGCGCGGGAAGCTGAAACGCGCCACTTCAACCCGTTCCGGTTCGCCGCCGTTGCGGTTGGCGAAAGGCAGGTAATCCCACACAATCAGGTCGTCGCCATCGCGGTTGCAAGGGAAGAACCCGTAGACCGCCTGCGGGCGCAGCGCCGCATCGCGTAGGGCGTCCTTTTGCATCCGCGCCAGCCGTTCCTCGAATTCGCGTTCCAGCTTGACCCACTCGTCGCCGTGGGTGTTGGTCGCGCCCCATGACAGGCGGAACAACTCCGGCTTGTGCAGGTATTTGAAGACGATTTCCAGCGGCATCTCGTGGATGGTTTTGACGCCCCAAAACGGCGGGGTCGGAATCTGCGGCGCGGGTTTGACGGTGCTGGCCGCAGCCGTGCGTTCGCGTTTGCGTGGGGCGGGTTTGCCCATTTCCTCGTAGGCTTCGCTCATAATCTGGCCAAGGAAATTCGGGCGTACCGCCGGGTCTACCAGCTTATCCATGACGTACAGCCCCTCGAAGGCATCCTTGCAGTAAAACACGCCCGATTCGTAAGGCTGCTGCGATTCGTCGAGGAACAAAATGCGCCGTCCGAACTTGCGGTTGATGGCCGCGCCGCCGATCAGCACCGGATACTTCAGGCCGCGCCGCGCCAGTTCGTTGACGATCAACGGCATCTGCTTGGAGGTGCTGACGAGTAACGCGCTCAGGCCAATGGCGTCCGCGCCGTATTCCTGCGCCTTCTCGATGATGGTATTGGCGGGAACCTGCTTGCCGAGATCGTGGACGGTGTAGCCGTTGTTGCTGAGGATGGTTTTGACAAGATTTTTGCCGATGTCGTGGACATCGCCGTACACTGTCGCCAGCACCACCGTGCCTTTGGTCGTGCCTTCAACTTTATCCATGAACTGTTCCAGATAGGCGACAGATTTTTTCATCACCTCGGCGCTTTGCAGCACGAACGGCAGAATCAACTCGCCCGCGCCAAATTTATCGCCGACTTCTTTCATGGCGGGCAGCAGCACACCGTTCAGCACGGCAACCGCGTCCTGCCGCGTCAGGCACTCGTCAATCAAGCGCTCGACGCCATCTTTCTTGCGGTGGACGATCTGCCAGTGAATGGCTTCCTCGGCTGTCATATCGGCGGTCGGGTCTTCAACCTCTTTGGCGCTGGAGACGACGTTTTGCTCGAAATACTGGATGAAGCGCGGCAGGGCGTCGGGATCGGTGTTGAAGATCAGGTCGTTCGCCACCTTGCGCTGGTCGTCCGGGATTTCGGCGTAGGGCGTGATGTGCGCCGGGTTGACGATTGCCATATCCAGCCCCGCCTGCACCGCGTGGTAGAGGAAGACGCTGTTCAGCACGCCGCGCGCCGCCGGGGTCACGCCGAAGCTGACGTTGCTCACACCCAGAGCCGTCATCACGCCCGGCAGGTTTTGCTTGATGAGGCGGATGCCTTCGATGGTTTCAACGGCGTCGTTCCGTAGTTCTTCCTGCCCGGTGGTCAGCGGGAAAGTCAGCGTGTCGTAGATCAGGTCTTCCGGCGCGAGGCCGAATTCATCCACGGCAATATCGGTGATGCGCTTGGCGATGGCGAACTTTTTATCGCGGGTGTGGGCCATGCCTTCTTCGTCGATGGTCATGGAGAGCACCGCCGCGCCGTACTTTTTCACAATCGGCAGAATTTTGTCGATGCGTTCGCGGCCATTTTCGAGATTGTTGCCGTTGATGATGCCGCGCCCCGGATACATTGCCAGCGCGGCGTCGGCGACATCGGCCTCGGTGGTGTCGATGATGAGCGGGACGGTGACAGCCATCGAGAGCTTCTTGACGACCTGCTCCATCTGCGCTTTTTCGTCGGCGCGTTCGGTCAGTGCGACGGCTACGTCGAGCATGTGCGCGCCGCTGTTGACCTGATCGACAGCGATCTGCACGATGCTGTCGTAATCGTCCGCCAGCAAAAGCTGCTTGACTTTGCGGCTGCCCTGACTGTTGACGCGTTCACCGATCAGCGTCGGGCCGGGATTTTGAATCATCGGCGTGGCGGTCATGCCGCTGGAGGCAACGGCTTCGTGCTGCGGCTGGCGGGCTTTGGGCGAAACCCGTTCACTTCGTCCGCCGAGTAAGTCCTGATACTGATGCCCATGCACTTTTTCGTAGAGGTGGCTGAGGTGTTCCGGGCGCGTACCGCAGCAGCCGCCGACCACATTCACGCCCCAGCGGGCGAATTCCGCCATCATATCGCTGAAGGGTTCCGGCTCCATTGGGTAAACCGCTTCGCCATCGACGTTGATGGGCAGGCCAGCGTTCGGCAGGACGCTGATGGGCAGAGTGCTGTGTTCGATCAGATACTTGATCGGTTCACGCATATATTCCGGCCCGGTAGAGCAGTTGATGCCGATCACATCAATCGGCAGGGCTTCCAGCGTCGCCAGCGCCCCGCCGATGTCCGTCCCGAAGAGCATCTTGCCCGTCGTATCGAGCGTCACCTGACATTGGAGCGGAATCCGGACACCCGCATCGGCGAAGTAACGGTTGATGCCGTCAATCGCGGCTTTGACTTCGAGGATGTCTTGGCTGGTTTCGATCAGCAGCACATCCGCGCCGCCTTCCACCAAGCCCTGCGCCTGCTCGTAAAACACGTTCGAGAGTTCATCGAAGGTGATGTTGCTCAGGTCGGGGTCGTTGCCGCTGGGCAGCTTGCCGGAGGGGCCGATGCTGCCCGCTACGAAACGCGGGATGCCGGTTTCGGCCTCGAAGCGGTCACAGACGCGCCGCGCCAATGCCGCTGCCGTGCGGTTGATTTCCAGCGTTTTGTCGGAGATGCCGAATTCGCCCAACGTCAGCCGGTTGCCGCGAAAGGTGCAGGTTTCCACCGCTTCGCTGCCGACGGAGAGGAAGGAGGCGTGCAGATTTTCCAGCACTTCCGGCTTGGTCAGGACGAGGTGTTCATTCAGGCCGTTGAACTGCTCCCCGCCGTAATCCTCCGGCTTGAGGTTCAGCAGTTGAATATTCGTGCCCGTCGCGCCGTCAAAGAGGACGACGTGATCGGCTATCGCATCCAGGTAGCGCCGGTTGGTGAAGGTGTAGTTATGTCGGTTGGTCATGTATAGCTGTTACTCCGTCTTATTGTATTCATGTTTTTCTCTGAATCTAATAGTGTTTTCGGATTTATGGATAGGGAATAAATTGTACCTTTGTGCTACTTTTTCAAGGAGATTTTTTGCTGTTCCAGAAGGTAGGTTTAACTCATCATCAAACTTGTCATAATGAATAAGTTGTTCTCCAAATATTGTCCATTTTTCATATGTTTCTATCCGGCCATCATCCAATGCAAATGCATAGTTATAATAAATCTCATGAAGATAATCAGCGATTATCTCTTCTAAATCCGCGTCGGTGTATCTTTCATAAGGGTTAGAATCGTTATTTTGCGTCGAACTAGAAGTTGAGTGTTGAATAACAGAAGAATATTCACTAATTCGTGCTACGGCATCCATTAGCTGTGTATTGGACAAGTAGTTAATGAGTTCAAAACGTTGGCTAGATTGGCGCAAAAAATCTTCCCATTGTTGGCTATTATCAATAGCTACTGACTGAAAGCGATTCAAAGGTTCTGGTAAACCCAATTTACTTAAATATAAAGGACATAATACTGCTTCTGCACCTTGATCCTTTAGAGACCAGTAATAACCTATCTCAAACCATACATATTTACTTCTTATTGAGTTTGGGGTGAGCAATACAAGGAAGGTGTTTGTGCTCTGAAGTTTTTGGGTTATGCTTTCAAACCATTCTTCACCGAATGTAATGGCACCCAAGCTTGTAGCGTATATTTCTACCGCGTTATTAAACGCGTTTTCAATTATGCTCTGTAGAATTTTGACTAACTCAACATCCCTAGACGAATGGCTGATGAAAATGATTGGTTTGTCGCTCATATCAACCTCTACTCACTACCTTTTCAGTCCGCTTCAGCGGGCTTGATTTCCGCTAGCCAGATGGCTTTAGCCTCTGGCGGGTTCAATCGGGAAAATTCACTAGACGCTGCATCTCAACTTCTGCACCGGCACGGAAAAGTTGTTGCGTCGCTACGTCAGCCGTGTCCCAATCAACGTCTTGTAAGACACAACGCGGTAGATCATCAAGCAATTGTTCAGTCTGGTGTAAATCGTATCCGGTCAAATTCATGATAATTTCTACTATCGCTAGTTTATTCTCACCTGCATGGAACAGCGCAACATCGTAGGTTAGATATATTTTCCCTTCTTCCACACTTTCTCCTTTTCACTCTATCTCGCCTTTGATGCGGGCAACGGCGTCTCTAGCCATATATTCATCGACACCAGCGAACTTGCGGTAAATCTCTATCGCTTCGTCCTCGCGGCCATCTTCCAGTAAATCGCGGATGCCGGGTGCTTCGTCCAGATCAAGCTGCTGCGGCGAGCGCTTTTTGGTGACGATCTCGTCCGGGTGATTGCGGGCGAAGTCAACCGCGTCTTTGGATTCCTTCAGGCCGAGATTGGTCATCTCCATATAGAGCTTGATCGCCCCGATGGTGTTGCCTTCGGCCAGCAGTTCATGAATGCGTTCGTGCGCCAGCGCTTCATAATCAATTTCCGCCGGTTCGGGCTTCCCCGTCTTCCGTTCCTGAATCGTCACCATCACATAGTTGACGATGAGGAAGAAAATAACGATGCCGGTGCAGATCAGCGAAGGGAGCAGTTCATTCATGTTTTTTCTCCACTACCTCGGCGACATCGAGCCACGCGGCCACATCCTGGGCGGCTGTTGCGTCATCCAGCCAGAAGTGGGCGTAAATGCCCGCCCGCACCGTCTGGCCGGTGGCTGGATCAACGTCATCGCCATGAGCCTGCTGTTCTTCCCATGCATCAGGATGATCGGCATACCAAGCGGCGGCCAGTTCCGCGAGGATGACGTTGCCAAGCGCGTTCGCCAGAAAACGCAGTCGGTTTTCCAGCGGGGTCATGCGTTCCATCGCCCGCGCCAGTTCGAACAAAGCGCTGGCATAATTGGCCGCGCCGGGAGCAGCGGGCGGATGGTAGGCCGCCGGAGGCAGTTCCGCCGGTGCCGCGCCATACGACGTAATCCACACCAGCAAACTCCGCGCCCATCCCGTTTCCACGCCAGCGGCCTCAAAGGTCGGCAGATGGTTATGGGCGCGGGTGACGACGATCTCCAGCGCCGAGAAAAATTCGAGCGCCATGAACAGCCGCGTCAGGGCATTTTGCGCTGCGCCCCAATCGCGGGATTGGGCAGCTTCGCGCAGGGTATTGAGATCAGTCGCAAAATCGCTCATGAAAAATGCCTCTACACCTGCCCCTTAATCGAACGCTCGATGGTGTGGCTGGTGCCGGTTTGCGTCTGAAGCTTCACATTGCTGTCGATGCGCTGGAGGTGTCCCAGCATCATATCCTGCAATTCATCCAGCTTGTGATGCAGTTCCTTAATCTCACGCTCAGCCTGAATATTGACCTCATATTCAATATCGTTACGGACTTTTTCGCGTTCGGCACTGCGATTCTGGCTGACCAGCACGAAGGTCGAAAGAAAAATGGCTTCCAGCGACACGATCATTGTCAGCAGGCCGAATGGATACGGGTCGAACGGCTCTACCCCCGGCAGCAGGCCCAGATTCCAGACAATCCAGATGATGAACCAGACCGCGCTGAAATATACAAAGCGCATATCACCAGCAACGGCTGAGAACAGATCGGCTAAGCGCTGGCTGATGGTGCGTTTCATCATGACAACTTCGTTGGCATTGCGCGCCACCACCCGCTCGCCCACCAGCACATCGGCTTCGCGAATACGTTTGCCCAGTGTCGTCATCACATCGAAGATAGAGGGCGGGTGTGATTTGAACAGCACTTCCAGATCGTGCCGGTCAATCACAAACAGCGATGTATCCTGAACGGCTTTAGCAGTTGCCGAGCGTGGCTCGCTGTCGAACAGTGATAGTTCGCCGAATAATTCTCCCTGACCAATAAAACCCAGCGACACATACTCGCTGTTCCGGTCAACGATGAATAATTCCACCCGTCCAGACTGCACCACGAACATATGCCCGCCGGGGTCACCAGCCTTAAAGACTGTTTGCCCCGCCCATACCTGACGCTGTTCCAGTTGGGCGGCCAGAGTCGCGCTTTCTTCGTCGTCCAGCAGGGCGAACAGTTCAATGTTCCGCAGCATAGTCGGATCAATAGCAGCCATGGTTGAAGTCCTGATAATTTAGGCGTTACTGCTATTGTAGTCCAATTGAGCGCAGGCTTCGGCAGCCAGCCAGAACAGCTTTTCTCGGTTGGAAAGCTGCTGATCCCAGTTGCGATGATCCCAGTTATCCCCGCTCAGGTCGTCGCCACCGTAGAGAATCTGGGCGAAGGTCACACCGCGGAACTGGGCAACAGCGAAAAAAGCAGCCGCTTCCATTTCGACGGTGAGGCAGCCTTCGGCCTTACGACGCTGGATGCGGGCGCGGGTTTCGCGGTAGAAGGCGTCTGTCGTCCACGTTTTGCCGGTGATGTAGGGAACGTTGTGTTTCTTCAGTGTGGCTTCGATAGCCGCGATTCCGTCCACGCTGGCTTCGACCTCGCGGGCGGGCGGCAGGTAGTGATAGGAGGTGCCTTCGTCACGGATGGCTGCCGTTGGGACCACCAGATGGCCGAGCGTCAGGGCAGCATCCAATGCTCCCGCGCCCCCGCAGGCGATAAATCGGCGACAGCCCAGCGCGATCAGCTCATCCAGAAAAGCGGCAGCCAGCGGCGCACCGACGCCCGGATGAGCAACAACGATAGGGCGGCCTTCAACTTCGATTTCGTAGATTGGATGCTGACCGATTTCGCTGCTGAGGTGATGAACAATACGCGCTCCGCCTTCAGCACAAACCGTGGTGATAACCTCCTGAAAGAAACACAGCAGGCAGGTTTCAGCGATGTCAATCCGCTGGATGACATGACTCGGTTCAATGAAGGCGTCGGGCGTCGGGTCATGTTCGAGGATGGGGTAAAGCCGGGCCAGAACGCCGGTGATATCGAGGGACATAGCAACCTCCGGGAAATAAAAACGCTCCTTCGACGGGATGGGAAGGAGCGAAAACAGTCGTGGGGTGTTTCGCTCATCTCCCAGGTGAAACCTGTCGGATTTAAGCACCTTCCCGACGCTTCGGGGGTTGCTGCGGGTTCATAGGGCCGTTCCCTCACCCGCTCTTGATGAGAGCTATTCAGGCATGGTAGCACGCCTGATCGGACGTGTCAAGATGGCTGGACGCTTGTTACAATTGGCACAAATCAGTTCAGAGTTGAAAGCTGAAAGTGAAAAGTGGCAGAACTGTATCTGTTTCTCAAAGGGTCGCACTACTGGCTGAGCCGCCTGGGGCTGGTGGCAGCAATCATCATGTTCGCGGTTGGGTTTTACATCGGCGTCATGAAAAAAGGCGATGTCACACCCTGGTATCGCCGCGCTGCCTACACTATCGCCGCGATGATCGGCGTGGAAGCGCTGATCGGGCTGATTCTGTACGCCGTCATCGGGACACGCCCTTACGAGGATGTTCACCTGATTTACGGCTTAGGATCGCTGCTGGCATTACCCTTTTTTATCTTCGTCGAACAAACAGCCAAAAAACGCCCGGCGATGGGCAGCTATATCTGGGGCTTTGCTGTGCTGGCGGGCGTGCTGATTCGCGGCATTTTAACCGGCGCGGCGGGATAACTGGCAATCGACCTGAAAGCGCGTTAACGTAGCGTTATTATCAGTAAGGACGAGTTTACATTATGCCCGCCGCACGCCGTTTTTTTTCGCCGCGCCAGCCGAAACCGCGCCCTATGCTCGACCTTGCCATGCCAAGCCTGATGAGTCCCTACGGCGGCGCACAGCCTTCGCCAGCAGGTGGCCTGTGGGAGCAGGACATCGGCCTGAGCGATCTGGTGCGGGCTTTCACGACCGATAACCGCTACGCGCCTTATATTCGCGCGGTGCTGGCGACCCTCAACACCGATCCGCTGGTGATTGCCTGGCGGGCGGCGGTGCTGGCTGATTTTGTGAACAACCCGGCACTGGTTGAGCAGGCGGAAACAACCCTGCCCCTGCTGGCTGATCTGCGCCAGGGTAATCCCCTGCTGGGCGGGCGCAGCCGGGGGTTGCTGCTGGAAACGGCTGACCGGCTGGCCGAACTCGACCAGTTCATCACCATCGTGACCGATCTTCATCGGGTGCTGGCAGCCTCAGCGCTGGAATCGCCCGCCCTCAGGCAGATTCGAGACCAGCTAGGGGCGCTGCTGGCGGACGACAATTTCCGCGAACTGCGCGACAATCTGCCGCAACTGAGCGAACCGCTCAGCAATATCACCAGTCTGACGGTTGGCATCAACCTTGATGCTCAGTTAAAACCAGCGTCGGCGCTGCTGCTGGCTGTCAATGACTTCAGGCTGGGCGAGTCAGTTTCGCTGCTGGAGCGGCTGATCGGTGGGCGCAGCGGGGCAGAAGACGATACGCCGCTGGCAGCGCTGCACCACGTCCCTAAAGATGCTGACCAGCGCATCCTCTCGCCGCTGTTTCAGGATTTAGACCGGCTTCTGACGCAGGTGGCGAAGCCGGTGGCTGACGCGCTCAAGCGCTATGTCAAAACGGGGAGCGGGCCGCTGGTGGCACTGGAACACCAGTTGGCCTTTTACGTCGGCGCGGTCAACATGATGCGGCGGGCGGGGGTTTCGTTCTGCCGCCCGGAAATCGCGCCGATGGCCGAGCGCATCAACCAGATCGACGAGCTGGTGAACATCGCGCTGGTGCTGCGCGGCGAACCGGCCCTCCCCAACGATGTTGATCTGGGCGCGGAAGGTGCTATCGCTATCCTGACCGGGCCGAACAGCGGCGGCAAGACTACCTATGTCCGTTCGCTTGGTCTGGCGCAGGTGTTGTTTCAGGCCGGGTTGATGATCCCGGCGGCTCGCGCCCGCCTCAGCCCGGTTGATGCGATTTTGACCCACTTCCCTACCATCGAAACGCGGCAGCAGGGGCGGCTGGCGGAAGAGGCCGAACGCCTGCGCGAGATTTTCGCGGCGGTGACGGCGCACAGTCTGGTGCTGCTCAACGAAACCTTTTCCAGCACGGCATCCGGCGAGGCGCTGTATCTGGCGCAGGACATGTTGTGCGGCCTGCGGGCAGTCGGGGCGCGGGCGGTTTACGCGACCCATCTGGTGGAACTGGCCGAGCGCATCCCCGATATGGAAGCGGCAGTGGAGGGGGCGAGCCGCCTGTGCAGCCTGGTTGCCGGTGTAGAACTGGACGAGTCCGGCGCGGCACACCCGACCTACCGCATCACACGAGGGCTGCCACAGGGCCGCAGCTACGCGCAGGAAATCGCCCGGCGGCACGGCATCAGCCTGGCGCAAATTCTGGCGGCGCGGCGGAAGTGAGTCGCTAGTCACTAGTCGCTAGTCAAATGCAAAGACAGCGGCAGTGAGGCGCGCGTTGTGTCGTCAGTGGCGATGATGGCGATGATGACAGAGGGGTGTGCCGCCGCCATGTTTGCCATTGGCCTTTCGCCGCCGCTGACTGAAAATGTTTTTTTTGGCAATTTCACGGGACGGTTTTGCCGCAGGGCGGCGGAAATTGCTATCAGGGTGATGACAGTCGAGGTGTGTAGGGCTGCCATCGTTGCCATTCGGGACGTTACCCGTTGCCAGAAACATATTATCACCACAGTCCCACAGGGAGGCTTCGCACAGGCACAGAGAACACAGAGCCATACAGAGAGTTTAGCAGGGAAATGAGGGGGAAAGTGAAACATTTGTCATAACATTTGTTTCGATTTTGAGGGGGAATCCGCACCAATTCTACCCCGAATGAAAAAAGCGTTAGGCTAAAGAAGCAACATTGACACCATCCCTACCTGACTACGATGAGGCCGCCGCAAACTGCAGGCAGGTCGGCTCGTCGTCGGTAATTCCGAAGCGCTGACGTTCTTCGGGCGTGAAATCGCGCATGAAGCGGGGCGGTACGGCATCAGCCTGGAGCAAATTCTGACGGGGCGACGGAATACCGTATGAAAATTCGTTCAACGAGCAGGGTCGATTAACATGAAGTTGAATTCATGATATGACTTACGCAGTTAGTGTGGGTTTTCGTAGGGGAGGGTTTCAAACCCTCCCCTACACAGATGGCAACTGCGTAACTTCCCATATACCTTTCACTCTTACCCGGAATATCATTACCGGATGACTTACAAAGCATTCGCAGAATTATATTAATATGGTCATTCAAAACTATGTCTGTATCTGTGAAATAATATGTGATACACTGCTCCGTTCGCTATTGAATGGAGGTCGTATGAGTGCAAAAACCGATACCCTTCTGCCCGCCCCTTTCGCCTGGGTGGATATTCCCGGTAAGGGATATTGCATCGCTAAATACCCGCTCACCAATGCCCAGTATGCAATCTTCGTCAAAGCGGGCGGTTACAGCCAGCGCCACTGGTGGACAGATGCGGGCTGGGAAGCGAAATCGCAGGGATTGACATTTGACTACAGTACAGGCGGCGCGGTGGCTGCCACGCCCTGGACACAACCGCGTCATTGGCATGACGAGCAGTGGAATGGCCCGGAGCATCCCGTCGTCGGCGTATCGTGGTATGAAGCGATGGCCTTCTGTCGCTGGCTGAGCGACACAACCGGTGAATCGATCATGCTTCCGACGGAAGACCAGTGGCAGTATGCCGCTCAGGGCGACGATGGTCGTAAGTATCCCTGGGGAAATGAATGGGACTGTACCCGCTGTAACAACTCGGTCAAGCCCTGCCAGAGCAGCGGGACAACGCCGGTTCGCCACTATGAAGGCAAAGGCGACAGTCCGTTTGACGTGGTCGATATGGCCGGAAATGTGTGGGAATGGTGTCTGACCGACTACAATCAGAAAACCAGTGACACTGAAGGCGATGCTGCCCGCGTGATACGCGGCGGCGGCTGGTTTTACTTCACCAAAGCGGACTGCCGCTGCAATTTCCGCTACAGCGATCTGCCGTTTAGCAGTTACAACTTCAGAGGATTTCGGATCGCCCGTTCGTAGGCATTCCCGCGCCCAGCGTCTGATAGACCGCGAACGTCTGCGCGACGACGCTCTCCAGCGAAAATTCCGCCAGCGCGATTTCGCGCCCGCGCGCGCCCATCGCCCGCCGCAACTCGCCGTCCGCCGCCAGCCGCCGGATCGCCGCCGCCAGCGCATCGACATCGCCCGGCGGAACCAGCAGGCCGTTCTCGCCGTCGCGGGTGATCTCGCGGCAGCCAGGCGTGTCGGTGGTGACGATGGCGCGCCCGCAGGCCGCCGCTTCGATCAGCACTTTTGGCACGCCCTCGCCGTAGCTGGACGGCAGGCAAACGAGGTGCGACTGCGCGAAAACAGTGGGCATGTCGTCGCGCTTGCCCCACCATTCGACCAGCCCGCTGGCCGCCCAGTCGCGGATTTGGCTTTCCGGCACGGCTGCCGGGCTGCTCGGCTCGCCGTAGCCAACGACCACGAAGCGCGCCGCCACGCCCCCATTTTTCAGCCGCCGGGCCGCCTCCACGAACTCGCCGACGCCCTTTTTCCAGAGCAAGCGCCCGGCGAACAAAATCACTGGCACACCATCGGCTTCTGGCATAGGCATGAATGCGCTCATATCCACGCCCGACCCTTTGATGACGACGGTGCGGGTTTCATCAATCAGTTTTTCGCGGAGGAACATCGCCCGATCATCAGGATTTTGGAAGATCAGCCGCGCGTTGGGGTGGCCCAGCGCCGCCCGAAAGGCGACTGATGCGCCCATCCGCGCCAGCCGCGCTTTGAAACCCGGTTCACTGTAGAGATAGCCGAGGCCGGTGATGGCGAAAACCGCCGCCGGGACGCGCGCCAGCCGCGCCGCGATGCCGCCGTAAATCACCGCCTTGATGGTGACATGATGGACAAGATCGGGTTTCAGCTTCCGGTACAGTCGTTCAATCGCCAGGATAGTGCGCCCTTCTTCAAGGGGACGCATACCGTGCTGGCTCAGGGGCAGGGGGTGGAAAGGGAAGCCCGCCGCTTCGATGACCGCCACATGCTCGCGATCATGGGCGGAAGTGGCGACATGGACTTCATAACCGGCTTCACGTGCTGCCAGTGCTAAAGGAAGCCGGTGCGACACGAAGAAACGGGGGATATTGACCAGATAGAGCAGCCGTGTCATGGGCTGGGAACATCGACGCCCACCGCGCCCATCGCCGCCTGGTAGGTTGCCCAGGCTTCATCAGCCAGTTGGGAGGCTGCCGCCGCATCACCGCGTTCCTGCGCCCGCTCCACTTCCAGCGTCAGCCGCGTGACACGGAAGAGTCCGCGCATGAGTGCCAGACCGCCGAAGCGCTGTTCCGCCCAGCGCAGCGCCCACCATGCCAGCGCAATCGTCGCCAGCACGGTGGAGGCGAAAGTGCTGAGGTTTAAGGCGCTGCTGTTGAAATTGAGGGCTACATAGTCGCGGATGATGTTCCCAAGCACCACCAGCACCACAAAGACGACGGTTGGCACGGCGAAGGTTTTGAAAATCGCGGCCATCACCTGCCCGCTGTGTATACGCGAGTCGGCGCGGATGGCGTCGATGAGCTGCTGTTCGGTCTGAAGGTGGTTCATAGGATGCTACCTGAATGCTTCTATCTGTTACGTGCCTGCCTGTGGCTGCTTATTCAGGAAGGCGTTTTTCGTAACATAAACTTACCGGGTCTTCAAAATAATCGCCAAAAGGCGGTATTTGTTTAAAGCCGAAACTTTCATACAGCCCAATAGCCTCTGGCTGGTAAATGCCCGTTTCCAGCCGCAGCAGCGTAATCCCCTGCTGGCGGGCATAGTCGGCCAGATGGTTTAACAGCCGCTTGCTCAATCCCTGTCCGCGATGCTGAGGGCGGATGTACATGCGTTTGATTTCGGCAAATTCATCACCGAACAATTTAACGCCGCCGCAGCCCACCGGCAGGCCGTCCTGTCGCACCACAAAAAAAGCAACACCATCACGAATCAGCCTGTCCACGCTGAATCCGTGTCTGCTCTCTACCGCGTAGAGCGATGACAGATGTTCATCCAGTTCGGCGATAAGCTGCATGGCATCGGGCGTGTCCGGGCGTTCCTCCACAATGAGAATGGTCATGATTTCCCCGCAATTATGGCTCACGATGCTGAGCCAGTTTTCCATAAAGCGGAGGGATAAGCAAGCGTTGAGCGCTGGTGTATATCGCCAAAGAAACGGGCAAATTTTTGAACATTATGAATGCCTCTCGCTGATGGAGTGACGCGCAGTTGAGCCTGTCCGGTTGGCTATTGAAGCTGGTCGTATAAGGCCTGTGTTTCCGCAACCATGCGCGCCGCGCTGAAGTGGGTTTCAAGGCGATCCTGCCCCAGCAAACCCATGTGCTGCGCCAGCGCCCGGTCAGCCATTAGCTGGCGCAGTGCATCGGCCAGCGCAGTGGCATCACGCGGCGGGACGAGCAGGCCAGTTTCGCCGTCAGCGACGACTTCCGGGATGGCGCTGACATTTGTGGCGATGATGGGCGTGGCCTGTGCCATCGCTTCCAGCAGCACCAGCCCGAAGCCTTCCCACAGACTCGGCGCGAGCAGCACATCCAGCCCGGCCATTAGCGCGGGTATATCTTCGCGCCAGCCGAGAAAATGCGCCCGTTCCAGCAAACCAAGCGTCCAGGCTTCACTTTTCAGAGTCGCCAGTTCCGGCCCATCCCCGGCAATCAGCAGATGGGCGTTCGGGAATTCATGCTTTAGCTGCGCGAATGCCCGCAGGCCGTAGCTGATACCTTTCTGCTCCGTCAGACGGCAGACAATGCCGATAAAAACGGTTTCGGCGGGCAGCTTCAGCTCTTTGATGAGACCTGCCCGCGCTGTGTTGCGATCATGCGGCTGGACAGCTTCGAGACCGTAATAAATACGCCGAATTTTATCAGCCGGCGCGCCTTCGACCTCGACACAAAAGCGGGCAATCGAGTCGGAAATGGCGATACCGGCGTCGGTCATGCGCCACCCTAAGCGGCTTAACAGGCGGAAGGATGCTCTCCGCCGGAAGGCATTGTCATTATGCCTGCTGCTCACCACCCGCTTACCCGCTCGTTTGGCCGCCGGGATGCCGTACAGGTCAGCGTGCAGCAGATGAGTATGCACAATATCCGGCTGATGGTGCCTGATGAGCTGCATCAGCCGCCCTAACAGGCCGGGATCAAGGTCGCGCCGGATGATAATGCGTTCGGCAGGGATGCTGCGCTCAGCCAGCAGCGCAAAGTAGTCATCCATCGGTTTGTCCGGCTCGACCAGCACGCCCAACCGTGCATCCACATCACACGCCCGCAGTCCGGCCAGCAGTGCCAGCAAATGGCGCTCCGCCCCGGCGACCTGAGTCGCTTTGATGAGGTGAAGAACACGCATCAGGCTGTGCCGTTTTGATACCACTCAATCGTGCGGGCCAGGCCGGCATCGAAATCCACAATGGGTTCGTAGCCCAGCAGCGCCCCCGCCCGGTCGATACTTGCGCGTGAATGTTTGATGTCGCCCATCCGCGCCTCACCATGAATCGCCTGTAAATCCGTCCCCAGGGCAGCATTAATTTTCTGCACCAGATCGAGCAGCGTGATACGCGCTCCCGTCGCCAGATTCATCACCTGCCCGGCAGCTTTTGGTGCTTCGGCGGCCAGCAAATTGCCATGCACCACATTGTCGATATAGGTAAAATCGCGCGACTGTTCGCCGTCGCCATGTACCACCGGGCGCTGGCCGTCGAGCATCAGTGTGATAAACAGCGGAATGACCGCCGAATACTGCGAAGTGGGGTCCTGGCGCGGGCCAAAGACATTGAAATAGCGGAGGCACACGGTTTCCAGCCCGTAAACATGGTGAAAAACCTGACAGTAGTATTCGCCACCCAGCTTGGCGACGCCGTAGGGTGATTGTGGGCGCGGTGGCATATCTTCAGTTTTGAACTCGCCTTCAATGTCGCCATAAGCCGATGACGACGCAGCGTATACCACCCGCCGCACACCCGCATCCCGCGCCGCGATCAGCACATTGAGCGTGCCGGTCAGGTCATAGTCGTGGGTGGTCAGCGGGTCGTCAATGCTGCGCGGCACTGAAGGTAGTGCTGCCTGATGAAAGACGGTATCCACGCCTTCAAAAGCCGGACGCAGCGCTTTCAGATCGGTAATACTCACCTCATGGAATTCCACATCCCCGCCCAGCCGCGCCACATGCTCACGCTTGCCGGTAGCCAGATTATCCACAATGCGGACGTGATTCCCGTCGTTCAGCAGCCTTTCCGCCAGATGCGAACCGATAAACCCCGCCCCGCCCGTTACTACATAGCGTTTTGCCATGAATCTTCTTGCCCTTATTGCCGATTAGTTGGTTAGAACAGGCATGATGGTTTGCCGCTGGTGCATCATGCCCTCACCATATTGACCTTACACACCTTGACAGAGGCTAACGCCTCATCGCTGCTGCCTTTATTCCCTCTGCCTGAGTTCAGGAAGAAGGTAACTGGTACTTTCGCCGCACCCACATCATCAGGGCGAAGAGGAACACCAGCAGCGACAGCCCGGCCACCCCCAACCGCAGCGCGATTTCCGGCGGTGCGACGCTCACCAGCAAACCGAGTGTCCCAAAGAGGATGCAGGCCCCATACAGGATAAAAATTACCCCGCGCTGGCTGAAACCGATGCTCAAGAGCCGGTGGGAGGTGTGATCCTTGCCTGCCTGTCCCGGCGAACGGCCTTCCAGCAGCCGCGTGATGACGACCAGACAAATATCAAACAACGGCAGCGCCAGCACCAGAATCGGTACCATCCAGGTGATGTCCGGTGGCTGCGCTTCAAATTTCAGCTTGATGCCGATGACTGCCAGCACAAATCCCAGCACCAGTGCACCCATGTCGCCCATGAATACACTGGATGGGTTGAAGTTGTAAATCAGAAAACCGACGGCGCTCCCCAGCAGCGCTGCCGCCAGACTGCTGACGAGGGTTAATCCCTGCATGAAGGCAATGACCATAAAGAATCCGGCGGCGGCGGCGCTCAGTCCCGCTGTCAGGCCATCCATGTTATCCATGAAGTTGGCCGCGTTGGTCAGCGTCACCACCCACAAAATCGTCAGGGGAATATCGAAAAGCGGAATCTTGAAGAGTTTGATCTGGATACCGGCGGCGACCAGCACCAGCGCGGCCAGCACCATAGCCGCCAGACGGATGCGAATGCCGAGGTTATAGCGATCATCCGCCAGACCGATCACTGCCAGGAAGGCCGCACCGGACAGCACCGCACCCAGCTCCACCAGATAACGCGGCGGGCTGAACAGCAGCAGCGAAATGGCGAAGGCAGCATAAATCGCCAGACCGCCCATCAGCGGTTTGTGATCCTGATGAATTTTACGGTGGTTGGGTTTATCCACCACGCCCAGGCGCATGGCAATCTGCCGTGACAGCGGTGTCAGTCCCAGCGCTGCTGCGAAGCCCACCACCAGAATCGGCACAAACTGCATGGTATCCAATAGCACCACCTTTCGCGCCGAGTATACCCCACAAGCGTCAGAAAATTATAGGCTGGTTTCACGCGGGTTGGTTGTTGCACTGGCCGATGATGAAGCGCAGAAAGCGAAATGCATCAACTGCACGCAGCAGCTTCAAACGATACAGTGAGCCGCCTGTCTGATTGCGGATGTTCAGCGCTTCCCGCACAATTTTCTGCCAGTGTTTCGGCAGGTGTTGTAAGGCGTATTCACCCGCGCCAGTTTTGGACGTAATGTCATTTTCGCAGAAGGTATAAAACTGTCGCAGCACGCCCAAAACCGCCCATTGGATGCCGTCATCATAGAGCAGCCATATCATACGGGCAGGCACGCGCGTGAATTTCACCCAGTAGCTGTTCAGATTCAGCCGCATATCGGCTACCAGCCCACCCCAATCGACGCTGAAATCCAGCGCTTGTGCCGGTGTCCCGCTGACAGTGATACCTTTGTTTTTCAGCAGCCACCAGGTGACGGCGTTGATGTCGTTGTGGCCGTGTGGGTTCAGAATGCCATCGCTGTAACAGGGCGATGGTTCGATGTCGTTCTCAAACCTGCCTAAATCACCCGCCTGGAGATAGCTGCCCTGCATAACAGGACGAGGATAAGCGGCAGCGATCTCATAGTGAATGGCAGCCAGTTTTTTGACCTCGGCTTCATCAGGACGGCGGTTGAGAACGGTAATGAAATCGACGTCACTGAAGCGCGGGACAAAAGCATCCAGCGCCAGCGAACCGTGCAGATACATCGCGTTCATCAGACCGGGCAAATCACGCTCCAGGGCTGCTATATAAGCATCGATCAGTGGTTTTACGGCCTGAGGGAGAGGTGTGGACATGGGGAAATCCTGATGGTGATAAAAAATCAGCATGTGTCTGTTTGTGAAACTTCCTGAATGATGAGTCAATTTTAGAACACCCGCTATCTGGCGTATATAGTCGATTCGCGGTTCAAAACAGGCTATATGACGCATTCGTTCTGTGCGAGAAGCGACTATGATGTGCAAGGTAGCCATGAAAGAAAATTAGCAAAAGAAGGGAGAGTGTCTGTGAATACTACTCCGCACCAACACAATCATATTGCTGAAGCAGGCCAGCATAAACCAACGAGCGATCATAAGCCCCAGACTTTAGATCATGCCGTTCATACCGGGCATCCGGACTCCATGCATCACATGGATCACAGCGGCCACGATGCTCACAGTGGACATGGTGTGATGCACGAAGGTCACGCGACGATGATGAGGAACCGCTTTCTGGCATCACTGCCGCTGACGATCATAATCCTGCTGTATTCGCCTATGATCCAGACCTGGTTTGGTTTCTCTATGCCGGGCTTTCCCGGCAGCGAATTCATCGCCCCGGTGCTGGGTACGGTCATCTTCTTCTATGGCGGCCTGCCATTTTTGGGCATGGCACGCCAGGAGCTGGCGCTGCGGCAGCCGGGCATGATGACCTTAATTTCGCTGGCGATCACCACAGCCTACCTCTACAGTCTGGGAATTTTCTTCTTTCCGCCAGTGGATCCGATGGGAATGCAGTCCGGCGTGATGATGGATTTCTTCTGGGAACTGGCAACACTCATCAGCGTCATGCTGCTCGGTCACTGGATCGAACTTCGCAGCGTGGGACAGGCACAGGGTGCTTTGCGCGAACTGGCAAAACTACTGCCGGACACTGCCGAGCGCATTTTGCCATCAGGCGAAACCGAAACGATTGCAGTCAGTCAATTACAGGCAGGAGATCGGGTGCTGATTCGTCCTGGTGCGAGTGTTCCAGCGGATGGCATAGTCGTCGAAGGCGACAGCAGTGTTAATGAGGCCATGATTACTGGAGAGAGCAAACCTGTACACAAACACACTGGCGAAACTGTCATCGGTGGTACAGCCAATGGCTCTGGCTCACTGCGGGTTGAAATCCAGCAGGTTGGGGAAAGTACCGCATTAGCAGGCATCATGCGCCTGGTTGAAGAAGCCCAAAAGAGCCAGTCTCGCGCACAAACGCTGGCGCAGCGGGCTGCTTTCTACCTGACCGTGATAGCAATTGCTGCGGGCGTTGTGACGCTGATCGGATGGCTGATCTTCACAGGCAGTCTGGCTGATGCGGTACGCAATACCGTTACTGTGCTGGTGATCGCCTGCCCGCACGCACTCGGTTTAGCTGTGCCGCTGGTGGTGGCGATTTCGACTACACTTTCGGCGCGCAACGGCTTGCTGGTGCGCCAGCGCATGGCACTGGAAAGCGCCAAAGACCTGAATTATGTTATCTTCGACAAGACGGGAACACTGACCAAAGGTGAGCAGGGTGTTGTCAATGTCGTGACTACTGAGGTATCAGAGCAAGAAGCCGTCCGCATCGCGGCGGGTATCGAAGGTGACAGTGAACACATGATTGCTGCTGCCATCCGCCAGTATGCCCAAACGCGAAACATCCAACCGTCGCCGGTCACACAATTCAACAGCCTGGCCGGACGCGGCGTGAAAGCCTCGGTCAATGGGGCGATCTACTACGTGGGTGGGCCGCGTTTGTTGGAACAGCAAGGTTGGACGCTGCCTGCCGCGCTGCAATCGGCCAGACAGAAGGCCGAAGAAGCCGGTCAATCCGTCATTTATCTGGCGCATGAAGGGGGCATTGTGGCGCTGTTTGCCATCGCCGATGTCATCCGTGAGGAAAGCCGGGACGCGGTGAAGCAGTTGCATGATCTGGGGCTGAAAGTCGCCATGCTTACAGGTGACAGCGAAGCAGTGGCGCGGGCGGTGGCAAATGAGCTTGGCATTGATACCTATTTCGCTCAGGTGCTGCCCGAACACAAAGCGGATAAAGTGCGTGAATTGCAGCAGGGTGGCAATAAAGTAGCTATGGTGGGGGATGGTGTGAATGACGCGCCAGCCCTTGTGACCGCCGACGTTGGCATTGCCATCGGCGCGGGAACAGATGTGGCAATTGAGAGCGCCGGGATTATCCTGGTAAAGTCGAACCCGCTCGATATTGTGAAGATCATCCGGCTCAGCCGGGCGACCTACCGCAAGATGATCCAGAACCTGATCTGGGCAACAGGTTACAACGTCGTGGCAATTCCACTGGCGATGGGCATTCTGGCACCGATTGGTATTACACTCGATCCGGCAATTGGCGCAGTCTTCATGTCGGTCAGTACAGTCGTCGTTTCTATCAATGCTCAGTTGATGCGTGGATTGGATCTGGCAAAGGCATAACTCGCTCTAAACGAAAGCCGCAATCTAACCGTGCCAGATAACCAAAGGTAGTCTGGCACATTCTCCTGCCTGGAACCAATGTTTACCCTTTAAGGCAATAGTCGCGGAAGCAAGCGTCAATTTTAGATCAGTTTTTTCGCCGGGAGATCAACAATTTTGTGCAATCTGTCCACGATTAAGCGACAATTATTAACCGATCTGCCCTTGACTCTGGCTTACGGTTAGGGGGTATACTCATTACGGTAAACAGGCGAGAGGTGAGGAGGGACTATGAGCGGCGAAATCATTGTGGCGGTATTTCCGTCACGCTCTGTGCTGACGCGCGCGCTGAACCGTATCGCCAAGCTGGACAGCATTGATATTCAACGTGCCGCCATCGTAGCAAAAGCCACCAGCGGCGAAACGATCATACTGGATGACGGCCTTAGCCCCAATCAGGGCGGCGTGGCCGGGGGGACGCTGGGTGCTGCCATGACCATGTTTGGGCTGGCGCAGATGGGCGCACTGGCACTGCCGGGTGTTGGGCCGATCATCGCACTTGGCGCTGGGGCGCTGGTTGGGGCGCTGGTTGGCCGCATGACCGGGCGGATTGCCGTCAATTTCATCGACTTCGGCTTTGATGATGAGCAGGTTACCGCCCTGGCGGAACGGTTGCAATCCGGCCACCCGGCGCTGATTCTTGAAGTGAAAAATGGTTATGAAGCGCTGCCCCTGCTGCGGGAAAGTCTCAAGCCTTTTGGGGCGGAAGTGGTTGAACCGCTGCTGGCGCTGGCGGGAACATAAAACCAGCCTGCTATCCTCTAACATCATCAGGTATCATTCCCAAACTTAATCATGTGAGGGAATTTGCCTGTGCCGAAACGCTTATCTCCGTTCTGGACAGGGTTGACACTGATTTTGCTGGTGAGCGCACTGTTTGGCCTCCTCAGCTATCGCTTCAGTCTGCCCTTCATCGACACTGACGACGAAGCTAATTATTATCTGGCCGGGCTGGAATGGCGCGGCCAGTTTGACAATCAGGGTTATTACGACGGTGTGCCACCGGCCTACATCACCGTTCACAGTGTGTTGCAACCCATTCTCGAAGCCTTCAGTATCAACGGCATCGCCCCGACGATTGAAGTCCTGCGCCTGCTGGCTGTCCTGCTCAATCTGGCTACGATTACCTGTATTGCGCTGGCCGGCAGGCTGGCCGGGGGTAACATAGCTGGTCTGGTGGCCGGTGGGGTATGGGCAGTCGCGCCGCTGGTGCAGGATAATGCCATTTATGCGCTGCCCGACCCCCCCGTTTATTTTTTCACGGCGCTGGCGCTGTGGCTGGCGGCAAAAGCGCTCGTTCTGGCTGGCGCTTCACCCCGGCTTTGGCGTGATTCGGCGCTGTGGAGTGTGGCTGCCGGTCTGGTGGCGGTGTTGTTCAAATACCCGGCGCTACCTGCCCTTGCGCCCGGTCTGCTGGCAGCGCTGGTTATCGCCCTGCGCGGGGACAAACGAGGCTGGCGCACCCTTGCCGCCCAGGTAGTGTTAATTGGCGCGGTGGGTCTATGGCTGGTGTTCGTTTACGGCGTGGATTTCAATAATTTGCAGCGGGAAGGGGCAGTGGTGCAGCAGCAGGGCTTAAGCAACCTGCTGAATCCGGCGCGGCTCGCCAATAATCTATATTATGCGGTTTATCCGATCAATGCTCTCGCTTTTGCCATCGTGATTTTGTTGGGCACGGGTGCGTACTGGCTGGTGCGGCGGCAAAAAATTGCCAGCATTCGGCTGGATGTGCTGCTGCTGCTGCTGCCGGTATTAGTCGGCATTCCAGCGCTGGCAGCGACATTCAACCTGGTTGAGCCAACGAAAATTCGATATGTGCTGCCCGCGACGACTGCTGCCTGTATCATCTTCGGGGCGGGTGTGGCACAAATTGCCCACTTGATTCCGGCACGGTTGGGTGCTTATCGTCCGGCGCTGGTGGCGCTGCCGCTGCTGGCACTGGTCTGGCTACCACAGCTTAATCGCGATTGGGCGCTGATGCAGGAGCGCCGTCTGCCTGACCGTCGGGTGGCATTACGGCAGTGGTTCGATGCCAATCTTGAACCGGGAAGCATTATTGTTGATCGCGATAATCACAAAACCTTTAACCCAATCTGGGGCGGCATTCCCCATCGCTACTGGGTGGACTGGCTGGAAACGCCCGACATCCGCGAACACAGCCTCACAGAATGGCGCGAGGAGATCGGCGCACAGTACGCCGCCATCCCGCGTGGCTGGGTCGAGGAGATGAACGAAAGCGATAGTGGACGGGCTTACCTGGCCCAACTGCTGCACCTGCGTGATTTTTATGCGCCGCCGCGCCAGCGTGGGCCGGAAGTCAGCTTTTACCGCTTGTGGCGCATGGAAAGCGAACTGGATGCCCGTTTTGGGGAAGTTATTCATCTCACGGGCTATGACGGCAGTGTTGAGCGTGCCAAACCAGGCGATACCCTGATGCTGCGTTTTTACTGGAAAACGACTGCTGCGCCAACCGATAATTATTCGCTGTTCATCCACCTGGTGCCGCTGGATGAATACGAGGTGCTGGCGCAGGTCGATGGCGCTCCCGCTGCCCCCGAACGCCCGACCATTACCTGGGATGATGTCAGCGAAACACATATCAGCCCATCGTTTGCGCTGGCGCTGCCCGGCGACCTGCCACCCGGCGGCTACCGGATCATGGTCGGGCTGTACAACTTCACCACCGGGGAGAGGCTGCTGGTTGAACCGCCGGGCGTCGAATCGGGCGATGCGCTGGAGTTATTCCGTCTGCAAATTGATGAATAAATCTACAGGATAACATCATGGATTTCAGCGATCAGATCATTCTCGTTACCGGGGCTTCACGCGGCATTGGGCGGGCGATTGCGCGGCAGTTTGCCGAAAAAGGCGGGCGTGTGGCGGTGCATTACAATAGCAATCGCGCCGCTGCTGAAACGACACTGGCTGAACTACCCGGCATGGGGCATATCCACGTGCAGGCTGACCTGGCTGACCCGGACGCAGTTGCGCGTATGGTTGAGAGCGTCATTACGGCGATGGGCGGGCTGCATATACTGGTCAATAATGCCGGGATTTACGAGGAACACAAAATCGCCGAGGTGGATTATGCGGCCTGGAACACAGCCTGGGCGCGCACGCTGGCGACCAACCTGACGGGCGCGGCCAATGCGGCTTACTGCGCGGCGCAGCACATGATGCAGCACAGCGGCGGACGCATCATCAATGTGTCGTCACGCGGGGCATTTCGGGGTGAACCGGAAGCGCCAGCCTACGGCGCGAGCAAAGCAGCCATGAACGCGATGGGGCAATCGCTGGCGAAAGCGCTGGCTCCGCATGGCATTTATGTCACCACTGTCGCCCCCGGTTGGGTAGAAACCGATATGGCGACTGATTACCTGGGCGGGCCGGAGGGCGACGCAATACGGGGGCAAAGTCCGCTCAACCGGGTTGCCACGCCGGACGAAGTAGCCTATACGGTGCTGTTTCTGGCATCGGCAGGGGCAGAATTTTTGACGGGCGGCGTGATCGATGTGAACGGCGCATCCTACCTGAGAACATAGTCCTTCAGCGCGGCTCTCGCTTTGGTGCTACAATGTGAAAAGCGTAAAGCGGTAGCATAGGGAGGGGAGCATGTCGATAAATGATGTCATCCAGGCGCAGACCGTCTATCAGGATGCACTGCTGGAAAAGGCCAATGTCGTCGGCGTGGCAGTAGGCCGCAAAAATGAAACGGGTGAACTGTCGCTGGTCACACTGGTAGAACAGAAACTACCACTGGCGGCGCTCTCCGCCGAAGACCGCGTGCCAAAACAGGTCGATGGCGTCCCAACCGATGTGATTGAAGTTGGCTACCTGCGTGCTTACGACAGCCCGCGTGACCGTTTCCGCCCGATCATTCCCAGCGGCGTCAGCATCGGTCATTACAAGATCACTGCCGGGACACTGGGGGCAATTGTCACTGACCGGGTGACTGGCGAAAAATTCATTCTCTCCAATAATCATGTGATCGCGAACAGCAATGCCGCTTTACAGGGTGACGCGATTCTACAGCCCGGCCCAACGGACGGCGGCCAGAATCCCGGCGATATGGTGGCTCGCCTGGAACGTTTCATCCCGATTCGCTATGTTGATGCCCCGGACACCCCCCCTCCAACACCCACGCCTACTCCCACACCGGGAAGTTGCGATGTGGTGAGCGTCGTCGTCTCGCTGACCAATGCGTTAGCCTCACTGGCTGGATCAAAGCAGCGTGTCGCCCCGACGACCTTTTCTGCTTCAGCAGGTGGAACTGTGGCTGCCCCCGCCCCCGTTCCTACTGTCACGGCGCAGGTGCCGGAAAATGAAGTGGATGCAGCCCTTGCCAGACCTGTTGACCCCAATATGTTCAGCGGCGAGATTCGCGGCATCGGCCAGGTGAGCGGCACAAAAGTTGCCACGCTGGGCATGGGTGTTCGCAAGAGCGGGCGCACCACCGGCTTTACGACCGGCACAGTCAACCTGCTTAACGCTACTGTCAGCGTGGCCTATGGCAACCGCACCGCCCGCTTCACCGGGCAGATCATCACCGGGCCAATCAGCCAGGGCGGCGACTCCGGTTCGCTGATCGTGGATGCGATTGAGAATAAGGCAGTCGGCCTGCTCTTCGCCGGGTCGAACCTGTCCACTATTTTTAATCCCATCGATAAGGTGCTGGAACTGCTGAAGGTCAACATTTAGCAGCTAATAACCAGTGACGAGCGACTGAAAGGAGTTTACGATGGCACAGGATGAACAAACTGCCCGTGCGACGCTGGCGCAGACCAAATATGCCAACGAACTACTGGCAAAACCGGGCGTGGTCGGCGTCGGTATTGGGCTGCTGTCCGGCGGGGATGTGGGCCTGGTGGTGATGGTTGACCGCCTCACACCAGAGGTGCAGGCCGCGATACCCACTGAACTCGATAGTGTGCCGGTGGAAGCCCGCGAGATCGGCACACCAACAGCGCAGTGAACCGCTGCCGCAACGAAATAATCCAACAGGGGCGGAAGCAAAATTCCGCCCTTGCAGGTTGTAGCTAGGAAGGCTTCGCCGGATAGGTATACACTACAGCTTCGTCCTCATCCGCTAGTTCTCCTCCAACATTTACCTGATCGGGTTCAGGGTAAGGTTCAGCACTGGCGTCAAACCCGCTCCACCCCCTCGTTTTCCACTCCAGCACTCGTCTTTCAAGGTTAAAGGGATGGTGACGGCGCAGGATGGTTTCTGCCTCGCTTAGGCGGCTCTCATCCTTAATGGTCGCGCTCACCAGACTGCTGCCACGCCGGATGGCCTCAGCATAATACTCGGCGTGTTCCTGTGGCACGCCAATATTGACTAATGCCGCCACCGCGCCGCCTGTCAGCGCACCAACCGCCGCGCCCGCCGCTGCTCCACCAAGCAGCACTGTTAATGGGCCAGCCGCCAGAAGGGTGCCAATGCCGGGGACGAGTACAGCCGTCAAGCCCAGTGCCAGCCCGGCCAGCCCACCGGTCACCGCACCCAGTGCAGCGCCTTCCTGATTGGACACATCGGCATCCATACGGCGAACGGGCGTGTCATCCGTCTCCCAGTCGCGGGCGGCTACGCCGACATCATTGCGGTCAAAACCAGCGCTTACCAGCTCTTCAACTGCGGCGCTGGCTTCCTCATGCGCGTTGTAAAGTGCCAGAATCGTTTTTGTCATGTCGATACGCTCCCTTCTGCTGAACACTGCTGCCATTGCGGCAGTCTGCTTTCACCATAAGGCAGGCATGTAGACAGGCTGTAAACGGCACATAGGAATGGCGTTAGTGTCGATGATTTTAGGCTGCTGTTTATTGAAGCAGGGTTTGATCGCGGCGTTAAAAAATGAAGGGCGGAGTAATATGTCCGCCCTTACGAAATTTGAGAGACAGCCGTTAGCGGCGGCGGGCGTCCACCAGCTCAATCGCCGCCTGAATGACTTGGAGGCCTGCCACCGGGTCGCCGCTGATATGCAGCCGCACCGCCCGCCGATCTTTGCCGCGCAGCGCTTCCATATCACCCGCTGCCTGTGCCGCCTTAAGCGTGCCAAAGCTGTAAGGTGCGCCGGGGATGGGCAGATCGAGCGGGTCATCCCAGGTAATCTGAATGAAATTGCCGTTGTTCGGCCCGCCCTTATGGAATTGGCCGGTGCTGTGCAAAAAGCGCGGCCCGTAACCCAGCGTGACGGCGCGGCGGGTGGTGTGGCGCAAACGGCGGGTGGTTTCTTGCAGCGCCTCGTCGATCTCCGGCGTGCTAGGCAGGTAGGCCAGCAGCGCGAAATAATCATTGGCGCGGGTTGAGTTAATCATGGCCGCCAGCATTCCGCTGACATCGCTGCTGTTGTAGTTGTGCTGAATGCTGAGTTCGCTCAGCATCCGCAGCATCTTCTCGTCGGCGTAAAGGGTGACATTTTTCTCGGTGAAGGCTTTATCTGCCGCTGGCAGCGCACCTTTTTCCTGATAGACCTTTAGCAGACGGGCGGTATTTTCCTTGCTTTCGGTCACATTCGGCTCATCGAAGGGGTTGATGCCGAAAATTTTCCCCGCTACCGCCGTCGCGTATTCCCAGCGGAAGAATTCGCCCGCCAGCGCATAACGATCCGGCAGATAGAGTGTCACACGCGGGTGTCCGGCTTCGCGCAGGGCGCGTACCCCGGCAGCCACCGTCTCGTTATCCGGGTCATCCTCCACCTTCAGATAAATGAACAGCCGGTCAGAAGAATAGTCGTGCGGGTGGCCGACCGTTGCGCCGACGACTGGCAGGATGCCTTTGCCCTCTTTGCCAGTGCTTTCAGCGATGAGCTGTTCAATCCAGTTGCCGAAGCTGGCGATAGATGGGCTGGTGAAGATGGTTATCTTGTCGCGTCCCTGCTGCCCCAGCACGCCCATGATCGTCCCCAGCCAGATGCCGGGATGCAGTCGCGCCGGGATGTTTTTGGCGCAGGCTTTCATCATGCGGCCCGCTTCCGCCCACAATTTATCGAGGTCAAGCCCCATCAGCGCCGCCGGAACCATGCCGAAGTAGCTCAGGGCGCTGTAACGACCACCGATGTCTGATGGGTTCTGGAAGACCTCGCGGAAGCCCTTGTCTTTCGCTAGTGTTTCCAGGCCGGTGCCGGTGTCGGTGATGGCGATGAACTGTGCGCCGTTGTTGCCGGTTTGCTCATAGAAATACTGGTAGAACGATGATGTTTCAATCGTCCCGCCGGATTTACTCGACACGATGAACAGGGTATGGTTGAGGTCAATCACGTCCTGAATCGATTTGATGCGTGATGGATCAGTGCTGTCGAGCATGTGGAAGGCTGGATAGCCTGTCTGCCGCCCGAAGGTTTTGTACAGCACTTCCGGGGCGAGGCTGCTGCCGCCCATACCGAGCAGCACTACATCGGTGACAGCGCCCCCCTTGACACTGGCTTGCAGTGCTTTGAGCCGTGCCAGGTCAATGGTCTTGTCAGTTTCCAGCCAGCCGAGCCGATTTTCAATTTTGGCGATGATGTTGGTCTGTTCTTTCCACAGACTGCCATCCTTCGCCCAGAGGCGGGCGTTGAGGTGTTCGCTTTCCAGCTTTTTGAGGGCGGCATCCACCTCATCCCCATAAATGCCGATGGCGATATTCTGCTTGGTGATGACATCGCTGGCGAGGACATTACGCTTGGCATCCACCTGATCGAGCAGATTTTCAAAGGCCTCAACAAACAGGGTTACGCCATCCAGTTGAAGCTGATTCGTCACGCTGTCCACATCGACGCCAACTTCCGCCAGCATGTCGAGTGTGTTTTCTGCTTCTTTCAGGTCTTGCGCCAGCGTATCAGCAACCGTGCCATGATCCTTGAAGGCTTTAAGAGTGGCAGGCGGCACGGTATTCACCGTGTCCTTGCCGATGAGGGTGTCGATGTAGAGCGTGTCGGGGTAATTAGCATTTTTTGTGCCGGTGCTGGCCCAGAGCGGACGCTGCACCTGCGCCCCGGCCTCGCGCAGTTTGGCGAAAGCCTCGCCGTAGAAAATATCCATGAAGCGCTTGTAGGCGGCTTTGGCATTGGCGATAGCGGCTTTGCCCAGCAGTTCGCGGTTGGCCGACACACGATCCAGGTCACGCCCCTGCGCTGCACGGATGTTGTTCTCCAGCATCCGGTCGATCATCGTGTCGATGCGGCTGAGAAAGAAGCTGGCAACCGAGGCGATATGGCGCACATCGCCGCCAGCGGCGAGCCGGCGTTCCAGCCCGCGAATGTAGGCTTTTGCCACTTCCTCGTAGTTTTTCACGGCAAAAATCAGCGTCACATTGACGTTGACGCCTGCCGCGATGGCTTCCTCAATGGCAGGGATGCCCGCCTGCGTTGCCGGGATTTTAATCATCAGGTTCGGGCGGTCAACCACTTTGTAAAGGCGCAGCGCTTCCTTAATGGTGGTGTCGGTGTCGTTGGCGATCAGCGGCGAGACTTCCAGGCTGACATAGCCATCCTGCTTGGCGGTACGGTCATACACCGGGCGGAACAGGTCGAGCGCCTTTTGAATGTCCTCGACTGCCAGTTTTTCGTAGATGCTGTAGGCATCCAGATCGAGCAGATGCATCATGGCTGAATCGTAGTCATCGGATTCACCAATCGCCTTCTGGAAGATGGCCGGGTTAGAGGTGACGCCGATCACGCCAAATTCGTCGATATATTTCTGAAGCTCACCACTTTGCAGCGAACTTCGACTGATAAAGTCCAGCCAGATGCTCTGGCCGAACTGTTGTACATCCACAGGGGGATTGCCGGTCATAAGGTTGTTTCGCTCCTTCAAAATAGGCAGGTGGGATGAAGTCGATTTTTGTGGGAATGTTTTTCTGCTCATTATACTCAGATTCAGGACAGGTGGGGCGACCAATAGGGGACGCAGCAGGCCGCATCCCCTGTTTTGACATTATTTCGCCAGCAAATCCCGCGCCGTTTTCACCATCGCTTCGGGGGTAAGGCCGTACTCGCGGTAGATGGTTTCGTAGGGAGCGCTCGCGCCATAGCGGTCAATGCCAATGCTAACGCCTTTATCACCCACATAGCGCGACCAGCCAAGCGTGATTCCCGCCTCGATGCTCACACGGCGCGTGACGCTGGCAGGCAGTACACTCTCCTTGTAGGCGGCATCCTGCGCCTCGAACAATTCCCACGATGGCATCGATACCAGCCGCGCTTTCACGCCTTCCGCTGTCAGTCTTTGGTAGGCTTCGTGGGCGATATGGACTTCGCTGCCCCGGCTGATGAGGATGACATCCGGCGTACCATCACTGTCCGCCAATACATAGCCGCCCTTCGCCGCGCCCGCCCGCACATGATTACCCTCCAGCACCGGCAAATCCTGCCGCGTGAACAGCAGCGCTGCCGGTTTCTCCAGCGTCATGGCGCTGTGCCAGGCTGCCGCCGTTTCGTTGGCGTCTGCCGGGCGGATGACCGTGAGCTGCGGAATGGCGCTCAGGGCGACGGCATGTTCAACTGGTTGGTGTGTCGGGCCGTCTTCGCCCAGGCCGATGCTGTCGTGGGTGAAGACGTAGATCGTCGGGATGCCCATCAGCGAACCGAGGCGAATGGCCGGGCGCATGTAATCGCTGAAAGTGAGGAAGGTAGCGCTGTAGGGCTTGATGATGCCGCCGTGCAGCGCCAGCCCGTTGACGATTGACCCCATCGCATGTTCGCGCACGCCGAAGCGCAGGTTGCGCGCGCCCGCCCGACCATGCCAGGTATTTTCCGCGCCTTTGAGCAGGGTTTTGGTGCTGCCTGCCAGGTCAGCATCGCCGCCGATCATGGTGGGGATGTGTTTGGCGATGGCATTCAGCACCTCGCCGGAGGCGTTGCGGGTGGCATATTTTTTAGCGGGGTCAAAGGCGGGAATGTCGGCATCCCAGCCGTCGGGCAGCTTACCGGCCCAGGCATCATCCCACTGCTGTGCCAGATCGGGATGTGTTGACCGCCATGCCTCGTAAGTCCGATTCCAGGCAGTTTCCTGTTCCGCGCCGCGTTCGACAGCCTCGCGCCAGTGTTCCAGCGCTTCGCCGGGGATGTAAAAATCTTCCTGCGGCCAGCCGAAGGCCTCTTTTACCAGCTTGATTTCATCTTTACCGAGCGGCGAGCCGTGCGCTTTGCTTGTCCCCTGCTTGTTGGGGCTGCCGTAGCCGATGACGGTGCGGATCGAAATCAGCGAGGGTTTATCGGTGACGGCTTTGGCTTCGACGAGAGCAGCGTTAATCGCGGCCACATCATTGCCATCGGCCACGCTGACAGTGTGCCAGCCATAAGCTCGATAGCGGGCGGCCACATCCTCGGTGAAGGTCATCTCGGTTCCGCCGTCGAGCGTGATTTTGTTGTCGTCGTAGAGATAAATCAGCTTACCCAGCCCCCACGTCCCGGCCAGCGATGCGGCTTCCGCGCTGACGCCTTCCATCAGATCGCCATCGCTCACCAGCGCATAGGTGTAATGATCGACGACATTAAGACCGTCGCGGTTGAAATGTGACGCCAGAAAGGCCTCCGCCAGCGCGAAGCCGACGGCGTTGGCCGCGCCCTGACCAAGCGGGCCGGTGGTGGTTTCGACGCCGGGAGTTTCAAAGACTTCGGGATGGCCGGGGGTATGGCTGCCCCACTGGCGGAAATTTTTGATCTCGTCCAGCGGCAGGTCATAGCCCGTGAGATAGAGCAGCGAGTAAATCAGCATCGCGCCATGCCCGGCGCTGAGGATGAAGCGGTCACGGTTGGCCCAATGGGGATTGCGCGGGTTGTGGCGCAGGTGCTTCGTCCACAGCGCGTAGGCCATCGGCGCTGCGCCCATCGGCAGGCCGGGGTGGCCGCTGTCAGCCTTCTGAATGGCGTCAATCGACAGTGTGCGAATCGTGTTGATCGCCAGGGTTTGCAGATCGGTCACGTTTTATTTCTCCTGTGTTGAATCTCAAACTGAGGAATTATAGCGCGGGAAACTTGAATTTCCCTTGAGACATTCCTCACTATAACGGGATGACCTTGCTTCCATTTTCTGATAAACAGGTCGGAACAGGTAAGATTTCAGCAGATATTACGGAATATAAGGATTGAAGCCGACTTTCGGAAACGGTCAATCAAGGGGGTTTCTACAATTCCCCGATCAGCTCCTCCACCCGCGCCATGCGCTGCGCGTAAGTGTGGTGGGTGTAAACATGCTGCTGCGCGGCGCGGGCGAGGGCTTCGCGTTCGGCATCGTGCGCCAGATAATGCGCGACTTTCGTCCGCAGGTCGTCGGCGTCGCGGTAGGTGACAATCATTTCGCCCTCGCGGAACCACTGATGCACGCCGGGCAGATCATCGGCGATCTGCATGATACCCACACCTGCCGCCTCGAACAGGCGCATGTTGCCGCCGTAGCGCATGAAATCCCCATGCGTATTGATGGTTAGTTTGGCGGCTGAAAAGACTTCCAGCATATCCTCACCGAGGGCGTAACCGCGAAAGTGCGGCTTCAGGCTGGGCGGCACATCATGCACGCTCCAGATGCCCAGGTCAAAATCGCGTAGGGCTTCCAGCGCTCCCACGCGGCGGCTGTAGAGCTTGTCCGGCAGCAGAGTCCCGACGAAAGCGATGTCGCAGGTGTAGGCTTTGCGTTCGGACTCGCTCAGGTCGTAAGGCCGGTGAAAATCCGGGTCGCAGGCGGAAATCGGCAGACACTCCATGCGTTTCGCGCCCAGTTCCAGCCATTGAATCCCGTGATAGTAATCATTGACCAGCACCAGATCGTAGAGTCGCGCTGCCGCTTTCTCGACAGGGCGGGCGAAGACGACGGGCGAAATGCCAGTGGAGTAGAGGATTTTGCATCTCGTTTCGCGTTTGATCGCGGCCAGCGTCTCCGGCAGTATGACGCGGTTGTCGCCGACCATCCACAGCACATCGGGCGCGAAGGTTCGCGCTTTTTCGATGAGCTGACGGTTTCGCAGGCGATAATCGGGGTTGGCCGCCGGGGGCAGGCGATATTCCAGCGCCGCCAGCACCTTCGCCGGGGTGATGCGCTGGCTGTGCCGTTCCGACTTGATCGCCCCGCCCCACGACGGCAGGTTGCGGTAAAACACATCGGTGATATGCCCGCGCGCCCGCAGCGCCTTGTCCCACAAATGCTGCCCCATGCTGGACGGGAACAGCGGCGGTGTTTGGCCGGGCGGCGTCTCGGCGACGGCTTTCGCCAGCGCTTCCGGGTGATGCAGCGATGCGACAAAGAGGATTTTCATGCCGCTATTTTACGGTGGGGCGATACTTTGTTCCAGAGGCGTTCAAGTTTGTGAAATTGTGTCGCAATTGTGCGATCTTTTTACTTGTTCTAACACTTAATACCCTAGAATAAAAATATGAATAACATGCATACAGTTTCACCCGGTGGCGATACGACCCCATTTCCCTGGCGCGGACTGTTTCTCGTGCTGCTGGTCGCGCTGGTCGCCCGCGCCCTGCTGCTGCTGAGCGGTGCGGTATCCTTTCATTCCGACGAAGCGGTTGTCTCGCTGATGGCGCGGCACATCTTGCAAGGCGCGCGCCCAACATTTTTCTACGGGCAGGCTTATATGGGCAGCCTCGATCCCTGGCTGGTCGCGCTTGGCTTCCGACTGCTGGGTGAATCAGTGCTGACTGTCCGTATTGTCCAGAGCGCACTTTATTTAGCGGCTGTCGCGCTTGGTTTTGTGACGGCCTGGCGCTTTTCCGGTCAGGCAAGGGTTGCTCTGGCAGCCGGTTTGCTGCTGGCTGTCCCGACAGTCAATACCGCCCTCTATACCACTGCCACGCTCGGCGGCTACAACGAACTGCTGATTCTTGGCACATTAACCCTGCTGCTCGGCTATGAAGTGACGCATGGGCGCGGAGTCCGTTCTCCGCTGGCCTGGGCGCTGCTGGGGCTGGCTGTCGGTCTCGGCTGGTGGACGCACGGCCTGATCGTGATTTATGCTGTTCCTGTCGGCCTCTACATCGGGCTGTGGCTAGTTAAAAGTTTAAAGTTAAAAGTTAAAAATGGAGAGTTGCCAGTTCACAGCCTTGAAAACTCAGAATTAAAATCTCATACCTCATACCTCATATCTCGTGTCTCATTACTTCTCCCCGCCCTCGCCGCCCTTGCCTTTGTCGTCGGCAGTGCGCCCTGGTGGGTGTTCGATTTTGAACACGATCACGCCGCCCTCAGCACCTATCTCCGCAGCAGCCAGCAGGGCGAGTTTGAAGGCATTGGCATCCCCTATGTGCCGCCGGGCGAACGGGCTGTCGGGTTAGCCATCGTCGGGATTCCGGCGCTGGTCGGGATGCGGTTTCCCTGGTCGGGCAGTTATTTTCTCGCGCCCATCGGCCTCATCACCATTGCTGTTTACGCCATAGCGATTTTTCGCCTCATGCGTGGCAAGGTCGCCCTTAAACCGGGCGCTCGTCCCTTGCTTCTGGGAATGTTGGGCTTTTTTATCATCATTTTTATCGCTTCAACCTTTGGCGCAGACCCTACCGGACGTTACTTTCTGCCGCTCAATCTGCCGCTGGCAATCGCAGTCGCCGCCTTGGTTGTGCCAGTTACCCCTCCTGAAAACCCACCGCTGAAAATACCGTCATCAGTTATAAGTTCTCAGCCTGTCTTCCTGCTCATTCCTGCCCTGCTCCTTACATACCATGCCGCTGGACAGATTACTGCTGCCAGCACATCCCCCGGCATTACAACGCAGTTCGATCTGATTTCACACATCCCGAACGATCATGACGCAGCCTTAATCGCCTTTCTGGACGAAGAACATCTCTACAGCGGTTACACCAATTACTGGGTAGCGTTTCGACTGGCCTTCCTCAGTGGGGAACGGATGCAGTACAGCGCTGCGCTGCCCTACAAGGCTAATCTGAGTTACAATGCGGCGGACAATCGTTACGCCCCCTATACTGAAGCGCCTGCCAATGCCAGCCGCATCGCCGTCATCACTACCAGCCTGCCCGAACTCGATACCCAATTGGAAGCGACTTTCCGTGCTGGCGGCGTGACCTACCAGCAAACCAACATTGGCCCTTATCACATTTATTATGATTTTGATCCACCTGCGCCCACACTGCCGAAATTTTAAGAAAGTTACTTTTATGCACACGCATGGAAAAGCAGCCATCTGATGGCGACCACATCACCCCAATCTGATTCCTCTTTCTTCAAGCGTTTGTTAAACGGTTTGCTTAATCGATTACGCCGTTCGCGCCAGGTAGAAATCGACCAGCGTGAAGAATTATTCCGCCTCATTAATGATAATATTCACGAGATGGTTGTTGTGGTGGGTGGGGATGGCCGAATTCGCTATATTACCCCTTCCGTACAGACCTTGCTGGGTTACAAACCAGAGCGTTTCATTGGCCTTCCTGTTGCAGAGACGATTGGCGACGTTCACCCGGATGATCGCAGTCATGTAGCTGACCTGCTGGGGCGCGTCCTCCAGAATGAAGCGGCAATACCTGCTATCTATCGTTCGCATCACGCTGATGGCTATTATATCTGGCTGGAATCACGCGCCACACCCCTGCACCGGCCCGATGGTGGCATTGACGGTTTGCTGATCGTTGCCCGTGACATCAATGAGCGGGTTCAGGCAGAAGAAAACCTGCGTTATCAGGCGGCTTTGCTGGAGAACATTTCGGATGCTGTGATTTCCGCCCGGATGAATGGTCAGATTGTCTCGTGGAACGCGGCTGCCGTGCGAATCTATGGCTGGACAGAAAGTGAGGCGCTTGGCGGATCACTGGAGAGTCTGCTCAAAAGTGAAATGACGCCGGAACAGATCGCCGAGTCGCAGCGGGATCTGGCTGAAAGCGGACACTGGGAAGGGCAGGTTATCCAGCACCGTAAGGATGGTACGACAGTCTATATTTTTTCCTCTGTCTCGCTGCTGCGGGATAAATTCAATAATCCAACCGGCATGATCGGTATTAACCGCGACATCAGCGACCGGATGCGGGCTGAAAAGGATTTGCGCGAAAGCGAAGCCCAATTCCGAGCCATTACTGAAACCATCAACGCCTATATCGGCATTATCCAGCAGACAAAGACGATTTACATTAACCCCGGCGGCGAAAAAATATCCGGCTACAGCGCTGATGAACTGAAAGCCATGCCGCCGCTTGGTCTTGTCCACCCGGACTATCGCGAACTGGTCGGCGGGCGGCTGGCAGCTCGGCTGCGCGGCGAAGCTGTGCCATCTGGCTACGAGATAAAAATAGTGAGAAAAGACGGCCAGGAGCGCTGGCTGTTTCTATCAGGCACGCAAATCACTTATGGAGGAGAATCGGCGGTGCTGGTCAGCGCCTTCGACATCACTGACAGTAAGCAGGCGGAAGAAGGCCGGCTTGAACTGGCGGTGGAGCGGGAAAAAGTACGGCTGCTGCGCCAATTCATCAGCGATCTGTCACACGATCTTCGTAACCCGTTGGCGATCATGAACACCAGCCTTTACCTGCTGGCCCGCGCCCCGGATGCTGACCGCCGCCAGCACCATATGAATACCCTCGCCGATCAGATCAGTCATCTGGAGCGGGTTCTCAATGACCTGAAACTTGTTTCGCGTCTTGACCAGCAGGTCGATGAATTTCAGTTTGCCCCGGTGGACATCAACGCGCTGGTCACAAACGTCATCGAGACGCATCTGCCGCTGGCGGCCAGCAAGGGACACCGACTCACCTTTTCACCGGCAGCGTCAGGAGTGCAGGCGCTGGGGGATGATAATCAACTGCGTCAGGCTGTTACCAACCTGGTCGTTAACGCACTGAATTATACCCCCCAAGGCGGCCAGATTACGCTGCAAACGCTGGTGCAGGACGGGCGCATCTATATCGAAGTGCAGGATAATGGTATTGGTATCGACCCACATGATGCGCGTCATATTTTTGACCATTTTTTCCGGGCAGATAAAGCCCGCAGCACCGATACAGGTGGTGTTGGGCTGGGGCTGACCATTGCTGAGCGCATCGTGAAAGCGCATGGTGGGCGCATCACAGTCGAAAGCGCACCCGGTGAAGGCTCCTGCTTCCGGCTTTGGCTGCCGCTTGCCGTATCGGGAAACAGTACCTAAAGACTATTTCAACATTCATACAGCTATTTTTAAGTCCCTTGCAACGCTGACCCGTTTATAATGACAGTAATGTGGGAGCAACCATCCAAACTATTGATTGTGAGTTATGTGACTGCTGATGTTCAATTCTGTTCCGTTTTATCGCTTCCGACCACTGCGGGCGCTGTTCAACCTGCTCGACCGGCTGACACAGCCTGCCAACGGTGTCCCGGCGGAGGAATGGCTGCTGGCTCGCCTGCTGGCTGCCTCGCTGCTGATTGCCCTGACACTCATGCTCATGGCGGGCAGTATTGTACTCCTGCGCGGCACGTACAATGTGGTATTGACGCTGAGTTTCATAGGTGGTTTGGGTGTGCTTTATGCTGTCAGCCATACCCGTTATTATCGTTTCGCGGGCTGGGGGACAATTTTTATGTTCCAGGCCGCGCCTGTCATTGCCGTTATCCAGCTACCAGAACATCCGGAACCACTGCTTTTTACAACCATCAGTATCATCTTCAGCAGTGTTCTGTTTGCGCCGCGTATCACCTATCTGCTGACCGCCCTTCACAGCGCTGGCCTGCTGCTGGCGCTTTATCTCCTGCCTGTTTCCGCTCAGAGTCTTCTTCCCAATCTGATTGTGTTCACGGTCATGATAGGCGCGCTGCTCATCATGATCGCTATCATCCGCCAGCGTGACCAGGTCTATTTTGTGCGGCAGGCGCGTGAACTGGCGGACAGCGAACTGCGCTACCGTCTCATGGCGGAAAACACGACTGATCTGATTGCCCGCCACGCGAAGGACGGCACTTTCCTTTATGTATCTCCTGCCTGTCGTGCCCTGTTAGGGTATGAGCCGGAAGAACTGATCGGTACGACCGGCCAGATGATTGTTCACCCGGAAGACTGGCTGACACTGCGTGATGCCTGGCTGCAAACGATGCAGGAGGGTAGTTCACGCATTACTTACCGTGCTGTTCGCAAGGATGGCGGCATTGTCTGGTTTGAGAGCAGCGTCAGACTCATCCGTGCCAACCAGACCGGCGAACCCTGGGAAATGGTGGGTGTCTCGCGTGATGTCACCGGGCGGATGCTGGTTGAAGACGCCATGCGCCGCAGTGAAGCGCGTTTTCGCGCAGCGGCGGAAGGCAGCATGGATGCTTTTTTTCTGCTTCACAGCCATCGTGACGAAACCGGCACGAGCACTGATTTCGTATTTGACGAAATCAATGAGCGTGGTGAAAAAATGCTCAATATGCCAGCCGAGCAGGTTATCGGACAGCGCCTTTGTGAATTATTCCCCATCAACCGCCAGGATGGTTCATTTGAGCGTTATCGTACCGTGGTTGAGACCGGCATACCTCTGTGGGAAGAGTTTCCGGTCGATCAGGCTTATGGGCCTGGTCGCTGGGTACAGCATCAGGTCGTGCGTGTTGAAGATGGGATCGCCATTACCAGCCGCGATATCACCGAGCGCAAACGGGCTGAATCACGCCTTGAAGCCTCCCGCGATATGCTTCAGCGTACCATCCAGCAAATGCCCATCGGTATCCAGGTGTTTGACCCCGATGGCATTTGTACCGATGTCAACCAGACCCATCTGGAAATATTTGGCATCCCTTCGCGGGAAGCAGTCGTTGGCAAATTTAATATCCGCCATGATGCGCTGGCCCGCCAGATCGGCACGCTGGATGGTTTCGAGCGCGCGCTCGCCAATCAGGTGGTTCATATCGGCGAAGTCGCCTTTGATTTCACGAATGCTGATTCACGTTATACCGGAACAAGTGGCAAACGTTTCATCAGTGTGTCCTTCTTTCCCCTGCATAACGAGGGTGACAGCATCGTGAGCGTGGTCGCCCTCAACCGTGATGTGACCGAACGCCGCGAGGCGGAACATGAACGTATCGAGCTGGAACTTCAGCGGGAACGGGTGCAGATGCTTCAGCACCTCATTACCGATACTTCCCACGATCTGAAAACACCCCTGGCTACACTCAACACCGGTCTGTATCTGCTCAAGCGTTTCTTCAGCGACCCGGAACGCCGTGAACACTATGCTCAGGTGTTGCAGGCTCAGGTGACCAATCTCGTCAAAATCCTGGACGATATGGATAGTATGGCAAAGCTGGATAGCGAAACCTTCATCTTCGAGCCGCTGGATGTGGACGAACTCACCCGCCAGATTGTCAACGAGCATAATGCGCTGGCTGCTGAAAAAGGTCAGTTGTTAACCTGCACAGGGGAGCCAGTGCCGCTCATCGTAGCCGACGCCATTAAGCTGCGCCGCGCCATCACTAACCTCGTCGCTAATGCCCTGAACTACACGCCGCGTGGTGGTCAGATCAGCACACAGGTACATCTGCGCGGGCGTCATGTCATTGTTGAAGTGCGTGATACCGGCATTGGCATCCGTAATGAGGAAATCCCGCTGATTTTTGAGCGCTTTTACCGCGCCGAAGATGTCAGAGGGACTCATGCAGGCGGTTCTGGCCTCGGCCTGGCAATCACGCGCAAAATTATCGAGGCGCACAGCGGCGGCGTTGAGGTAGAAAGCCGGTTCGGCGTCGGCAGTACCTTTCGCATCAGGCTGCCCGTCCCCACTCCCAGAGCCGACAGCGGCGAATATCCCGCCGTCGTTGATGCTTAGGCGAAGATACCTTCTAGGTTGTAATTAAAAAGAGCGGATTCAGCGCCCGCTCTTTCATAGTGTCAGCTCTATTTCGTCGGTCTATGCCGGGACTTCATCTAGCGGCTGAAGCTGCGCCTCGCGCTCGCCCAGCCAGTTGATCGCGCTCAGTGCCGCCGCGCAGCCATCGCCCGCCGCTGTGATCGCCTGCCGGAAAATGCTGTCGTGGATTTCACCCGCCGCATACACGCCCTCAACATTGGTGGCGTGCAGCTCATCAATCACCACATAGCCATCAGGCCGGGTGGTAAGCTGCTGGCTGAACAACTGGCTGTTGGGATCATAGCCGATGAAGACGAACACACCGTCAGTTGGTTTCTCGTAGGTCTGCCCGGTTTTCAGGTCACGCAGCACGACCGCCCGCACCACACCGCTGTCGTTGGGCTTGACTTCCTCGACGATGGTGCTGTAGGTGAAAGTGATTTTTTCATTGGCGAAAGCGCGTGTCTGGAGCGCTACGCTGGCGCGCAGATCGTCACGCCGGTGGATGATGTTCACGGATTTGCCGAACTTGGTCAGGAACAGCGCTTCCTGCAAAGCCGAGTCGCCACCGCCGACAACGGTAATGTCCTTACCCCGGAAGAAGAAGCCATCGCAGGTGGCGCAGTAGCTCACACCGCGTCCGACATATTCTTTCTCGCCGGGGACGTTCAGCGCTCGTGGATTCGCGCCAATGGTCACGATTACCGCATCCGCCAGATATTCTTCCGTATCAGTCTTAATGCGGAAAGGTGTGCCATTTTTGAAATCCACTTCGGTCACGCTTTCGTAGAGGAATTTCGTGCCGAATTTCTCTGCCTGCGCCCGCATATTCTCCACCAGTTCCGGGCCGGTGGTGCCGTCCGGGAAACCGGGAAAATTTTCAACTTCATGGGTGGTGCTGATCTGTCCGCCAAGCTGCTTGCCGGTGATGACCGTTGTGCTGAGCTGTGCCCGCGACGTATACAGCGCCGCTGTCAGCCCTGCCGGGCCAGAACCGATGATGACGACACGTTCCCGCTTCATAGTATTCCTCATTCATTGGATGATTGCTGAAGCACATCTGATGAGTGTGCTTTTATTACTCGCTTGTCGAAAGTTCACCGCTGATCTCGGCCTTGAGAATGCAGACGAGCGCCTGAAATTCCTCCCGGCAGTCCTGGCAGCACTGGATATGAATTTCCAGCTCTGGCAGCAGGTCGTGCAGGTTTGCGCCTCCAGCGACCTTTTCTGCGAGGCTTTCCAGATTACACTGGCACATTTCGCAGTCCATCGGGTCATCCTGATGCGAAATGACCATCGCCTGAATTAAGTTGTGGAAGCGTGCGGCTTGCGGTGGCATTTGGCTCTTGCCTTATTGTGCTATCACTCTATCAATCGGACGAACAGGCCATTGTCTATCTTACCCCCTATCAGGGTAAACGATCAATTGCCTCCCGGATGATCCGGGCGCTTTTTGCCAGCAGCGCCGTTTCATTATCGGTAATCGTCAGCGGCAGGCTGCCGATCACGCCTTCACCACTCAGCAGGTAAGGCAGCGCCATTGTCACATCCTGGACTCCGACAACCTCGTCGTGCGGCGCACAGATCGTCAGGATCGCGCGCTGGTTATTCAGAATCACCTCGCAGATGCGCGCTAAAGCGGCACCAACGCCATAATAGGTCGCCTTCTTGCCTTTGATGATATGCTGAGCGGCGTGCCGCACCTGCCCATCGATTGCATCCTGATCTTGTTGCGTCAGAGCGAGCGCATTAGCGCGTAGATAATCCTCAAGTGATATCCCGCCCACGGTAATCAACGACCACAGCAGCACCTCGCTGTCGCCATGCTCACCCACAACGTAGGCGTGAACATGCTGCGGGTCGATCTTCAGATGCCGCGACAGCAGCGCACGAAAGCGGGCCGTATCGAGCGTGGTGCCGCTGCCCAGCACCCGCCCCTTTGCCATGCCGCGTTCGAGGGCAATGCGGGCTGTGTAATGAGTCATGACATCGACGGGGTTAGTAGCGACTACGATAATCGCGTTCGGAGCGTGATCGATAATTTGCGGAATCACCTCGGCGAAGATGCTGGCATTACGTTCCAGCAGTTGCAGCCGCGTTTCACCTGGTTTCTGGTTCGCGCCCGCCGCCATGATGACGATGCGTGCATCTGTCAAATCAGGATAATCGCCGCTGCGTACGTCGAGTGATGCCGCGAATGGCACAGCATGGAAAATATCGTCTGCTTCCGCCCCGGCACGGTTTTTGTCCTGGTCGATCAAAATAATCTCGTGTCCAATGCCCTGCATGACAAGGGCATAAGCCGCCGTCGCGCCCACGAAGCCGCTGCCGACAATCCCAATTTTCATCGACAAATCCCTCTGTTTAGCTTCAAAATCAACCTTTAGCTATCCTGAAACAGATTGAGCATGTAATTGGTGGAGAGTCCCTGCGCTTCCAGGTGGGAGCGCAGCTTACGCCGGGCGTCGTGCAGCAGTTTGTAGAGGGCGTTGCGGTTTGTCCCCATTTGCTCCGCCACAATTTCCAGCGGCACGCCCTGTAAAGCCACTGCCGTCAATGCCTGATACTGCCGCTCGGTCAGTGCTTCTTCCAGCGACCGGCTGATTTTCGCCATCACATCGGCGCGCTCGGTGGCGTCCTCCGGGCCGGGCGGGACGCTGCTGTTGACTGCGCTGGCTGTCCCCGGCATCAGGTCGCCGTCGGCGGTCAGGTCATCCAGGCTAAAGTCCTTATAACGCGCCCGCCGCAAATCGCTGATGGCGACGCGCACAGCAATTTTGGTTGCCCAGGTGGTGAAGCGGCTGTCTCCCCGAAAGCTTTCCAGATTTTCGATCACCCTTAGCGTTGCATCCTGAGCCAGGTCTTCCGCCATTTGTGTCAATTCCTGGTTGGAGAGATTCGCCAGGTCGCTGCGTTCGCGGCTCAGGTAGTAATAAATGCCGCGCTGAAGCCGTGAACGCAGGTCTTCAAGTGCGGGAGCCTGGACATCCGGCGGCCCGGTCAGTTCAGCGAGCCATTGTTCGTTGGTACGCTCGATCATATTTCGCTCAGATAACAGGGTCATACTGCCCTGCGCGGGGTCATGGTTGATAGGTCAGAGAATACGCGAAATCAGGGGCTTTTTCAAATCCCTTAATTCCGCGCAATCTCAACCGTGATTTCAGCATTGGACTGATTGCCTACTGCATCGAAGGCCACCGCGCTGAAAATTTCTGTCCCGGTGCGCGTGATGTTCCAATCGAAGCCAAAAGGATATTCAGTATCGCTGCCGAGCAACTGCCCATTCTGGAAAAATTCTACCCGATTGATGGCATAACCATCCTGCACATCTGCTACCAGCGGGATCGTTGTGTCCCCAGGCAGCCGGTAAACCCGCCCCGGCTCACCAGCGCTGAGGGAGATGGTCGGCGGTGTGTTGTCCACCGTCACCTGTACAGTTTTAGTCTCAACGGTGTTGTCGTTTCGCACCACCGTCAGCAGGATGTTATACAAACCATTCAGCCCGCCTGTCTCCCATCTTCCCAGCGATGTGCCGGGATTAAAGACAGTCTGCCGCTCGCCAATCTGTATCCACGAAGTTGGGTTCGGCCCCTGCCCATAGGCCAGCGTGAAATACTGCATGTTGGCCGGGTCGAGGCTGCCGCGCACGTCAACTACGCCGCCCACATAATCAAACTGGCGCGGCTGGAGAATTTGCACGCTGCTGAACAATTCCGGCCTGCTCACCGTGTCATATTCGGTGGGCGGCAGCGGCATATTATTCGCTTCCCACCAGTCTTCGGCATCCGCTGGCGGGATGAAATACAGCGAGTCGGTTTTCAGTTCGCGTGGGGTGCTGGCGGTGGCAAGCTGGCGCGTCTGGCTGTTGATTTCCACCGTCTGCCAGTAGCGATCAACCTGGGTTGGCGTGCGCCCGGCGATGAATACTTCATTGTAAATTGGGCAGACCTCATTTGGCAGCAGGCCGGAACGGTCACATACCGCTCTTTCAATCACATCTTCGGGACGCGGCCACTCCAGCGGTGGCAGGCTGTCGCGCTCGTGGGCATACTGCATCACCGCCCGCCAGATCGGAGCAGCACCGTTCAGTCCCAGCGGATCAAGCGCCATCACCGCGCCATCTGCCCGCCCCAGGTGAACGCCCATCACAAGCTGCGGGGTATAACCGACTGTCCAGTCATTGGTGCCATCACCTGCCAGCCCATTGACCACTGCCGCCGAGCGCGGGATGTCTAATACGCTCACCTCGCCGAGAATACTGCGGCGTGTTGGCTGGTCGGCCAGAATATCATTAACAATATAGCCTGCTGATTTGGGGAAAATGCTGACCTGATTCAGCGCGGCCTGTTCCGCTGTGTATTCCCACAGAACCGTTCCGTCGGCGTCCTCGATTTTCAACACCGCCACCGGGTCAAGCTGGCGGTAGCCGCGCCCGATAGCGCCCACACGCACGCCGCGCATATCGCCCATCGCCGCGAACACCGAATAGGCGTAGGTCATATCCAGCACCGAAACCGCGCCCCCCCGTTCCAGCAGCGACAGATCGTAGCGCCCATCTTCGCCCAGGCTGTTCAGGCCGAGCCGGTGGGCAATTCGCAGCACGGCATCCAGACCTTCTTCACGGGCAATCTGCGCGGCGGGTGGCAGCAGCCAGGCGGCCATCGCATCACGCAGGTTGAGCGGCCCCCGGAACTGGCCGTCGGGATTATTCGGTGTGTAAATCAACCCCTCCACCGCGCCGGGGAAGGTGCGCGGGATGTCCAGCACCATACGGGCCGGGTTCGTTGAGCTGGAAACGAAAGCCGTGAAATAAATGAAGGGATACAGCGTCAGGCCGGGCTGTCGGTTAACCGCTGTTGCTGTGCCGACCATACTCCTGATCTCGCCCGTCGTGGCGTCGATCAAAATCAGCGCTGCTTCGTCCGGTGCGCCTGATGTGTCAATTGTACTGCTACCCGGCAGGTACAGCGCCGCCTGACATGGACTGCCATCGCGGGCGCTGGTTGGTACAGGCATCCCGCTCAGCCGGGCGAGGTGCGTTTCTGCCGCACACTCCGCTTGATAATACAGGTCGAGATCGAGCGTCGTCGTGATTTTCAGGCCGCCTCGTGCCACCAGCCGCGCTCCATCACGCCCCTGTGCATTGAGGATATTCTGCGCTTGCAGCCGCGCGTATACCGTGAAGGTCGGCGCGATTTGCTGTGCCGCGCCTGCCCCGCTCTGAATCCGGGTTAATGTGACGGCGGCGCTGTCGAACTGCTCGCCGCTGATTCGTTCGGCGGCACGCATCGCCCTTAATACATCAAGCTGCCTGCCACGCGCGGCAACTTCGTCTTCAAGCGGGTTATATTGCGGTGCAAGCGGGATGGCTGCCAGCATGGCTGCTTCGTCCAGCGTGAGTTCAGTGGCCTGCTTGCCGAAGTAAATTTCAGCGGCGGCGGCGATGCCATAAGCCCCGCTGCCGTAATAATTGGTGTTGAGATGCCATTCCAGAATTTGCGCCGGGGGATAGCGCCGTTCGATTTCCGCCACCAGCGCGATCTCCCGTCCGATGTCGGCTGCGCCCGGTGCTTCCGGCAGGGGGGCGATCACATTGCGAACCAGTCGCCCCGTCAGTGAGGTATCAATCGCCAGCGGGCCGATCAATACATTGCGCCACATTTTGCTGAAGGTATTAAGCGCATCAAAGCCGGATTTTTCCAGAAAATCCGCGTCTTCCGTCAGCAGCATAGCGTCGGCTACATAGGCTGGCAGGCTGTTGAGCGGCACCCATTCGCGTTCGCCGCTCTGCGCGCTGAACAGCAGTGTTGCGCCGGAACGGTCATAAAGCGCTGTCGGGCCAATTGCCGGGCCGAGCGTGACAGTTTCCGCCGGGGTGGGCAGACCGCGCACCGCATCCAGATACATCCAGGCCGCGCCGCCCAGCGTCACCCCCGCCGGGACGACTACAATCAGCAGCACCAGCAGCAGGACGATCAGACCGCCTGCCCGTCCTCGTGCCCGTCTGATTTCCCGCCGTTTTTCTCGTGAACGCCGCCTGCGAATGATATGGGCTACCGATGCCACCGCGACCCTCAATAAACCACTACAACGTAATGGCTTATTTTAGCACACCTGCTATGTACGTGTTCACCAACTCCTAACATCAGCGCCGGTAAACCCCTGCTATAATGAATTGTGATTTTCGGAACAAGTATGAGGGTGGCTTATGTGGCGCTGGTTCCTGCTGGCGATTGTGGCGCTTGGCGTGCTGATTCTCGGCTTCAGCCTGATCGATTCAGGCAGCGGCGAAACCGTGACGGCCAGCGCTGATTTTAGCAGTGTCAGCGCCGACACAACCGGCTATGCGCGGGCGCTGGAGGCGCGGGAGTGGGATTTCCCGGCGGATTTCGGCGCACACACCGACTTCCAGACCGAATGGTGGTATTACACCGGCAACCTGGCTGACGAAAACGGGCGGCGCTTCGGCTTTCAGTTCACCATTTTTCGGCGGGCGATTTCGCCGGAACCCCTTGCCAGCGAGTCAGAATGGCGTGCCGGGCAGATTTATATGGTGCATTTCACCGTCACCGATGTCGGCGGCGAACACTTTTATCACCAGCAGCGCTTCAGTCGAGGTGGTGCTGGGCTGGCTGGTGCGACAGTAGACCCACTTTATCGCGTCTGGCTGGAAGACTGGCAGATTATCGCGGAGGACGCTTCCGCCGAAAATACACGCATCACGGCTGATGCGGGCGAATTTGCGGTCGATCTGGCGCTGCAACAGGTGAAACCGCCAGCGCTTCAAGGGCAAAATGGCCTCAGCCCCAAGAGCGGCGATCCCGGCAACGCCAGCTACTATTACTCACTCACACGCCTGCTGACCAATGGCACGCTTCGCATTGGTGACGAAACTTTCACTGTCAGCGGTACAACCTGGAAAGACCATGAATTCAGCACCAGCGCTTTAGGCACGACGGCTCTCGGTTGGGACTGGTTCGGCCTGATTCTGGACGACCAACGCGAGCTGATGCTGGGCCAGATTCGGCTGACGAACGGCGGGACAGAACCGGCTTTTGGCGGCCTGTTGGTCAACCCCGACGGCAGCACGCGCTACCTCAAACATGATGACTTCCAGATTGACGTAACCAGCACCTGGGATAGCCCGCATACGGGCGCGACCTATCCGGCAGGCTGGGAGATACAGGTAGACATTGGCGAAGCTGAACCGCTGAATATCACCCTGACTCCTTTGCTGGCTGACCAGGAATTACACGGTCTGGGCGGTGTTGATTATTGGGAAGGCGCAGTACAGATTAGTGGCGATGCCAGTGGTTATGGTTATGCCGAGCTGACCGGTTATGTGCAGACCATGACCGGGCGTTTTTGAACATAGCTTGCGTCATAGCGCTAAGAAAGCTACACTCAATTTAATTTATCCCAAAATATCCCAAACCGAGAGGGGACAGAGTGTGACCTGGCGCGTGCATCTGACCAACCAGGCCATTCAACGGCTGGACATCCTGCCCGGCAAACCGACACTGCTGGCCGCCTGGACGCAGCGTGACCGGGCAACCTATTTTGAACTGGAAAGCGGCATCGAAGTTGGTGAGCATCAGCACAAGGCCGTCAGCCGCCAGAGCGATAAATGGGCAGAATTCGTCGCCAGCCTGATTGCCCCCAACGGCGCACACCTTCCCGTTATCCGCACCGCCGCCGCCACTATCTACACCACTGAGGACGGGCGGGCGCGTTTGTTCCACAGCGGCGCGGCTGATCTGACGCTGGAAGTGGATGGGGTAGACGCGGCGCTGGAAGTGAAGAGTGCCAATGATTTTCCGGCGCTGGCCTTTGACCGCTTGCTGGGCGTGATCGCCGCGCTGGACGAGAAGGGACGGCTGCACCTCTATCAGCAGCACATCCGCGTTGGCATGTTTGACCTGAAAATTAAAACCAGCGACGAATACCTGCCGGGGCTGGCGATCAGCGAGGGCGGCGCGGCGATTTTTGTATCGTCCGGGCGCGAAATCGTGCTGACCGATGCCAGTGGCAAGCCCAAAAAGCAGCTTTCAACTCATTATTTCGTGGCGCGCATGGCCTGTTCGCGTGATGGTAAGGTGCTGGCAACCAGTGATAATGAATCCGGAGTCATACGCCTCTACGATGGGCGTGATCTGACGCCGACCCATCAGCGCCATGCTGTTGACCTGCTCCACGCGGCGCAGCAAATTCAACTCATCGCCGATTTTCCCCCGGCCAACGCCGCGCCGGGTGCGCTGGCGGTCAGCAACGACGGCCAGTTAGCCTTCACCATTTCTGGCGTGGTCTGTATGGCCGGTTTGAAGCAGATGGATGCCCTGCCGAGGCCGCAGGCATTGTTGTAAAGCCTTTCTGGTGCGAATGTAATCCACTCTCCCCTGATATCAACATCACTCGAATTGCTGGTGCAGACGACATCAATTAAGCGAAGTTGGCTGCTTCGAGAGATTTGATTTCCGTGCGCGGCCAGCGCACTTCGACTTGTGTTCCGGCATTGGGGGCGCTGGTGATGGTCAGCGTAGCATCGATGCTCTGGGCGCGTTCCTGCATTGTCCCCAGACCCAATCCGGCGGAAAGCTGCGCCGTATCGAAGCCCTGTCCATCATCCTGAAGTGACCATGAAAAAGCCTGCTCGTCCCAGTTTAACCGCATGGTATAGGTAGCGGCATTGCTGTGTTTGACCAGATTGCTCATCGCTTCCTGCGCGATGCGGTAGATGGCGAAGTGAACCTCTGGCGGCAGCACATATGACTCACCGCTCTCATCTAACTTTCCCTGAATCATCTTGCGCCCGCGCACGCCTTGAATCAGATGTGTCAGCAGCACCGCCAGATCGGTTTTGATGATCGATTCCGGGCGTAATTCCAGCAGCAGCGCCCGCAGGTCGGCCATCGCTGCCCGGTTCAGGGTAATCACATGATCGAGTCGTTCCATCGCCTTAACCGAGTCGCGCTGCATCTGGTTCGGAATCGTTTCTGCCATAGCAGTCGCCGCGAACAATACCTGGCTCACGGCGTCATGCAGTTCCCGCGCCAGGCGCTGCCGCTCATCTGCCGCCGCTGTCTCCTGCGCCTCTTCACTCAGGCGGGCGCGTTCCATCGCCTGAGCCGTCAACTGGGCGAAGACACGCAGCAGATTATATTCGGCATCATTCAATCGTTTAGGGAAGGTGAATGAAACTGCCAGCCCGCCGATTACTTTCGCGTTCAGACTGAGCGGGATGCTGATCGTACTTTCTACGCCAACCGCCTCGATGATTTCCATCATATCGGGATAGCGAACAGCATAGTCCTCACGATTTTTGATGTGAATGATCTCCCGCTGGCGCACCGCATCCGAAATTGGAAAGCTGCCATCCAGCGGATAATTCATCGTCATCCGGGTGGCTGCCGTCGCTGCTGCTGTTGTATTCAGCCGTTCCAGCATTTTGCCATTACCCGACAGCCGGAACAGGCTGTTGATATGGCTGCCAAAGGCTTCGGCACACTTCTGGTTAACCACCTGGCCGATCTCTTTCAGGGTGAGCGAAGCCGACAGGCTGGCGGCCAGCTCGCCAATCAGCCGGTTGTGGTCTTCAATCTGTCTGCGCTCGGTCACATCCAGCGCCACCCCCAGGATTTGCCGCGTACCGCCCTGGCTGTCCCGGTTGAAAGAAGTTTCCCGGCTGAAAAGCCAGCGCCACGAGCCATCGGCATGTTTGAGCCGGTACTCGCTCTCAATCATGATGCTGTCTGGCGTATCGCGGAACTGGTCGAGCCGTGCCAGCGCCAGCGGAAAATCATCAGGATGAAAGAGAGTAGGGAGCAGTTGGTCGCCCATCAACTGCATCGCTTCCGGGCTGTAACCTGCAATCTCTGCCAGTTCCCGGTTAGCATAGATGTTGCGCTGTTCAACCAGATCATAGATATAGATGACTGCCGGATTAGTGTTGTTAATACGCTCCAGCAGCCGTTGATTGTCGCGTAGTTCCTGCTCAATCCGCTTGTAATCAGTGATTTCCTGAACGACGATATTGACAGCAGTGACTTCGCCCATTTCGTTTTTGAGCGGGAAAAAGTTCTCAATCCAGGTGCGCTGTAATCCGGGTTTGTCTGGGGTTTCGCCTCTTATTTCCTGATTCAGCAGCGGCTCACCGCTCTCGATCACCTGTTGTAACAGCGAATCAGCCGCCGCAGCGATGTGAGGGATGATCTCGCTGGCTTTCCGACCAATGTGCGACTCCGCCGGTAGTCCGTTATTCTCCGCCAGGTAATTATTGATGCGGACATAGCGCAGATCGGTGTCAAGCACCGCCAGACCGATGGGCGCGGTGTTATAAATGGCTTCCATCTCAAGCTGCTGGTCGCGGCGGGATTTTTCGCTGAGTTTCAGGGATGCTTCCGCAATCGTGCGCGTTGTGGTTTCATGCAAAAGCTTTTGAAAATTCTGGCGTGACTCAAAGGCATTGATTTCTGCAATCTGCCGCGCCATTCGCAGCCGGTGAAACAACCATAGGATGATGCCGCCAACCACGAAAAAAACCAGCATCGATATGACATCGGATAAGCGCCAGTCGCTCAGAACCGCTTCCGGGTGGTCGGAAAACAGGAGATAACCCACCAGCGCGCTCAGGGAAAGCGCTAACAGTCCGGCCCACACTCCCCCATACCATGCGCTGACCACCACCGCCAGCAGAAATAAGGTGTAGCGCGCATTAAAGGACTGCGTGCCGCCCGCTGTTATCCATAACAATGTCAGCAGGGCCACACTGAGAACGGCCACCCCATAACCCAGCCAGGCACGTCGTTTTTCGTTAGCAGTATCGTGATGCATAAATGCCATACCATTACAATAAACTGCTTATAGTGTACCCAACGCTTATCGCGTATGTGTCTGTTTTACCTGATTTCTTACTCATCATCAGAAAAATGCATCGTGCAGTATATCAAAAACAAATGAAACGGACTGGTGATGACTGCCAGTCCGTTCGTAGAAGTGCTCGACTTGTAACGATCAGTTATTCTGGTAGGGCGGTGCAACCGGCACCGGATTCAGATCGTCCCGCAGCGGGGTCAGCCAGTAAGCCGCTGGCCCGCCTTCCGCGAACCATCCGCTGACATCCGGGCGCGATAGCACCCGCACCTGCCACCAGTTATAACCATCGGCGCAGACTGGCCCGCCAATGATTTCCAGCCCAATGCCATCCAGCAGCGAGGCCACCAGCGTGGCATTTGTGGAAGGAGCGGCGCGTAAATTTTTCAGGTCGCTCCCTTTATAATTGACATAAGCCTGCCCGCCAACCGTCAGGCGCAGTGGAGAAGCGCAGACCGGCGCATCTACCGTGAATTCATCCTCGACATAGGGTGTACCGTCCGTCCCCCGGTCAGCCACCCAGCCCGTATACAGGACATTGACCACAATCACCTGAATCCGCCACCAGTTGTAATTCCCGGCGCAGACTGGCCCTTCCACCACCGTTACCAGTTCCCCCAGTGGGGCAACCGTCAGCACCAGCGCTTCGGGATCAGCCGACTCGCGCACGCGCAAATCACGCAGCAGACGGAAACGCGCCCCCGCCGTCAGATTTGCCGCCGGTTCACACTGGTTTGGGTCTTCCGGCAGCGCCAGCAAACGCATGAAATAGCCGCCTGGCACGCCTTCCGCCACCCAGCCATCATTCCCCGGCCCGCGCACGCGCCACCAATTATAACGCTGCCCGTCGCATACCGGCCCCTCAGCGATAGTGACTTCCACCGCTTCCTGATAATAATTCACCCAGGGGCTGGAACCATCCGGCTCAGCGCGGACGTATGTCCCCCCACGCACGGCGGCCAGCGCTCCCGGAACCAGCCCTAATGGTGCGGCACATCCCGGCGTCGGCGGGCCAGCAGGTGCGGCAGGCGACACAAAAACATTCGGCGCGAGAATCAGCGGCGGCAGAGTCGGCGCGGGTAACGGCGTCGGCGTGGCGGTCTGTGCCAGCGCCACCAGCGGCAGTGTTACCAGCAGCGCGGCGCAAATCAGGATGTGTCGTCGGGACATGGGTAGTCCTCCAGTGGATTATTTCATACAGTCTGAATTGTAGCCCAAAGCGCCGGATTGTACCTGCCTCTGGCCTTAACACCCGCCGCGCATATCAGGTACAATGCCGCCCGTTTGGTATGCAATAAACAGGAACAACCGATGGAACTCTACATCATCCGGCATGGTCAGTCCACCAATAACGTCACTATGGTTGAAGACGAATACGAGCGCGAGGTTGACCCGCCCTTGACCGAGCTGGGGCGCAAACAGGCGCAAGCCCTCGCCGCCCATCTGGCTTCCAGCGTGAACGATAAGTCGCGCAATGGCAGCTCACGACAGGGCTTTGGCCTGACCAGATTGTATGTCAGTCCCATGCTGCGGACGCTGCAAACCTGCCAGCCTATCAGCCAGGCGACAGGTGTCAGGCCGGAAGTCTGGGTGGACACTCACGAACATGGCGGCTTATACATGGCCTACCGCGACGAACGCGGCATCGTCGGTCATCCCGGTCTGGGGCGGTCAGCGATTCTGACGGATTTTGCTGATTATCTGGTGCCGGAATCCGTGACTGACGCCGGATGGTGGGGCGCTGCCAAAGGCCGGGAAGATGTGACCGGGGCGCAGATGCGGGCGCTGCGGGTCGCCACCATGCTGCGGGAAGCGGCGGAAACCGGTGAGCGCATCGGGCTGGTGACACATGGCACTTTTGCCGATTATCTGCTGAAGGCGCTGCTGGCGCAGTTACCAACAGTACATCATGCCTTCTATCACAACAATACAGGCATCACGCGGGTTGATTTTCTGGACAAACACCGGCTGATCGTCCGTTACCAGAATGCCATTGTTCATCTAACGCCGGAATTGGTGTCATAGGTCTGTTCGGTCTTATCGCCCACCATTCGCAGGGCGTTCAATCCCAGCGTCCGAATCATCTCGCGCAGTTCGGGCGGCTCAATGACGTAAACCGGGAAATCCAGGTGCAGCAGGTAATGGGCAATCCATTCCATCTGGTGAGCCGCGCGGCGGAACAGGATGCCCTCGTCGGTCACTTCCAGTATACCCGCCTCGGCTGAAATGACCTCCCGCGCCCGTTCCAGTGTGGTTTTCAGCAGCACCTTCACCTGATGATCGCCGGACATGTTAGCGATGGACTCCAGCACATGCGCCAGGGTGTCAAACTCTGACGGACGTTCGAAGGATTGTTCGCCCGCTTCCAGCGCCACAATCCGATCCATACGAAAGGTGCGTAAATCCTGGCGCAGGTGGCAGTATCCGGCGGTGTACCAGTAGCCCTCGTGAAAGACGATGCCATAAGGGTCAAAATCGCGCTCGGACACATCGCCGCCCCATGCCTGATAACGCACGTGCACCTGCTGCCTTCCCTGCACCGCCGAACTCAGCACCACGACTGAGTCCTGCTGCGGCTGCACGGTAGGCATACGCACGCTAAAAGTGATGGCTTCCTGTAATGCTCGTGCCTGCTGGAGCAGCTTTTCCGGCATGACGCGCTCGGTTTTCGCCAGCGCCCCCTGCACCGCCGCTACATCCACCGGGAATTGCAGTTCCCGAATAGCGAGTAAACCCAGTGTCAGCGCTACTGCTTCGCTGTCAGTAAACATCAGCGGCGGCAGCTTATACCCCCGTTCCAGGTGATAGGTGCCATACGGCCCACGCTCCCCCTCCACGGGAATCCCCATATCCTGAAGCATCGTGACATACCGCCGCACCGTGCGTTTATCAACTTCCAGCCGCCGCGCGATCTCCGAACCGCTCATCTGTTTATACGATTGCAGCAGTTCCAGTACGGTCAGCAGGCGTGTGGTTGGGGAATACATGTATATAAACCCTCAGCGTAATTAGGGCGAATTCTGTCCTGATCCTACTTTACCATAGAGGTATCGCTGGAAACAAAACTACATCAGGGAGAAGCCGTGAAACTCTTAATCGCAGGCGCAACCGGTACCGTTGGGCATCATCTGGTCGAACAACTGGCGCAGGCCGGTCACGAAGTACGCGCCCTGACACGCAATCCCGCCAAAGCGCATTTTTCAGCCGGTGTGGAAGTCGTCACGGGCGATCTCACCCGGCCTTCCACCTTCGCCCATGCGCTGGACGGTGTGGAAGGTCTGCATCTGATTAATTTCGGCGGCGACGATTACGCCCCCCTTGAAACCGGGGATGAAATCATCTCCATAGCGGAACATGCCGGTCTTAAACGAGTCACCGTTTTGCGCGGCGGTGAGCCAAAAGGCACGATAGAAAATGCCCTGGAAGCCAGCTCGCTTGCCTGGACATTCCTTCAGCCGGTAGAGTTCATGTCGGGCATACTGGATTGGGCGAAATCGATTCAGGAAGAGAGCGTAGTCAGGCAGGGCTTCATTGATCGAAAATCGGCTATCGTTCATGAGGCCGATATTGCTGCTGTGGCGGCAGCGGCGCTCACAACGGACGGTCATGGCGGCCAATCGTATACCATCACCGGCGGCGAAGTGCTGACCCCGCGAGACATGGTAAAGACCCTCAGTGCCACCATTGGCCGCGACATCCGCCTCATCGAACTGACAGAAGCCGAGGCCCGTGACCAGTGGCGGGCGCAGGGTTTCTCGGATGAGGTGATTGAGTTTTTTGTCTGGGCCTATGCCAGCACCCCGCCCGAAGGCTACACGGTTGCGCCAACGGTCGAACAGGTGACCGGTCGTCCGCCGCGCACCTTTGCCCAGTGGGCCGCTGAACACGTGGACAGTTTCCGCTAACGAGGCTGCTGCCGGGATATGATGTACCATGCCCCGGTTTTAATCAGGGCGAATATTGCCCTGATGCCCTGTTATAGTGATAGAAGTTAGGCAGTTGCCATCTGTGTAGGGGAGGGTTTCAAACCTTCCCCTATGAAAACACACGTTGAACTCCGTAAGTCCTGAGTGAATGAATCAGGTGGTTCGGTCTGAATGAGGGAGCGTCTCATGGAAGCACATGAAATCGCCCATTGGCGGATGCATCACCAGCAGCTTTTGCGGACAACCTTCACCACACCTGCCGAAGTCGTCAACTGGCTGGGCGCGGTGCAGGCGCAGGATTACCCCGGCGCGAAATGGGCGCTGGCACAGCGCGCAAATGGCCTGACGGATGCGATGATTGAGCAGGCTTTTGCCGATGGGCAAATCCTCCGTACCCATGTGCTGCGCCCGACCTGGCATTTTGTCACCCCGGCGGATATTCGCTGGATGCTGGCGCTGACCGCCCCGCGCATCAATGCTGGCATGGCCTCCTACTACCGCCAGTTTGATCTGGACGACGCTCTTTTCGCGCGCAGTCATGAGCTGCTGCTGAAAACCTTGCAGGGCGGCAGACAGTTGGCCCGGCCTGAATTGGTTACAGCCCTTGAAGCGGCGGGAATCGCAACTGGTGATCTGCGCTTTAGCTTTATCATGACGCGGGCTGAATTGGATGGGCTGATATGCAGCGGCGGCTGGCAGGGACACCGCCAAACCTATGCATTACTGGCGGAACGTGCGCCGCAGGCCGGTCTGCCTGACCGCGAAACAGCGCTGGCTGAACTGGCGCGGCGCTATTTCACCAGTCACGGCCCGGCCACCATGAAGGATTACACCTGGTGGTCAGGCCTGACCGCTGCTGATGCCAGAGCCGGGCTGGACATGGTGAAAAGCCAGCTTCATCATCAGGTCATCGACGGTCAGACCTACTGGTTTGCCGACATGCCCACACCTGAAACTCTCGCCGCGCCTACCGTATATTTGCTGCCGCCCTATGATGAATACACGGTTGCCTACAAAGACCGCCGCGCTTTTCTCGATCCGATGAATTTTGAGCGGGCGAAAAATGGCATCTTCAGCCCGGTGATTGTGGTCAATGGCCGTATCGTTGGCCTGTGGAAGCGCACCATCAAAAAAGCGATAACGGTTGTTGAAGCCGAACTTTTTGCCCCGCTGGGCGATAGCACGGCCCACGCGCTCGCGGCTGCCGTAGAGCGCTATGGTCAATTCCTGGGGACAGATGTCTCGCTGGTATTATCATGAAAACAGAGGAAACCATGATGCTGACAATTGCCCATCAACGCCTGCACCAGCAGCGCATTTCGCAGCCTGATTTTGAAACACCCGGCGCGGTATTAGGCTGGTTTGGCGCGATTCAGGGGCAGGATTATACCGGCGCGAAATGGTCGCTCGGCCTGCGCCTGCCCGGCAGCACCGACGCCGACATTGAAGGCGCGATTGCTGACAAAATCATCCTGCGAACCTGGCTCATGCGCGGCACGCTGCACCTGGTCACAGCGGCAGACCTGCGCTGGATTCAGGAATTGGTCGCCCCGCGTATGCTTGCCAGCCTCGCCCGCCGCCATCAGGAACTTGAACTGGATGAAGCAACCTTCGCCCGCAGCAATGATCTCTTGCTGAAGGCCCTGGAAGGAGGCCAAACACTTGACCGCGCCCAACTGCTGGACATGCTGGAAGCCAACGGCATTTCCACCAAAGGCCAGCGTGCGCCGCACCTGCTGCAAAAAGCCTCGCTTGATGGGCTGATCTGCCAGGGTGCTGCGCCAAAAAGTAACCCGCTTTACATGCTGCTGGACGAGGCCACACCAGAGCGCAATCCGCTGGGACGCGAGGAAGCACTGGCGAAAATAGCGCTGTGCTACTTTACCAGTCGCGGCCCCGCCACAGTACAGGATTTCGCCGGATGGTTGGGGCTGCCCATCGGAGAAGCCAGAATCGGATTGGAAACGGTGAAGGCACAGCTTGTCGAGGCGAACATCGACGGCCAGATTTACTGGTGTGTCCCTGCCGCTGCTGAAGCCGCTGCCCCAGCCACCTATCTGCTGCCGGGTTTCGACGAATATATCCTGGGTTACAAAGACCGCAGCGCCGTACTTGAGCCGCAGCACGCCGGGAAGATATGCCCCGGTGGTAACGGCGTCTTTTTCCCGACGATTGTGATCGATGGGCAGGTGGTCGGTGTCTGGAAGCGCACACTCAAAAAAGATAAAGTCATCATCACCCTCGAACCCTTTAATCCGCTGACCGAGTCCGAGCGCGACAGCATCGCCGCCGCTGTCCCGCGCTATGGCGAGTTCCTGGGGCTGGAAGCCGTGATCGCCTGAGGGCTTCCCATGTTAAAATGACAGATGATAGCTTGATGGCGGGAGGTAGCATCATGGTCGATTTGCAAATGCTGCTGGATGCGGTGGATGAATTGTCGCTGGACGAGGTGCGCCAGCTTCGGGCGCGGCTGGACGGGCGGGAGGAGGCGCTGAAGCCGTCAGCGTTGGATGTAGAAGCAAAAATCGAGGCCCTCCACACGGCGCTTAATGATTTCTGGAAAGGTATACCTGAAGAAAAAATTGAAGAGATCATCACCGATATGAATGATGAATATCTTGAATCAGGCGAAGATTTTGATGGACATCACGAGCAGGAATCTGGAAATAACACGTGATTTATCTAGTTGACACCAATACGCTTTCTGATCTTTCACGGCGTCATGCTCAGGTTGTGGCGCATTTTGGTGAACGAATGGCTCATGGAGAGAAAATATTACTGTGTCCACCTGTTCGATATGAATTTTTGCGCGGTCTGGTCAAAGCTGGAGCAACCGCACAAATTCGTCAGTTCCATGAAAAACTTGTGCCATTATTTGAATGGCAACCACTTACAGACCAGGATTGGGTTCAGGCAACACAATTTTGGTCTGATGCACGCCACCTGGGCAAGCCAATGAATGATATGGATTTGCTGATCGCCGCGCTCGCCTACCGATTGGATGCGATCCTTATCACCAGCGATGCTGATTTCGACCCGCTGCCCGTGAAGCGCGAGAACTGGCGATTGAAACTTTGACGCAAAGCAGTGCATCTGCCTGCATGATCGTTGCTGCTGGCGTGTTACAATGGTGATAACTGTATCCGCCCCGTACACAACAAGCCGGGTTGCCGATGGTACTCACCAACGCGGAAAAGCTCCGCCGCCTCCACTGGAACACCGCCCTCAGCGCGACGAATAACGTCTTTGCGCTCCTGATCTATTTTGGGCCAGCCTTTGTCCTCTTTTTGAACCAACTGGGCTTCACCAATACGCAGATCGGATTTCTGCTGTCGCTGCTGCCTTTCACCGGACTGGTGGCGTTGGTCATCGCCCCGGCGGTGGCACGTTTCGGCTACAAACGCACCTTTTTGACCTTCTGGACACTTCGCAAATTCATCACAGCCGGTTTTCTCCTTGTCCCCTGGGTGCTGGCGACCTTCGGCCAGGCGGCCCTGCTGCCCTTTGTGACGCTCATTGTGGCCGGGTTTGCCCTCTGCCGTGCCGTATCCGAGACGGCGCTGCTGCCCTGGGCGCAGGAGTTCATCCCCAACACCATACGCGGGCGCTATTCGGCGGTTAACGACATTGTGGCTCGGCTCACCGGCATCGCTTCGACAGCGCTGGCGACCTTCGTCCTCGGACTGTCCGCCGGGCTTGACCGCTTCATGCTGCTCATCGCTATCGGGGTGGCTTTTGGGCTGGTATCAATCTGGGCTGCCTCACATATCCCCGGCGGCGCGCCCGCCAGCCAGACCCAGGCCGAGAAAATTTCCTATCGCCATCTGGCGCGGGTGCTGCGGGATAAAAACTTTCTGCTCTACATGGCCGGGCTGTGTGTCCTGACAATTGGTACGGTGCCGATTGGCTCATTCCTGCCGCTTTATCATGAGCAGCAAATCGGCCTGACTGAGAGTCATGTTGTGCTGCTCGGCATTGGTGGTCTGGTTGGCGGGCTGATTTCAACTTATCTGGTTGGCTGGGCCTCTGACCGTTATGGCAGCAAGCCCGTGATGATGTCCGGCTTACTCGTGAAAATCCTGATCCCGGTAGCCTGGATGCTGCTGCCGCGTTTCTCGCCCTTGAGCCTCCCCATCGCCCTGCTGATTGCCCTCATCAGCGGCAGTGCCGACATCGCCTGGGCGATTGGCTCCGGGCGGCTGCTCTATACCCGCGTTGTCCCGCCGGAAAAACGGGCTGAATACATGGCGATGTTCTACGCCCTCATCGGCCTGATCGGCGGTTTGAGCCAGTTCGTCGGCGGTGGCGTTCTCGACCTGACCGCTGACTTGACCGGACAATTTCTCATCTTCACCATTGACCCCTTTTTCCCGCTCTTCATTCTGGCGATCATGCTGACTGCCGCCAGCGTGCTGATCTTCCGCCGGGTGCAGGCCGACAGCCCTGTCAGCGTCAGCCAGTTCGCCAGCCTCTTCATTCACGGCAATCCCATCATCGCGCTGGAATCGGTTTTTCGTTACTACCGGGCGCGGGATGAACGCGCGGCAGTTGCAATCACCGAGCGCATGGCCCATACCAAAAGCCCGCTGACGGTTGATGAACTGCTGGAAGCGCTGAAAGACCCGCGTTTTAATGTGCGCTTCGAGGCGGTGATTTCGATTGCGCGGATGGATTCTGACCCGCGTCTGGTGGAAGCCCTCTGCAACATCCTCGACGGTACAGAACTATCCCTCAGTGTAGTCGCGGCCTGGGCGCTGGGGCGGATTGGCGATCAGCGGGCGCTGCTGTCGCTGCGGCATGGGCTGGATGTCCCCTACCGTTCGATTCAATCCCACTGTGCGCGGGCGCTGGCGACTCTCGGTGATACAACCGTGATTCCGCTGCTGCTGCAACGCCTTCAGACCGAAACCGACAAAGGCCTGCGAATCGCCTATTCATCGGCGCTGGGCAAGCTGCGGGCGGTGGAGGCCATTCCCACTTTGAGTGATGTCCTGCTGAATACAGCCAACGAAGGCGCGCGCCTCGAATTGACGCTGGCGCTGGCGCGGATAGTCGGCGATGAGCATCACTTCATCCGGCTGCTGCGGGCAGCGCGGGGGGACAAAGGCACCGCCGCGCACCGGGCGCTGATGGCAGCCAAAAAGCGGCTGGCGCTGGACGACGCGGCCCTCAATCAGCAAATCATCGCCTGTGCCGATGCCTTCTCGCGTGATGATTTTGAAGGCGCGACGGCTCAACTGGTAGCGCTGCTTCGGGCCCTGCCTGCCGATGCCCTGACTGACAGTGGCCGTGCGATTTTGAACGAGTGCGCCGCTCGGCTGGAAGCCTTCAAGGCAGAACGGAATGAGTATTTACTGCTGGCGCTCCACACGCTGGAAGTTGGCGCGGCCTGATGGCATCCCCTGGAGATGGATATGATGTTTGAAGAAAAACCCAAGCGTAAACGCCAGCCGGGAGATGCCGAACAGCAGCGCCGGGTGATTTTAATGTTCCTGACGCTCCTGATCGTTGGTTTGGGGATTTTTGTCGCCCTGCTGTCGCCATCTCCGCAAATCAGACAGTTTGAACTGACCACCACCTCCATTGTCGCCACCAACCAGCATGTGATGACGGATATCGCGGCGACAGGCCCGCCACCTCGGATGAACTGCCCCTATAACCCGCTTTATCTCGATGACGACGGCGCGGAACTGGCGCGGCTGCGCGAGGCTGGTCTGGATATAGTCGCCTTCACGGCGGAGCTACCCTGCGGCTCATCCTTCCCCAATATCGAACGCTTGACGCTGATACTCCCCGTTGAAACGATTGACAACCGCCAACTGCTGGGGCAAACCGCGCGGGATGCCCTCCGTGCCTTGACGGATCGTGAATACGCGGGCGGCACCTACACCGTGTCGCTGGTTTTTGCCGCCGTCGATGGTCAGGTTGCCCTCTGGCATCTGCCGCTTTTTGAAGCCGCCGCCCTGACCCGCAGCGATGTTGGTACAGAGTCGCTCTTTGAAATGCTGCAAGCGCTGGCAGCACAATAAGCTGAGTGTTTTGGAACTTTTACCCTGAGCTGTGCGTCTTTATGAGGATGGATTGAGCATGTGAAGGGGAGTGAGCATGAACACTCGCACGCCGAACCGGACATTTGTGATTCTGGCGCTGACGTTGATTTTCACGCTGGTTGCCGGGCTGGTGGTAGTCGCGTCGCTATCCGCCGATAATCGCCCTGTCTTCAGTAATGCCACCCTGACAGCCAGCCCCACTGCGCTCAACCCAGCCCAGGCCTATGAAGCGCAGCAGATGAGCGCGGCGGAAAAACAGGCCGCCATCGCCGCCGGGGCATACCCTTACGACAAAGACCTCTATTTGCAGCGGCAGATGCAGCTCCTCGGCCTGAATACCTCCGGCGGCCCCTGTGACTATGCTATTTTCCAGGCGACGGAAGCCGCGCTCATCGCCACCTTTCAGGGTACGGCGCTGCCCACGCCCACCGCTGACATCCTTCAGGATATTGACGGCCCCTGCGGATTTTATCTTGTTTGGCAGACTCAGGGCGCGGAAACCGCTGCCGCCCGCATGACTCAAACGGCGGCCAGCAGCACCACGCCAACCCTTCACCCAACCGCCAGCCCGACGCCGACCCATAATGCGCCTTACGAGCCGACGCAGTATGCCCAGCGGCAGGCGACTCTAGCGAGCTTCGCCACCGCTGCCGGGCCAGCGACCTATGTGCTGTTTTATGCTGAAGAAACGCGCATCGTGTCGTCCTATCAGGGGACACCTACCGCAACCTTCCCGCCTACTGCGACACCGGGGACAGCGTCCGTCACTTCCACGCCCTGCCCATTCATGTGGGCGCGGCAGGACTTGCCGCAGATCACCCAACTGGCACAGATCGCCTTGCAGTATGCCAGTGTTTCCACTTTCACCAATGGCATCGACACGGTGCGGGCAGAAGCCTACGGTGAAAGCGCCTGCGCCAGTTTTATGGCGATCACCACTGATTTCTACCTCACGCTGGAGACAGATGACCTGAACGACGAGGCCATCGCCGAACGGATGCTTCACGCCTATTATGCGCTGACCGATGGCCTGGAAGTCTGGTGGCTGCCCGCGCGTTTCGGCTATCTCGACATCCGCTTCGTGAACGGCAGCGATGAACGCCCGCTGCGAACAATGTTCAGCCAAATTGAAGCCGCCCTGAAGCAGGGTTTAACCGGCACAGAGCTATTAGAAGCAATAGACAGTTAATTCGGCTCAGATTGGCTCACTCTGGCGATTGACCTGTGTTTACGGCGGGTTATAATGCTCCTGTCGCAGTGCAATCGAAACTTACGGATATATTATGACGAAACGACCACCCGTTTATCCATTTACAGCCATCGTTGGACAGGAGCGCATGAAACGCGCCCTGATTTTGAACGCGGTTGACATGCGAATCGGCGGTGTGCTGATTCGCGGCGAACGCGGCACTGGCAAATCGACGGCGGCCCGCGCCCTGGCGGCCTTGCTGCCAGAGATTGAAGTCATCGCTGACTCCGCTTTTGGTGATGACCCCGCTCACCCTGAAACGTGGTCAGATATCACCCGCGAGCGCCAGGAACGTGGTGAAGAACTGCGCGTCGAACATCGCAAAATCCGCTTCGTTGATCTCCCCGTCAGCGCGACGGAAGACCGGGTGGTCGGCACGCTCGACATTGAAAAAGCCATTCAAAAAGGTGAACGCCACTTCGACCCCGGCGTGCTGGCGAATGCCAATCGCGGCATTCTCTATGTGGACGAAGTGAACCTGCTCGACGATCACGTCGTTGACCTGCTGCTCGACTCTGCCGCGATGGGCGTCAATGTGGTGGAGCGCGAAGGCATCAGCTTTTCCCACCCGGCGCGTTTTATTCTGGTCGGCACGATGAACCCCGAAGAAGGCGACCTGCGCCCCCAGCTTCTTGACCGTTTCGCCCTGTCGGTGGAAGTACACGGCATCAGCGACGCTCAGGAACGCATGGAAATTCTCGAACGTCACATCGAGTACGAAGGTGATGCCGAAGCCTTCCGCCGCGCCTGGGCCGGCGAAGAAGAGCGCCTTTCCAGTCAGATTGCCGCCGCTCGTCAACTGGTGGACGAGGTGGAATATACTCGCCGTGATTTGTACAGCATCGCCGCCCTGACCAGCGGACTGCACATCGACGGCCATCGTGCCGATCTGGTGATTTTGAAAGCCGCTCGCGCTCATGCCGCTTTTGCTGGCCGTCGCCATGTGGACGCCCATGATATTCTGCTGGCCGCCGAACTCGCCATTCCCCACCGCCTCAAACGTGGGCCGTTCAGCGATGGTCAGATGAATATGGCCGCCCTCCAGGATCAGATGGAACAGTCGCAGTCCGAATGGGGCGAAGGCCAGGAAATGACCGAACCGAGCGAAGGTGACGAGCAGACGGCTGTCAAAAAAAAAGCCAATCCGTAGCCCAGAATCTTGAGCAGGAAATGCCGGACTACGGCCAGACCGACCCCACCCCGCAAAACGTCTTCGATAACCGTGATGCCTACTGGTGGGACGGTGGTAAAAAGGTCGAGTCCGGCACTGAATTTGCCCCGCGTAAGCTGCAAACCAACCTCGATAAACTGACTCGTAAGCAGGCTGGACGCCGTTCCCGCACCCGCACCGACCGCAAACGCGGCCATTACATCCAGTCGCGTCCTGCTAATGGCGACAACACCGACATCGCTTTTGATGCCACCCTGCGTGCCGCCGCACCCTTTCAGAAACAGCGCGGCGACCAGCTTGCCAAAAGCGGTATGGCCTATGCCCTTCGCAAGAGTGACCTCCATCGCAAAATCCGCGTCCGCCGTACTGCTAACCTGATTCTGTTTGTGGTCGATGCCTCATGGAGCATGGCCGTTTCCGAGCGGATGCAGGCCACCAAAGGCGCTATCATGTCGCTGTTGACCGATGCCTACCAGCGCCGTGACCGCGTGGGGCTGATTGTCTTCCAGAAAGATCGTGCCAGCATGGTGCTGCCCCCCACCAACTCCGTTGTGCTGGCGAAACAGGCTTTGCAGACCATTCCGGTAGGCGGCAAAACACCGCTCTCCGCCGGGTTGATGCTGGCCTACGAAACCATCAAGCGCGAAAAATCACTCCACCCGGATATTATGCCGCTCATGATTTTGATGACCGACGGCGCGGGCAATGTTTCCATGAGCAGCAGCCCGCCGCAGGAAGAAGCCAATCGCATCGCCGATCTCATCAAGAACGACAACATCCGCACCGTCACCATCAACATGGAACATGTCGCCTTCGATCAGGGCTTATCGACCAAGCTGGCGGAGCGCATGGGCGGCCCCTGTTACTCGCTGGGCCAGCTCCGCGCCGAAATTCTCTATCAGACCGTCCGCAATGAGATGGAACAGTTCGGCAATAAATAACCCACCCCTGAACCCCTCTCTACGCAGTGGAGAGGGGGAATAAAAGATTGAAAGTCCCCTCCTTGCGAAGCGGGGAAGGGCTGCGAACGACTCAAGTGAGCGTAGGGGTGGGGATTGTGTGAGGACAAAATGGACATCGCTGACATCATCCGTTCGCGCCGCTCGATTGGCGCGTTTACCAGTGAAACAATCCCGCCGGGGTTAGTTGAGTCGCTGCTGGAGACGGCGGTCTATGCCCCCAACCACCGCCTGACTGAACCCTGGCGTTTCATCTTCATCACAGATGAAGGACGGGAGCGCTATGCCGAAATCCGCCGCGATATGGTGCTGGAAGGCATGACCAGCGCGGGCGACGCCGAACGGGGGCAGGCCGCCGAGGGGACGTTCCAGAAATTTGCGACCATCCCCTTTTACCTGCTGGTGGTGCAGAAGCGCCACGCCAACCCGGAAATTGACGAGGAAGATTACGCCGCCTGCTGCTGTGTCGTGCAGAACTTCCTGCTGCTGGCGGAGGCGCGTGGACTCGGTACCTGCTGGAAGACCTTTAAGAATCATCCCCGCCTGCGTGAATTTGTCGGGCTGGCGGCGGATGAAAAAGTTGTCGGCATCATTCATCTTGGCTACCCTGCCGAAGCCCCATCCACCCCAGCCCGCCGCTCTCCCGCCCAACGCCTGACGGTGATTACGGGGTAAGCATTTCAATTTCTGGACTGATATATTCCCCCCAGCAAAAATATATATAATAGAAAGATATGCCAACACGGGGGATATATGAGCAGCGAACGCGCCAACCAGCCGAAAGACAAAAAACCCCAGTCCCAGCCAGATCATAAAAATTCTCCCACAGAAGATTTTGTGATCCCGGAAACGGCAGATTTTTTTACGCTCCAGCGTTTGATTGGCAATAAGGCGGTTCAGCGACTGGTGGATGAAGGCCGTATCGCGCCATCCGGCATTTCCCGAACCGGCTTGCAGATTCAGCGCGATGAAACCGGCGGTGGCGGTATGACCAGCGCCACTGCGCCGATGACCGTCCCCGGTAGCGCGCCGAATATGAGTAGCGAATCGCCGGAGGCTGCCCAACTACGGGCGGATGACGACGAAAAGCTGGCTCGCATACGCAAAATACTGACCAATACCTGGGTTGGGCCGCTGGATGAAAGTGATTTGGAAAACCTCTGGGAAAGTTTTGGCGACCGCTGCGCCGAAGTTGCTATCGCTCATTATGACCTGTGGCAGCAGTGCATCGATCGCGGCGCTGAACTCGATGATATTGCCCCGGTCGAGAAAATCAAGGAACGCTTCCGCGAAGATGTCCGCCTTACAGCCCGCCACTATATGAATCTGAACCGCCAGTACATCACGACAGAGCTGGAAGCGATTGGCATGACCCCTGGTAAATCCGAAGCCAGCCCTGAAACAGGTATCCAGCAGGAGAATTGCCTCTAGGTATTACAGGCGGCCGCTGAAACCGCCATACAGGCAAAGGAAGCCCTGGCGCAGATGCGGCGTATTGAAGTCGGCCGTAACCAGATACCCCCGTCGGTTCATGACGACTCATTTAGAGATACGCCAGCAACTTTTGATCCGAATAAACCGCCAGATTTCTCTGACCCCAAAATGGCGAAATGGGAAGATGTCAAAGCGCAGTACGATCCGGTCAACATGGTCTTGCAGACTCTCGCCAATCAGTACCCGTTGCTGTATCCCCTGATCGCGGCGGAAGGCAATCTGGTCAATGATACGGCCCTCGCCACTGTCGCCGCAGGGGATCCCGGTCAGGCGCGGCAGGTCATCGGTGGCACCATGAACAACGTACTGGAAAAGATCAGCCTGAGCGAAAAAATCCTCGGTACGGAACAGCTTGATGATCGGGACTTGAAGCCGGTTCACCATCAACTCATGAGTGGTTATCAGGCACCCGGCAGCTCCGGGACGCCCTGGAATCAACCGCTTTTCAAATGGGCAGCGGAAGACATGCTGTCCGACCATGAGTCTAAGGAATTCTGGACCAACTTAGGTCTGGGCACACTGGCGGCGGCGGCCTTTATCGTTGCCGAGATTGCCACTTTTGGTGGAGCGACTTTCTTCATCGCCGCAGGTGTGGGACTGGGGGTGACGGGCTATCAGGTTGCCTCAAGCTGGGAGAAATACAACGAGCTGGCGACGGCTGCCGATAGCGAAGTGAACTCAAAAACCTCGCTGGTCAACAAAGGGCAGGTGGATGCAGCAGCAGTTGAAGCCGTTTTGAATACCGCTTTTGCCTTTCTGGATGTCGTTGGCCCGGCGGCCAAAGCCGTTAAAGGCATTGGCAGCGCTGTCGGAAAAGCAGCCGCCAAAGAAGGCGCTGCACTGGGCGAGCAGGGCGCAAAGGCAGGTGCAAAAGAAGCAGGCGAAGCGGGCACGAAGGCAGGTTTAAAAGAAGCAGGCGAACACGGCGCAGAAGCAGCAGGACAGCAGGGGGCCAAAGCGGGCGCGGAGCAGGCGGGAGAAGCAGGAGCGAAAGCCCTCCGTCCGCAGGATGCCGCCAACTGGGGCGAAGTGGAAAAACTGATCGGCCAGCCCGTCTCTGAGGCGCAGTTACCTGCCGGTTACAGCAAATACACAAGTGGCGGACGCACCTTTATTCGCCGTGAAGCCGCTGAGGACGCCCGCCTGGCCGCGCTGACCGTTGATGCTGACGGGCTGATTCAGGTCAAAGGGCTGATTCCGCGCGCGGGTAACGTCAGCCAACTGCGGAAAATAGCGGAATTTGCCCGTCCCGCCGATTACACGCAGGAAATGCTCGATGCCCATTTAGCGGCGCTGCGTGCCAGCGAAGGGCAGGTATTGTCACGTGTTGATAAAGAAGCTTTAACGGCGGGGTTGCAGAATGGCGAAGTCGCCCAGGCGCGGCTGAACATGGTCAAAGGCAACGCCGCTGAGGTTCTGTCTCGCCCGATACAGCAGGATGCACTGGCACAGTTGAAGAAAACCTTTCCCAATGCCCAGCTTCATCAGGATGTGCGCGGCTTGCTGCCCAGGAAAAACGGAAATTTTCAGGAAGTCCTGTTTACCGACAACATGATTGCTGAAGAAATCGGCGGCGATTTGCACGTTCGTAATTACCTGGAAGTGAAATCCGGGCCGCGTGGTGGCGCTGAAGCCACCGGACAGATTTTTGAATGGCTGGAAGGCCACGCGATGGACGAAGGCATGGGTGTGATGGTCGGTGGCAAGAAATATCTCTACGACCCGGCCCGCACCCTGCCGCTCCCCGAAGGCTTCAGCGGGCGTATTGTCAATTTACAGTCCAGCCCCAAAACCATTATCGCTCCGCGTGGCGCAGAGAATTTAGGGCGTGCTTCCAGCGAAGCCCTGACCGCTTCCAGCAGCGTCGAGCGTGTTGGACTGGAAACCTCAGCAGGGCAGCTCGACTATCTGGTGCGTGTGTTTCTCGAAAGTCTCTAGTGCGACCCTAACGCGAATAGGCCACCTGACCTACGGCGATTTACCTCGTGCAGCCCATGTGATCGCTGCCGAAGGCCAGTACACTGACCTCATTCAGTGAACGTTAGTCGAGGAGGCCGGTCATGCTCAACCTGTGGAACAGCAAACCCCGCACACTTCTGGAAGCGATTCAGGAGCGCGTTGGCGAGGTGCGCCGTCTGGAGCAGACTCAGCCTTCGCGCCAAACTAGTCGCCGTCAGGAAATCCAAAAACAGCGGGAAGCCGAAAATCAGCAGCAGGTCAACGAACGTCTCATGACCCTCCGCTTTTAGCTGATTTTTCCCACATAAGACTGAACCACAGAGTTCACAGAGTAAAGAGAAATACTGGATTTCTCTCTGTGTTCTCTCTGTCTCTCTGGTGAATCATGGATGATTGGCCGCAGCGCTCCATGTCCCGCGCAAGCGCTGCGGGATCAGCCTGCGGCGTCCTCTTTTAACCTTTAACTTTCGCCTTTTAACCCCTATTCTCCTCTCAAAATCGAAACAAATGTTATGACAAATGTTTCACCCGCCCCCTCATTTCCATGCTAAACTCTTTCTATCGCTCGGCGGTTAAATCCTTTGCCTTTGACTATCGACTACCTGCTATCGACTATCGACTTTGTAATGATAAAAATGGCGCATTCTCATTTTCACCATTTTCACCATTTCACCACCACCGCCGCCATCAGCCAGCCGGAAATGGCGGCAGAACACCAAAAAAACAGATCACCGCCACCGCCGCCGCCGCCACAGGTTTTGAGCTGCGAGCCTTTTTCTACCGGCTCATCCTGTCCCGAATCAGGGCTTCCAGATGCTTCAGGTAATCCGCCGCTTCCGGTGTGCCTTCCGCCGGGGCCCAGGGCGCGAACTGCTTGTGTGTCGCCGCCTCATATGGCCCTTTGATGATCTCCAGCACCGCGCACGGCGTCAGCGCTACGAAGTTGTGGAAAACGCCCGGCGGAATGTCCACCCCATACACCGAGTCCACCCCGTCGCCCATGATGTAAATCGCCTGCACCTCGCCTTCCGCCGTGTAGTACAGCATCGCCGCCTGCCCCTTCAGCACCGCGATCAGCTCCACTTTCGGCGGGTTGCCGTGCTGGTGCGGCGTCACGTAGCTGCCGGGGACAATCGCGTTAATCATGCGCTGCACCGGCTCGTCATGCTCGTGAAAGTTGTAGGGGACGCGCTTGCGTGGTGAGGCCGCCGCCTGTTCCAGCAGATTGTCGATGAGTTCGTGTGTAATTGGGCGCATGGATAATGAGTTCCGAGGTATGAGGGATGAGTAAAAAGTGATGAGTCAAAAAACCGTCGATAAATTCCCCTAAGTTTTCGCCATCAAATCCGCTGTCCGGGAATTTTCTATCCCTTTAACCCCCGGCGGCGTGCTTCATCAATCCCCCTGTCTTATTCCCCCTCTCCACTGTGTAGAGAGGGGGCTAGGGGTGAGGATAATGACTTACCCGCCCGGCTCCAGCGTCGGCAGCGGGCCGCTCTCGGTGGGCGCAGCGGCTGCCGTCGGCTGAACCGGAGGTGGGGGCAGCGTCGGTTGGCTGTTCGAGGTGTCTTCCTCGCCACCAGTGGTCGCCCCACCAGCAGGCGCTAAGGCCGGGTCAGTCGTCGGGATAGCAGGAGCCAGTGCCGGGTTCGCATCCAGCGGTGCGGCGCAGCGGAAACCGACCCACAGCACACCGTTCTGCGGCTCAAGGCTCTGGCGGTGGACGCTGCGGGCGAAGAACGGCACGCCGTCCCACGAACCGCCGCGTATCACCTTCTGCGTCCCCGCAACCGGGCCATTCGGGTCAATCGGTGCCTGCGGTGACTGCGCCTGCTGGGTGTACCAGGTGGGCGAGTACCAGTCCGTCACCCATTCAGCCACGTTGCCCGCCATATCCTGCAAGCCAAATTCATTCGCGCCGTAGCTGCCAACGGCAACCGCCCCGGCCAGCGCCGGATCATCGGGACGCGGGCGGCTGGTTTTTGCCAGTGTTTCGTCCCAGACATTGCCCCAGGGATAGATGAAATTCTGTGTGCCTCGTGCTGCCCGTTCCCATTCGGCTTCGGTGGGCAGGCGGCGGCCAATGGTTTCGCAATACGCCTGTGCGCCGTACCAGGTCACGCCAGCGACGGGGAAGTTTTCGATCACCGGCAGCACCCGGTAATTGGCGCTGTCGAAAATAACGTTGCTGTTTGGTTCTTCAGCACGGGTAGCGATGCACAACTGGCCGTTGCAGCCGGTGCGGTGGCCGTTCGGGCCAAGTGAATTTAAAAAGGCCAGATATTGGGCATAGGTAACTTCAGTCACTTCCAGGTTGAAAGGGCTGACTGTGACATTGTGCGCCGGGGCAGAATCTTCGCCGTAGCTCAGGGCACAGTTACCGCCATCACGGTTGGTACACTCGTCAACGGCCTGCGCCACTTCCTGCGGGGTCGTCCCCATCAGGTACGTGCCGCCATCGACGCGCCGCAGTGGTGTCAATACATTTTGCAGCAGCGCCGGAATTTCGACACCGCCCCCGCTGCCGCCGCCCTGCCCGGCGACAGCCTGGGTATCAGCGGTGGGTTCGCTGGTAGGTGTTTCGCTGGGTTCCAGCAGAATGGTGCTGGGGTCGGTTGTGGGCGTGGCCGTTGGCGCAACCACCGCCGCCTGCCCCAGTGTGGCCGTTGGCTCAATCAGCACTTCGGTTGGTTCCAGCGTATTCGTCGCCGGAAGCGGTGTGGCCGTGATGATAACCGGCGTTTGCGTCGGGCGGCCCGCGCTGAAGATACTGCCAGGGTCAGCCCCGGCGATCAAGAGTACCAGGCCGATGATAGCAGCACAGCCGAAGCCGACTACAAAACCCAGGACTGTCCACTGCCAGCCCCCGCCGCTCCGGCGCGTTCCACGCCCGCCACCACGTAATGTGCCATAATTGGTCATGCTAACAATTTCTCCTACAGTCGGGACTCCCAACGGGGTACGATAATAACTGATGGGGGCGGGTTTACCAACGGCTGATTTTGAGGCGGCGGGTAATCGGCGGGTAAGGTCAGGTGCAAAATTTCAGTCTATACTAAATCGTTTACGCTCAGAGGCGTCGGGTGCGCTTGACATGAGTCGGGGCAAAGGTTACGCTTAACTTGAATAAAATATATTCACAAGAGGCCTTATCTGTGGTGGGGATGCAGGCGGCTCAGAGTTCGGTAGAAATGAGCGACGGGCCGCGCCCGGTTAATTTACGTACCGACCTCGGCCCGCTGGCTGATCTGATCGAGCTGGCGTTCGCTGATACGATGGACAGCAGCGGGCGCGCTGCTGTGCGCGAAATGCGTACCTTGAGCCGGATGGGCGCGGGGCTGAACCTGCTGGCCGGGCTGAATGATCTGGCGCAGGGCATGGGCATGGGCTATGTCTGGATTGCTGATGGGCGGCTGGTGGGTAATGTTTCTACTTACCCCTCACCCAACCAGGCTGAGATGAAGGACACCTGGGTGATTGTCAATGTCGCCACCCATCCTGATTATCAGAAACGCGGTATCGCCAACCAGATTATGCAGGCCACCATGGAAATGATCCGTGCGCGCGGTGGCAAACATGCTGTCCTCCAGGTCGATGCCGATAACCCGGTAGCGCGGCGGCTTTACACGCGGCTGGGCTTCATCGAGGAGCGCGGCTGGATTTCCTGGCGGCGCACCGGTACATCGTCCCGCCCGCAGCCATTGCAAAGCCCCAATGGTGCCTATATCAGCCACCGTCGCAGCGGCGAGTGGCGGGCTGAATACGCGCTGGCTGAACAGGCACGTCCGGCCCACTTGGGCGGCATTGGCTGGCTGCGCCCCCTCTCACTCGGTTATTTTCGTGCGCCGTTCTGGAAACAGGCGCTCGATTGGTTGAGCCTCCGCAGTCAGGAACGACTCATCATTCGTGCGCCGGATGAACGCAGCGTCCTGGCATCATTGTGGGTGGAGAGCGGTTTCACCAGCAGCAGCACCCAGCTTACGCTGATGGTTCACCCGGATTTTGAAGGCCTCTACGACGATGCCCTGCTCAACACGGCGGTTCGGCGCTTCGGCGGCGGTTCGCTGGTGATTGAACATCCCTCTGACCGGCTGGCGACCAATGCACTGCTGCGGCGTTACGGCTTCAGTGTTCGCCGTGATGTTATCCACATGCGCTGGGATATTTAAAACTTCCGGGCAAAATCTGTTTATCTGCATGTTTTCCTGTAAACTGAAACCCATTCCAATGATCTAAAGGAGTCTGACACCTCACCTGCTGAGGCCGCGATGGAAATCCTGATTATTTTGCTCATAACCCTGCTCAATGGCCTCCTCTCGATGACGGAGACAGCTTTCGTCTCTGCCCGCAAAGCCCGCTTGCAGCAGTTGGCGGATGAGGGCGACGAAAAAGCCCGCATCACCCTCGAAATGACTGACGACCCCAACCGTTTTCTTTCAACCACCCAGATTGGCATCAGCCTGATCGGTATTCTGGCGGGCGCGTTCGGCGGTGCAACCATTGCCAACACCATCGCCTTACAGCTCAGCCGAATTCCGGCGCTCATTCCTTACGCGCAGACCATTGGCTTCATCATTGTGGTGCTGCTGACGACTTATCTCTCGCTGGTCATTGGCGAACTGGTGCCGAAACGGCTGGCGCTCCGCGACCCGGAAGGGGTAGCGATGGCGCTCGTCCCCCGGCTGCGTTTCTTCGCCCGGCTGACCTCACCAATCATCAGAATTCTCAGCCTTTCAACTGAATTGGTGCTAAGGCTGATGGGCGTCAGGCCGTCGGACGAGTCACCGGTTTCCGCTGAGGAAATTGAAGTGCTGATGCGGCAGGGTGTGGAAGCCGGGATATTTGGAGAAGCGCAGCAGGAGATGGTCGAAGGGGTATTCAGTCTGGCTGACCGGCGCATCAGTTCTATCATGACGCCGCGCACGGAAATTGAATGGCTCGACCTGGACGATCCTTTGCAGGACAATCTGCAAAAGATCGCCGCCAGCCCACACTCGCGCTTACCGGTGGGGCGCGGGTCGCTCGATAATGTGCACGGCATCATCCGCGCTAAGGACATGCTTGACATGACCCTTCGGGGTCAGCAGTTAGACCTCAATCCGTGTGTCCGCGAAACGCTGTTCATCCCGGAGAGCGCCAGCGCGGCCCATGCCCTGGAATTGTTTAAGAATTCCGGCAAACACATGGCGCTGGTGCTGGGCGAACACGGCGGCATCGAAGGCCTGCTGACGATTTACAGTCTGATGGATGAAATTATCGGCGGTCTGGAAGCGCCCGGCGCGACACAGCGGGCGGATGGCTCCTGGCTGCTGGATGGCCTGCTGCCGCTGGATGAATTGAAGGAAGTTCTGGATATCAAGGAACTCCCCGACGAGGATGAAGGTCATTACGAAACCCTGGGCGGCTTTATCATGGCGCAGTTGGGACGCATCCCGCGCCCGGCTGACCGCTTCATCCATGATGGCCTGTCCTTTGAAGTGATGGATATGGACGGGATGCGCGTTGACAAGGTGCTGGTGACCCGTATTCCTGTTGAGACAAAAGTGGCTGAAAAATCGGAGAGTAGCTGATGTTTCGCAAGCTGTTCGGCGCTGGTAAGCAGTTCCCGCAGGACGTAAAAATCCAGATCGACCACCCCGACTCTGACGTGCAGCCAGCGCAAAAGATGGAGCGCTTCACCCAGCGGGCGCGGCGTGTCCTCAGCATGGCGCAGGAGGCGGCAGAAAATATGGGCGGCAGCGTGATTGGCACTGAACATCTGCTGCTGGCGCTGCTGCGGGAGGAAAATAGTGTCGCCGGGCGTGTCCTGCGTGAGTTTGGGCCGAAGCCGGAAATCACGGAGCAGACCATTCTGGAACTGGCACAACCGCCCACAGCTCGCGCCGAATCTGTCGAACTCGCACCAGAAGTAAAAAAATCGCTGGAACTGGCTGTCGATGAAGCACGGCGGCTGGGTCATCATGTCATCGGCACAGAGCATCTGTTGTTAGGGTTAATGCGCCAGCAGGATACCGTCGCGGCGCAGGTCATGCAAAAGCTTCATTTTTTGCCGGATCGAATGCGCCGCCGCATCAGCGAAATCTGGGCGGAATCGGCGCAGAATCCGCCCTCAGCCTGAATTTCCGTTCTGGCGGCGGCTGGTGTAGTCAGCCAGCCGTTCATCACCGTTCACATGGGGCGAAGGTGTTTTGGCAGTGTCGATTATCTGGCTCACATAAATGCCGCGATGCCCGGACGCCAGATAAGCCACAAAACAGGCCAGCGCCAGATAAATGGCCCCGCCGCTGCCGAATAACTCGATGCCCATCAGAGCGCAGGCCAGCGGTGTGTTGCTCGCCCCGGCGAAAACTGCCACGAACCCCAGCGCTGCCATGAAGGCCGGATCAACACCCAGCAGCCGTCCCAGCGTATAGCCCAGCGTTGAACCAATCACGAACAGCGGCGTCACCTCACCACCCACGAAACCGGTGCCGAGCGTCACCGCCGTGAAAATCAGCTTGAGCAGAAAGGCCAGCGCCACCACCCCCGCGCCTTCCAGACTGGCTTGAATCAGCGGCAGGCTCAGTCCCAGATAATCCTGTGTCCCGGCCAGCACCACCAGCAGCAGGATGATGCCGCCTGCGAAGGTCTGCAAGGGTGGATAGGCGATCAGGCGTTTCGACAGCGCCTTGACCGCGTGTGTCAGCTCGATGAACACCAGGCTTGTCAGGCCGAACAGGATGCCCGCCGCGATTACTTTAAGCAGCAGCGGCAGATCAAGCGCGGTTTCCGCCAGATGCGGGTAATGGCTGTGTGCCGCGCCCCACGCCCGTGTCACCAGATCGCCGACGATGGCGGCGGTCAGGCAGGGAATGATGCCTTCGTAACGAATCCGTCCGATATTCTGCACCTCCATGCCAAAGATGAACCCGGCCAGCGGTGTCCCGAAGACCGAGCCGAAACCGCCGCTGATACCGGCCATCAGCAGCAGGCGGCGGTCATCCCAGTTGAGGCGTAAAAGGCGGCGCAGCCCGGCAGCCAGGCTGCCGCCCATCTGAATCGCTGTGCCTTCGCGCCCGGCAGAACCGCCGAACAAATGCGTCAGCACCGTGCCAGCCAGGACCAGCGGTGCCATTCGCAGTGGAATTCTGCTGGCGGCTTCCAGTTCGCTGGCGGTGACGGTTTCGATAATCAGGTTGTTGCCGCGCCCCGCTGTCGAGCCGAAGCGATGATAGACCCAGCCAATGATGAAACCCGCCAGCGGCAGCAGCAGGATGATGGGTGAGTTATCGAGGCGGAACTGCGTCGCCCAGCCGAGCGCTGTCAAAAAGATAGCGGACGCCGTGCCAGAGAGGACGCCCACCGCGCTCCCCAGCGCCAGCCATTTGACCAGCATCCGTAAAAATGCGGCATGATCTGCCGGGTAAAGATGAAACAGGCCGCTGCTGTGCCAACGCATGACAACCTCCACCGTAAACAAAAAAGCCCCTACCTGGCATGTGCCGGGTAGAAGCTATCAACCACAGGGTATTACGCGAGCCTCATCGCGGGTCTTTCGACGACCAGCCCTTATTTTAACGCTCCCAGACGGGGCTGTCAAAGCCCATACCTGCATTCTCGATAAGGTGTTGGGATAAGCAAGTAGCACGAACCCTAAGTCCTTTTTGTTCAATCAACTTCATTAGCTGTAAACTATACATAAATCTGATTACCGATGATGTGGAGCTGCAATGTCCAGCCTTGAAGTTGTGTTTAATGTGCCGCAGTGGATTGACGTTGGATTGAAGTCTGGTGCGTTCAAACGGGTAGGCGGTGTTATTGTTCAGAGTGCATCCAAGCAGGTCGTGGCTTGGCTCCGGGATGGTTCTGCTGTGAATACAGCACTGGATGTGGCCGGAAGTTTACCAACACCATTTGCATTGATTGCGGGAGCTGCACGCTCAGCCATCACGCTGTGGGATGGCAAGATGACGCGAGATGCGGTTCGCGCTGTCGGCCAACAGGTTGATATACTGCAACAGCAGTCGCAGCTCATAACCGTTTTGAGCGGATTTACGGCAACCGGTCAATTGGTCAATCTTGCGCTCTCTGCTGCCACCTTTTACGCCACTATTCAACGGCTTGATAAACTTTCGGAAGAAGTCGCTAAATTGGGTGAGGTCGTGCGGGCAGAATTTGCCAGAGATCGGGATACCCGCTTTAGAACTGCCCTTGAGGCCGCACGTGATGTGTTTGAAAGCAGCAAACTTCAGCATCGTGAAAGTGCGGTACGTACATCTGTTGATGGTTTATATGAAGCACGTGAAAATTTCCTGCTGGATTTTACACACGCGCTCAGCGGCGAGATTACAGATGATAAACTGCTCATCGCGCAGCACTATTTAATCCGCGCCCAGTATGCCGAAATCAGCCGTATCCGCTGCTACATCGCGGCTGATGATCTGGAGTTAGCCAAGCGGCGTCTGGCCGAAAGTGTACCAATGTTCACACGCAAATCACATTTGCTGATTTCACACTGGCTTGGCAAGCATCCCGCCATATTTTTGCATAAAGATGTTCCTGCGGAAGATATGGATCGGTTTTTACTGATACAGCGCTGGATGCATAATGATGATCCTTTCTCCACCGATGACGATGCCAGGGTTATTTTCAACGTTTTGAACAGCCTCCGTGAAGATTTCTGGAACAGCTCCGTTATCCAGGATGAATACGGTGATACCTTGAGTAAACTCACCCGCAGGCCGGTTCGCAGTTTCAGTGATCGCATGGCACGCCTGATCGATAAACTGACTCATGTTGAGGTTATCATTGAAAACCACCAGCGCTTATGCGGCTTCGAACTTGAACTGCGCTCGATGCGGCTCAATTTCGATGAATGGGGTCATCTGGTGTCTGAAGCTGATTTGCGTGAGCATGGCGTAGCGCTGATTGTTGATACTGAAGCGGCTCATGAGGCGGCCTGAAATATTAGATCACCAAAACAAAAAGCGCCTGCTTCGGCGCTCTCTGTAAAACCTGTGTTATGGGGTTGGTGGGACTCGAACCCACACGCCCGTTAAGGCAAGGGTTTTTAAGACCCTCATGGCTGCCATTTCATCACAACCCCATGCGTTACAGTAAGCAGGTTGTTTATAGCCCTCTGCTTCCCTGAAACCTCGTTTCACTATACCAATTTCCCCTGCCTCCGTCAACTGTCTTCAGCAGGGGGAATGCCTGCTGTCTAGTGATCTGTCCGTAAGTTTGGTATCTTTCGGTGGGTAGCTCTATAGCCGACAGGATGGTCTAAAGCATGAGTATGGCGAGAATTCATATCGGGCCGATTGAGCCAGCGACTTTTCAGAATATTCGCCCGCTGCTGCAACCCAGTCTCGATGAGGGCTATAGCTTCATTCAACGGCTTTGGGATGAATATGAGTCTGGCGTTAACCGCTTTGATACGGCAGGCGCGATTTTATTAGGTGTCAAGCTAGATGAGCAAATTGTCGGGGTGGGCGGTGTTCAGAAGGATCCGTATCTCAATCAAGCGATGATTGGACGCATCCAGCATGTCTATATTTTGTCAGCCTATCGCCGCGCTGGTGTGGGCCGGTACTTAATGCACAGCCTGATCGACCATGCGCGTTCACACTTTACCCTACTGACGCTGCGAACCCTGACGGAACACGGCAGCGCTTTTTATAACAGTCTGGGTTTTAGTTCCCAACCGCGCTTTGCCAGCGCAACCCACTGGCTTGAGCTTCAGAATACTGGGCCGGTTTAGTGACTGCGGTAAACAGCATCGGCAAACGAGGTGCTGGAGATTGCGACGAAGCGCCGGCTTCTAGACCGAAAAAATTGCCTGTTGTCTGTTGATCCAGTGCATCAACCGGGTTAGTCGCACTGGTTTCGTAAATCTGGACACAATCTGTACTGCCGTCCTGCAACAATTTTTTCACTTCTTTCGCCGTAATTTTATTCCACATAAAGGTGCTCATTGTGTTCTCCGTCAGACTGTCTTTCCCAACGTTAATGCTATTATAGACCAAAAATAAAGCAGTTAAAGTGATATGGCGCTATCTTTTACCCGGTCAGATGGCCTATTTCCCGGTAGCTTAAGTTGGCTACTGCCTGATTTTGGATAAACAAAAAGCACCTCGCCATTGAAGACGAAGTGCTTTTCAGGTGGGCAGAGTTTTTCAGTTTTACTTAACAACGCGGAAGCGCAGGTGGGTCACATCCTTACCTTCAATGACCGCGATGCGCTCCAGATCAACTGGCTCAATGCCGAGGTGACCAAAAAGGCTGATGCCATCTCCCAGCAGCATGGATGCCAGATCAATGGAGATTTCGTCGATTAGTCCGGCCTGTATGCACTGCTGGGTGATTTTTGAGCCGCTTATAGCCACATTTTTCTCGCCAGCGGCTTTTTGGGCCTGTTCAACCGCGCTGTTGATACCATCCGTGACGAAGGTGAATGGCGAACCTTCGTAAACCCATTCCTGCGGCACATGATGGGTTACAATAAAAGTCGGTACGCTAAACGGCGGATTGCCACCCCAGGCGCGTGAGACATCGAAATCGCGCCGCCCTGTTACCACAGCGCCGATGGTTCGGAACAAATCCTGAAACAGCCGGGCGCTGGCTGGCGACATCTTAAACACCATATCGGTGCCGGGAAGTGGAAAAGGGGTATCACCACTGTAATACCACTTAAAGAGCCGCCCAATATCGTCATTCGCATCCGCGATGAATCCATCCAGCGACATGGTGAATCCAGTAACGACTTTGCCCATCTTCATCCTCCTCTGACCAGGGTGTTGAAATTACGGGAACAGCAGCCTGTGGTTTAAGCCGTAGTCAGTATCGCCGCCAGCTTATCGAGACACTGTTCCATGCCCATGCGGGACATTTCCATCATTTGCCCGGCTGCCCAGCCATACTCTGTGACGGTCAGTTCCGTTTGATTGTCCCCCACAGCCCTGAAGGTCAGCCTTTGAAGCTGATCCTGCGGAAAATCATCAGGCATTCCCATCTGCACCGGATCAACCTTATTACCATCTTTGTCCGCCAGATTGTGGATGAAGTCGATCTGTTGAAGCGGCACGATTTTTTGGTAATGCCAGGTGCTGTACATGTCCTGTCCGCCAAATTCCGCTGGCGCGCGCATACAAACCAGCGATGCACCACCCTCACGAAAATCCATTTCCGCGAGTGGGGATGTGAAGCCGGTTGGGCCCCACCAGCGCCTCACCTGTTCCCCCTCGCTCCATGCTTTCCAGACGTGTTCGACAGGGGCATCAAACACCCGGCTGATAACGAGATCGTGTTTAGTTGTTTCGGCGTTCATGACTATTGCTCCTTTCGATGTGTTATCTGTTCTTTTAGAACAATTGTATGATAACCTGACCGAAGGCCGTCCGTCTTGTATAAAATGGCAAGCTGCTTACGGTTCGCTTATGCGGAGAAGTTGTGCCGGTGTATAACCGACAAAGTGTTTTAGGGCACGTGTCAGATGGGGCTGATCGAAGTAACCCGCCTCGTGAACCGTATCAAGGATGGATCGCCCCTGCCGCAGTAGTGCTGCCGCCTGCTGCGCTCGCTCGAACTGGCGAATATGGCTCTGGGTTTGGCCGGTAGCTTGCAGAAACCGATGCCGCACCGTCCGCGCCGGGGTTTCCGGTAGCTCGTCCTGTAACGCTGCTTTCACAACAGCATCGCTGACCAGCAGCTCATCCCGCACCAGCCTGCCTATAAAGGTGTCAACATTTTCATAATCAGGGAACTGCCACGCCGAACCCTTGAGCCAGAAAGAATTGCTCGCTGCACCAGGTAACATTGTCTCCACATTCAGGAATTTTCGTGCTGGCAGATGAGGCATGAAGGTGCCAAGTTTGAACTTAATCCAGAGCAGTTCAACCCCTTCGACAAATTCCACAACCCCGGATGTCGTTAAAGGCCCTACGAACAGGGGATGCATCGTGCCGTTGGCCCGCACGAAGACCATATGCCAGTGAATTTCAGCAGGCCGGATAGTGGAACCAGTGCCGTCGGTATGCCCCTGTGTGATGCTTTCGATATAGGGCGAGTCCGATAATCTTTCTTCGTAGATAAAGCCCATGCTTCTGCCCTTTATGTGCCTGGAAATCAACCGTCCCTGCACCTAAACAACGCTGTACCATTTCTGAATACAGTAGAACAACCATCCTGAATTTAAGCGCGTTTGTTCTGTTTAAGCAAAAAGGGCTTGTCTCGGTATATAACACTCAGACCTGAATGAGGAAGGAAAAGGTCGCATCTTCGCTTTACCTCTCTTATCTACAGCCTGGTTGATTCCACAAAAACCACCGCAGTACAATTAGGTATCGCATATTCTGAGAGCTAAACCGGATGAAAGTCACCCTTATTGCTTCTGTCATCATCCGAAAGGATGATGATATTTTGATGATCGAACAACCTGATGATGATCAGAAGTTGTATTGGTTCATTCCCGGTGGGGTCGTTGAGTCAGGAGAAATGATAACCGAAGCCCTGTCCCGTGAAGTAAGAGAAGAAACGGGACTCACAATTTTGGGTGAGAGCCGTCTGGCTTTTGTAACCCAGATATATGCTGCTCATGACACAGGGCAAACACTTGCTTTTGTTTTTGATGTATCGGTCTATAGCGGTGAAGTGATGCCGGACGATCCTGATCATCTGACACATCAAGCGATATTTGTTCCAATTGATAAGGCTATTCAGCGCCTTACACAGGTTAAGTGGGCGCCTATGCGCGATCCTTTAATTACTTACCTTAGTCGAAATAGCCCTCAGGGATGTGTATGGCAGTACCATGAAAATGCCTCAGGCTTATTTGATTTAGTCCACAAAACGCTGTGAGGTGGGCCGATTAGGTTTCTTGCAATTTCTGACTCACTCTTGAAATCACTCGCTGCAGAGAGCATGGTACAGCCCCCACTTCATCACTTGTTTCAGTCGTCTGCGTTTTGAGTGTAAAGTTAAGCAATTGAATGTTGCTCACAGGAGATGAATCAATGCGTTTAGCCCTGTTTACCGTACTCACTGTGTTATTCGTGGGGATAACATCTGCTCAGCCGAAGACACCGCTTATTGCCTTTATTGAAGATGACAACCTCTACTTGTGGCAGGATGGAATCCGACGTGTCCTTCTCGACACCGGTAATGTTGATCGGCTGTGGTTGAAACCAGATGGCAGCCAGATCCTTTTCACGCAGGATGATGGCAGGGTGCAGAAACCGGGATACGATGGCCTCGATATTGCTGATTATCAATATCGCAGTACTTCTCTCTGGTTAATCGGCATCGACGGAGAAAACCTTCAGCAGCTCGTGGATTTGGATGACTACCGTGAGGGTTTTGACTACGGCTATAGTGTCTTTATCCACAATCTGGAATGGGTGCCTGGCACATCACTCATCGCCTTTAATACGCTTAGTATGTCTGAAGTTGCTGGTTTTTCGAATACTCATGCGAACCTCTATACCATTGATACTGAAACAGGTGAGAGAGTGCTGGCCCATACCACTGATGAGTACGGTACTTTCGTGATTTCACCAGATGGTGAGTTTGCGGCAATCACAACAGACACAGATATCAGCATCATCGGTTTAGATGGGCGTGTGCTGCTCCCAAATGTCTACAGCTTCGAGCAAAGTGCCGATACATTTCATAATTACTATTATCCCGATATGCGCTGGGCCGCCGATGCTGAATCACTGCTGGCCGTTGATCTCACAACCAGGGTCGGTTGGACGGAAGACGATGCTGACGGTAACCCGATATATCCTGCGGTTGATCTGGTGCAAATCCACATGGATGGGAAAACGAATGTCCTCGCATCCGAGGAAAATGAAGCCTTCAACTACTGGACGCTGCGCTTCACAGCCGATGGCGCACAGGCAGTTTATAGCACGGGCGATAATGAAGGTTGTGATTTCGCTGGATTTACACTGACAGATGACATTCAACTCGCGCCAAGTTCACAGAACACCGTAACATGTTATGGAAGCGATGAGTATGCATTCTTAGCATTAACACCAGGCGGTCGTGCATACCGACTGGAACAGCGAGACGGGGAGGCGACACTAAGCCGTGCCTGTGATGATTTCAGCGCATGTGACAGCGTTCAGAAAATTGAGGGGCAAATCCGCTCACTGGATTTTATCGATGAGTCACAGTATATCTATCGGGTAGTGGTGAACGACGGTGCGGGTATTTTCCAGAAGAAGCATGATTTGTTTTATGCTGTTCTTGGCGAGGAGCCATATCACATCGGCACCACGTCCACTCGATTTCCTGATAATGTATTTTCAGTGAGCCAAAACTAAGGAAACCGTTGAAGCACATATAAAACGACTAACCTGGGTGTTAGTCGTTTTTGTTTATGATGGGGCGGAATCCGAAGTGTGGGAGTGCCTTCATCAACCTGGGGCTGCCTGTTACATGGGCTATTGTTATGGCAATCACCGGCTGTTCTGCGCGAGGTCTTTCTGGGGAGGAAGGATTCGAACCTTCGGATGGCGGATCCAAAGTCCGCTGCCTTACCGCTTGGCGACTCCCCAATTCTTTTCGCATTATAGCAGTTTTTCAGCCATCGGAAAAGACAGTTTTTAGATTCCTGCCTAATTCCCCGGACGGCTGGGATCGGGGAAGGCATTACCGAAGGAACCCGGCACAGTGGTCGGTTCAGGAGGCGGTGGCACATCGTAATCGACGGCCAGCGCGTCAATCACAGCTTCGGTTTCCAGCGCAATTAACGCAATCCAGCCCACCTGACCATTAAAATCAACCTTTACCCAGGGCGAATACGGGCTTCGTGCCAGCAGTGTGACGACTGCTCTGTCCGGTACAGCAGCCATCGCCGGAAAAGTAGCATCCGGCGCGGAACGCAGATTGACCCCCGCTGGTGCTAAGACTGTCGCCCGCCGCCCCAATTCGCCGTAGCGCTGTGGTGGGAGCGGTGTTGCGTCGTATACTGCGTAAATCTGCCCCAGATTTTGCAGCAGCAGCTCGCCCAGCATCCAACCAGTTTCGCCGCTGTCCAGTCGGACATGCAGCCAGTCGCCGCCGCTGCTTCGCCCCAGCACGCTTAATACCTGCCCTGCGGCAACTTGCAGCAGCACTTCTGCGCCGGTATTGGGGGAAATCCGCAGATTGACAGCGCCCTGCGTCGTCACATAGCCCGGCTGGGGAATGATAATCGGACGGTCGAGCAGCGGAATTGGCAAATACTGTGCCGCCGAAACATCCAGGGCGGTGGGCAGCCCCGGTGCGCCTGCGGCTGTGGTGAAATCGCCGGGGTTGTGTGGCACCATAATCTGCTGCCCTGTTCGCAGCGTTTGACTCTGCCCGACGGCGAATACAGTCGTCACGCCTGACAGTCCACCGAACAGCGTTTGCCCCTCATTTGTCCGCACCATCACCGTGCCGTTCAGCCCCAGCGACACACCGTTAACGGCGATGTTCACTCCCTGGTTGAATGGGCTTTGCAGAATCAGGGCGCTCCGGGGCATCGCGCCGCAGGCAGGCGCTTCTACTGAGGTTTGTACCACCATCGACTGCCAGGCGGGGAAGTCCGGCGGGGTGGCATCGCGTACCGTGACATCCCCCACCAGCAGCGCTGTCATTTCAATCGGCGCAGGCAGCCGCAGCCAGGCCGCCCCAGCGCTGGTTCCTTCCGTATTCACCAGCGGCGTTCGCAGCGCATCTACTGCCCCTACTTCAACCATCGCCCCGGCATAATTCAGTGCATTGGAGAGCGCCCCCGCTGGTTCGGCCTGGGGAGCGCCGCCTCCGTTACACAGGTAGCCAACCGGCCCACTGATGCAGGCATCGCTGGCGACAGTCCACACTTCCTGTAATGCCGCATCACAGGACAGCGCCCCCTGCGCGGCAGCAATCAGTCCTCCAGCCAGCAGGATAAGGGTAGTAGCAGCAAAGGAAAAACGACGCATGACTTACAAACTCACTTCCTTTATTACCGTTTGCCTATTGTAGCAGAATTTCGTGCTAACGGAATCATCGGGTGTCGAAGTTGTAATCCCTCTGCCTGATGAAGGGGTAACTGTCGGCTAAAATCATTAATTTGACGATAAATATTTCGTTTTCATCAATTCTTCAGAAATCTTCAGGGTTGTTACATCAAATAAACTTTACACTTTTTATAGAAAGACAGATTACTGAGAAGCGAGACAGTGATAACAATGTCCCTGAAAAGAGCGCATTTAGCGGAAGACTTGCCCGTCAGCGACGAAGAACTGGTGCTTCAGGATTTGCTGGCACGGCAGGTCATCACAGCCGCACAGGCAGACGAGGCACTGGAAATCTATCGCAGCCATAAAACGCCCATGCTGGATATTCTCGGCGCTTTAAATTATATCCGCCCCAGAGATTACGCCGACAGCCTGGCGCAGATCACCCAGAAACCGATGGTCAGCCAGCTTCTCGACACCGAATCACTTGACTACGATGTGGAGCTGATACGCCGCTTCGATGTGCCTTTGATGGCGCGTTATCTTTTTTGCCCGTTGCAGAATATGGATGGTGTCATTACTGTTTTAACCAATAACCCGGCGGAAGCACGCCTGACAGAATGGGTGCAGGCGGTCGTCCCCGGCGCGGAGGTGCTGCCATTGGTCGGCACAGAGCTGGACATCAAATACCTGCTCTCGCACGCCTTTCATGACCAGTTGATGCACACCGCTGTCAATGCGCTGCGCGATAATAAGCCGGAGCAGTCGGCCTCAAAGGTATTTACCCGTCCTCAGCTTCTGGTTGCTGCCCTCATCCTCCTGCTGATCGTTATCGGGCTGGCGCTGGATTTCTGGACGACGGCCTCGGCGCTGATCGTCATCATCAGCCTGCTTTATGTAGTGGGTATTGCCTTCAAATTTGTGCTTTCCCTGGTGGGCATGTTCAACCGTGATCGCCGTGTCACCCACGATCAGGCCGAAGCCCTCGAAGATGCCGATTTGCCCATTTACAGCATCCTCGTCCCGGTTTACAAGGAACCGTCAGTCGTTCCCAATCTGCTGCGGGCGCTGGCGAACATTGACTACCCGCACGAAAAGCTGGATGTGTTGATTTTGATGGAATCCGACGATAGCGAAACCATCAATGCCGCCAAAGCTGCCCGCCCACCCTCATACTTTCGCTTCATCATCGTGCCGGACAGCCTGCCGCGCACCAAGCCGAAAGCCTGCAACTACGGCCTCAATTTCTGCCGGGGTGAATTTGTCACCATCTATGATGCTGAGGATGTTCCAGAAGTTGACCAGCTCCGCAAGGCCGTCGCCGCTTTCCGCAACGGGCCGGATAATCTGATATGCGTTCAGTCGGCCCTCAATTACTTCAACGCTGACGAAAATTACCTGACGCGCATGTTTACGCTCGAATACACCTTCTGGTTTGACTACATGCTGCCAGGACTCGACCGGATGGGTCTGCCGATTCCCCTCGGCGGCACCAGCAACCATTTCCGTATGGACTTGCTCCGCAAGCTCGGCGCGTGGGATCCACACAATGTCACCGAAGATGCAGACCTGGGCATCCGTGCCACTGTCAACGGTTACACAGTCGGCGTCATCAACTCGACCACCTATGAAGAAGCCAATAAAGCCACCGGCAACTGGATTCGCCAGCGCAGCCGCTGGATCAAGGGGTATATGCAGACCTGGCTGGTGCATAACCGCCACCCGCTTCAACTGCTGCGTGCTATCGGCCTCAAGAATTGGCTGAGCTATCAACTGCTCATCGGTGGCACTTTCTGGGTTTTCCTCATCAATCCGATCATGTGGTTTTTCTTCCTCATCTGGATACTGTTTCAACCAGCCTGGATGAGCAGCCTTTTTCATGACTGGGTGTGGCAGATCGCCTTCATTAACCTGATCGTCGGCAACGGAATTGCCATTGTCCTCAGTATGCTGGCATCGCTCAGCCGTCCCAATTATCGCCACCTCTTTTTCTTCGCGCTGACCAACGCCATCTACTGGATGCTTCATTCAATTGCCGCCTATAAAGGGTTGTGGCAGCTCATTCGCAATCCGTTTTACTGGGAAAAAACCACGCATGGCCTGACCAATGTCAATGTTCATGAGGCCACGACACCCCAGGCCCAGCAGTCCGTCGTCACCCAGCACTAACGACCGCTATACAGGAAGACCCCGAATGGCAGCGCCTCGCCGTTCGGGGTCTTTTTGCGTCGTTTTGATGTCACCCACTCTGCCGTTATAATTTGTTAAATAATGTTGAATCGGAGGTCGTCATGGGCAAAAAATGCTTTATCGTTGTCCTCTGTGGTTTATTCATCATCAGTTCATTCTCCGCCGCGGCGCAGGATGTGCCACGTTTTGAAGCCGCCGATTGCCCAGCCGCAGCCGGGTTGTCCGCCAGGTTCGAGTGCGGCTATCTGATTGTTCCCGAAGATCGAAGCCAGCCGGACAGCCCGACTCTGCGGCTCATGGTCGCCATTTATCACCCTTCCAGCGGCGCGATCAAGCCTGATCCTGTCATTTATCTGAATGGCGGCCCCGGCGGCAGTTCCGTCAGCGGTGCCAGATCAATGATGCGTGTGTTTGGCAATCTGGCTGAACGCGACATTATTTTCTTCGATCAGCGCGGCACTGGCTTTTCCGAACCCGATATGACCTGCCCCGAAGTGATTGATGCTTTTAATGCCAGCATGGAACAGGGGCTTACATCCGATCAGCGCGATGTGCCGCTCCGGGCAGCGCTTGGTGCCTGCCATGATCGCCTCATCGCGTCCGGCATCAACCTTAAAAGCTATAATAGTGCCGAAAGCGCCGCCGATGTAGCGGATCTCCGCACGGCGCTGGGTTACGAGGAAGTGAATCTGCTTGGCATCTCCTACGGCACGCGCCTGGCGCTCACCATCATGCGTGACCATCCGCAGGGCATCCGCAGCGCGATACTCGACTCGGCCTATCCGCCTAATGTTGATGGCATAACAGATGGCATACCCAATACGCAGTTACTTTTCGATAAAGTTTTTGCGGCCTGCGCGGCGGATGCGCTTTGCAACGCTCAGTATCCTGAACTGGAAGCGGTTTTTACTGAGGTTGTGGAAGCGTTGAATGCCAATCCGGTGACGGTCACCTGGAACGGGAGTCCTCATGTTGTTGACGGCTATACCCTGATGATGGCGCTTTTTAGCTGGCTGTATGATGCTGCTGCCATTCCCGATGTGCCGAACATCATTTACCAGTTGCGTGAAGGAAACACAGCAGTCTTAACCAGTCTGGTGCCGTTCATTACGATTCCGCCAGGGTTGAGCCTCGGCATGAGTTATTCCGTCCAGTGCCATGAAGAATTTCCCTTTGCTGAGACAAATCGTGTGGAGGCAAATTTGAATCCCTTGATGCAGGAGCTGATGGTCAGGGAATACGAGGCGGAAGCTGCTGCCTGCGGTCTTTGGGATGTCGGGGTGGCTGACCCGGTGGAAAACGAAGCCGTCGTCAGCGATATCCCAGCGCTGCTGCTGGCCGGTGCCTATGACCCGGTCACGCCGCCAGAGTACGCCGAACTGGCTGCCAGCACCCTCAGCAACAGTTTTTATTATCGGGTGCCGAATACCGGCCATTCCGTCCTGTTCGGGGTAGTAGGTTTTTGCAGCGTAGCCATGTCACGTGAGTTTCTGAACGACCCAACCCAACTGCCACGCGCCACCTGTCCGGCGGAAGCGCCCATTGTCTTTCAGTAATCAGAATTTCGGATAGCCCACGATTGTTGACCTCACCCCACATGCCGCTGTGGGGTGAGGTTTTTTAGCGGAATGGATTGATCCTCGCGCAGCGTTACTCGTTTTCCAGGATGCCGACCACGCGGAACCAGGGCGGCTCACTTAATGGGTTGGTTTCAATCTTCATGCCCAGACGGCGCATCACTGCTTGCGACTCCACATTCTCATCATCGGTGGTGGCGATAATGCGCTTGAGATTCAATTCCTTAAACGCGAAGTCAATCACGGCTTGCGCGGCTTCTGTGGCATAGCCCTTGCCCTGATGCGCCTTCAGCAGCGCCCAGAACAGCCCGAATTCCGGCATGTTGCGGCGGTGATGGATGCCTGCCGCCTGATAATGGGCAAGCTGCCCGAAGGGCCCAAAGGCAGGCACTAAGCCCACAGACCCTATCAATTCCCCGCTGTCCTTCAGCACAACCGCGCGATCTCCATAGGGCGGTTGGTACAGGTCTGCCAGGGCCTGATAATTGCGGATTGTCCATTCCAGCCATTGACGGCGCTGTTCGGCGGCTTCGGGAGTGGGTTCGTCCCATCCGGCATCCAGATATACCTGCGAAATAAGTTGCAAATCATCCATCGTCAAGCGCCGGATGCGTAGGCGTTGTGTTTCAAGATTTTCCATCTGATGTTTATCTTTCTGGTTGCTTGCCACAAATTTCAATCATACCAGTGGCGCTATGCTCAACTATATACCCACTTCAGCGATCATCAGGTTTCACCAGATGTCACCCGTTCACAGCCTGCGCGTCAGATACAGAATCAGCGCATCATCCACCGGGTAGGCCTGCCCCGGCGTTACAGGCTGGCCGTCGTACATCACGCCGCGCCCATCCGGGATATACCCGCGCCGGGTATACATCCGCTGTGCTGTGCCGTAATCCGCGTACAGCCCCACGCCAATCCCCGCCACAAATGAACGCTCCCGAATGACATCCTCGGCGGCGGCAACCAGCCCTTCGCCAATCCCCTGTCGCCGGTAGTCCGGCAGGACATTCAAATCTTGTATCTCCGGGATGCCATTGTCGCGGAAGTAAACATAATCGGGCTTCCATACCACCTTGACATGGCCGCAGTAAGCATCGCCTTCTGCCGCCACCAGCAGCACTATCTCGCCCCGTTCCTGAAGCTGGCAGCATTCCGCGAAATGCCCGGCGGGTTTCGTCCAGCCCATGTGCCGGTCAAAGCCTGCCTGCATCCACGCCGCCTCAACTGTCTGCGCTCGCCGCATTACCACCATAACCTCGATGCGCCTCCTCCGTTTTCCTCAAAATTGAAACACATATCCTAACCGCCTACATAAGCACAGAGCGTGTGAGAGGATGGAAAGTCTCGCACGCTCTGTGTTTTATGTTATGCAGTCAGGTCAGACGACCATTTATTCCAGGCTGTTGGCGATGGTGATGAATGTCTCCTGATTGATGGCACATTCGGGCGGGTAGTTCGAGGGGGCATCCGTCCCCGAAATCCACAGGTAGTAGTTGATGCCTTCGACTGTCCAGAACATCTGCTGAACTTCCGACTCGCCCTGCCAGACCTGGGTCATGGTAAAGGTCGTGCCGACTTCTGCGTCTTCGGTGACTTCGGGCGGCGTATTGCCGATACTCCACTCGCCACGAATATAGTCAGCCGCTGCGCCGTTCTCCAGTGTGACCGTCTCAATCGCCGCGCTTTCGCCGACTTCGATCTGATAGGCTGCCGTAGTGTATTGCAGCACGCTAAAGGCCCAATACGGATTGCTGTTACAGGTGTAGCGCATCGTCGCGCCGTCGGTTTCGTCGTAGCTCTCGACGCTCAGGCTGTAGCTGGCGGGGATGAAGGCAGGCCGCAGCACCTCGAACGGCATATCGTCGGCGCTGCCCACGCTCGGCTCAACCTCGATCACAGTGGGGTCGGTCACACCCCCTAACTCAACCTCGATAGTGCGCTCGTCGCTCTCGGCGGGATTGAACAGGTTAATCACTTCCTGGGCGAAAGCGCGTAGTTCCGATTGGAATGTCACGCCTACCGCGCAGAACACCACCACAGCGGCAGCAGCCACCAGTTGTCTGACAAAAAAGCGCTGAGTCATGGTTTTATCCTCTTGTTTGAGCCGCCCTTCAAGCGCGGCGATAAATTGTGGATTGGGTTTCGTCTCCAGCTTCAAACGGATGAGTTCGGCGATCATGCGTTCATCATCAGTAGCAGCGGAACTGTTTTTCCCCGCGAACTGCGCCGTAATTAAGGCGTCGAGACGTTCGCTCGATTGTTGTTCGTTCATGTTTACGCCTCCTCTTTAAGAAGCTGCTTCAGGTCGGTCAGACCGCGATAAATCAACATCCGCACCGCTGCCTCGTTTTTTTTCATCACCGTCCCGATTTCAGCAGCGCTCAACTCGGCGAACATCCGTAAGCGGATGGCTTCAGCGCGATCCGGGTTGATCTTTTCCAGCGCATGGCGCACTCGCTCCAGCGTCAACCGCTGTTCAGTCGTCTCGTCGGGTGAATCGCCGCTCTCAGGGAGATCGGAAATCGCGTCGAGTGAGGCAACAGTCCGCCGTCGTCGAAAGTGATCATTCGCGTTGTAGCGTGCGATGCCGATCACCCAGGCGGCAAAGCGTCCATCCCGGCGATAGCGCTTGAGGCCGCGCATGACCTCAACGAATGTCTCCGAAGTCAGGTCTTGCGCCTCGTGAACATTGCCGACCCGGTAGAGCAGATAGCGATACACACGCTCGACATGCCGCCGATACAGCACAGCAAATACCTCCGAGTCGTGCAGTGCCCGCTGAACCAGTTGATCGTCATCAGCCGGTCGCGTGTTGGTGTCCTCCGCCTGTACAGTATCAAGTGGGGCTGTCCGCAGCCACTCGGTCATGATCCACCTACTTTCTGGAAATGCATTTCCACCCTTAATAACGCACTACGCCGCCTGCATATAACAAATTGCTTTAATCAGTAAAGTCGATTGCTGCTGTTCAGGCTGGCAGGAGCGGCAGGGAATGCGAGGTAAGGCGATGGGTTGTTGGACACTGTTGAAGCCGCAAGCTATTCACATCAGCATGGGTGGAAAGCCTGACGGGCCTCTAACGCTTCAAAATCCGCCTGGCGAAACAAAACAGCGGTTTCAAAGTCATTGGGCTGTCCGCACCGACTTTGAAACCGCCTGTTTATCCTGAAGCTATCGCTCATTCACCTTCCAGTGAATCGTGGGGAATGACGATTGCCAGAGATTACTTCAGCCCTAATGCAGTTTGCTCACCAGACTTTCGACAAATTCCTCGTCAATGAACGAGCCTTTTTGCAGCAGCATTTCGATCTGCCCCCCCAGCCGCGCCCGTTCTTTAGCCGTCAGTTCTTTGGCCGTGACGACCACAATCGGAATCTGCGCCATCTGTTTGTCGGCCTTCATGGTTTCAATCACCTGAAAGCCATCAACATCCGGCATCATCAGATCGGTGACGACCATATCGGGGCGTACCTCACGGATCAGGTTGATGCCCTGTGCGCCGTCGTAGGCCACGTGAATATCGTAACTGCCGCGTGCCTGCATGATACGCTTGATGAGCCGAGCCGCGTCTTTGTTGTCCTCGATGATGACGATGCGCCGTACCTGTGATTCGACCTGTTCCAGTGCGGACAGCAGCCCTTCTTCCGGCAGCGCCGGGGCTTTATGGGCCTGCTCAGACAGGTCAACTGTCTGCTGCCACTGGTCGCCGAGAATTTGCTTCTCAACCGACATTGTATGGCCGGAGCAGTTGACGACCACCACATCATCCGGCTTGATGACGCCCGCCCGCACCATGTTGATGAGTCCGGCGAAAGTTACGGCTGTGGCCGGTTCAACCGAGATGCCATCGGTACGCGCCAGAATCACGGTGGCAGTGTAAGCTTCTTCATCAGTGGCAGAGGCGAAAGAGCCGCCATTTTCCTGTACATAATCGTAAAGCAGTTCGTAAGCGCGTCCGGGGTTGCCGGTCGCCAGCGTTGCGATGATGGTCTGCGGGTTATCAATCGGTGTGGCGATGCGCTGACCCCGATTAAAGGCTTCAACCATCGGCGCACAGCCTGTAGACTGAATCATGCCAAGCTTGGGCATTTTGTCGATCATGCCAAAGTTGAGCATTTCGCGGAATCCTTTTGCCACCCCAATCGGCCCCATGCCACCGCTTACCCCCTGCAAAAACCAGTCAGGGGAACGCCAGCGTTCGCTGTTGTCCATCTCCTCGCCAAGTTGTTCGGCGATTTCGTAGGCCATCGTCTTCATGGCTTCAATAGCAGCCACACTTTTGATGCCCCGGTCGAGGAAGATGCCCTTGGTTTTGGCGAAGCGTGCCGCCAGTTCTTTGGTCTGGTCATACGTGCCAGTGATTTTGATGACTTCCGCGCCGTAAAGCGCTGCCTCACGCATTTTGTCGCCCGGCGTCAGGCTGGGGAAGAAAGCCCACAGTTTAATCCCGGCGCGGGCGCAGTATGCCGCGTAGGCGATGGCGACATTGCCGGCGCTGGCGACCACCAGTTCATCAACACCCATCTCGCGCAGTGCCGTGATGGCAACTGTAGCCTGCCGGTCTTTGAAACTGCCGGTTGGCCCCTGTCGCTCATCCTTAATATAGAGATGTTTCAGGCCGAGGCTGGCCGCCAGCGCATACGATTTGATGAGCGGCGTCCCGCCTTCGCCCAGGGTGATAACATTGCTGGAATCCTGAATGGGCAGCACCTCGCGGTAGCGCCACAGATTAGCGCGGCGGCGCTTCAGTGTCTCCATCCAGTCATCCACATCCATGCCGCCGAAATCATAAACGGCTTCCAGGATGTTTTCACCGCACTTCGGGCAGCCAATCAGCGAACGGTTGAGCGGCACACGGGTATGGCAGTTGATGCACTCAAGCTGAATGTCCTGTTTGTGATGATGACCATTTTGCGAATTCAAAGCGATATGCTCCACGGAGATAACTCTGATGACAGGCGTGATAATGTGCCTTTCACCATCATAACACTCAACATTAAGCCCTTGTACATTCCAATATCGTTTGTCTCAGCCCAATTCTATTGCCCTCAGTATAACAGTGTTTTAACGATTATAGTCAACCGCTTCAGAAGCATTGAGACGGTCATCCCGCTGACAGCTACAGCAAACTATAACGCTGGAAGCTGAGAAAAGGTTGCGGGTAGTTTAGTCATGTGCATCCCCTTGGGGTGAAAAAACGCTTCACGCCGGATTTAAGATGGATTTAAGGTTAATTGAGGCACACATAACCCACAAAATGCCGATTTTCTATAGATTCCAGTATAGTAACTTGCACAGCCAATAAATAAGGAAAGTCAGATGAAATCCATTCACCCGCTTGAGGAACACGACGACGATCAGCCGGTAGGCCGCCTGTTGAGCCGCCGCGAAATGCTGAGCCTGTTTGGCGGCGCAGGTGCAGCGGCTTTCGTGGGTGGCAGCCTGCTGAAACTGGGCGGACTGCCCCTGGCACAGACTGTGACTCCGGCAGCGACAGCTACCGCGCTCCCCGCTTGTATCGTTCGCCCGGCGCTGACGGAAGGCCCCTATTTCGTGGACGAGATGCTGAATCGTTCCGACATCCGCATCAATACGGCGGATGAAGTCGTGACGGAAGGGATTCCCCTGAAGCTGACCTTTCGGGTTTCGGAAATCGGTGGGAACACCTGCACGCCGCTGGCAGGGGCGCAGGTGGACATCTGGCACTGCGATGCGCTGGGTGTCTACTCCGGCGTGGAAGACCCTGGATTCAATACCGAAAGTTCCGACTTCCTGCGCGGCTACCAGGTGACCGATGAAACCGGTACTGCCGAGTTCATCACCATTTATCCCGGCTGGTATCGCGGGCGCACTGTGCATATTCACTTTAAAATTCGCACTGATCCGCAAGCCGAACGCGGCTATGATTTCACCTCACAGCTTTTCTTCGACGATGAACTGACGGACAAGGTATATGAGGATGATCTGTACGCCAGCCGGGGAGAGCGCACGCCTCGTAATGATGGCGATGGCATCTTCCGGGGCAGTGAAGGGCTGCTCACGCTGGAAGTCGTTGAAGTGGACGAAGACGACGAAGACGGCGGCTACAAAGCGACCTTCGACATCGGCCTTGACCTGAGCTAAGCCCATTCCCGGTTCCAGTTTTCCCGTTTCTTTTACCCTTGCCTCTTAACGGTGAGGGTTTTTGATTTTCATTTCGCCGCGAAAATGGATTCTCGTTATACTAGAGATACTTAACACATCGATGAGAATGGAGCGCGGCAGATGTCAACCGCAAGCGCAGCCAATGCAAATCCGGCAAAGCCCAAAAGCAGATCACGCCTGAGTGAACTCTTTTTTATCAAACGCCGCCCCCGGCGCGGCATCTCGCTCGATTGGGACAAGCCCGACGACCCGGTTGAATATAACAAAATGATCGACCAGGAAGGTTTCGTCTCCACCCAATTCTGGAAGGAAGACGACATCACCCAGTACCCCATCATCTGGCAGGACTTGGAAGACCTGGAAGAACATCTGCTGCCTACCTTTTTTCAGTTCAGCCAGAAATCCAAGTATTACCAGAACAACTTTTACATGTACCAGTGGATTTTCATCATCGGCGCTTTCGCCACGACGGTGCTGGGCGCGCTGGCAAGCATTAATTACGTCGCCGGTGACGCAGGCGTCGATGATGGACGATACGCCCTTCAGCAGTTCTTCAGCGGGATGACCGCCGTCGTTGGCGCCATCACGGCCTTCACCACCGCCCTCAGTAACCGGCGCGAGCCGCAAAAACGCTGGGGCAAAACCCGCCGTCTGGCTGAAGAACTCCGCATGACTTATTTCCAGTACCTTTCGCATCTGCCGCCGTTCGACAAACCTGACCGTGTACAGAAACTGCGTGAAACTGTCATTAATATTCGCGTGAAGGAGCAGGAAAATGTCTAAAAACCCCGCCCCGAAACCAACGCCTGCGCCTGCTCCACAGCCGGTTTCTGCTTCTGTGCCTGCATCTACGCCGGTGCCAGCGCCCGTGCCTGTCACAAGCGCCGCAGCCGCTCCAATTCGTGAAACACGGGAAATCCGCGTCAGCGCCCTTGACCTCGACCAGAAAGACCATGATCGTCGCGATATTGACCTGCTCTACCGCATTTATGTCAATAAGCGTATCAGCGAGCAGGTGCGCTTTTACCAGAGCCGCATCAAGGAGAATGAGCGTAACGCCGACTTTACTTTCGCTTCCGGTGCGCTGGTGATGACGCTCTCCTCCCTTGTAGCGACGGTCAGCGCCAGTGTGCGCGACCCCTTCTGGACGCCGACGCTGACGGTGCTGTCGGCCATGCTGCCCGCGCTGGCGGCTCTGATGGCGGCGTTCCGCCAGTTGTATGCCTGGGAACGGCAGGCAACCGTTTACCGCGAAACGCTGCTCGGCCTGGAGCGCATCAAGCTGCTCGCGCCGGATAATGACCGGGTGGCGGCGGCCAATCTGCTCGAAGTCTATCCGCAGTTGGTCACCAGCAGTGAAACGGTGTTCACCGCTGAAGTCAGCCAGTGGGGGCAGTTCGCCACTGATGAGGGCAAAGCGGGTGAACAACCCACCAAAGGTGACAGTGCGCTGCGAAAACTGTTCGACAGCCTCGACCTCACTGATGAACAGCGGGCAACCGTGCAGTCGATTGTCGATGCCGGGAAAACCACTCAGGCTGTTAAGGAAACCCATGTTGTCGTTGAGACTGAATTACCTGCTGCTAAAAGTGGCATGGGCGGCGGCCAGACGGTTGTGACTGAAATCAGCTCCACCACGGAAGCCGGCTCATCGAGCAGCAGCAATACATCCGTCAATGTGAATGGGGTTGAGGTTCCTCCCACCAGCCAGCTTAATGAGATGGAAATGGTCGCTGTTAACGGCGAACCTGTGCTTGCTGAAGACGGCCCCATTAGCGGTCTGGAAGGCACTTATGGCGTAACCACTGAAGGTGAGGGCGAAACTGACCCAAAAGCGGAGGGCGGCGTGGGCTAAAATCCCCCAAACCGCGCCGCAAAACGCCCCAAAAAGCGAAATAAAAACACGGGGGAAGGTTTAATGCCTTCTCCTTTTTATTGACCAGGCCGGATTGACCAGCAGCGAGGAGAAAAGAGAGAATCGGAGGTGCGCAGATGGTATCCGATAGCATCAGTCAACAGCAAATGTCGGACGAAACGGATGTGTCATTCAACCGGAACGGTTCTTTATCACCCCGCCAGCAGGCGCGTCTGAATTGGGAGCAGATCACCGAAGGGGGCTTTGGCATTGTCGTCATTATCTGCGGCGTATTAATCGCCCTCGCTGGTATTGCTAGTGTCATCAATGGTCATGATTGGCCCAATTTGGTTTGCGGTTTTGTCATGTCCATTCCCGTCATCCTGTTAGGCGCTGCCATTACCAGTGCACAATTCACCGCAGGCCATGTACAGCAGCTAGAAGGCGTGGTGGACGATGTGGGGCTTGACGGGGATTATGAGTCGGCGGAATGGGTCATGCAGTCTGGCGAGCATGTCTTTTATACCACACTTCCCTTCGTTATCTCCCACCTCCAACAAAGTTCCCGCTGCACCTTCTTTTATGTGCTGCGCGGCCCTCGGAAGCGTAAGTATCTGCTCTCGTGGGAGCGTAAAGCGGGTTAGCCGCCGGAAATGAAAAGGGGAGAATGTGACTTCTCCCCATACATATCAAGTTACTGTCGTATTCTTGAATTTGACTATCGCCTGGCGACTACCGACTATCGACTTCCTCACGACAGATAATCGCGTAGTTGACGAGAGCGGCGCGGGTGGCGCAGGCGGCGCAGGGCGCGGCCTTCAATCTGGCGGATACGTTCGCGCGTCAGGCCAAATTTCTGGCCGACTTCTTCCAGCGTGTAGCAGCGGCCATTTTGCAGGCCAAAGCGCAGCCGCAAAATCCGGGCTTCACGCGGTGTCAGCGTGGAGAGGACGGCTTCAATCCGCTCACGCAGCAGATTATCGTGCGCGGCCTGCACCGGTGTCATGCTGTCGTTTTCAATGAAGTTCCCCAGTTCGCTGTCTTCGTCCTCGCCAACCGGGTGTTCCAGGCTGAGCGGCTGCCACGATACCCGCAGCATCCACTGCACTTTGCGCGGGTCGCATTCCATTTCCTGGGCGATTTCATCTGCCGTCGGCTTACGACCGTATTCCTGCTCAAGCTGCCGCGCGACCCGGTACAGACGGCGGATGCGGTCGCTCATGTGAACCGGGACGCGGATAGTACGCCCCTGATCGGCGATAGCGCGGGTGATCGTCTGGCGAATCCACCAGGTTGCATACGTGCTGAAGCGGAAGCCGCGCCGGTAGTCAAATTTCTCGACCGCTTTCATCAGGCCGAGGTTGCCTTCCTGAATCAGGTCGAGGAAAGGTACACCCCGGCTCATATATTTTTTGGCGATCGAGACAACCAGCCGGGTATTCGCCTTGATGAGATGATCGCGGGCATTGTTGCCATCCTCGATCAGCAGCCGCCATTCCAGCGCCTGACTGCTGCCGGGATTTTTGCGGAGTTTGGCCGCGCCAGCCAGACCGGCTTCATGACGCACCGCCAGGTCAATCTCTTCCTCGGTTGAGAGCAGGGGGACGCGCGCCATCTCTTTCAGATACAGGCCAACCGTATCGTTGGACGCCATACTCATCAGATCGTATTCGTCTTCCTGTTCGTCGTCATCATCCAGGCCAAAATCGTCGTCCAGTTCATCATCAAAATCATCTTCAAAAAGCGCGTCGTCTGCCTCTAAATTGAAAAAATTATCGTCAAATGGCTCTATTTCCGCCGACTCGGAAAGGTCATCACCAAAAAAGTCAACATCCGAAGTAAAGTCCATAGCCGAATCGTAATTCTTGCTGTAATCTGCCATGACGAAATACCCCCTGCATTTGAAGATCAGCGAATGATAAGGTTATTCGAGCAGTTTCTTGAGTTGGGCCAGGCGCGGGTCAATCCGCTCCTCAGCACAGATGCAGTTTGCGTGATTCAGGTTCGTGCCGCAGTCGGGGCAAAGACCCTTGCAGTCCGGGCGGCAGAGGATGCCGCGCGATGCAAATATGAAGACCTCAGCGCGAATGAGCGGCGATAAATCCAGAATACCGTCGTCTTGCAGGCTGAACTCGGCAGCCTTTGGGGATGGATAGGCAAACAGTTCTTCAATGTCGATTGTGACAGCAGTTGTCACAGGGTCAAGACAGCGTATGCAGTCGTCCTGAATGCCGACTTCGAACTGTGCCTGTACCAGAATGCCTTCTGCCGTGCGGCTCAGGCGGATTGGCCCACGAATGTAATCCAGGGTCAGATCGTCAGACACGCGCACAGCGGGGACATCAAAAACCGAGTCGTGACTGTTGCCGGGACCTGCGCTGAGCAGAAAACCGACATTGATCTTTAGAACTCGATTACTGATATAGCCGTTGTTAAGCTGTCTCACCACGATTCGCCTTCAGTTGCGCCCCTGCATTCGCAAGGGTTACGGCGTGACATTCTCGCCTGTTTATGTTCGCATTATATGAGGGAAAGTTTTGATGTGTCAAGATATGCGACACCACCTTAACGTAAAACAAACGGTTTTTTTCGAGATTTTTATGAATGTGACATAATATGTCGCACATGTGCGAAAAAAGGTCTTTCTTTACCCTCTTTATACAATTTTCCGCCTCAATACTGCCCCCCAGTTTTTAAGGTTTCTACCCTGTGCGCCTTGATGTCACACCTTTGTAGGATGCAGACAGGCGAAGAAGGCGCTATAATATTGGTACATATTTCCTACCGCACTCAGGGCATGACAGCATGATTGGAACGCGGCTCGGCCCCTACGAACTCATTGAAGAAGTTGGCAAGGGTGGCATGGCAACGGTTTACCGCGCCTACCAGCCCAACGTTGACCGCTTCGTGGCCGTTAAGGTCATTCATCGCTCAATAGCCACTGACAGCGCCAGCCTGGAACGCTTCCAGCGTGAGGCTCGTCTGGTGACGCGGCTGGAACACCCCCACCTGCTCCCGATCTATGATTATGACGGCGCACACGACCCGCCCTATATCGTCATGCGCTATCTGGAAAGCGGCACCCTTAAGGAAGCCCTCGATCAGGGCAAAATTCCCCCGGATGAAATCGTCTATATGCTGCGCCAGGTAGCGTCGGCGCTCGACTATGCTCACCGTCAGGGCGTTATTCACCGCGACATCAAACCCTCAAACATTCTGATTGATGCCGAGGGCAACGCCTTCCTGACCGATTTCGGCATCGCCCGCATGACCGAGGCCAGCACCGGCCTGACACAGACCGGTTACGCCGTCGGCACGCCCGGCTATATGTCGCCGGAACAGGGCATGGGAGCGGATACGGTTGATCGCCGCAGCGACATTTATTCGCTGGGCGTGATGCTGTTTCAGATGCTCACCGGCAGCCTGCCTTACAATGCCGAAACTCCGCTCGGCGTCATCATGAAGCACCTCAACGACCCGGTGCCGCGCCCCTCCGCCATTGACGCCACGCTGCCCAGAGCCGTTGATGAAGTCATTACCCGCTCGATGGCAAAAGCGGCGGAAGACCGCTACCAGTCAGCCGGTGAACTGGTGAATGCGCTGGCAAAAGCGCTCAATACCACCGCTATCAGCACACCCGAAGCTCTTAAGGATGCCGCGCACCGCACCATCAACGTCATCGCCGCCCGCCGCGAAGAACGCAAGGATCAGATCGACTCGACAATGGCCGCGCTGGAAGCCAGCCGCCCTGACCTGAATACCGCTACGCCAGTTTTGAATCCCCGCTTTCAGCCGGATGTGCCAACCACGTTAACGCCGACTGACCAGCGTGCTGTGACCGATCAGCTCAGTTCAACCCAGCCGATGCGGCGGTTAGGCGGACGAACGGCGGAGGGTGCTGCGCTCATTATGGTGCTGTTATTGCTCGGACTCGTCTTCTTAGCGTCCCGACAGGGTGACATAGCACCTCCCGCCACCCGGACTGAAGTTGCTCAGGTCGCTTTAACCGATGAGGTGACGGCTGAAGCAGCCGCGACCACCGCAGTCGAAGCCTCAGCGGTTGTTACGGAAGAAGCAGTGCTTCCGGCTGCCGCTACCGTAACGCCATCGCGCACACCGTCCCCAACCCAGACTGATACCCCGACCCGCACACCGACGGCAACCCGCACCCTCAGCCCGACGCCCAGTAGCACACCCACACCCGCTACGCCCCTCGCGCTCTCCCTGCGAAGCATCGTAGCGCGTACCGGGCCGGGATCACAGTATCCGGCTGTCGCCAGCGTACCGGCGGACGAAGAACTGGTCATCACAGGCATCAGTGAGGATGGCGGCTGGTTTCGCGTGATTTTGCCTGATGGCAGTGAAGGCTGGCTGGCGGCTTCGGCAGCCTCGGTGAGTGCGGCGGGCAATCTGCGTGATGTGGCAGTAGCTTTCGCGCCGACCGATACCCCAACCGCGACGGATACACCGACAGATGCGCCCACGCCCACCGATACACCCAGCGCTACCGCTGCCGAACCACCCTCTACCACGCAGACAGACACGCCGACTGCTACCCCAACTGCGCCGGATACAGTGACGGATACGCCCACGCCCACCGATACGCCATCATCCACACCAACGGAGACAGCATCGCCCACCCTGACCGCCAGCCCGTCGCCAACGGCCACCGAGAGGCCGACTGATACGCCAACCGTCGTACCTGTCGAGCCGCCGACCCTTGTCCCATCGCCTACCCCAATTCCGCCGGGGCGACTGCCCTTCGTGGCCGATTTTGAAGAAGGGGCGCGTTCACTGGAAGGCTGGGATTACGACCCGGCAAGCTGGCAGGTCGTGACCGAAAGTGGTGACGGCGTGCTGATCGGCCAGGGACAGTTGAACAGGCCGCTGGTGGTGCTGGGGCTGGAACGCCCCGAATGGATGGACGCGACGGCGGGTGATCTGGTGATGAACTTCAGTCTCAATCTTGATGCCCAGGCCGCCGGAGCGCGTGTCATCTTCCGCTGTATTGACGCGGGAGGCTGCACCGGGGGTTACAATGTCCTTGAGGTATTCCCCGGCCTGATTAACCTGCGCCGCAACGCGCCTGTACCCAATCTGTTTGACCGTGCCAATGAACGTGTCCTGCGGACGATTAACGCCCCTGTTCAGGCCAGCACCTGGTACAACTTCACCCTCTGGCTGGAAGGCAGTCGCATTTTTGTCTACCTGGATCGTCGCCTGATTATGACCCATGAGGATTTGATTCTGCCGCAGCTTGGGGCGGGGTCGATTATTGTGCAGACCAACAGCGGCACACGCCCTGTCCGCTTTGACAACCTCATCTTTCAGCGGGCGGAGGCGGCCAGCGACCATTTTGAAGCCCCCAGCCTGCCTGCCGACTGGCGCACCACCAGCAGCACCAATGTCACGCTGGGCAAAGAAGCCAATAACAACCAGTATTTGCAGATGAAGGATGAGGTGACAGTCACGCCCGATTTGCTCCCTATCCGCGATATTTCGATGGTCTGCCGCATCTGGGTGGAACAGGGCGGCTACCGTATGACGCTGCGCCAGAATGCTGGTGGCAGCCTGCTCTTTGATCTGGTGGGGGGCAATCTCACGCTGCTGCATCTCGATGGCGCGGGCAACACCGTCACCAGCTATCGAGTCGCCAACTTTTACAACCGCAACCGCTGGGAAGAAGTCGATATTTCCTTCATCGGTGACCGGCTGACGATTTACCGTGATGGTCAGATTCGCTTCGAGGAAACGATTCCCAATTCTCCGGCGGCTGGCGGGCTGATTTTCCAGACACAGCGTGATGACATCCTCCGGCTGGATGACTGCCTCATTACCGAAACTGCCGATTCGCGCAATGCCGGGGCGCGTTTCGCTCTGGCGGTACAGCAGGCCGTGCTGGGGCGGAATTTCGCTGAACTTCGCAGCGACCTGACCGAAGATTTCAGCGACAAATTCCGCACCGATGCCTGGTGGGAAGGGGCATTAAATGCGCCGGGACAGTATCTCGAAGACCCGGCCTCGCGCGATCATCAGCGCTTTCTGCGCCTGACGCACAATAACGATGTGACCTGGCGCTTGTTCCGTGACAATATCGGCGTCGGCATCTTCGGCGCGGGGACGGACTTCCGCAATTTCACTGATGCCACCGATGTCTATGTCACGGTTGATATGCGTTTTCCCAGCGGGCCGGGGACAGCATGGCTGGCACTGCGGACGACGAAAACCCTCAGCGGGGCCGGTCTGATCGGCTATCGCTTTATGCTCCGCCGCAATGCCGATGGCAGCACCGATGTCATTATCCGCTACGATTCGCCCGGCGAGCAGGCGGTTTATTACGAAGCGCCGCTGCTTTTTGAAGGCGAAACGCCCGAATGGATTACCCTGACGACCATCGCTTACCAGAATAAGCTGGCGCTGCTCGTCAATGGCCGCATGGTTGCCTCGCTGGAGAACGCGGCCTCATTGGGCGGGACGCTGGCGCTGGGTGTGGAGAACGGCACTACCGCCGACTTCGACTCGCTGATTATCCGGGACGCGACGCCATAACAGTCTGTAGAACGTATCTGAAAATTCAATATGAGTGACGCCTATAAGCACCCAGTCCGCCTAAAAAGCGCGAAACAGGTGTAGGGGAGGGCGCACAGGCCCTCCCGCTCCCGTTTTAAATCACTTCCGCCTCGCCCTGCGGAATGGTGGTGAAGTGCATCCCGTCGCCCTCGGCATTAGCATCCACGATGATATGGTCGCCTTCGCGCACCTGCCCTTCAAGGATGAAAGTCGCCAGCGCATCCTGCAAATCACGCTGGATGGCGCGTTTCAGCGGGCGTGCGCCGTACACCGGGTCGTAACCGCGCTCCGCCAGATAATGCCGCGCATCTGCGGTCAGTTCCAGCGTCAGGCTGCGGGCGGCCAGCAGCTTCGACAGATGCCGTAGCTGGATGTCCACAATGCGGGCGATGTCGTCCGGCGTCAGGCTCTGGAACAGGATAATATCGTCAATCCGGTTCAGGAATTCCGGGCGGAATTGTTTGTCCAGCTCATTCAGCACGGCGTTACGCAGCTCGTTCCGGTCTGCGTCTGCGCCCATCGCCTTGATGAGCTGGCTGCCGACGTTGCTGGTCATGATGATGACCGTGTTGGTGAAATCCACCGTCCGCCCCTGCCCATCAGTCAGGCGGCCATCATCAAACACCTGCAAAAAGACGTTAAAGACTTCCGGGTGCGCTTTTTCAATCTCGTCAAACAGCACCACGGCGTAAGGCCGCCGCCGTACCGCTTCTGTCAGTTGCCCGCCTTCATCGTAGCCGACATAGCCAGGGGGTGCGCCAATCAGCCGGGCGACAGTGTGCCGTTCGCCGTATTCGCTCATGTCGATGCGAACCAGCGCGTTTTCATCGTCAAACAGGAAAGAGGCCAGTGATCGCGCCAGTTCGGTCTTGCCGACGCCCGTCGGGCCGAGGAATAAAAATGTCCCCACCGGGCGATTCGGGTCTTGCAGACCGGCGCGGCTGCGGCGCACCGCCCGTGCCACCGCCCGCACGGCATCTTCCTGGCCGATGACTCGCTCGTGCAGCCGGTCTTCCATCTTCAGCAGCTTTTCGACTTCGCCTTCCAGCAGGCGCGTCACCGAGATGCCCGTCCAGCGCGAAACCACGATAGCGATTTCGTCGGCATCCACTTCTTCCTTGAGCATTCCGCCGCTGGCTTGCAGCTCGCGCAGGCTGGTTTCGTGTTCGCCTAACGCCCGTTCCAGTTCCGGCAGCTTGCCATAGCGCAGGCGTGCCGCGCCCTCCAGATCAGACTTGCGTTCGGCCTGCTCAAGCTGAATTTTGGCTTCATCCATCTGCGCCTTGATGTCGCGGATACGGTTGATCGCCTCTTTCTCGGTCTGCCAGCGGGCCGTCAGTCCATTCAGTTCTTCGCGGCGGTTCGCCAGTTCGGCTTCCAGCGCCTCCAGCCGCTCGCGTGAGGCTTTATCGCGCTCTTTCCGCAGGGCTTCGCGCTCGATCTCCAACTGCATCATGCCGCGCTCGACGCTTTCCAGCGCCAGCGGTTTGGAGTCGATTTCCATTTTCAGTCGTGCTGCCGCTTCGTCAATCAGGTCAATCGCCTTATCGGGAAGCTGGCGATCCGGCAGATAGCGCGCGCTCAGGGTCGCCGCCGCGATCACCGCGCTGTCCTGAATCCGCACGCCATGATGCACTTCATAGCGTTCCTTCAGCCCGCGCAGAATGCTGATCGTATCTTCTACGCTCGGCTCATCGACGAAGACCGGCTGGAAACGCCGTTCCAGCGCCGGGTCTTTTTCGATGTACTTGCGGTACTCGTCCAGCGTGGTCGCGCCAATCGCCCGCAGTTCGCCCCGTGCCAGCATCGGCTTGAGCATGTTGCTGGCGTCCATCGCGCCTTCCGCCGCGCCCGCCCCAACAATCGTATGCAGCTCATCCAGAAACAGGATGATTTTGCCGCCGCTGTCGGCTACTTCCTTCAGGACAGCTTTCAGCCGTTCCTCGAATTCGCCGCGATACTTCGCCCCGGCTACCAGCGAACTCATATCAAGGGCGATGATCTGCTTGTCGCGCAGCCCTTCCGGCACATCACCGTTGATGATGCGCAGCGCCAGCCCTTCGACAATCGCCGTCTTGCCGACACCGGCCTCGCCGATCAGCACCGGGTTATTTTTGGTGCGGCGGCTGATGACCTGTACAACCCGGCGGATTTCGTAGTCGCGACAGATCACCGGGTCGAGCTTCCCCTGACGCGCCGGCGCCGTCAGATCGCGCCCGTATTTTTCCAGGCTCTTATAGGTGCCTTCCGGGTCCTGCGAGGTGACGCGCTGCCCGCCGCGTATGCCCGCCAGCGCCTTGAGCGCCGCGTTGTAATTGACACCGTGCCGTTCCAGCGTGCTGTTGACGCTGCGCTCTTCAGTCAGCGCCAGCAGGATATGCTCGGTGCTGACATAATCATCCTTCATCTTGGCGGCTTCTTTTTCCGCCCGGTTGAGGACATTCTGCGTCTCGCGTCCCAGCGACACCTGAGCGTTGCTGCCCTGTGTGCGCGGGCGCGCTTCAAGCTGATTTTCCAGATCGGACAATAGCGTCGCCGGGTGTGCGCCGATTTTGGCGGCCACCTCTGGCACGACGCCTTCGCTTTGCTGCATGAGCGCGATCAGGATGTGCAGCGGGTCAATCTGTGGATGACCGAATTCGTTTGCCAGGCTTTGCGCGCCAAGCAGCGCTTCCTGTGCTTTATTGGTATAGCGTTTTAAGTCCATTTTGCTCTATCCCCTGGAGGGTATTGTTATGGAATAGTATAAGTTGCTGGCATCGGAAATGTGTTAGAAATGCCGCTGGCAGACGCAAAAATGGGGCGTAAAAACGCCCCGTCAAAAGTGGTATATGGATCGCCTTTTAGTTTTTCAGGGTGATCTTTTCGTTCTCGCCCATTTCCGCCTCTTTACCGGCCAGCGCCTGTGCAAAAGCAATCACGTTGGCGATCAATCCGCCGGGGCTGTCCCAGTATTCCGCTTTTTTCACGGTCACTTTCAGAGCGCGAATTTTGGGATCATCTACGCCATCCGGGAACCAGATTTTGTGTGCGGGCGACCACAATTCCTTGATCTTGGCACGGTCATTGTGCAGCGTGGCTGTGCCAGAAACGGACACATAACGATGTTTGTCTGGCTGGGCATAGCTGACATTGACGGTGTTTTCCTGCTGGATTTCGCTGACCTTAGCCGTATCCACGCTGGTCAGAAACCACAGATCGCCGTCAAACTCTGCTTCCTGCGTGGACATCGGACGGCTCCGCAGGGTGCCATCTTCATCAACCGTCGTCAGCATGGCAAAATCAATCCCTTTGACCAGTTCACGCAGCTTTTCAACATTTTCACGATAAGTTGGGTTATTCACGATACTTCCTTTAAAACTCATCCACGATAGACTTATTGTGGTCAGGCTGCGTTAGATGAATGTAAATGCAGCAGGCGCACGCATGAGCAGCGACTAAGCATCTGATTGGGAGTGCATAAGATGAAGCCAGAATTCCCCATTTTTGACGGCCACAACGACACGCTCGGCAATTTCGCCCGGCCCGGCGCGTATAAAATCGAGCAGTTTTTTGAGCGCAATCAGAAAGGCCATCTTGACCTGCCGCGTGCGCGTGAAGGCGGGCTGGCGGGGGGCTTTTTTGCCGTCTATATCCCCGGCCCATCCGGCAGGGGTTACAAAAGAATCCGCTGGGAAGATCACCTCACTGCCGACGGTTACAGCATCCCTGCCTATCCGCCGCTGAAATTCGATTACGCCACCGAATACGCGATGGGCATGACCGCTGGCCTGTTTTACCTGGAAGCCGCCTCGCACGGGCAGTTAAAAGTGACGCGCACAGTGGACGAAATCGAAACCTGCCTGAAAGAGGGGACGATGTTCGCCATTCTGCATTTTGAAGGGGCGGAAGCCATCGACACCAGACTCGGTGCGCTCGAAGTCTATTATCAGGCCGGTCTGCGTTCTTTAGGGCCGGTATGGAGTCGCAATAATGCCTTTGCCGAGGGTGTGCCGTTCCGCTTCCCTTCCACGCCGGACATTGGCGGCGGCCTGACGGACGCGGGCAAAGCGCTGGTACGTGCCTGCAACGAACTGGGCGTGATGGTCGATCTCTCGCATTTGAACGAGGCTGGCTTCTGGGATGTGGCGAAAATCAGCGCCGCGCCGTTGGTGGCGACTCATTCCAACGTCTACAATCTGTGCCGTTCGTCGCGCAATCTGACCGACAAACAGCTTGACGCCATCAAAGAGTCGGATGGTATGGTTGGCCTGAATTATGCCGTTGGCTTTCTGCGTGAGGACGGTGGGCCGGACACCAACACGCCCCTTGATGTGCTGGTGCGTCACATCGACTATCTGGTGGAACGTCTCGGCATCGAGCGCGTCGGCCTGGGTTCCGATTTCGACGGCGCGACCATGCCCCACGATTTGAGCGACGCCAGTAAACTGCCTAACCTGATCGCCGCCCTGCGAAAAGCCGGTTATGACGACGACGCGCTCAACAAAATCACCCACCAGAACTGGCTGCGCGTCCTGCGGAAAACCTGGAAGTAACAGGCATGTGAGTATTTTTGCCCCACGCTGTTTTCTGTGCCATTATTGCCTCATGCTTTCTAAAGGAAAATAATTGATCCGGTTGAGGTTGGGCATGGTACAGCGATTGGCAGTCATCGGGTTCATTGTTGCGGTCATTATCGCCGTTTTCGCCTTCACCCAGCAGCAGCAGGCCGTCAACCAGGCCGCTGTCGCCCAGACGGCGCAGGCGCGGGCGGAAAATGCCCAGGTGACGGCTGCCGCGCTGGCGCAGGATGCCTCTGGCACGCAGGTGGGCGCGGAAGCGGCTCTGGCGACGGCTCAGCGGCAGGCTGCCCAGGCTGGTACTGCGCTGGCTGAAGCCAATATCGAACGCAGCACTGCCGTTGCCCAGGCGCAGGTCGCTGGCACTTCCGAAGCATCGATGCTGTCAACGGCTGCCGTCGAATCAACCGGGATTGCCGCCCTTGCGACCAGAGGCATCGAAACAGCCTCGGCGCTCTACTCCGAACAGGCTGAAACGCTGGCAGCGGCGCAGGCGGACGCGGCGGAATTTGCCACCGCCCAGGTCGAAATCGTCAGCTTGTTAGGAACGGCGACCGCCCAGGTTGATCTGGCAGCCTTTGCTCAGGAAGCGGCTGAGGAAGATCGAGCGACAGCGGTAGCCCAGGCGCGTGCGGCGGAAACCCAGCTAGCCGCCATGCGAAGCGATGTGGCGACAGCACAGTTTTTTCTGACCGGTTTACCTCCCTCAACACCCGCTCCAACGCTGGCTGAGACGGCCATCATCCCCGAAGCAACAGCGATCATTGAAGAATCAACGCCAGAAGTAACTGACCCGGCGCTGACCCAGACTTTTACCTCCAATGAAGGTCTGCTTTCATTCCGTTATCCGGCGGACTGGCTGGTGGGACAGTTGCCCAGCGGCGTTGTTTTCATCGCCAGCAGCGAGGCCACCGCCAGCCGCACCACCAATGCGCTTGCACCGGGCCAGTTTGATACCAGCCTGTTCATCGTCAGCGGCGCAGACCTCACCGGGCAGGCCGGAACAACGACTGTGGTTGATGTCCTGACGGGACTGGCGACTTTCCTCACCGAACAGTCAGCCACTACCACTTTCAACGCGGTGCGAAACATCACCCTCGGCCAACGATCTGTCGCCCGTACCGACGGCAGCAACGGGACGAACGATGTGCTGCTGCTGGTGATTGAGCTGGGGGATGATGCTTTTCTGGTTGCCTTCGCCTCCAGCGCGGTGGGCGAAATGACCGAATTTGAGCCAATCCTGCGCTCGATTATCACTACGGTGGTCTATAATACGCCGTGATTGGGGTTTATTCGGTATAACGGGATTGAGTATATGTCCACCAAACTGACCTGGATTGAAGACGAACTGGCCCGCCTGCGCGAGCAGGGGCTTTATAATCACATTCGCACCCTCTCCACCCCGCAGGGAGCCTGGCTCGAAGTCGATGGGCGGCGGGTACTGAATTTTTCCTCCAATAATTACCTGGGGCTGGCGAATCATTCCCGTCTGCGCGAGGCCGCTAAAGCCGCCATTGACCGGATGGGCGTTGGCCCGGCTGCTGTACGGACGATTGCCGGAACAACCGATTTACATCTGCAACTGGAGCAGCGCCTGGCCGCCTTCAAGGGTGTCGAGGCCGCGCTGACCTTTCAGAGCGGTTTCAATGCCAATATCGCTGTCATCCCGGCGCTGGTCGGCAAGGGTGATGTTATCTTCAGTGACCAGTTGAACCATGCCAGCATCATTGACGGCTGTCGCCTCAGCCGCGCCTCCATCGTGGCCTATGCCCATAACGATGTCGATGACCTGCGCCGTAAAATCGCCGAAACGAGCGAATATGGGCGGCGGCTCATCATCAGCGATGGTGTTTTCAGTATGGATGGCGATATTGCTCCGCTGCCCGCGCTCTACGAGGTGGCGGCGGAACATGACATCCTGCTCATGGTGGACGACGCGCATGGCGAAGGTGTGCTGGGCAAGGGTGGGCGCGGTATCGTCGATCATTTTGACCTGCACGGCAAGGTCGATATTGAAGTTGGCACGATGTCCAAAGCCTTTGGTGTGGTCGGCGGCATCGTCGCCGGGCGGCAAATTCTCGTGGACTGGCTCAGGCAGCGGGCCCGTCCCTTTTTGTTTAGCAGCGCCATGACCGCGCCCGATGTGGCCGCCTGTTTAGCGGCGGTTGACCTGCTGGAAGAATCAACCGAACTGGTTGACCGCCTCTGGGCCAATGCGCGCGCCTTCCGTGAGGGCATGAATGCGCTTGGTTTCAACACCGGTCAGACCGAAACCCCTATCATCCCGGTCATGTTGGGCGAAGCGCCCCTCGCGCAGCAGTTCAGCCGCCAGTTGTTCGAGGATGGTGTGTTTGCGATGGCGATAGGCTTCCCCACCGTGCCACAGGGCAAAGCCCGCATCCGTGTCATGAACAGCGCCGCCCACAGCCCGGAAGACCTTGAAACAGCCCTCGCCGCCTTCGAGCGCGTCGGCAAATCGCTCGGCGTCATCTGAATTGATGCGCTGCAAAACTTCTGTAGCGGTATGATGGATCATGGCTGTGTTGACATTTGGTAGAATTCGCTTGAGTAGCCCTCATCCCCCGACCCCTTACTCCCTTTGGCATTTGCTCCCCCTCTCCATTGCAATGGGGAGGGGGGTGGGGTGAAGGCAAAATAGCGAAATGTCAACAGAACCATGCTCCGTAATGTGAAACTTCATAAATCATGCCTGCGTATACCTTTACATCGGCAGTAAGTGATGAAAGGTATACCCATGTTTACAGAACAGGAAAAACGCAAAACCAGTGATCGCCCTCGCTTCGCCTGGTGGCTGCTGGTGGTTGCGTTCGCTTTCGGTGTGATCGTGACGCTGCTGCTGCTGCGGCCAGTGCCAGCACCTGTGGCGGGTTTTTCCGGCGATAACGACTCGCTTTACCTGACCGCTACTGCCATTGTCGCGGGTGCGACCCAGACCAGCGAGGCGCAGCTTACTGGCAGCGGCGAATCGCTCATTCCCTCGGAGATCGACCCGCTTCTGGCGACTGCCACCGCTCTCGTGAGCGAGGCAACCCGTATGGCAGCTACTCCGCCGCCTTCGTAAACCACCGATTGATTTCATCTGAACAACACTATGCACCATCGCAAAATCTCATAGGGGCGAACTGCGGTTCGCCTCGCCTTGCTTCAGCACTTAAACCCATCCTTCTTCCCTCAAAATCGAAACAAATGTCATGACAAATGTTTCACCCCTCGCCTCATTTCCCTGCTAAACTGTTTTCATGACACCTATCTGTCTTTTACCATCGGCTGTCGGCGGTTTTGCAAATGAGAATTGGCGCTTTTGCAACAAATTATTCTCATTTGGCGCAACTGCCGCCATCATTTTGGCGGATGCGCCCCTCAGCGCCGCCGCTGTGACAACCGCCCAATGACAGCGGCGGCTGCTCGCGCTTTGCCGCGGCGGAATTGCCATTGCCGCGCTTCCGCCGCTCACAGCCGCCGATTTTTGTGGCGGGAATGGTTCATGGCCGCGCCAGCGCCCCCGCTTCCCGCCCGCCACTGCCGCGACAAAATGCTTGCACGGTCATTCCCTTGCCATCTCCGCCAAAAGTCGTAGGCTGATTCCCCCCAATCGAATGAGGGCTGGACATGTCCGGTCATTTAAACTGGCAGCAGATGGAGCGATGAGGACATGAACGATGGCGCGAACATTACTCACAGGAGGCAGAGGTTTACTATCGGTTGAACTGGTTCCCCGCCTGGTCGGGGCAGGTCATACCGTCCGTGTCATGAGCCGCGCCGCCGTTCGCGCTGCGGACGACTTCAGCCTGGAATGGGCGCAGGCTGATCTGACCAGTGGCGCAGGTCTGGACGAAGCTGTCCGCAGTGTCGAAATCATCATCCACACCGCCAGCAGCCCCATTCATCATTCCTACGGCGTGGATGTACGCGGCACATACAATCTGCTGCAAGCAGCCTATCGCGCTGGCGTGGCCCATATCGTCTATGTATCCAGTGTCGGCGCGGACTGTATCGACCATCCTTATTATGCCAACCGGCTGGCGGCGGAACAGGCCATCATCAACAGCGGCCTGCCCTATACCATCGTCCGCACGACGCCGACGCACCATTTGCTTGACCGCTATTTACGGACAGCGCGGCGGCTGGCCTGGCTGCCCGCGCTGCCGCTGCCCTCGGACTTTCGCCTGCAACCCGCCGATAATGGTGATATTGCCGACTATCTGATGCAGCATATCGGCGCGAAACCCGCTGGTTTGCTCGATGGTTTCGGTGGGCCGGAAGTGCTGGGCTTCGACCAAATCGCCCAGACCTGGCTGGCGGCTCAGGGCATCTATCGCCCGCTGACGCGGCTGCCCCTGCCGGGTGCGCTGGCGCGGGCGCTGCGCGACGGCCTGAATACACTCCCGGCGCGTCGCCTCGGCTGGACAACCTGGGCCGCCTGGGTTGAGCGCAAATACGGCGCACAGCAGGTCAGGCAGTCCGCCAGCCTGCGGAAAATTCTGGCGAATGGTTAAGCGGGCGTTACAATAAGCGCGCTATACATGGGACGCGAATAGCCGTGTCCTTTTTGATTCCGGGACGTGTCAGGTGCTTTTTCGCCGCTATTTTTCGCCGCTCGTCGCGCTGGCGTGTAGTATTGCGCTGTCGATCATCACCATCATCCCGCCGACTGTCCCAACTGATTGGGCGCGGCTGGATGCGAACGGCATCTATACGCCGCCCCTCATCAACTACGCCTGGCCGGAATATGGTGTCCAGCTTGCCCTGTGGCTGCTGATGCTGCTTGCGATCAGCAGCCGATTATCACCCCGACACCACCCGCGCAGCGCCGGAAAAAGCACGGGTTATCCGGTTTTTACGCTCCTGCTTGCCTCTCTCACACTGCTCGGATTTGGCCTGCGCCTGCACACACTCGATAACCTGCCGCTGATTATCGACGAGATTGGCTTTGCCGCCCATGCTTCCGACATCCTGCACGGTCAGCAGGTGCCGGTTTTCGCGCCGGGTCATAACGAGTTCACCTCGCTGTATTCATGGCTGATGGCCGGTTCGATGGGTTTGTTCGGGCAGAACCGTTTTGCCATGCGGCTGGTCACGCTGGCCTTCGGTACGCTGAGCATCCCGGCGGTCTATCTGCTGGGACGGGTATGGTTCTCACGGGGGCTGGGGCTGGGCGCGGCGGCTTTTCTGGCAACCTGGCCCGCCCATATTTTCTTCAGCCGGATGGCGCTCAACCACCTGGCCGATCCGCTGTTTGCCATGCTGGCGCTGACGAGTCTTGATTTTGCGTTCAAAAAGCGACCTTTTCAGAGGCAGTATTGCGTCATGGCAGGTGTCTGGGCGGGTCTGGCGCAGTATTTTTACAGTGGTTCACGGCTGCTGTTAGCCTTGTTAGTGATATATGCCGTGTTCATGTGCATAAGAGAAAAGCCTGACTCAGAGGGACAGAGTTTCAGAGGAGCAGAGAAAAGTAAGTCTCTCCCTTCCTCAGTTAGATGGTTTCTCCAGACTATGCTTTTGGCCTTTTTCGGCTTCGGCGTGGTCGCGCTGCCACGATTTGCGCCGGTGTTTGCCGGACAGACTCCTGTTTTGGGATACAGCACGCCGGGACTGCCCGCCGACGCCGGGGCGAATGCGCTGCGCTCCCTGCTGGCGTGGGCCGGTCAGCCGGATGTGTCCCCCTTCTGGTTGAGCGATGCCCCGCTGCTGGAATGGCCGGTGCTGCTGGTGCTGGGCGTGGGGATTTTAATCGCGCTCTACCGCCATAGGTTAAAACCTATGGCTACCTCAAAATCAAGTCCGCTAAAGGGACTGGAAAATGATTTTCCGGCGAAAAGCACATCCGGTAAAAAGGAATGCCCCATTCATGTGATGGTATTGGGCGTATGGGTGGCACTGGTAACGATCTTCGGTGGGGTGGTGTGGCCTGCCGCGACGCTGTATGTGAGCATTATGACGGCTGCCCCGGCGGTGGCGCTGCTGGAGTCAGCCGGTGTTCGGTTATCAGCAAACAGCCGGAGACTTCAGCGAAAAGCCTTTAAACCTGGCTGGTGCTTGATGCTGACTTTAATCTGTGTCCAGGCGATATACGCAGCCATTCTGCATATAGATGAAGCGCAAAGCCGAATCAGTCCAGGGCAGTGGGAAGCAGACCGGCTGGCACAGGAAGCGGCGGCGCTGTCCCACAGCGTTCCGCTGAACTTCATTGTCAGTGAAGCGTTTGGCGAGGTAGACGCCATCACCATCGCCCATCAGGTGGCGGCCTATGGAGCGCGGCGTGCAGTCAGAATCGAGCGCCTGAATGACTAAAAAGAGGCTGTTTTAAGGGGAGATGAATTTTTGCAGACCGGGTTGCATAACGTGTAGAATAGGTTTGACAGGCATATGGAATTATGTTAATCTTTGTTTAGTTTATTTGTTCAAAATTGAACAAAGTCCTTCGCGGAGTAAGTCATGGCCCTTCAGGAATTCGCCCCGATTGTCGTATTAGTTATTCTGGCAGTCGCGGTTTCTTTTATTGTCGTGATTATTTCACAGTTGTTTGGGCCGTACCGCCCGACGACGCGCAAGGTTGCCCCCTACGAAAGTGGCATGAAGCCCATCGGGCCGGGGACGCGGCGTATGTCGGTCAAGTTTTATCTGATCGCGGTGCTGTTCATCATCTTTGATATTGAAGTCATTTTCTTTCTGCCCTGGGCGGTTATCCTGCGCGATATTGGCGTCTACGGGCTGGTCGTGATGGGGGTATTCCTCTTTATCCTCACCATCGGCTTCATCTATGAGTGGAAAAAGGGAGCGCTGGAATGGGAGTAATCAGTTCCAAACTCGGCAACCTCGGCGTGGTTACGACTACGCTTGACCAGGCGGTGAACTGGGGGCGGACGGGCGCGATGTGGCCGCTGCTTTTCGGTCTCGCCTGCTGTGCGATTGAATATATGAGTACCCAGGCTTCGGAATACGATTTGTCGCGTTTTGGCATGGAACTCAACCGCGCCAGTCCGCGCCAGGCTGACCTGCTGGTCGTCTCCGGGCGGCTGTCGCGCAAGATGGCCCCGGTTGTGCGCCAGTTATACGATCAAATGGCCGCGCCCAAATGGGTGATTGCGATGGGCGACTGCGCCTCATGCAGCGGCGTGTATAACAACTATGCGCTGGTTCAGGGCGTAGACGAGATCATCCCGGTGGATGTGTACGTGGCCGGTTGCCCGCCGCGCCCGGAACAACTGCTGCACGGCATCATGACGCTGCATGAGAAAATCAAAGGCGAGAGCATCCGCGAGTGGGCAGCCCCGGTAGAAGCGGTGTAACCATGAGTATTCCCAATGCTTTGAACCCGGTGGAAGCTGTCAAAAATGCTTTCCCGGATGCGGTTCTGGATGTAGTTGAATTTCGCGGTGAGACGACACTGGTTGTCTCACCGGAGTATGTGGTGGCTGTGTGCCAGTACCTGCGTGATACGCCGGGGCTGGTTTACAATTACCTGTCGGACATCAGCGATGTCGATTACTGGGAACAGGGTGGTGTCTGGCAGCGTCCGGGGCGTTTCGCCGTCAGCTATCATCTGCTGTCGATGCTTTATAAGCGGCGGCTGCGTGTGAAAGTCTATCTGCCGGAAGAAAACCCAACCGTCGATACCGTAATCGGCGTGTGGCCGGCGGCTAACTGGCTGGAACGCGAAATTCACGACCTGATGGGAATCGAATTTCGCGGCCATCCCGACCTGCGCCGCCTGATGATGCCCGACGACTGGCAGGGACACCCGCACCGGCGTGATTATCCGCTGGGTTATGAAACGGTGATGTTCTCCTTCAATGTCGAAGAGATCATGAAACACAAACCGAAGGCGCAGGAATAGCACCCGTTTTCCCCGCCCCGCGCTCACTGGAGTCGTTCTCAGCCCTCTCCGCTGTGTAGAGAGGGGAGCAAGAGATGTGATGGAGTGAATTTTATGGCGATTGCACAACCGCCTGACCGTCAGGATGAAATGGCCGAATGGCAGGGCGCGCTGGACGAACTGCGCGGGCTGGTATCGGAACGCGCCATGACGGGCGAGACGATGCTGCTCAACATGGGGCCGCATCACCCCAGCACGCATGGTGTCCTGCGACTGCTGCTGGAACTCGACGGCGAAGAAATTATCACCTGTATGCCGGATGTGGGTTTCCTGCACACCGGCATTGAAAAGACAATTGAAAGTAAAAGTTACGAAAAAGGCGTGACGCTGACTGACCGCATGGATTATCTTGCGCCGATGTCGAATAACGCTGCTTTTTGTATGGCTGTCGAGAAACTGGTTGATCTCGATGTGCCGGAGCGGGCGCAGATCATGCGTGTCATCTGCCTCGAACTGACACGGCTGAACAGCCATCTTGTCTGGCTGGGAACACATGCTATTGACCTGGGCGCGATGAGCGTCTTCCTTTACTGTTTCATCCAGCGCGAGCGCATTCTCGAAATGTTCGAGATTGTGGGCGGCCAGCGTATGATGACCAGCTACATGCGACCGGGCGGTCTGTGGCGCGATTTCCCCGATGAGCTTTACCCCAGACTGGAAGCCTTCCTCAGTGACTTCCCGGAAAAAGTCGATGAATTTGAACGGCTGCTGACGCACAATCCGCTGTGGATTGACCGCACCCAGGGCGTCGGCGTGATCGAGCCGGATGCAGCGCTGGCGTGGGGCGTGAGCGGGCCGAGCCTGCGCGGGAGCGGGGTCAACTGGGACATCCGTAAAGCGATGCCCTACAGCGGCTACGAAAACTATGATTTCAATGTCCCGGTGGGGCAGCATGGCGATGTTTATGACCGCTTTTACTGCCGCATTTTAGAGATGCGCGAAAGCACCAAGATCATCCAGCAGGCCTTAAAGCGTTTACCACGCAAAGGGCCGTTCCGCTCTGATGATCGAAAATTTGTGCCGCCGCCCCGCGCTGAACTCGGACGCAGCATGGAAGCTGTTATTCATCACTTCAAGCTGTGGACACAGGGCTTCGCCGCGCCGGACGCGGAAGTGTTCAACGCGATTGAAAGCCCACGCGGGGAAATCGGTATTTATATTCACGGCACGGGGGGCAATCAACCGCGCCGCGTCCATGTGAAAACACCGTCGTTCATGCATATCGCCGCTCTGCCGGTAATGACGACCAATCACCTGATCGCCGATCTGGTGGCGATCATCGGCAGCGTGGACATCGTGCTGGGCGATTGTGATCGCTAATGGCGATTTGAAAGCATCAAGTTGAAGGTTAAAAGTAAAAAGCAGGAATGCACCATCTTTTAACTTTCCTCTTTTACCTATAGGACTGTGCTATGGCAATTGCGGAAAAATACGCGGAACGTATTGAAAAGGCCTTCGCCAAATACCCCGATAAGCGCTCAGCAGTGATGCCGCTGCTGTATATCGCGCAGGAGGAGTATGGCTGGGTCAGCCCGGAGGGGATTCAGGAAGTGGCGGAACTGTGTGAGATGGATCCGACACAGGTGAAATCCATCGCCGGTTTCTACACCATGTACCGCGAGTCGCCAAAGGGCAAATACTGGCTGCAAGTTTGTACGGATCTGGCCTGTGCGCTGCGCGGGGCGGACAAATTCTATCACGATTTGCAGGACGAACTGGGCATTCATGAAGAAGGTGGCACCAGCGAAGACGGCATGTTTACGCTGGAACACGCCATGTGCCTGGCGGCCTGCGACAAAGCGCCGATGCTCCAGTGCAATTTCCACTTCATGGAAAAGCTGGACGTGGAGCAGATGCGCGCCTGGATTGCCGAAAAGCGGGCCGAAGAAAAATAGAGATGAGTAACGAGGTATGCGGTATGAGTTTTTACCCTGCTCACACCTCATACCTCATACCTTGTTACAAGGATAGAGGTCGTTAATGAAACACATTCTACTGCGCGGGCGTGAGATTGAAGACCTGTGGAAGTTTGACGTTTACAGCAAAAACGGCGGCTATGAAGGCCTGAAAAAAGCCGTTTCAATGAAGCCTGCTGAAGTCATCGACATCGTGAAGGCGTCGGGGTTGCGCGGGCGCGGCGGCGCGGGCTTCCCCACCGGTATGAAATGGAGCTTTATCCCGCAGAACGAACCGGTCAAATATGTGACAGTCAACTGTGACGAGAGCGAAACCGGCACTTTCAAAGACCGCGAAATTGTCGAAACCAACCCGCATCAACTGATTGAAGGTGCGATGATCTGCGCCTGGGCGATTCAGGCTACCGCCGTCTACATTTACCTGCGCGGGGAGTTCTGGGACCTGGCGCACATGCTGGACGAACGCATTGCAGAAGCGCGGCAGGCGGGTTTTGTCGGTGACAACGTGCTGGGGAGCGGCTGGAACTGCAACCTGTACACCCACCTGGGTGCGGGGGCGTACATCTGCGGCGAAGAATCGGCACTGCTGGAAAGTCTGGAAGGCAAGTTGGGGCAGCCTCGTGTGCGCCCTCCATTCCCTGCTAATAAGGGTGGTGGGCTGTACGGCGAACCGACGGTTATCAACAATGTCGAAACGCTGGCGAATGTGCCGTTCATCGTCACCGAAGGGGCAGATGCCTTCAAGTCGATGGGGACGGAACAAAGCACCGGTACCAAAATTTTCTGCGTCAGCGGCCACGTCAACAAACCGGGCAACTACGAGATTGAACTGGGTAAGGCCACTTTCCGCCAGTTGATTTACGACTATGCCGGGGGCATACCCGACGGCAAAGCGGCAAAAGCCATTCTGCCTTCAGGCGGCTCTGGCCCCATTATCCGCGTGACGGATGAAGTGCTGGATACACCGCTGACCTACGAAGACCTGCAAAAACTTGGCACTATCCTGGGTTCGGCATCGATCATTGTCATGGACGAGACGGTCGATATTACCTGGGTCGCGTCAAAGGTTATCAAGTTCTTCAAGCATGAAAGCTGCGGCAAATGCACGCCCTGCCGCGAAGGTACTTACTGGCTGGATAAGGTGCTTGACCGCATCATGAGCGGTGAAGGCCAGCCCGGTGATGTTGACCTGATTAATAACGTGGCGAAAAATATGGCCGGTGTGACGCTGTGCGCGTTGGGCGATTTTGCCGCTAATCCGGTCATCCACACCATCAAGAACTTCCCGGAAGATTTCAAACAGCATCTTGCTGGCAACAGCAAAGCGCCGGAAAAAGTGCGCGCAGGCGCGGCGGATTAGCTGGTATATCCCTGCATGGGTAGTCGCGGAGAAAAGATATGTTTAAACAAAAATTGATCTGGTTCGTGATTGTGATGGCGGGGCTGCTGCCAATGGTCACGCTGGCGCAGGACAGCGCACCAGTGGCCTGGCCCGACCTTGAAGGGCGCGAAATCACGATTGCCATGACCAACGATTACCCACCTTACCAATACTACGACGATAATGGCGACTTGGTGGGATGGGACTACGACACTATCCGCGACATCTGCACACTGCTGAACTGCACGCCTACTTTCGTCGAAACTTCCTGGGATGGGATGCTGATCGCCATTTCGCAGGGTGAATTTGATGTTGGCGCGGGTGGCATCACCTATACGGAAGATCGCGCCGAAACTGTCGATTTCACACAGCTTTTTCAGACCTATGATGAAGCGCTGCTGGTGCGTGAAGGCGAAGACCGCTTTAGCACTTCAGCAGAACTGATCGCGCTGGGTGATTTCCGGGTAGGCACACAACTTGGCACGACCAATGAGATCAGCGCGGGCAATATCTTTGGCGTCGATCATGTCACGGCTTATGAGAATATGCCTGCCGCCATCACTGCCCTCCAGAATGATGATGTTGACGCCGTGGTGATTGACCGTCCGGCAGCGCGCGGTTACATCGAAACGCAGGGAGGACTGGAACTGCTGTCCGAATCACTGACAGGGATTCAGGGGCTTTCCTTTCCCATGACACCCGGCAGCGATCTGATTGCGCCTTTCAATGCGGCCATGTCTGCTTTGCAGGCCAGCGGGCGATGGGATGCGGTTTTCGAGAAGTGGTTTAGCGAGCAGTAAATGACCTTTGACCCACACATGCTGCCTCCTCAGCCAGATGATGAAGCGGAGGATGAACAGCCTCATTCGCTGGATATCTTCCCATCAGATGAGGCAGGCACAGGTCTGGCTGTGGATGAGGTGCTGGCGGTTAACGAAGCGCCAGCCGATGATGATCGAGATGAGGAAAATCCCCAGCCAGTCACTGCTTTTCCTGACCATGATGAAGAAGACATGGTCGGTAATGCTAACGAAATGGCGGAAGCAGCAGCGTACCCTGAAGAACCCGTTGTTATCCCCGAAGATGATGGCGAATTTTCAGAACGCAGGTCAGAAAGTTACGGGACGCCCTGGGAGCGTATCAAATCCCTCTTTGGTGGGGGCAGCGGTGAATCGCTGACACGGCGGCTGATCGCGCTCGATGAGCGTATCGACGCCGAACCGGAAGCAGCAGGTAATTATGTGCTGCGAGGTGAGTTGTTTTTGCACCTGCGCGACTATGAACGGGCTTATGCGGACTTCCAGCGCGGGCTGGAACGGGCACAGGTTGAATACGCCAGCAGCGATTGGGGAATTGTCGCCCAGGCCATGCAGGACAGGGCGCTCATGGGACTGGCACGGGCCGAACGTAAATTACAGGCATCCGGCCAATCCATTCAGATTGATAATTTGTAGGCGAAGGTTTCCAACCTTCCTGCATCCAATAAGGTCATTCGGTAGAAATTCAGATCGAAGTCAGCTAGACTATCAAACGGTCTTTTCAGACAAATACGGATATAAGCGATGGTAGCGAACATAACCACGACGAACACGGTCACGATTTTTATTGACGGCAAGGAATATCAGGTTCCCGCCGGGACGAACCTGGTCGATGTTGCCAAATGGATCGGTAACGACATTCCGGTGTTCTGTTACCATCCGAAAATGGCACCTGTCGGCATGTGCCGCATGTGCCTGATCGAACAGGGTTCGGCTTTCGACCCTAAAGAGAAGAAAATTGTCCGCGATGAGCAGGGCAACCCGCAGATCAGGTGGATGCCGAAGCTGCAAACCGCCTGCACTCAGCGTGTCAGCGACGGCATGGCGATTCGCACCAACACGCAGATCGTGGACGATGCCCGCAAAAATGTCGTCGAATTTCTGCTGACGAGCCACCCGCTTGACTGCCCGATTTGCGATAAGGGCGGTGAATGCCCGCTGCAAAATCTGACGATGGAACATGGCCCCGGCACCAGCCGCATGTACTTTGAGGATAAACAGCGCCTCGATAAACATGTGCCGCTCGGCGACCTGATCTTCCTTGATGAAGAACGCTGTATTCAGTGTGCGCGCTGTGTCCGTTATCAGGGCGAAGTGGTAGGCGATGATGTACTGGCCTTCCACGAACGGGGACGCCGCTTGCAGATCATCACTGTCAGCGACCCTGGTTTCGACTCCTATTTTTCCGGCAATACTACTGACATTTGCCCGGTAGGCGCGTTAACGACCGCTGATTTCCGCTTCGGTGCGCGCCCCTGGGAACTAACCGATGTGCCGAGCATTTGCCCACATGATGCCGCAGGCTCAAACATCAGCCTCAGCACCCGGCTTGACCGCGATTTTGGTGGGCGCTCGATGATTAAACGCATCATGCCGCGTCAGAACGAGTATGTCAACGAAATCTGGATTTCGGATAAAACCCGCTTCGGCCATCACTTCACTCGTGATATGGAAACCCGTTTGACGACGCCACACATCCGTCATGAAGGTGGCGCACTCGTTCCCTCCAATTGGGAAGGCGCATTGAGCTTTGTGGCGAACAAAGTGAAAGCAGCGGCTGGCGATGTTGCTGTCATTGCTGGAGGCAGCAGCAGCAACGAAGACCTATGGGCGCTGCGCCAGTTGGTTGAAGGCGCGGGCGGGACACGTCTGGCAGCCTGGCCGCCCACCCACGCGGGTGCTGATCTGGTGGCACAGGTCGGTGTCGGCGTCGGCACCAATCTGAGCAAACTGGGCCAGGGCGACGCGGTGCTGGTGGTGGCGACTGATCTGGAAGAAGAAGTCCCGATCTGGCGGCTGCGGATTAAACAGGCACATGACCGGGGCGCGTATCTGGTTGTGATGAACGGGCGCGGGACTCGTCTGGATGATTTCGCCAGCGAGAGCATCCGTTATGATTATGGCGACGCTGAGGATGCCATCACCGTCCTGAAGGCACAATATCCCGAATATGCTAAAAAGCTGGCGGAAGCGGCTAATCTGATTATCGTCGCAGGCGCGGAAGGGCTGACGCTGGATGGCAGCCGCGCTCTGATGCAGTCAGCAGCTAATTTCCTGATTGAAAGTGGTCATGTCGGCAAACCGAACAACGGCCTGATGTCACCTTTCCCCGGCGCGAATGGTATGGGGCAGTTCTACCTGGGTTATGCGCCCGATACGGCCTACGATATCATGGCT
>CAYUTY010000006.1:0-124898 GCA_964447795.1 uncultured Anaerolineaceae bacterium
GTTCAACCTCGTTTATTCTTCATCTCTTTTGCAATTGTACTATGACAAATGTTTCGATTTTGAGGGAAGAATGGCTAACAAAAGGGCAGATTTATATCCCTGCTATGATTTCGTCGAGCAGGTCGATGGTAACAGCATTGAAGACTTTTCCGGCAGGGTAGATGATGAGATTAGGGCCAGCACCACACATGCTGAGACAATTGGCGATTTCCAGTTTGACGGGTTTTGGGTACTGGTCGCCGTTGATGTCATCTAACAGTGTTTCGAGACGCTTGCAGAGCGCATCCGCCCGGCGGCTCATATTACAATACTGACCCCGGCAGAGGACGATGCGAGTACGCCGGGGTGGAGTCTGCTCACTCATCAAGTTCCTTAAAAGACCGGCTGTCGCGGCAGAAAAATAACCTGCTCAACAAAAATCTGATCGGGGTTATCGAGACAGTTCCCCGTCATGAGTTCGTTCATTGTGCTGGAAGTCTGTTCCGCCAGCAGTGATAATGTATCGCCATTTTCTACCGTGTACTGAATCCAGCCAGACGGTGTGTTGGGACAATCCGGGTTGGGCGATGTAGCAGCAGGCTGCGGCGAAAAATTCTCGTTGGCGGGCGGGAGAATTGTCTCAAAGGTGGCCGTTGGGAACAACGTCGGGGTCGCAGGGGACATCCGCAGCGTGCAGCCCGCCGCCAGAAAAACAGCAAGGATCATCACTTTCAGGTATGGTTTCAGCCGCATAAGCCCTCCACTAACCCGGATTGTATCACACCCCTAGCATACTCAGCTTCTATCATAATGCTATAAGCTGTCGATGCGGGATGATTACCATGCCGCGACCAACCCATCCTTACGCGGATCAGCTCCACCGAACAGCACACCGGTTTCAGGGTCACGGCGAATAATCTGTCCATCGCCAAATATACCGCGCCCACGCCCTGATACAGGACGGACAGTATGGCCGAGTTCAGCCAGACGCGCCATCGTCTCTACCGGGATGCCGTTTTCGAGCGCCAGCACACTGTCGCCTGTGCCATCTTCAAGACAAAAACGGGGACGATTGAGGGCTTCCTGCGGGTTTAAATCATCGTCAATCATGGCGCTGATGACCTGAAAATGACCCTGCGGCTGCATGAAACCACCCATGACGCCAAAGCTGGCCCACAGTTCACCATTTTTCAACGCCATGCCGGGGATGATGGTGTGATAAGGCCGTTTGCCGCCCGCGAGCGCATTTGGGTGGTCTGGATTCAAGCTGAATCCCGCGCCACGATTTTGCAGGAAAACGCCCGTGCCTTTCGCCACGATACCTGTCCCCCATCCATAATAGAGGCTGTTGATGAAGGAGCAAGCGTTCCCATCGCCATCGACTACGGAAAGATAAACCGTGTCTGACCCTGGCAGGGGCGCACCAAAAGACGGCGGCTGCATGGCTGAGTCCGATGAAACCAGCGCCCGCCGTTCAGCCGCGTATTTCCGGCTGAGCAGTTCATTGACCGGGACGCGGACGACTTCGGGGTCGGCGATATACTGCCGCGCGTCGGCAAAAGCAAGGCGCATGGCTTCGACCATAAGATGCAGCCGTTCTGGCGAGTCCCAGGGCATCTCACCCAACTCCCACTCTGAGACAATATTCATTGCCAGCAGCGCCGCGAGTCCCTGCCCATTGGGGGGATGCTCATAGACTGTGACACCGCGATAATCGGTTGAAATCGGTTCGCCCCAGGTCGAGGTATGATTCCTGAGATCGTCGTGCGTCATGAGGCTGCCCTGTGCCTGCAAGGTGGAGACAATGGCGTCGGCCGTGGGGCCAGTATAAAAAGCATCCGGGCCACCTTCCGCCACCATCGCGAGAGTACGTGCCAGTCCCGGCAATTTTACGATCTGGCCGACTCTGGGGGCGCGTCCATTCGGCAGGTAATCTTCGGTGTTGGGACTGCTGTGTAAAAAAGCTTCTGAATTTTCCCAGGCAGAGCCAAAGACCGGATGCACTGGATAACCTTCGCGGGCGTAATAAATGGCTTCTGCCAGCACTTCTTTCAGCGACATACGTCCATGACGCAGCAGCATATCGTGCCAGCCACGAGCCGCGCCGGGGACGGTGGCGGCGTGGGCGCTGCGAAGCGGAATGCTCGTCCAGTTCTGTTGGCGTAATGCATCCAGTGTCAGCGCTGCCGGGGCGCGTCCGCTGCCATTGAGAGCAGTCACCTGCCTGGTTTTGGCGTCGTAGTAGAGGGCGAAACAGTCTCCGCCAATGCCGGTTGAAGCGGGTTCAGTCACATTAAGCGTGGCGGCAGTGGCGACTGCTGCATCCGCCGCGTTCCCACCCTGACGCAGAATGTTCAATCCGGCCTGGGCTGCCAAAGGGTTACTAGCGGCTACCATCCCACGCCGCGCCGTGACCATTGAGCGACGTGAGTGGAAATCAAAACTCATGGTTTTCATATATGCTGCCTCTAATGATGATTTTTGCTCGACTTTACCGTATCCCTCGTACGCGCTCGAATCCATTGCGTGCCGCCCAATCCTATCCCCTCGCTCGCTTGAGTCGCTCGCAGCCTTTCCACTATGTAGAGAGGGGAAGAAGCGGCTAAAAAGCTGTTCGCTATTCAAGATTAAGCAGAACTAGCTCAGGCAAGCGGCGCGGGGAAGACAGCACCAGTAGAATTTATGCAATTTAGGCATTTCATGCTGTATATTCTGCACAAAATAACTTTTATCGTGCCGACTTTTACGCTACTGTCTTGCTGGTAACGGTTTACTGACAACGGGAGATTGACAATGGCACAGGCCACCCCACCCCGACCAATGACGGAGGAAGCGGAGTTCCTCAAAATCAAATCCATCGACCATATTCACTGGTGGGTTGGCAATGCCAAACAGGCGATGTACTTCTGGTGGAAGGGCTTTGGTTTCAAACCGGTGGCCTACTCCGGGCTGGAAACGGGCAACCGCGAATTCGCATCGTATGTGCTGGAATCTGGGACGATTCGGTTTGTGGTGTCCGCGCCATATAAGCCAAGCAGCGAGATGGCGGCGCATCACCTGCTGCACGGCGACGGCGTGAAATATGTGGCGCTGGGGGTGGACAACGTGGAAGCGGCCTACCGCGAGACGACGGCACGCGGCGCAACCGGGGTGTGGACAGCACGAGAGCAAGCGGACGAAAACGGCGTCATCCGCACGGCGGCGATTCGCACTTATGGCGAAGTGATCCACCTGTTCGTTGACCGGGACGATTATTCCGGCGCGTTCATGCCAACGTACAGCCCGCTGGATTTGGCACACGAGTCGGCAGGTCTGGCGGCAGTCGATCACATTGTCGGCAACGTCGAACTGGGGAAGATGAACACCTGGGTGAATTTTTATCATCAAGTGATGGGATTCCGACAACTGCTGTCGTTCGACGACAAGGACATCAGCACCGAGTATTCTGCCCTCATGTCGAAGGTGATGCAGAACGGCAACGGGCGCGTCAAGCTGCCGATTAACGAACCGGCGGAGGGCAAGAAAAAGAGCCAGATCGAGGAATATCTGGATTACTACATGACGCCAGGGGTTCAGCATATTGCGATGGCCTGCAAGGACATTTTGTTCACGGTGCGCGAACTGAAGGCGCGGGGGGTGGAATTTTTGCGCGTGCCGGAGGCGTATTATGACGCACTGCCGGAACGTCTGCGCGATGTAGGGGTGAAAGAGGACATGGCGCAAATCCGCGAACTGGGGATTCTGGTTGACCACGACGACGAAGGTTATCTGCTGCAAATTTTCAGCCGCCCTTTGCAGGATCGCCCGACGGCGTTCATCGAAGTGATCGAGCGGCACGGCAGCCAGGGCTTCGGCAAGGGCAATTTCAAGGCGCTGTTCGAGGCGTTGGAACTGGAGCAGGCGCGGCGGGGGAATTTGTAGTGGTCCGATTAGTGACTTTCCGTCGTCCAGATAATCTAATCGAACTTGGTATTACGAAAAATGGCGTCATTTATGGGACACTTTTTCCGCCTAAACAGGGGCATGTCCCAATCTACAATTCCCTAATGTCACTTGTTAAAACCGGCACCGAAAATAGGCATTACTTAGGGGAGATGGCTAAAGCTAGATACACTAAAATCATTGATGATGAGCCGAAACAGAGGTGGCATTTAAATGAGGTTAAGCTTTTTGCGCCAATAACACGCTTAAGCTCCCTGCGGGATTTCTATGCCTTCGAGCAGCATGTAAAAACGGCGAATGAAAATCGCGGGCGGGAAGTTCCGAAACAGTGGTACGAATTCCCCGTGTTTTATTTCGCCAACCACAGCGCGATTTACGGGCCGGAGGATGTCATCCCCTACCCCGCGTATACGGATGCACTGGATTATGAACTGGAAGTGGCCTGCGTCATACGTAAGCCGGGGCGCGATATTCCCGCCGAGCAAGCCGAGGATTATATTTTTGGCTACATGATCTTCAACGACTGGTCGGCGCGGGATGTGCAGCGGCGGGAGATGGCCGTCGGCCTCGGCCCGGCCAAAGGCAAGGATTTCGCCAACTCATTTGGGCCGTATCTGGTGACGCCAGACGAACTGGCTGACCGGCATACGGGGCGACCCGGTGTGTATGATCTGGAAATGGTCGCTCGCGTCAATGGGGTGGAGCGCTCGCGGGGGAACTGGAAAGATTTGTACTGGTCGTTCGGGCAGATGATCGAGCGCGCCTCGCAGGATGTGACGCTGCAAGCGGGCGATGTGATCGGCAGCGGGACGGTAGGGACAGGCTGCCTGCTGGAAGTGACACGCGGCGACGGCCCCTGGCTGCAAGCGGGGGATATGGTCGAACTGGAAATTGAACGCCTCGGCATTCTGCGGAATACGATTGGCGGAAAAGGGAGCGGATGAATGCCCTTCTATCATAAACTTGGGGATGTGCCTCACAAGCGCCACACGCAATTTCGCAAGCCCGATGGCGGCCTATACCGCGAAGAAGTAATGGGGCTAGAGGGGTTTCACGGAATCGAGTCGATTCTCTATCATCATTTTCTGCCGCCGCGCGTGCTGAAAGTGGACGATTTGGGCGCGGTTTGCACCGACTACACCGATTACGGCCCGCTGCGGCACCGGGCATTCAAGACAGCGGATTTCCCGGCGGGGGGTGACGCGGTTTCGGCGCGGCGTGCCCTGCTGGGCAACAGCGATGTGACGCTGGGGCTGAGCCGCCCGACGCAAAATATGGACTATTTTTACCGCAACGCGCAGGCCTATGAATTGTGGTTCACGCACGAAGGCGCGGGGGTGGTGCGGACGCAGTTCGGGGCGCTGCGCTTCCAGCCGGGAGATTACATCGTGATTCCCTTTGGGACGACGTGGCAGATGAAGTTGGAAACGGCGGAAGCACGGTTTTTCGTGGTCGAGTCGCCGTCGCAGATCGAGCCGCCGAAGCGCTACCGTAACGAGTGGGGACAACTGCTGGAACATTCACCGTACTGCGAGCGCGACATCCGTGTGCCAACAGAACTGGAGACGTACAGCGAAACGGGCGAATTCGAGGTGCGGGTCAAGGTGCGTGACAGGCTGACACGGCACATCCTCGATCACCATCCACTGGATGTGGTCGGCTGGGACGGGTATTTATACCCCTGGATTTTCAGCATCCACGACTTTGAGCCAATCACGGGGCGGGTGCATCAGCCGCCGCCGGTTCACCAGACGTTCGCCGGACATAATTTCGTCGTCTGCTCGTTCGTGCCGCGCCTGTTCGATTATCATCCACAGGGGATTCCCGCGCCGTATAATCACTCCAACGTCAATTCGGACGAGGTGATTTATTACTGCGATGGCAATTTCATGTCGCGCAAGGGCATCAACCAGTACGATATTTCGCTGCATCCGTCCGGCCTGCCGCACGGCCCACAGCCAGGAGCGACGGAAGCCTCCATCGGCAAGGAACGGACGGAAGAACTGGCGGTGATGGTGGATACGTTTCATCCGCTGAACGTAGCCGTCCACGCGCTTAAACTGGAAAAGCCGGAGTATATGTCGTCGTGGCTGGATGGGAGCGGATGAACAGCCGCTAATCAGGAATCAGCGTCCGTAGATAGCGAACGCTCTCCAGCGCCCACTGGTCTTCCTTGCGAATGGTGTCTTCTAGCTGCGCTTCTGGCACGGGCCACAATTCGAGAATGGCGTTGAAATCGCATCCGAAATCTCTCAGTCTGTCCAGCAGCCATGGCAGATTGAGCATTCCCTGCCCTGCCGGTTTGCCTTCGAGGGTGAAGCCCATATTGTGAGAGTGGCGCTGTATGAAAAAATCCTTGACATGAAGATTGACCACATAGGGGCCGAGGGTAGCCACGACAAGCTCCGGCCCTTCAAGCGCGCCGAAGGAATTAACCGTATCCAGGCAAATGCCGATGTTGGGGCTGCTGATCCGCTCAACCATATTTGCCAGCACAGCTACTTTGAAGCGGTCATGATTTTCAATCGCCAGCGTCACACCTGCCGCCTCAAAATCCGGCATGATGGCACACAGGGTGGCGATGACCTCATCTGGTGACGGGTGATGGGTGGCGGTATCAATGACAACACGCAGAATAGGCGAGCCAAAACGCACGGCCAGCGACAGATAAGCACGCAAATTGGCGTGGTCGATGCCGCGCGTCCCGACTTCAACAGCAATGCCGAGGCGTGCGGCTTCCGCTTGGAGGGCAGCCAGTTCTGCCGCCGTCATTTGCGCCAGCGGCAGATTGTCGCCAAGCTGGACAAGGCGCAACCCAAGCGCCGCCGCCCGCCGAAAAAAGCTGATACCATCCATCGGCTGCGCGGGTGGATGCCCCGGCACGCCAATCGCCCAGGCATAGGCAAATGTTCCCAGTCCCAGCTTCATGCGCTACTTTACCTGCGTGCCTTCGGTGATGGCGCGGACTTCGTTCATGATATTTTCAGGCTCGAAAACCCGCTTCCAGTCCGGTTTGATGATCTGTTCCATACCCCGTTTTACGGCCAGTTTTGCGCCGTCGGAGAACTGCGCGTTTAAAAAGTCAAACAGGATGGCGATATCGATGTTGATATGACCAAGCAGGAAATCCTTCGCGGCTTCGTAGGGGACGCCGCGCCGCACCGCCTCGTCCATCGCCTCACGGATGACCGTCATGCAGGTGATGGTAACGGTTTCGACCAGCGCTGGTTCCAGGATCGCCATCTGCTCCACCGTGATGCGGTGTGACCGCATGACCGGCGCAAACATCCGGCGGGCAATGGCCTCGCCCAGCGCATAGTGAGCTTCCGGCCCCTGCATCAAGGCGCACACGATGTGCTGTTTTGCCACACCACCGAAATAATCTGTCCGCGCTATCGCGTCAATTTCATCGTTGTAAACCGGCGGGTGGCAGGGATGAGTGATGAAATAGCTAATATCGGCCCGTGGGGGAAGTTTGCCGCTGTGAGGGGCAGCCGGGTCAAGGCCAATCACCATTGCTCCGCTTTTGACCTTCGGAATAACTTCTCCCGCAATTTTGCCAATCAGCATATCCGGCACAGCCAAAATCACAACATCGGCCTGAGCCGCCGCTTCATCTGCATGTGTCGGCAAAAGCCCCAGCGCTGTCAGCCGCGCCTGTCCGTCCTCACCTGCCTCCACAAACAGTGTCTGGTAATCATCGTTGTCCTTCAGAAGATTGGCAATTCGCGACCCAATTTTTCCAGCAGCACCAAACAGTGCGATAGTCGTCATTATCAAAATGCTCCTTCATCAATAATTGCATATTGTATGCAATAGTTCTCAAAAAAAGAGAGGTTAGTCCGGCACAGCCCCCAGACACTCCCCTGCCACACGTTGATTAATTTGCTGATTGAGCGCTTTCAGGCGTTCCAAATCGCGCGATGCATAAGCATCGACAATGGCCTGATGGTCGCGTATTGCCAAATATTCATCATACTCTGGCATGGCTTTACGACGCATGTGCAGCAGGGCAGCAATCTGCGCCACGATCTCCGTCCAGCTTCGCACCAGCATAGCATGACCACTTTGCATCACCAGAAAGCGGTGAAAAGCCATATCAATGCTGCGAACTTTTTTGAAATCATCAGCCTCAATGCTCTGTCGCTGTTCCTCAATCATCGCCCGAAGGTAATCATAATCTTTCCGAGTCAGCCGCTCGATGATGACTTCTCCAGCAAAATTTTCCAGGGCGGTTCGCATCGAAAAAATTTCGCCAATATCGTGGCGGTTGAAAGCACGCACAAAACAACCCCGATTGGGCGCGGAAATTACCAATCCTTCCCGCTCCAGGAGAATCAGCGCCTCGCGCACGGGCGTCCGACTGACCCCAAGCTGCTCCGTACGCGTCATCTCGGTGATATGATCGTTTGGTTGCAGACTGCCTTCAATAATTGCTGTACGAATCTGCTCGACAACCTGTTCGCGTAAACTCACCGGACGAATAGGCGACAGAACAACCATAGAACACACCCAGTCAGATTGTATGTTGTCTAATTGTATGCAGGATGCCGATTCACTGTCAAGTACGAGTGAAGTTTCTCATCCACCCTACCAAGAAGTCGTTAATTTTCGCCCAAATATACCTGACGTACCAGATCATTATTCATCAATGCACTTGCTCTGTCTGTCAGCATCACCGTTCCGCTTTGCAACACATACCCCTGATGGGCGATCTCCAAAGCCATCCGGGCGTTCTGCTCCACCAGCAGCACCGTCGTTCCCTGCTCATTGATCTGCTTAATGATCTCGAAAATTTCTTCTACCAACAGCGGCGCTAAACCCATTGATGGTTCGTCCAAAAGCAGTATGCGCGGACGAGCCATTAAGGCCCGGCCAATCGCCAGCATTTGCTGCTCGCCGCCGGAGAGTGTTCCGCCAAGCTGCCATGCCCGTTCCTTCAGGCGCGGCAAACGGGTGAAAATGTACTCAATATCGCGTTCGATTTCGGCTTTATCATTTCGCGTAAAAGCGCCCATTTCCAGATTTTCACGCACCGTCAGGCGGGTGAAAATTTTTCGACCTTCCGGCGACTGGATAATGCGACGTGTCACGATTTCATGCGCCGGAACATGGGTAATATCCTCACCCTCCAGAATGACACTTCCTCTGGCAGCCGGGGTAATACCACAAATTGTGTTGAGGGTTGTGGTTTTACCCGCTCCATTCGCGCCGATGAGTGTGACGATCTGCCCGGCCTCGACAGTCAATGAGACACCTTTGAGCGCATGAATTTTGCCGTAGAACGTATTGATCTCGTTGACTTGTAACAGGCTCACAGAGTTGACTCCCATTTACGAACATCGGCAGGCTTATCAGAGATGTGTGTCGCGCCAAGATAGGCTTCAATCACTTTGGGGTCGCGCTGCACCTCAGATGGAATACCTTCCGCAATTTTCTCACCGTAGTCCATGACACTTACCTGGTCAGATACAGTCATCACCAGTTTCATGTCGTGTTCAATCAAGAAAATCGTCAGACCGCGTTCATCACGCAGACGCCGGATGAAGTGCATCATCTCATCGGTCTCATTGGGGTTCATGCCTGCTGTTGGCTCATCCAGCAGCAGGAGGCGCGGTTCGGATGCCAACGCCCGCGCAATTTCCAGCCGCCGCTGCGAGCCATACGAGAGATTCTCCGCCAGCGAATCACCAAGGCCGGTTAATCCGACAAAATCCAGTAAATCAATCGCCTTATCCAACGCCTGACGTTCTTCCCGCTGCGTCGCTCTCAGACCAAGCACCGCGCCTATTGGGCCACCTTTCAGGCGGGGGTGCATCCCGACAAGGATATTTTCCAGCGCCGTCATCCCTCCAAAGAGGCGAATATTCTGATATGTCCGCGCAATTCCCATATGCATGATCTGATCAGGGCGGAGACCTTGAATCGGCTTTTGCTCAAACACAATCTGGCCGGAATCAGGTTTATAGAAGCCGGTCACACAGTTAAAAAAGGTGGTTTTCCCGGCACCGTTCGGCCCGATCAAACTGGCAATCACACCTGCCGGAATTGACAGATCAACACTCCGCACCGCCGTCAAGCCGCCAAATCGTTTGATGATGGTTCGCACATCGAGCAGTAAATCGCTCATGTCAGGCCTCCTTTTTCGCCCGGTATTCAGCAGCCATTTCCGACAGACGGCGCACTGGGGGCGGAATAAGCCCTTCGGGTTTAACCAACATGGTCACAACCAGCAAAACGCCAAACACCAGCAGGCGGTAATCCTGCAATTCTCGTAAAATTTCCGGCAAGCCCAGGAGCATCAACGATCCAACCACTACGCCCGGTATCGAACCCAGCCCACCAATGATAATCAGACTCAATACATTGATCGAAACCAGCAGCGTAAAGCTGTTGGGGAAAATGCCTTTCAGCCATGAGCCAAAAATCGCACCGCCCATCCCGGCAAAAGCTGCGCCAATGGCAAATGCCAACAATTTCGTTCGCACCAGATTGACGCCCATCGCCTGCGCGACATCTTCATCGGCACGCATCGCCCGCCATGCGCGTCCCAACCGTGTCCCGCCAAGACGCAAAGCGATGAAGGCAGTTATTAATACACCGCCCAGAATGACATAATAAACTGTTGTTGCATTACCCAGATCGAACCGCCATGCCGGGTTCAGCATTGTCAGATTGATGATAGGGCTGGGAATATTGGTCACGCCCTGCGCGGCACCCAACAGCGGTTTCAGATCATTCGAAAGCGCCAGCAAACGGATGATTTCGCCAAAACCGAGCGTCACAATCGCCAGGTAATCACCACGCAGTCGCAGAACGGGAATACCTAGCATCACTCCGGCGATACCAGCCACCAGAATTGCCAGCGGCCATGCCTGCCAAAAGGTCATTACACCCGTGCAAATCGCTGGGATGTCGCCAACGGGAATATCACTGGGATGAACACCGCCACAGGTCAGTAAGCTCGGCGTTGTCAGAATGCCAATTGCGTATGCCCCCAGCGCGAAGAAGGCTACATAACCCAGATCGAGCAGACCAGCATAGCCGACCACGATATTGAGGCCGATGCCCATAATGACATACAAACCAACCAGATCAAGGATACTGGTGATGTACTGCCCCATAAAAAGAGGCGCGATCAGCATCACCAACAAACCTACGCCAGCACCAATTCGCTGGGTTGTCACCTGCTGGCCGCGTGTCAAGGTCTCAAAGCGAACTTCGGAACTGCCGTTCAGCGACGGAATAAACCAGAACAATGCCCCCAGTAACAGCAGTGAAAGCAATGCTGCCAGATAGGTCATCGTCACCTGCCAGTTCAACACGCCCAGTAACAGCAGGATAGCGACTACATAAATTGCACCACCATGAAGCACTGACGATGCTGATGTAATCAATGCACCTACCGCACCGATAATGGCGAATACAACCACCAATGATGGCAACCCACTATTCAAAATACGCGGTATATCAGCACTCCCGCGCAGGATGCCGCCTGCGTCCAAACCGCCACCGTTGGCAATCAACGCCAGCACGAGTCCTGCCACTGCCCCCACACCTGCGCCGACAGTCAATCGCGGTACAATCTGGCTGCTTGTCAACCGACCACCAATGATATATGTCGCCGTGAAAACAGCGGCCAATGCCAGCGCATCCGGCAGCGTGATTACCCGGTTGATCTGCGCTTCGAGCAGTCCCACGCCCGCCGTGATACTCAGCGCCAAGAGCAAAACCCGCCGTATTTTATCTGGCAGCATGTGAATCAATGCACTGATAACACCAGTGACGAAACTGAAAATCAGCAGCAGAATTAACCCCACCCCAAGCTCCTGACCAAATGTCAGAATTGGGACATTGGGGTCAGTCGTCAGGTTTGGGAAAACAAAGGTGATATTGCTGCTGGCTTCGATGAGTGCTAACCCGGCCAGCGCCAGCCCGGTAATCATGCTGCCGACAACACCATTGATGATTATGGCGGTCGTTCCCTGCTCACGTACCAGTCCGGCAGTTACATAGCCAGCTCCGCCTATGATTACTGCCAGCAACACATAGCTGAGGTTGATATTAGCCACTACCAGCCGCTGGTCAAACTTGCCAAAGACGGCGGTCAGTGCCAGGGTAATTGCGATAGCTGCCGCATACAGGCTGTATCGGAGCGTCTGTTTGTGAATCATAACTACGCCTTCTTCTCCGATAAGACTTCGCCAAAAATACCCGTCGGACGAAAAATCAGCACCAGCACGAGCAGACCAAACACAACCACATCTTCAATCTGACGCGACATGCCCAGCAAAGAAGGGGCGATTGACTCGGTCAATCCCAGGAAAAGGCCGCCAAACATCGCCCCAGGGATATTGCCTATGCCGCCAATAACTGCCGCTGTGAAAGCCTTAATGCCGGGGTTAAAGCCCATATATGGCTGCACCTGGGTGTTATAGAGGGCGAACAACACACCCGCCGCCCCTGCCAGGGCAGCCCCCATCACGAAGGTCATCACGATTACTCGGTCAACATTAATGCCCATCAGCGCCGCCGTCTTTTTATCTTCGGCTACTGCCCGCATCGCCTTGCCGACCTTGGTACGCCGCACCACAAACCACAGCATCGCCATCAAAATCAGCGCCAGAAAAAACACCAGAAAATAAATCGGGCGTATTTGAAGCTGTAACCCCAGGAATTCTATGTTATAGCGTCCGTTAATCAGATCAAGGCCCCGGCACACCTGCTGCCCATCAACTTCGCGGCATTCCAGCGTATTGAAGACACCCGGCAGCACATAAAAATTCACATCGGGATAGACCCGTGTGGCTGAGCCAAACAACCGCAAAAACAACTCGCGGATGGCGATGGATGCACCAATGGCCGTGATGAGTGGCACCAGTCGAGGAGCGCCCCGCAGCGGGCGATAGGCGATTCGCTCCAGCAGCACCGCCACAACAATCGATGCCAGTACCCCGACGAAGAGGGTCAGCAGCAGCGCGATGAATGTCTGCTGCTGCAAAAACCCGGACTGGTGCATGGCGTTGATAGCAAAAAACCCAATGTAAGCACCAGCCATGAAGACTTCGCTGTGGGCGAAATTAATCATCGACAGAATGCCATACACCAGCGTATACCCCAAAGCGATCAGTGCGTAGATGCTTCCCTGTGCCAGCCCAAAAATCATCTGACGCACCAGGCGTTCGGTTGTCAGATTACCGAGGTTATTGAATACCAGATAGGCCAGAAATACAATCAACATCAGCCCGACAAGGCGAAGGGGGTTTTTGATGGTTGCGCCCAACAAGCGGGCAACCCATGAATCGCCGCCGGTTGGCAGCGGTGCGGCGCGCGGAGTATCAGACGCCATATCAGCTCCTCAGGTAAACAGCAGTAACACTTTCATGCGATCCATGAAAGCCCGTCACATATGAATAAAAACATTTCAGCCATGTAAAAAGTAATTTTTATCTATATAGCTACAGAGGCGGGCGCGAAGCCCACCTCTGTAATGTCCTGCATTCATACCGCAGATAAGCAACCAGTCAGCCGCCTATTCAGCCTCGATTGTGATGGTGCCATCCTCGTTCGGGAGGCCAACCGCCACCTGCACATCCGCGCCATCAGCGTCATACTGAACGATACCGATGTTCGCCGCCGAGCATTCGCCCGTGCCGTCGCAGTTCAGATTACCGCTCACACCGGCAAAATCACTGATACCCCGGATATATTCCGCCAGCGCAGCGCGATCAATCACCAGATTGCCGCTGTCATCCAGCGTACCAACTGCTTCAATCGCATCCAGGATCATATTGGTCGCATCATAAGAATTGACCTGGAAGGGGCCTGTCGGCTCGACACCATATCTTTCCACATAGCGTTCCAGCAGCGCATCAACCCGCTCCTGGTCGGTTGCAGTCGGAATTGCTGAAGAAGCATACACGCCTTCACCCGCAGCGCCCGCCAGTGTCGGAAATTCGCCGCCCTTGATACCATCAGCACCCATGAAAACGGTGTCTTCCAGACCAGCATCAGCGCGCTGCTGCGCCAGGCGCGCACCTTCAGCCGCAAAACCGCCGAAGTAAATCAGCTCCGGTTCAGCCGCCGCAAAGTCTTCCAGCAGGCTGCGGAAATCGGTTTCGCCGACGTTGACTGCATCTGCCGCGACAACTTCGCCACCCAGTTCTTCAAAGGTTCTGGTCACTTCAGTCACGAGGCCTTCGCCGTAAGCGCTGCCATCATGAATGGTGGCAATTCTCGTGATGCCCAGATTCTCAAAAATGAACTGTGCCGCTACTTTACCCTGGAAACCGTCTGAAACCACCGCGCGATTGAAGCTGGTGAATTCCTGCTGGGTCAGGGTTGGGGCAGTGCAGCTTGGGCTGATGCTTGAGTAACCAGCCTGATCGAAAATCGGGGCTGCCGCCGTGCAGGCGCTTGAGCACATCGGGCCGACCACACCCACGATGCTGGTATCCGCCACGAAGCGATTAGCAATGGCCTGTCCACCTTCAGCCGAGCATTGATCGTCCTGCGGATCAAGCCTTACCGGGAATTCGGCATCACCGACTATGACAGTGGGACGATCTTCCAGCGCCAGTTCCGCGCCGCGCTGAATATCCTCACCGAAGGGAGCCAGACCTTCACCACTCAAAGCCGCCGCCAGACCAATGACAACTGTGCCATCGGGCGCAACGGTGACTGCCGCCATATCATCCTGCGCGACTACCGCCGGAACGACCGCGACCACCAGCAACAACAGACAAAACAGAACCGTTAACTTACGCAACATTGAACATCCTCCTCAAAAAGTGAATTTTGCACGCCGCACCACTGCGGTTTAGAACCGGCGCATAGTATAGCATCCGGCTACGGCAAGTCAAAACCCGATCTTCATATCAGATTAAGGATTTTTGCCTAATTTTCCTTGTTCAAATCTGCTTGCACTCTGCGCATATTACGTCTATTATCGCCCTATCAATATGTTGGTATTTGATGTCACTGAGCAGAGGCCTCATGAAAACTCAAAAATTAATTGTCTTTGCTTTTATAACTATGCTGCTTGGTTGCATCTATTCAGCTAATGCCCAGGAATCCCAACCGGCTACGCTGACTGTTGGACGCACCTATATGATTGATGCCCTCAACCCTACTGTCGGCTATTATGGCTACAACATTCGCGGCCTGTTTTACGAAACGCTGGTTGAGGCTGCTGACGGATCCAATGTTGAACCCGGTCTGGCAGAAAGCTGGGAAGTGTCTGACGATGGTTTAGTCTGGACATTCAACATCCGCGAAGGAGCAACCTTCAGTGATGGCACACCCGTTACTGCCGTAGAAGCTGCCTGGACGCTCAACTGGATCATCGAAAATCAGGCACCTGCCCTGGTTTCTTATCTTACTGGAGTAACCGGGGTTGAAGCCCTGGACGCAACCACCCTGGTAATCACACTTGATGCCCCGGTATCGAACATGATTACCTCCAAACTGCTCTATATCTATATCCTGCCACCACACATCTGGGGTGATTTAAGCGCTGAGGAAATCCCCGATTTTGACGATCCATTCGCTGTTACCGTTGGTGCTGGCCCTTACCGGCTGACCGAATACCAACCAGATGAATTCCTCATTCTCGAAGCTAACGAGAATTACTGGCGCGGAAAGCCGACGGTTGAGCGCATCATTTACCGCCAGTATGCGGGCGACGACGCACTCATCCAGGCGCTGCTCGGCGGTGAAATTGACCTGATTGATAGTCTTCCCCCATCAGGGGTATTTCCCTTGCAGGATCAACCCGGCATCACGGTCATGACTGGCAGAGGATTTCAGTTTTCCGATCTTGTGCTGAATTCCTATGACGAAGGCACCCAACCGCCCAGCCTGAAAGACCCTGTTATTCGTCAGGCCATCGACCATGCTATTGACCGCGATCAGATTGTGACTGTCGGCTATCTGGGCTATGCCCAACCCGCAGCCACTTTCCTCAGCCCCGCGGCAGGTGATTTTTTCAACAGCCATTTTCAGCCCGTCACCTATGACATTACCGAAGCGAACCGCCTGCTTGATGAAGCAGGTTATATCGATAGCAATGGCGATGGTATCCGCGAGTACAGCGATGGTTCTCCGCTCGAATACCGTTTCTTTGTCGATGATAGTTCTGCTTATTATGTCCGCATCGGTGAGATTATCGCCGATGGCCTGTACCAGATTGGTATTGCAGCACCGCCCATCGCCCAATCCACTGATAATCTGGTTGCCATGCAGATCGACTACGATTTCGATATGATCTACTTTGAATGGAACCCTGATGCTGACCCGCATTTCATCACCAGCGTTTTCACCTGTGCCGAAACTGCCGACTATGGCTGGAATGACAGTGGCTACTGCAATGCCGATTATGATGCCCTGTTTGATGCACAGGCTGCTGCTGTTGACCCAACTGAACGGCAAGAAGTGTTATGGCAAATTCAGGAGAAAATTGCTGCTGACCGCCCCTGGATTATTGTGGCTTATCTGGACGCACTGGCCGCCTACCGCAGCGACCGATTCAGCTTCCACCCTAACCTGCCGCTCGCTGGCATGAAGTGGGCACTGTTCCACGATTTCACAATTGTTCAGTAAAACTCACAGGGCGGGGCAATGCATCCGCCCTTTAAAATCTTAACCTGATGCTTCGCTTCGATTATCTTTTTCGCAAAGCTATTTTCGCCCTCATCACGCTGACAGTCGTGGTCGTCTTTAATTTCTTCCTGTTCCGCATCCTTCCGGGCGACCCTGTGAAACTACTTTTCCGCAATCCGCGCCTTACCAGGGAAGCACAAGAGATCATCCGCGTCCAGTTTGGACTGGATAAACCGGTCTGGCTGGATACCGAACGTCTGCGTGCGGGCGATATTTCCGGCGCGTTCGACAGTCAATTTACAGCCTATCTTCGCAATCTCTTTCAGGGTGAACTGGGCATCTCTTTCGCTACCCGCCAGAACGTCAACGAATTGTTATCAGAACGTGTCGGGCGAACGGTGCTGCTGGTCTTTACAGGAGAAATTATCGCGGTTCTACTGGGCATCGTCATCGGCCTTATCGCCGCCTGGAAGCGCGGCACCTGGATCGATTCGATTGCCCTGTTCTTCGGCCTGCTGACCTGGGCGCTGCCGACTTTTTTTCTCGGTATTATTTTGCTGATCCTCGCACGCGGCATACTGCCTACTGGCGGCATGGTCACACCCGGACTGGCCGAAGAAGGCACGCTTGAATACTGGATTGATGTTGCCCGTCACCTGATTTTGCCGACCATTACACTGGCTGTCGTCAGCGCCAGCGGTTATATGCTCATCATGCGGAGCAGTGTGGTTGAAGTTCTCGCTGAAGACTATATCCTCACCGCCAAAGCCAAAGGTCTCAGCAACCTTCGCATCCTGCGCGATCACGCCCTTAAAAATGCCATGCTGCCCATGGTCACCATCATCGCCCTCAATCTCGGTTATGTCGTTGGCGGTGCAATTCAGGTTGAAACGGTCTTTTCGTGGCCGGGTATTGGTCGTCTGATTTACGACTCAGTTGCCAAGCAGGATTATCCGGTTTTACAGGGCGCATTTCTCCTACTGGCGGTCAGCGTCATCCTGGCAAACTTCTTTACTGACATCCTCTATTCACTCCTGGACCCTCGCGTAAAAACAGGCTGAACATGATTCCGTTCAAACAATTCCTTCGCAAACCATCCGGCCTGATTGGCGTACTCATGCTGACCGTTGTTGTGGTTGCGGCCCTCTTCGGCCCCTGGCTTGCTCCTTATAATCCTTACGAACGGGTTCAGGTTGAAGCGGCAGACATTCTCGCCCCACCCGACAGCCAACATCTGCTGGGGCGCGATGATGCAGGCAAAGATGTGTGGAGTCAGTTGATTTACGGGGCGCGTGTCTCACTAGTTGTCGGCTTCACGGCTTCGCTTGTTTCCATGCTGATTGGCACAACAGTTGGCCTTGTCGCCGGGTTCTATGGCAAGTGGGTCGATAATCTGCTGATGCGGGTCGTCGATTTCCTCATGGTCATCCCCGACCTGCCCTTAATGCTGGTGATTATCGCTGTCTGGGGACGCGGCCTTTTCAAAATCATCCTGGTTATCAGCCTGCTTGGCTGGACTTACACCGCCCGCCTTGTCCGTTCACAAACACTCTCACTCAAGGAACGCCAGTTCATTACACGCGCTCGTTCCATCGGCGCGTCCAACGTTCGCATTATCCTCCGCCATATCCTGCCGCAGGTTGTCCCACTGATAATGGCGCAGGCTGTGCTGGATATTTCTGCTTCCATTCTAGCTGAGTCCTCGCTCAGTTTCCTTGGTCTTGGCGACCCGACACTGGTCAGTTGGGGCAATATGCTCAATTTCGCTTTCGAGCGCGCTGTCAGCCGGGGAGCATGGTGGTATCTGCTGCCGCCCGGTTTTGCGATTCTGTGGGTCAGCCTGTCACTCATTCTGATCGGCAGCAGCCTGGAAGAAATCGTCAATCCGCGCATCCGCTCTCATCATCTGTTCGATGCCCGCCGCATGATCGCCTTCATTTTGCCGGTGCCGCCCCGCCGCCCCGAATCTGCGGGGGACGCCCCATGAGCATCATTCTCGACGTGCAAAATCTTTCCATAGACTACCTTGCTGGAGATACCATTCTTCATGCTGTTGAAGGGCTAAGTTTCCAGGTAAAGAAAGGGCAATCGCTTGCGCTTGTCGGCGAATCGGGCTGCGGTAAAACTACCACGATGCTGGCTCTGCTCCGTTTGCTCCCCGCTGAAGGCCGCATCATTGCAGGTCAAATCCGCTATAACGGCCTGGACCTGCTCACACTTTCTGAAGAACAGATGCGCCAGTATCGCTGGAATCATATTGCCATCGTGTTTCAGGGCGCGATGAACGCGCTCAATCCCGTTCGCACTGTTGGCGCTCAAATTATTGAGGCTATCATCAGCCACGATTCGCTAACGCGGCGGCAGGCTCAGTCCCAGGTTGCGGAACTCATGGCACTCGTGGGTATTCAGCCTGAACGGGCAGCCCAATATCCTCATCAGTTCAGCGGTGGAATGCGCCAGCGTGCCATGATTGCGATGGCGTTGGCCTGCAAGCCGGAAATTCTGATTGCTGACGAACCCACAACTGCGCTTGATGTCATGATTCAGGCACAAATCCTCGACCTGCTGCTGCGCTTGCAGGCCTCACTTGGTCTTTCTATCATCATGGTCACGCACGACCTCGGCGTTGTAGCTGAGGTGTGCGATGAGGTACTGGTCATGTATGGTGGCAAGACAGCCGAACAGGGCAGTGTTGACGCCATCTTTAATGAATCCCTGCACCCCTATACACGCCGCCTTCTGGAAGCCTTCCCTGATGTGGATAAACCCAACAGTGATCTGGCCTCCATCGCCGGAAATCCGCCATCCCTGAACAATCTCCCACCGGGCTGCCGTTTTGAGCCGCGCTGCCATCGCCGAACTGACCTCTGTGTTGCCCAAGTACCGCTATTGCTGGAGCATCAGCCTGCTCATTTTGCCGCCTGTCACCATCCAGAAGGAATCCCAAAGCACCCGTTATAATAATTATTTCAGCTTCACTCATTTCCATGCTACGATTCAATACCGATTTGTTGTGATAACAACACCGGTTGTCACGTTCACCATTTATTATCAACAGTGGAAAACAGAACTTTGAACTTAGAATTGGGAACGATTCTCGATGTAACTGACCTGCAAAAGCGCTATCCGGTTGCACGCTCACTGACAGCACGTTTACGCCGGCACCCACCGCGCTTCGTTCACGCCCTCGACGGTGTAAGTTTTTCGCTCAATCGGGGCGAAATCCTCGGTCTGGTAGGCGAGTCTGGTTCTGGCAAGACCACTACCGCTATGAGCGTCCTGGGACTAATCGAACCAACTGACGGCGAAATCCGCTTCGCCGGAGAAAAGCTACCGTCGCTATCTGACCGCCGCGCCCAACTGGCACTGCGCCGTCAGATGCAAATGGTGTTTCAAGACCCCTACGAGGCACTCAACCCTCGCCAGACAGTTTTCAATATCATCGCCGAACCACTCGAAGTGCATGGGATTGCTGGAAGCAGGGAAGAAAAACTGACCCGTGTCAAAGCTGCGCTCGCCGCCGCTGGGTTAAAGCCGCCGGAACAGTATCTTGATCGCTACCCGGACGAACTTTCCGGTGGACAGCGCCAGCGTGTCGTCATCGCCGGGGCTATCATTCTTCAGCCACAGTTGCTGGTTGCCGACGAGCCAGTTTCCATGCTCGATGAATCCATCCTCGCCGATATCCTCTACCGGCTCCGTGACCTGCGCGACCAGCACGGCAGCAGCATTCTCTATATCACCCATGATCTGGCGACGGCTGGCTTTTTTACAGATCGTATCGCCGTGATGTATCTGGGGCGCATTGTCGAAATTGGGCCAACAAAAGATATTCTTGCCCAGCCACAGCACCCCTATACACGCGCCCTGCTGTCAGTCGTGCCAGCCCCTAACCCGCGCCGTCGCCGCCAGCGGCAAATTCTTCAGGGTGAAATTCCTGACGCTGTGAATCTCCCATCCGGCTGTCGTTTTCATCCTCGCTGTCCGATTGCCATTGAGCGCTGCAAACATATTGATCCCCCCTTGTATGCGGTTGGCACATTCCATCATGCCGCCTGTATACTCGTTACAGATAGGACGATGGAGAAATCTCAACCATGACCGAGCCGAAATTCACCCCCGACTCGTTCCTTGATGCGCTGCTTGCTTTGCCCAAACTTTACGGGGGGCAGGTATCGCCCGACAAAAAATGGGTTGCCTGGATGTGGCAGGGCGTTGGCCCGGCACTCGATATTTTCGCAGCGCCTACTGATGCCTCTGCCCCGCCTACCCGCCTGACTGATACCAGCGAAAATTCCATTCTGGTTTCCTGGGTTCCCAATAGTGAGGCCATTCTCCTGGCTCAGGATGTCGGCGGGGACGAACGCTATCAACTGTTTCAGGTAAACCTGAATCAACCCGGCGTACTCCACCCCCTGACTGAACCATCACCTAAATTTTTCCTGCGTGGTGGGCAGTTGCATCCCAACGAGCGCTGGCTGATTTATGCAGCAAACTACGATGCAGCAACCGATGCTGAAATTGAGCAAACCTATGTCTACAGGCATGATCTGGAAACCGACGAGCGCATCGCCCTCGCTCGCCCCGAAAAAGGCGCTTTTATATCACCCCGGCTGAATGCTGCCGGAACGCATATTCTCTATAACCGCATTGACCGCCATCCTGCTGGTTATCAGCTCTGGATGGTTGATATTGATGGCAAGGAAGACCGCGAAATCGTCAATGCCGGTGACGATAAAAAAGTGTTCGGTTCGTGGCTTGCAGACAGTCATCGCATCCTGATTCGTGCCGAGACCGATACACATTCCCGCGTGGGGATATGGGACAAAGGCGCAATCCGCTGGCTGATTGATGACGCGGCGCGCAACATCGAAAACACGTTCGTCCCTTATGACAGTGATCAGGCTGTTATTCTTGAAGTCAAAGAGGCACGTGTGCTTCCATCACTTCTGTACCTTGAAACGGGTGAAGAAACCCGCCTGCCAGAAATTTCCGGCAACCTGATACCACTTTCCCCACTGAGCGGTGGGGCATGGGCAGGGGTTTATTACAGTTCACAGCATGTTACCGATGTGGTGCGCTTTTCCCTGCTCGATTTTCAGCCAGACTCCTTTGCCAGTCTGACCCGTGTCGCGGAACGCACCCCGATTTCCCCGGATGACCTCGCTCCAGCGGAAGATTTCCGCTGGAAATCAGTCGATGGGATGGAAATTCAGGGATGGCTGCATCGCACAGCATCGCCAGCTAAAGGCACGATTATCTATGTTCATGGCGGCCCTACTGCACACCGCGAAGACGAACTTGACGACCAGACACAGTTTTTTGTCTCGCAGGGTTTTCATGTGCTGGAGCCGAATTATCGTGGCAGCACCGGCTTCACCCGTGCTTTTCGTGAAGCGATTAAGATCGATGGTTGGGGCGGGCGTGAACAGGATGATATTCGTGCCGGCATCGAAGCACTGATCGCCGCAGGAATCGCCGAACGCGGCAAAGTCGGCATCACTGGCACATCCTATGGGGGCTATTCCTCGTGGTGCGGTATCACTCGCTTTCCACAGGAAATTCTCGCTGCCGCTGTCCCTATATGCGGCATGACCGACCTGGTAGTGGATTATCAGACCACCCGGCCCGATTTACGTCCCTACAGCGAGGAAATGATGGGTGGCACGCCAGAGCAGGTACCAGAACGTTATCGTGAGCGATCACCCATCAATTTCGTTTCCAATATCAAAGGCCGGTTGCTGATTGTGCAGGGTCTGCGCGATCCAAATGTAACCCCGGAGAATGTTCGCACAGTCAAAATGGCACTCGACAAAGCCGGTATCGAATACGAAACACTGGTTTTCGAAGATGAAGGTCATGGGATTGACCGCCCCGAAAACCAGAAAAAGCTTTATAGACAAATGGCGGAATTTTTCGCAGGAGCTTTTCTGGGATTGTAAAGATGAGGGCAGAGGCCACCTCTGCCCTTTCAAAATCAAGGATGTGCAGGAAGCGGAGCCGTACCACCGATAACTCTGCTGCCGATGGATTTAGCAGGATTACCCACAGTTTCTTCAAACATGATGAGCGCAGCCAGCACTGCCGCCCTCACGACATCATGTGGCACATACAACGACTTATCAATCCACAGCGCTGGATATTCGCTGTCCTTACCTGCGTAGGTTCTGGTCAGGAACTCCGCACCCCGACGCAGGACAGCTTCATCCACCGCCTGATAACGATGATAATGCAGCAGCGCGGTTAATGCATAAGCTGTTTCTTCGGCTGTGCCATCTGCAAAATAACCCCAGGAACCATCTTCCCGCTGGGTGTGCAGCAGCCAATCCACTGTGGGACGAATGGTGTGCAGAATATATTTATCCTGCCGCAGAAATCCAATCAATACATGCGCTGTAGCGTAGTAAGGAGAAGCGTGCCATTTATCCGTCCAATACATACTGAAGATACGTTTATCCAGCACGCCGATTGTAATCTGCTCCAGAATGGCATCCCGATCTGGATAATCAGGCATCACATGCAGCGCTTCGAGCGCGTGAATATTGGTGCCAATGCTCATATTCCGCTCAAAGTTATAAGTGCGGAAGATACGCTTTTCCGGGAGTTCGTATTTAGCCAGAATGGATGGGTCAACTGTGTAACCAGCTTCACGCAGCAGGCGGCTTGTGACTGAGGTAATATCGCCATCAGGTATCTGCCATGTTGGATCGAGGCCAATCCCTTCGCTGCTCAATTGGGCGCGTAATTCATTCCAGATATTTTCGCCCGCGAATTCAGTAATCGGCACACCACTGTGGCTCAGGTTATTCAACACCCAGGTGAGTTCAAATGTACGGAACGGATAGAGAATATTGACCTGCCCTGAATATGCTCTCCGCACCGTTTCCAGGTAGTCCAGTGCATGTTTGTCGTTAATGCCCAGGGACAGATAGTAGGCGGTTGCTGCCGGAGAATTGCCAATAGAGCCGTTGCTGCTGACAGCTTTTCGCAGCCGGTCAATATCAGCCCCTTTGCCCAGGAATTCCAGCGAATGAATTGAGGTCACACGCGGGGAATACAACATATCGGGCGGAATGAGTTTCAGCTTGGCAAGCTGGAGCTGATCATAGCCACAGGCATGAGTTGGCGTGTCTAATCCCATCGCGTGCGCTTCCGCGATAAGTGTTGGGAATGTCAGCTCAAAGCCCACCAGCTCAAACGGATCACTATGCAGCGAATGTAAATTACGCCACAAATAGCGAACCGCGCGTTCAACTGCCCGTGCTGTCCGTCCACTGTCACCGTTGTAATGAAGGGCGATAGCTGCCGCTAATGTGGTGATAATCCGGTCATGATAATAGACAACTTCCGCCCCCCAGCTTCCGTCATCATGCTGGTTTTCCAGCAGCCATTCCAGAAGATCAGGCCAGCGCGGTTGTCCATCATCCCGGAGCCGGGCAAGCCAGGCAATATCATACGGGCTGGCAGACATGCGCTGGTTCATACAGCGGACAAGTTCGCGGGCTTCGTGTCTCAAATCCATATCCATCGCTCCTCTAGCTGTACTCCCAGTAATCTGTTCACGATTCCCATTCAGTAGGTAACTCAACCTGTGGCAAGGGATACCAGATTGCCCCATCTGCTGCCTGATGGCCCACGCCAAGCACATGATGCCGATTAGCTCGGTAAAAATTTGTGAGTGTCTGCCAGTCTTCAGATGTTAGCTGACTGTATTGTTCGTTAATGCGCCGAGCATAAAGATGATCGTACAGAATACTCCGCAGCGTTCGCTCATCCATATAGGGAGAAGGACTTACTGTGAAATACAGGTCTTCATGCCCCGTCGCAATCAAGGGCATATCGAAGGCGGCTGGCCGATCAAAGCCAATGAACAGATTAACTGGCTCAACATATTCGCCGTAGTAGCTTTCAACAATTTCTCGTTTGTCGGGCAACCGTCCGTAAAGACCGGCAAACTGTGCGCCAATAGCAGCAACAGTCTCTGCCGGGTCATGCCCACAGACGCCGAAAAACAAGCGCCGGGTGCTATGAGAAGAGGTGAGTTCTGACAGCCTTTCAAAAGCATCCAACACCGGGGCATAGGGGGTATCTCGCAGATACCTTTCCGAATCACCGTAGACCCGAACACGGACATCATAAGCATCATAAAACGCATTGAAATTTGCGTCTTCGGCAAACCACAACAAACCTTGAGCAATTATTTCAGCGTAACCATCTCCCCTTTCGAGGATGTCCGGCCCGACAATTGGCGTCAAGAGCGTATCCAGGCCGTGATCGAAAAACAGACGATACAAATCGAGATGGCGCTGTCCGGCGATATTGAGGTACGCCTCCACAAAATTCTGTTCGGCAGCTTCGGGATGTTCCAGCATAAACCAGCGGCGGGTTCCATTGATCGGAAACACACATACCAATGCCCCATAATCTCGAACCTGGTCAGCATCATCCTCGGTTGGCATCTGATGAATTGTTTGGATTTTCAAGTTATGTCATTAGCCCTTAACTACCAGACAGAATAATTCATGCTCTGGGAAGAATTCATTTTAGGAACAGGTATCTATTTTTAGACTACCTGTACATCACGAATTTTATTACAGGAACACAGATTTAAGAATAAGGATTTTGCCGCCTGACAGGATTGTAATCTGTTGTTATTTCACGCTGAGGCGTCTGCACCACGCATAAAGATGAACAGGGTCATCAATGCTATGACAACCATTATCATGCTGGCTGCGGTATTTGCGGCTAATCCAAAGGGAAAAAGCACAGGCCCCAGTATTGATCCCACTACCCGCCCCAATGAATGAGCAGTGACATTTCCTGCCAGCAGGGTCGCCCGCGCCCCTGGAACCAGTTCGGACATGAGGGGGATAGCGCTCACCAATGCAAATTCGAATGTGATGTAAAACAAAAACAGACCGACCAGCGCTCCTTCTACGCTGAGAGCGCCGAAAGTCGGCAGCATAAATGATGCCAGTGCATATAATGCCAAACCGAGACTGAGCGCCCGCAGTTTACCCAGGCGGTCAACCAAAGCGGCGACCAACCCTTCACCACTTAATTCTGCAATCCCAATTATGGCGGAAGCAGCGCCTAAGGCGGCCACCTGCATTCCAAAAGCACCTTCCATCCAGGCACCAAACACAATATTCACTGTTTCGTTGCTGGCAGTGATAAGCAGGCTGATCGCCAACCCAGCCATAGCAGGTGGATGTGAAAAGATTGCTCCTAACCCCTGCCGAAGCGACGGACGATGCCCCTGAATCTGTCCATCCTGTGGAATGGCCCGCCAGATGAGAAATACTATCACGGCACCTGCCCCGGCCAACCAGGGAAATGCGGAAGTCCATGTGCCACGTGCGATCAACCAGCCAACAATGGGAATACCAACCAGAAAAGCCCCTGACCAGCCGAATTCGGTCAGGGCAATTGCCAGCCCGCGGCGTTGATATGGCACACGGTCGCCCAGATGGGCATAAATCGCGGGATCAAAAATAATTTTACTGACACCGACCAGCAGAATAGACAGAAACAATGCTGGATAAGTCGGCCAGACCGCCACCAGTAGAAGCGCACCCGTAAATAGCAGTAAACCGATCAGCATGGCAGTTTTGCGACCTCGCCGATCAGCAATAAGGCCAAATACCGGGCTGAAAAGCCCCAGACTCGACCGCAGTGTAATCGCCAGCGTGATCGACTCCAGACTGACACCCAGCCCACGTGCAATAGTAGGCAAAAATGGATATAGCATCCGATAAGCTGTATTGACAACTGTCCGAGCAATCGTCAGCATCAATACCTGTAACGGCAATGACATGTTATACCGAACCTTGTTAAAGGAAATTTATGAGATGATTATAGGTGCGCTTGAATACCGCAGCTCAAATTGGACTTATCCGCTGCCAGGTGTCTCATCATTATCTTTAAGGCGTCGTTCCAGAACCCGATCAGCAGTAAAATCATCAAGCTGGAGATACCATTGCGCGGCATCAAACAGGGCTGCCTGGGGAATCAAGCCGATGAGTTCCGCGTGATGAATACCCGCCCCATAACGGGCAGCTTCGCGGCGAATGAACTCCGTGACACGGGCCAGCGGTGTCTGGGTGTAATCCGTCAGATTCATCGATACCTGCGCCCGTCCATTAACCAGCATACCCAGCGCTTTTACATAGCGCAGTCCGCCGGAAGAATGGCGAACCGCAGCAGCAATTTTCTGCGCGATACTGAGATCATCTGTCGTTAAGAAAATGTTGTATGCAACCAGAGGTTGACGTGCGCCGATAACGACTGCCCCGGCACTGCCTATTTTTGCTGGCCCGAAATCTGGCGCACGGTCAGGATTACGCTCAATTTCAACCTTCAATGTCTCATAGCCACCGCGCCGGATATTTTCCAGTTGCACCCGTTCAGGTCGTGTTGCGGCTGCCTCATACAGATAAACAGGAAGATGAAGTTCATCCCCCACCCGACTACCCAGCATACGAGCCAGTTCTATGCACTCATCCATTGTCATCTCTTCGAGCGGCACCAATGGCACAACATCCGCCGCACCGATCCGGGGATGCTGTCCTTGATGGGATTCGAGATCGATCAACTCAGAGGCACGCTTTATCGCCCGGAATGCCGCCTCACTCACAGCTTCCGGTGCACCAGCAAAAGTTAATACCGAACGGTTGTGATCGGCATCGCTCGTACGGTCGAGCAACGCTATTCCAATAACGGATTGAACAGCGTCAACAATCAAATCAATGACTTCTGTTCGCAGTCCCTCAGAAAAATTGGGGATACACTCAACCACTTTACGTGTCATAAATTCATCTCACATAAAAATGCTACAGGTAGTCTATCCTACCTGTAGCACTTCAATCAGCCTCTAGTAGAAATCAGCTTAATCGCCGCTGGATTGCAAGGCAGGTGAAACCTGGCCGTTAGCTGGCTTAACCTCTGATTCTTCCTCGCGGCGGAACTGGCTCATATATAGGTCGTAATACGCCCCCTGTTTCGCCAGCAGTTCATTATGATTGCCGCGTTCAACGACCTGACCATCTTTCAGCACCAATACCAGATCAGCATTACGAATGGTGCTGAGACGGTGGGCGATGACAAAGCTGGTACGCCCTTCCAGCAAACCCTCAAATGCCTTCTGAATCAACCGCTCGGTGCGTGTATCCACACTCGAAGTCGCTTCATCCAGAATGAGAATGCGCGGACTCATTAGCGCGACACGGGCAATGGCGATGAGCTGTCGCTGGCCCTGGCTCAGGCCGGAGCCACGTTCGCCCAGCACGGTTTGATAGCCATCAGGCAGTCTTTCGATGAACTGATCTGCCTCGACCATTTTCGCCGCCGCAATGACTTCCTCGTCTGTCGCGTCCAGCCGTCCATAGCGAATATTGTTCATCACAGTATCGGAGAACAGGAAAGTATCCTGCAACACGATACCAATCTGCGAACGCAGGCTAGCCCCCGTGACATCACGCACATCAATGCCATCAATTTTGACCGCGCCATCCGATACATCATAAAAACGGGGGATCAAATTGATGATGGTGGTTTTGCCAGCGCCGGTTGGCCCGACAATAGCGATGGTCTGCCCTGGCTCGACGACGAGGTCAATGCCGCGCAGCACCGGTTCACCGGCTTTATACTCAGCTTTGGCATTAATGAATTCGACCTTACCCTGAATGCTCGGCATCTCCAGCGCACCGGGTTTATCAACCACATCAACTTCTTCATCCAGAAGGCTGAAAATACGCTCGCCACCTGCAACAGCGCTCTGGATATTCGTCCACAACACTGCAATCTGCTGGATAGGCTGATTGAAGTTCTGAACATAGCCGAGGAAAGCGAAAACCATACCCAGCGAAATGACGCTTGTGCCAAGCAGCGGCTCATTCCGTAATACTGATATCCCACCTACAACCACGACAACAGCCAGCGCCACATAACCCAGCGCTTCCAGCACCGGGTTTAGCACACTGGTGAAAGCCGCCGCCCGAACATTGGCATCGCGGTTAGCTGCATTAGTCCGGCGGAAGTTGTCGATATTCTCTTCTTCACGGTTGAAAGCCTGAACTTCGCGCACACCGGCGATGCTTTCCTGCAAATCCGCGTTGACGCTTCCCATCTCCTCGCGGCTGCGGCGGAAAGCCCGGCGCGCCTGCCCGGAAAAATAAACTGTGGCAACCATCATCACTGGGACAACAGCCAGACTGAGCAGCGCATACGGCACATTAGTCTGAAGCATCTTGACCATAATCCAGACGATCAGCAGCACCCCGCTCAATACATTCACCAGCGCAAAGCTCAAAGCCTGCTGAATGGTTTCCGAGTCACTGGTAAAGCGACTCATGATATTACCCGCTTCATTTTCAGCATAGTAACCAAGTGACAGACGATTAACATGCCGGAAAACATCAATACGAATTTCTCGCAGGGCATGATTGCCCGCCCAGGTCATGGTGTAGAACATCACACCGCGCAGCACTGAACCGAGAATGAAAAGCCCACCCAACACTGCCACCAGTCTAAAAAGACCGTTGATACGCGCATCCCGCGCCGCTGCTTCGTCCAACTCACCGATTTTAGTCGAGTCAAACCAGCAGTTACGCGTCGAAACCGCTTCCCCATTACCTGTTACTGCCCCCGCCACTGAAGCGAACGGGTTTTCTTCAAACAGGTAACAATCAACTGCCTGCCCGATCAAATCCGGGCCGGCAACCTGAGTGCCGGTGACGATAATCATCAGTACAGCGACAATAATCAGTGCCAGTGCCCGCTTCTGGAAATAGCGCCAGAAGCGCGTCAGGGTGGCGCTCAAATTGCGGGGTTTTATTACATCCCGCTCCATCAGACGGCGTCCGCCGTCAAGACCTCCCATCATAATGGTTTCTAAGCCTCCTGTACGCTTGACGCGGCAGCTTCGGTTTCGTCCACCGCAGCATCGCCCACCAATTGTGAATGATAAATTTCGGCGTAAATCGGGCTGTGCTCCATCAGTTCTTCGTGCCTGCCGCGTGCCACAACCTGACCCTTATCCAGTACGAGAATCTGGTCAGCATTCAATACAGTGCTGATACGCTGAGCGATAACAAAACTGGTGCGCCCCCGCATCAGATTATCGAGCGCCTTCTGAATGCGATACTCCGTCACCAGATCAACACTGCTGGTGGAGTCATCCAAAATCAGCAGACGAGGGTTAAGCAGCAAAGCGCGGGCGATGGCAATTCGCTGTTTCTGTCCCCCAGAGAGAGTCGTACCACGCTCACCAACCGGAGTATCATAGCCTTCCGGGAAGCTGACGATAAAATCATGGGCAGCGGCAGCTTTCGCGGCTTCAATCACATCTTCTGTAGAGGCGTCTGGCCGGCCAAACGCGATATTATCGCGGATCGAACCGCTGAACAGATTGGTTTCCTGAAGCACAATACCAATCTGTGAGCGCAGGCTGTCCAGCGTTACATCACGCACATCATGCCCGTCAATCAATACAGACCCTTCACTGACATCGTAAAAGCGCGGGATCAGATTGATGATGGTCGTCTTGCCGCTGCCTGTCGCACCCAGCAGTGCGATGGTCTGCCCTGGCTGAGCATCAAAATTCACTTCTTTCAACACGGGGTCGCTGCTGCCGAAATAGCGGAAAGTCACATCCTTGAATTCCAGATGACCGCTAATCTGCGGCAGTTCAACTGCGCCGGGTTTATCAGATACATCACTTTTGGCGTCGAGGATTTCAAAAATGCGGTTAGCAGAAGCAGAAGCCTGCGCCATCAGCGAAATAATGAACCCAAGTTGTCCGAGCGGGAAGAAAATATAGATCAGATAGAGGCTGAACTTCTGGTATTCACCCAGTAACAGCGTCCCTTCCACAATCTGTCGCCCACCAAAGTACAGGATAGCCACCTGCCCTAACTGCGCGATCAAAAAGATAAAGGGAAAAAGAAAAGCGAATGTCCGGCTGACTTTCAAACTCTGCGACAGCAAATCATCCGCCGCCCGATTAAAGCGCTTTTGCTCATGTGGCTCGCGCACAAAAGCCTTAACCACTTTGATACCGGCCAGCGTTTCCTGCAAAACGGTGTTCAGGTTCGAGAGCTTTTGCTGCACCTGGATGAATAAAGGCTGACTGATCGCGCCGAAAACGATGAACAGCACCAGCGCCAGCGGCAAGGTCGGCAGCACGACCAGCGTCAACTGCCAGTTCGTCAGGAACAGAATAGCCAGTGTGACGATCAGCAGAATAAAAGCCTGTGCTGTCAGAATCAACCCCTGGGCGATGAAGAGGCGCACTTTCTCTACATCGTCGGTCGCACGAATCATCAGTTGACCCGTCTGATTGCGGTCATGATAACTGAATGAAAGACGCTGTACTTTGGCGAAAATTTCGTTGCGGAAATCAAACGCCACACCTTGCGATGTTTTTTCCGCCATGTATGCCTGCGCGAAGGAGAACAAACCGCGCATCACGGCGAAAGCAACAATGAACACAGCCGCATTGATGAGCAGCGTTTCCGCTATGCTTTGTTCAGTCTGTAGCTGCTCAATTGTCTTTCCAAGCTGCCCCGCAATCACCGGCTGAATGAGACCCGGCGCATTTAAAACCGCATTGGCAATCGTGCCGTTTGTCACCGAATCAATCATGTTCTGCACAAGCTGCGGCACAGCAAGCTGCGCGAGTGTCGCAATCAGCAGCGCCACATAAGCAATGATCGTTGAACGCCGATGTTTGCCCAGATAACGAATCGCCCTGCCCAGGCCACCGCTTCCAGACTGTTTCGCGCGCTCCCGTCGGCCTCCCACTTGTTGGCTGGATGTTGCTTGCAAGTCTCTCTCCTTCCCCAAATCCGCAATTAAACAAGCGCCAGCACGTGGAGTCACGCTGGCAGGAAATAGTTATGCAAAAATAAATGTTACGACTTTTGGGACTGATTTTCCTGAAGGGCGATGATAGCGCGTTCGAGCGTGCCAACGACCATGCGCTGTTCTTCAATAGGAAGTGCATTCAGAATTTCATACAGGGCGGAACAGCGATCATAATGGGCTCGCTCAATTCTTGCACGACCATCGGCACTTAAATAAAGGCGTTTCACCCGCCCATCCTGGTCGTCAGAATTGCGCTCAATGAGACCATAGCGTTCCATCTGTCTCACAGCCGTTGAAATAGCCGCTGGAGTAATCTGAAGGCGCTCGGCCAAATCCTTTTGGGTCAGACCTGGTTCACGATGCAACATGCCAAGTGAGTGTAATTGATTAAGATGTAACTGCCCCACCACCGGGTCAGGCTGGCGATGTTTTGCCAGTCGCCATACCGCCTCAAACACGCCTAAAAAACGTGAGGCCAATTCCTGTGTCTCGTCTTGTCGCTCGCTCAAAATGTAGGGTACCGCTCTGATTACTTAGTTAAGTTGATTAACTATTTCGAGATGATAGGCCCATTATCGAAAGGTGTCAACTACCAATTTGGGTAGCTGAACATGCGCTGTTAGAGTCCGTTTTGATGTTGTGACGGATAGTGCTATGATCGACATTCAACGTGAAAGAGGGGGCAATATGAGTGAACCAGTCACCATTCTGGCTATTTCCAGTTACTTCAAGGGCGAGGACTTTCTACGGCAGGCAAAGCGCGAAGGTGCGCGTGTCCTGCTGCTGACCGAAGAAGCCATAGCCGGTGAAGCCTGGCCGCGTGAAAGTATTGATGAAGTGTTCCTGATGCCCGACCTCTCTCGCACACAGGATGTCATTCATGCAGTGAGTTACCTCTATCGATCACAATACATAGATCGCATCGTAGCGCTGGACGAATATGATGTGGAAAATGTTGCCACGCTGCGCGAACATCTCCGCTTATCCGGCATGGGGCAATCGGCCACCCGGTATTTCCGCGATAAACTGGCAATGCGAATAAAAGCACGTGATGGCGGAATTCGCGTGCCGTCTTTCACACCTGTCTTCAACTATGATCGACTGCGTGATTTTATGGAGCAGGTATCGCCACCCTGGGTACTCAAACCCCGTACTGAGGCAGGCGCGATGGGCATTAAAAAGATTAAAGAATCGGAAGGTTTATGGCGCTGGTTTGACCAGTTAGGGGATCACCAGTCGAATTTTCTGCTGGAACAGTTCATACCTGGGGATGTTTATCACGTTGATTCAATCGTTTGTGAAGGGGAAATTCTGTTCGCCAGCGCCCAGCAGTACGGCCAACCACCCATGAATGTAGCACATGGCGGCGGCGTTTTCACCACACATACACTACCGCCCGACTCTGATGATGCGCGTGCCTTAAAAATTCTAAATCAGCAGGTTATCAGCACATTAGGGATGACTCGCGGCGTCACCCACGCTGAATATATCAAAGGCCATGCTGATGGGGAGTTTTACTTTCTGGAAATTGCTGGACGGGTCGGCGGCGCACATATCGCCGATCTGATCGAAAAAACAACAGGTGTTAACCTATGGGCAGAATGGGCGCGACTTGAAATTGCTGAAATCAGGGGCATTTCATATCAGCTTCCCCCTGTTCGAGAGCATTACGGTGGACTTTTGGTATGTCTATCAAGACAGGAATACCCGGATTTATCAGCCTACAGCGACCCGGAAGTGGTATGGCGGCTTAACAAAAACCAGCACGCTGGTCTGATTGTGGTGTCAGATAATCCAGAGCGGGTCAATACGCTGTTAGACAGCTACACAGGGCGTTTCAGCGAGGATTTTCTGGCCGTTGCACCGCCAAAAGACAAACCGACTCACTAATTTTCGCGGAAATTTCAGCGCGGCTTAAGGATTATCATCGGGACTTTGGCTTAAGCATTAATAAAGTCTCTTCCTGATGATGGCGAACCATGTTCAATTGACTATGATGCCTGTATTCACGCCCAACTATCCCCTACATGATCCAAGCCAGATGGTTCTGCTCTCAACGCCAGAACGAATAGGTGCGCTGCCTGAGTATACCGGGCGTGGAATTGTTATGGCTTTTATCGATGCGGGATTTTATCCCCACCCGGATTTAGCCGGGCGTATCCTTGTTCATGTCGATGCCTCTACCAACCGGGTTGTCGAGCAGGGAGCAGCCTTCGAGGGCAGTGATTTAAGCTGGCATGGACAAATGACAAGCGTCATCGCGGCAGGCGACGGACGTACATCGAGCGTGAAATATCGTGGTATTGCTTCTGATGCACGGCTGGTATTGGTAAAAGCCAGCACGCCTAAAGGACATATTAAGGAAACCGACATTCTGCGCGGTCTGCGCTGGGTGATCGATACCCATCGCCGCTTTAACGTTCAGATAGTGAATATCTCGGTTGGCGGCGATTTCATCAGCGATGACCCCAATCACCCTATTTACCGCGCCATTCGCAAACTGACAAAAGCGGGAGTAGTTGTGGTCGCGGCAGCGGGAAACCGGGGAACACGTGGTGTCCTGCCCCCGGCCAGCGCAGCAGACGCGATCACAGTAGGCGGCATCAACGATCACAACTCTCTGAATCCGTCTATGTGGACACTGTACCACCATAATTATGGTACAGCCTATGATGGCACAACCAAACCGGATATTCTTGCCCCGGCGGAATGGCTGGCCTCGCCTATTCTGCCAGGATCATTGGTTGAACGAGAAGCACGCTGGCTTGCGCCTCTGTTGGGCAGGCAAGATGAAAGGCAAGTACAGCAAATTGTCGAGCGCGGCCATGCTGATTTGGGGTTGACAACCCAATCCATGCTCCAGCCTGATGAACATCTATACACTATGCTCCAGCAGCGAATCCACGCACACAAAATCATTGACGCGCATCACCAGCATGTTGACGGAACATCCGTCGCCGCGCCGATTGTTTCGGCTGTGATCGCGCAAATGCTGGAAGCCAATCCTCGTTTGACGCCCCACCAGATTCGCGCTATGCTGGCGGTCACGGCGAAACTACTGCCCGGCGTGCCGCCTGAAAAACAGGGCGCAGGTGTCATCAATGCGGGTGGCGCAGTGATGGCGGCAGCCACCATGTCCTGAAGGTATAACTATATGAATCGTGAATATCATCGCTGGTACAGCCCCTCCCTCAACCGGGATATGGAGCTTCTGGTATTCGGCCATGCCGGTGCGCGCGTCCTCGTCTTTCCCACCTCGAAAGGTAAATTTTACGAGTGGGAAGATCGCGGCATGATGGGAACGCTAAGCCAACAGATCAATCAGGGCTGGTTGCAAGTCTTCTGCGTGGATAGTATCGACGCGGAAAGCTGGTATAACTACGGCATCCATCCCGGCGCGCGGGCGTATCGCCATTCGCAGTATGATGGCTATCTCTACAACGAAGTTCTGCCTTTCTCCGTCCACAAAAACAGCAATCCATTCCTCATCACAATGGGCGCAAGTTTTGGCGCATATCACGCCGTAACCTTTGGCCTGAAACACCCTGAAAAAGTTGATCGGATACTGGCGCTGAGCGGCGTTTTCGACATACGCATGTTCACGGGCGGCTACAGCGATAATAATGTCTTCTTCAATAACCCGGCAGAGTTCATCGCGCAGGAATATGACCCCGGCAGGCTGGCGCTGCTGCGTCACCTGGACATCATCCTGGCGACAGGACGCGATGATCGTCTGATGGGAGAGGCACGTAATCTCTCCGGTATCTTATGGGAAAAAGGCATCGGCAACGCCCTGCGTGAATGGGACGGCTGGGCGCATGATTGGCCCTACTGGCAAAAAATGGTGCAGCTTTATATCAGCGGGCATGATTAGTGGTTGCATAACGCGGATAAAGTTATAATTTCGCTCACTTACAGGGATTATTGTTTGGGGAGCGATAACTGTGGTCAAAAAGGTGAAAGCCCCGCTGCGGATTGGTTTGTTTGTTGGGCGGGAATGGTCGTGGCCTCCCGCCTTCATTGAAGAAGTCAATCGGCGGGATGAGGGGGTAACTGCCGATTACGTCCAGGTTGGTGGCACGATGATGAACGAACCCTGCCCTTATCGCGTGATTGTTGACCGCATTTCCCACGAAGTTCCCTACTACCGCTCCTATCTGAAAAACGCTGCCTTACAGGGTGTAAAGGTCATCAACGACCCTTTTATGTGGACAGCCGATGACAAATTTTTCGGCGCCTCATTAGCTGACAGAATGGGTGTAGCCTCTCCAAAAACCGTCGTCCTGCCCAATAAAGATTATGTCCCCGGCATTGTTCACACCGAAAGTCTCCGCAATCTGACATACCCAATCAACTGGGATGCGCTGGTGGAGATGGTGGGTGGAACCCCCTGCATTCTGAAAGACGCACACGGCGGCGGATGGAAAGAAGTCTACGTCGTCCATTCCGTTTCGGAACTCATCTGGCGCTACAACCAGAGCGGTCTGCTCACAATGGTTTTGCAGGAATTCATTAGCTGGGAAAATTATGCACGCTGCATGGTACTGGGCCAGGATGAAGTCTATGTGATGAAGTATGACCCGAATCAACGGCGCTACCACGACGAACACGATTTTGCGCCTGCCCTTTATGAGCGGATTGTGAGGGATGCGAGAGCGCTGTGCCAGGCATTCGGTTATGACATGAACACGGTCGAGTTAGCTATCAAGGACGGCGTGCCATACGCAATTGATTTTATGAACCCCGCACCTGATATGGATGTCAATTCGCTGGGGCGAAAACACTACGACTGGATGGTGACGCACATGGCTGACATGACCATTCGGCTCGCCAAATCGAAGGAAGGCACACGAGATCGTTACACCTGGGGAAAAAACGCCAAAACTGCCGGGAAATCGTAACTCATGCCACAGGCTGCGATTGCGCGTTATCATGATCTGCTCACCGACCAGCTTGCAGCCGATACCAGTGCCGACCTGTATGCACGACTGAAACCGCGCAGCCTGTATTTTGGCGAGAGGCCGATTTCGACGGTCATCCGCCCTCATTTTTATCTCCTCAAACAGTGGAATTACCTCAAACAGGAGACTGAGCTACTGCTGAGCGCTTTCACCAGAGCGCACGAAGCCTGTTTGATTGACAGCAACCTACGCTCTCAACTGGAACTCGAACCCTATGAAGAAGCGCTTTTCAGCATCGACATTGGACAGGCTGTTCCCTGGACAACCTCGCGGCTGGATTCATTTTTCATGGCGAACGACAGCAGCCTGCATTTTGTCGAATACAACGCCGAGACACCAGCCGGAATGGGTTACGAAGATGTGCTGGCTGAGCTATTCATCGACCTGGAGCCGATGAAGCGGTTTCAACGGCATTACGCTGTCCAGAGTATGCCCATGCTCAATAAGCTGCTGGCCGCCCTGATACGGGGCTACAAGGATTGGGGCGGTAACGGCATCCCCCAGGTAGCAATTGTTGACTGGGGCAATGTACCAACGCTGAACGAACATCACATCATTCGACGCCATTTCGCCCAGCATGGCATCGCGGTAACACTGGCTGACCCCCGTGAACTTGAATATCGAAACGAGCAGTTGTGGTTCAAGGATTTCCGCATCGACCTGATTTACAAGCGGGTATTATGCAGTGAATTGATTCAGCGGATGGGACTGGAAAATCCAATTGTGCAGGCTGTCCGGGAGCGGTCAGTCTTCATGACCAATTCCTTCAGTGCCAAACTGCTGGCAAAAAAAGCCAGCTTTTCACTCCTGAGTGATGAGCGCAACAGCTACCTGTTTGACGCGGCACAACAGCGTGCTATCACGGCGCATATCCCCTGGACGCGGCGAGTGGCGGAACGCAAGACTATCTATCAGGGACAGGAAGTTGACCTGTTGCCCTTTGTCAGCGAAAATCGGCATCGCTTCGTTATCAAACCTAACGATGAATATGGCGGTAAAGGCGTCGTTCTGGGATGGGATGTATCCACTGAAGAATGGGACAACGCACTGCGCGACGCGCTGAGTACCCCATCGGTGCTACAGGAGCGAGTTGACCCGATTTACAAAGATTTTCCTTCCTGGATTGATGGCAAACTGGACATCAGTCCGCGCTTTGTGGACGCAAATCCCTATGTCTTTGACGGGCAAACCGTACATGGCTGCCTGACAAGGCTGTCGTCAGTGGCGCTGCTGAATGTGACGGCGGGCGGCGGCTCCGTCGTGCCAACCTTCCTGCTCCAGCCAAAAGATTAGCTGAGAGTCGTTAACAATTGTATTGCAAACACGCATTGTAGGGGCGCATTGCCATGCGCCCAAGTGAAGGAAATGCACATCCTTACAGCAGAATTTGATAGCTCCTACCCATTACAACTATGGGCATCCTAAAACAATATCTGCTATGTTTTCTAAAGTAAAAGCCTTTTTAAAGCTGCCTTTACAATCGACCCAACCACCATATTGTTCGAGTAAATCTTTTAGAAACTCAGCTAATTTCGGCAAAGTATTGGCATGATATTCAACTACAAAAATACTTTGTGGCTTAATTTCTGCAAGGTCATCATAGTCAGTTGGATCATCATACCATAACGACTTCGCCTCTATTTCGAACCACTGCCACCAATCCTCCTTGATCTTCATCAAGATAAACATTCAACCATTCGCGCATATCAAAAAAAAGATCAACTCTATAGCCTCGCTTTTTCGCAAGTTCAGCAATATCGCTGAGTTCTACATGAGACTGTATAATAAAAGCCATGTTTTGCATTTATTTCAATCCTAGGTTTCAAGTAGATCAATTAATGTTTGCCGATCACTTCTGCCAAAAATTAACGCTCCATATGATTCCATGATTGGCCTTTGTGCTCTATTCGTTTCACCATCTCAACGATAAGCACGTACTCGTTTGCCCATAATCCTATCAGGGCTAAATTACAAATATTCTTCTGCTGTAAAAAGCCGAGAACTTACTGCGATAATTTCCACAAAAAATTCCTGATCGGTTGATCTATACAGTTTGTATCCATCGGAGTGAGGACTAGTCTTATGCGATATTTCATTTTCGGTAAGATTTTTAAAGTCCGGTATGCGACGTAACAAAGTCGCACATTCTTGCGGTGTTGCTACTTCAAAATGCACACTATTCCATACCATAGGGCCAGAATAATATTGTACCGAAACAAACTCTACATAGAATATCTCGCCCGAATTATCGCTGTTTCTAAATCTTATAGCTAAAGAATTATGCACATTGAGATACCTCACGACTTCACACAAGTAGCGATCCTCTAGTGGCAATCGAGCATCAAGAAATTTTGTCATTACACCCTCACAAGATTGTTGGAGCGTAGAAGTTTTGTAATATGGCTTTTACCCCTTGCCAATTGTATTAATTAAATCTGTTTATCAGTTAACTACAGATTTCAGAATTAGGCACAGTTTCAAAACCAAATGTCTCTCTCCTAAAGAAAGCCGTCTTGCTACATACATAGTATGACGAAGGTTGCCCCTCATCAGTCCCCATACCCACCTAACACCGTCAAATCTCCCCTCAAAATCGAAACAAATGTTATGACAAATGTTTCACCGCCCATCCCATTTTTCTGCTAAACTCGTCTTATGACTTGTTCTATTCTCTGTGTCCTCCGTGACTCTGTGGTTAAAATGTCTTTTCTGGAAACTAACGACTAACGACCAGTTGGCGGCGGTAAATTTTCAAAAAGTCTCCGCCGCCATCGCCGCCGCCGCCATACGTTCGCCTGTTTACGGCAGCAGTCATTTTAGAAAACCACTGCTGCTGCCGCTGCTGCTGTAAATAAAATGGGGTGGAAACGAGACAAAATCACAATTGTCGCACTTCCCCCCCACCACCAATCGGCAGTATCCAGAGCACTATTCACGCCCCGTTTTTACTTTGTACTCTGAACTTTGAACTCGTTATTCACTCATCCATCATACCTGTTCAACTTTGCACCTGGCACCTAAAAATCAGCGCGTGACCGTGACTTTAGTGAGACCGCGCGGCTGATCGACATTGTAGCCCTTGATACCGGCAAGATGCATGGCAAATACCTGACCGGGAATGACCCCAGCGACAGGTGTCAACCATTCTGGCATTCCGGCAGGCAGGCGCATGGTTTTCTGGCCGAGGTCACAGGTGGCAGCGTCGTTTGAGATCACGAGACACTCAGCGCTGCGCTCATTCAACTTCTGAATCAAGTCGGCCAAAAGCGGCAGTGTTTTGCCAACAGGAGCAACAGCGATGACCGGAAAGCCCTGTTGAATAACCGCGATTGGGCCATGCCGAAAATCGGCTTCACTGTATTCCTGCCCAATGATGTAACACAACTCCTTGATCTTCAGGCCAATTTCAAAGGCGGTGCAGTAGTTATAACCGCGCCCCAGCGTGATAAGCCGTTCCATATAGCGATAACGCTCAGCCCAATCCGCAATTGGCTCAGCCAATTTGAGCGTTTCGCGGACATAAACCGGCAGTTTGGTCAATTCGCCGTTCAAATCCGATTTATCAACCAGGGCAGCGACGATCATAGCGACGGCGGTTAACTGAGCGGTATAGGTTTTAGTGGCAGCGACGCTGATTTCTTCCCCTGCCCCTAATAGCACATGGTACTGTGCAGCATCCGCCAGCAGCGAACCCGCGCGATTGGTGATGCTCACGGTGAGTGCACCCTGCGAACGAGCATCGGTGATGACCTGGGCTACATCTTCGGCGCTGCCGGACTGCGAAATGCCGATGACAAGCGCACGCGCCAGATTTGGCGGGGTTTCGTAAAGCGTATGAATAGAGGGCGCAGCCAGTGCTACGGGAAGGCCAGCCTGAATACCAAAGAGATACTGGGCATAACGACCGGCATTGTCGGATGTACCGCGTGCAGCAATCAAAACAAAAGCAGGGTCGAAGTCACGGACAGCGCGCCCAATCTGCCGCGCTAATTCAGCCTGTTCGATCAACAGCTTTTCAATCACATCAGGCTGCTGATGAATTTCACGTTCAAGGTGGGTGGTCATGAATTACTCCAAACTGATCGATGCGGTTAACGGGCAAGAACTTAACCGCCAAGAAAAAGGATAGGACTTACGCAGTTGATCGGAGAAACAAGGGGTTTAAACCCCTTGTCCAAGCGAGAAATATTCTGAACTGCGTAGCTTCTAAAGGAATAAAAACCTTTAAATTTTGAATTCCGTCAAGCTATTTAAAAGATAGGCGGTGAGTGGAAGGCAAATAACAGCAGCGGCTCATCACCGGTATTGATGACGGTATGCCACCACCCGGATGGCATGGTGAGTGCAGCACCCGCACGCAGCGGACTTTCTTCGGATTGAGTCTGATCGTCAATCGGCGCATACTGAATAACACCCACACCCGCCACAACATAGGCCGTTTCACTGGAAATTTCGTGGACATGCCAGGGGATAGCGCCACCCGGTTCGACCCGCGCCAGCAGCACATTGGCTTCCGGCAAACTGGCAGCATTCTGGAAAACGCGCGTCTGAATGCCGGGAATGACCGGGTGTGGCTGCCAGTCTATCTCATCAAGATGCAGAATTTTAGGTGTGGTCACGGTGGATTTGTTCCCCTGTTTGCTGTACTCACGGCACGCGTGTTATTGTCGCCTGAAATTGCCAAGCCGACAACTCTCAAAAGGTTCTTTCATGCGTATAAAAAAAGCAGATATTTTTCCATTGGAGTATCCCGAACCGAACGATGATAACGCTTTGCGCTATGTCACACTGGTGCGGCTGGAAAGCGACGATGGCACAGTAGGATGGGGCGAGTGTATCAGCCAGTTCAAGGAAGCGACACTGGCGACGGCGGCGATGTTACGCGGCGGACTCATGGACATCGTGGTCGACCAGAATCCCTTGGACATCGAAATATTGTGGGAAGCGCTGCGTGGACGGGCATGGTGGTATGGCGATTCAGGTGGGATCGCGGCGTTCGCCATCAGCGCAATTGACATGGCATTATGGGATTTAAAAGGGAAAATTCTGGGACTGCCCCTCTATCACCTGCTGGGTGGAAAACAGCACGAGCGGCTGCCAGCCTGCGCCAGCACGCACCCAAAGGCACACATGATTGAGGCAATGGCGAATGAACTGGCGGGACATATCCAGAATGGTTATCAACTGGTGAAGGTCGGCTTTGGCAAGAAAGGCCTGGCTAATCTAGGAGTAGACGAAGCGCGAGACGTCGCTTTCGTGCAAGCAGTACGACAGGCAATTGGGCCACAAGCCGGTTTTATCGTAGATATTGGCGCAAAGGTGCGCTGGGATGTGGCGCGGGCCGTCCGCATGGCGCAAGTATTTGCTGAACAAAAACTGACATGGCTGGAAGACCCGTTTCCACCACATCATTATGCTTCTTATCGTCACCTGCGAACCGCTGTGCCGGAGTTGATGATCGCCACTGGTGAACGCTGCTGGACGCTGGAAGAATATCAACGACTGCTGGAAGCGCGTATCTGTGACTGTATTCTGATTGATCCAGGTCGAACGGAAGGTGTGACCGGAATGCAAAAAATCATCCAACTGGCAGCACAATATAATGTAGCGATGGATGCTCATTCGTGGAGTTCGGCGATTAACAGCGCAGCCAGCATACATTTGTCTCTGTGCGCGAAGCTGCCAAGCATTTTTGAACTGAAGCCGCTGGAAAACCCGATGCAGCACGAATTAGTGAAAAACCCGATCAGCCATCAGGACGGCTGGATTTATGCGCCCGAGGGGCCGGGGTTGGGCGTGGAGGTGGATGAGAAAGCCGTGCGGAAATATACAATGTGAACTATCCGTTCGTTATCTCAGAAAGACATTAACCTCTAAAAATACCAGGAAACGGCACAGGGAGGATGATAACCCCTCCCCTACCAGGACACTTGTAATTATGCCAGATTGGCGGCGGTCAGTTTGCCATCGCGGAGCGCGGAGCGAAAAATATCAAGAGTCGTGAAAACGCCCTGTTCCAGTGAGGTGTAGGGCAGCGAGCCGATGGCATTTATGAGAGCGGCATCCTCCATTTCTTCCGGGAATGGAAGCGCTTTGTCGTCGAAAGTAATCCGTCCCGCAGATTCCGGCGATGCCGTTTCGATGGCTGCAACTAATTCGGACATGGAAACTACGCTGCCGCGCAGATTGAATGCATCCGCACCCTGAAAGGTGGCGCGAGCGGCCTGAATGAAGATACGAGCAGTGTCGTCAGCAAACTGATAGGCTGAACGCCCGCCATAGGGGATATGATAGGAGTGGCTCAATGCTGCTGCAAGCATAGCTTTAGTCGGCGCGGAAGTCATCCCCTGATCGCGTCCAGGCCCATAAACGATATAAGGACGGAGGCCGATACTGCTCAGCCCATCATCCAGCCAATAAATACGGGCAGTTCCTTCGTTGGCCTGTTTGTAAACACCATAGTGAGTGCGCGGTTTGGGCGCGGCATCATGACTGAGCGCTCCTTCAGGATATTCTTCACTCAAACCATAAATGGCGATACTGCTGGCATAAACCAGATGTCTGAGACCAGCACGTTTGGCGGCTTCGAAGATATTGACCGTACCGACAACGTTGACACGCGCACCGAGTGAAGGATCAGCCTTGCAGAATGGCACCTGTAATCCAGCCAGATGAATGATATGCGTCGTGCCTCCGTCTTTCACAGCCCCTTCAAGCGCATCCAAATCTGTTACATCACCGGCGATGAAGCTGACACGAGCAAGTTCGTCGTCGCTCATGATGAGACGCAGTCGGTGCGGATTGGTGCCGAGGTCAATGACGGCAACCGGGATATTTTCCCGAACCAGATTACGTACCACCCAGGCACCAATACAGCCCAAAGCGCCTGTGACAAAAAAACGTTCTTCAGCCATCAGAAATTCCTTTTGTTCGGCTTTTTTAACCAAACAGATTTAACAATTTTCCCACTTGCGATCATCAAGACGAATGTTAAACTAGATTTAACATCATAATTTTTCCTCAACTCATCCGTTTTTAACCATCTAGATTTACGAAAACCATTACGATAGACACCTGGAGCGTCAACGTTTGAACGATACACTCGCCCTGGAACGGATTGTAACGGACAAGCCCGTATTTCGCATTGAGGTTTCGCGCCATGAAGCCAGCGACAAACGAGCGCTGCACACGGCTAGGCAGACAGGCATCAGCCAATTAGAAAGCTGCTACAAGGCTGATTTATATTTTCTGGCGGGCGACCTGAGCGATGATGAAATTGAGCGCATCGGGCGGGAACTGCTGACCGACCCGGTGACGGAAACCTTTACGGTGGCGCACACAGGTGAGTGGCGGGCTGGCGACCATTCCAGCCACACGATTGAGGTGACGCCGCTGCCGGGCGTGACCGACCCCGCCGCCGAAAACCTGCTGCGGGCGGCGCACCTGCTCGGCATAAACGGGCTGGAGCGAGCGGCCACCGGGGCGCGATATCTGCTCCGAGGCGAACTCAGCGCAGACGACCTAAAACTGCTGGCGACAGGGGTGCTTTCCAACCCGGTCATCCAGCAGTTTTCAATTGACGCGCCCATCCCTGCACCGTTCGTGCCGTTTCAGCAGGCGGACGATACGGTAGACATTATCCTTGTACGCGGGCAGGATGAAAACGGCCTAATGCAAATCAGTACGGAGCGACGGCTGGCACTCGACCTCGCGGAAATGCAGGCGATTCAGCGTTATTTCGAGGCTGAACAGCGCGACCCAACCGATGTTGAACTGGAAATGCTGGCGCAAACGTGGAGCGAACACTGTGTCCATAAGACGTTCAAGGCGCTGATCGATTACAGCGGGCCAGAAGGCGATGTGACCATCGACGGCCTGTTGAAAACCTATATCCGCGCGGCGACGGAAACGGTGAACAAGCCGTGGGTGCGCTCCGCCTTTGTGGATAACGCGGGCATCATCGCTTTTGACGATCACTATGATCTGGCGTTCAAAGTAGAAACCCACAATCATCCGTCAGCACTGGAACCCTTCGGCGGGGCGAACACCGGCTTAGGGGGGGTCATCCGCGATGTGCTAGGCGTGAGCGCGAAGCCCATCGCCAGCACCGATGTATTGTGCTTTGGCCCGCCAGATTTGCCGGAAAGTGAACTCCCTGAAGGGGTTTTGCACCCACGCCGTATCGCCGACGGCGTGATTCACGGCATCGAAGATTACGGCAACAAAATGGGTATTCCGACGGTGAACGGGGCAATTTTGTATCATCCCGGTTACACCTCGAACCCGCTGGTTTTTTGCGGAAGCCTGGGCTTGCTGCCTCGCGATTCACACCCGGTTGGGCCACAGGCGGGCGACCTGATCGTCGTCATTGGTGGGAGGACAGGGCGCGATGGATTGCGCGGGGCGACCTTTTCCAGCATGGAGATGGATCAAACCACCGGGCAAATCGCAGGCAGCGCGGTCCAGATCGGCCACCCGATTCATGAAAAGCAGGTGCAGGAAGTCATTTTGAAGGCGCGGGATGCGCGGCTTTATCACGCCATCACCGACTGTGGCGCGGGCGGGTTGTCATCGGCTGTCGGCGAGATGGCGGCAGCGCTCGGCGGGCGGGTACAGTTAGCCGATGTGCCGCTGAAATATCCCGGCCTGCGCCCATGGGAAATCTGGCTGAGCGAAGCACAGGAACGCATGGTGCTGGCCGTTCCAAGTGAAAACTGGGACGCTTTCGAAGCGATTTGCGCCGGACAGGATGTGGAAGCGGTCGCTATTGGCACATTCGAGGCAACGGGGCGGCTGGCGCTGTTTTATGGCGACAAGCTGGTGGGCGATCTGGCGGTGAATTTCCTGCATGATGGAATTCCGCAGCGGCGGCTGAAGGCTGAGTTGAAACATCCCCACCCCCTAACCCCCTCCCCGCTTCGCAAGAAGGAGGAACAAAATTCAACGGTAAATCTCAGTGACACGCTGTTGAAACTGCTGGCGCACCCGAATATCCACAGTAAAGAGGCGGTGATTCGGCGCTATGACCATGAGGTACAGGGCGGCACGGCGATCAAGCCGCTTGTAGGCGGGGCGAATCATGGGCCGTCGGACGCGGCGGTGATTGTGCCGATTGGAACGGCAGGTAGTGAGGGGCAGCCGCGCGCAGTAGCGATCTCCAACGGGATTTGCCCGCTGTATGGGGAAATAGACCCATACGCGATGGCATGGGCGGCGGTGGATGAGGCGATTCGCAATCTGGTAGCGGTGGGGGCTGACCCGGAGCAAATCGCTATTCTCGACAATTTCTGCTGGGGCAACCCAACCCTGCCAGACCGATTGGGAGCGCTGGTACGCTGCGCACAGGGCTGCCACGATGCGGCGGTGGCATATGGTGTACCGTTCATCTCCGGCAAGGACAGCCTGAACAACGAGTACACCGGAGAGGACGGGCGCAAACACGCCATCCCCGGCACGCTGCTGATTTCAGCGGTGGGGATTGTGCCGGATGTGAGCAAAACGGTGACGATGGATTTGAAAGCGCCGGGGAATTTGCTTTACCTGATCGGTGAGACGCAGGACGAGATGGGCGGCAGCCACTATAACCTCATCAACGGGATTGCGGGCGGGCAAGTGCCACAGCCTAATCGCAAGGCGCTGGAAATCTATCGGGCGCTGCACAAGGCCATTCAGGCAGGGCTGGTTGTTTCATGCCACGATGTCAGCGAAGGCGGGATCGCCGTCGCAGTGGCGGAAATGTGTATCGCCGGACGGATGGGCACAAAATTAGATGCCATGATTCCAGGATGGGCGGACGTTGAAACAGAAGAGTACAAACAAATCTTCGCAGAAACACAAGCTCGTTTTGTGATCGAAGTAAGGGCTGAAGATCAACAAAAATTGCAAGACACTTTTACTGGTGAGCGGTCATCCTATATACGGGGACTAAGCTGCGATCAGATCGGCTGGACAAAACCACAAGATAACCAATTCACCATTTATTGGTCTGGTACTGGCAAAAACGAAATTATCGCTCAAATTCCGGTCGATGCTCTTGAGCAAGCATGGCGCGGCGAGATATTTGAAGCGGAGACACAACCTGTTGTGTCCCTACAAACGCCATTTGCTGATCCGAAACTGCGGGTGCAGCGGAACAGCAGCCGGCGAATCGGCACACCGAAAGTGTTGATTCTGCACGCCAACGGGACGAACCGTGACCGCGATGCCTTCATCGCCTGCGAGATGGCGGGCGGCGAACCCGAAATCGTGCATGTCAATCAGCTTATCAGTGGCGAACGGCATTTGCTGGATTATCACATGCTCGTCGTGCCGGGCGGGTTCTCGTATGGCGACGACCTGGGCGCAGGGGCGCTGTGGGCGCTGGATTTGCGCCACCGGCTGGGCGAGGACGCGCGGCAGTTCATCGCGGAAGGCCGCCCGGTGCTGGGGATTTGCAACGGCTTTCAGGCACTGGTGAAGGCGGGCTGGCTGCCGGGGTATATAAACGATAATTCCAGGGGAGGGTTTGAAACCCTCCCCTACAGCAAACGTGATGTCACGCTGACGTTCAACGAGTCGGGGCATTTCGAGTGCCGCTGGGTGTATTTGGCCGCCAATCCGAACAGTCCATGTTTATTCACGGAAGGGCTGGACGAGCCGATTTACTGCCCGGTGGCGCATGGCGAAGGGCGCATCGCCGTGAAGGACGCGGCGACGCTGGACGCGCTGTGGAGCGCGGGGCTGGCGGCGCTGACCTACGTTGACGCCGATGAACATGCGGCGGGATACCCGGCCAACCCCAACGGCTCGGTTGATAATATCGCCGGGTTGTGCAACGCGGCTGGCAACGTTTTTGGGCTGATGCCGCACCCGGAAGACCACATTTTTGGCTGGCAGCACCCACGCTGGCGGCGAGGCGAGCGCGGCATGGATGGCCTGCGCCTGTTCCAGAATGGGGTGAAATATGCCTGAGCAGTTTACACACGACACCTTCCTCAGCCCGTTCACCTGGCGCTACGGCTCGGAGGAGATGCGGCGCATCTGGTCGGAACGCTACAAGCGGCAGTTGTGGCGGCGCATCTGGGTGGCGCTGGCGGAAGCCGAACAGGAAGCGGGACTGGTGACGCAAGAGCAGGTCGATGACCTGTGGGCGCATGTGAATGATATTGATCTGGAACGGGCACACCAGATCGAGGCGGAAATTCACCACGACCTGATGGCCGAAGTGAAAACTTATGCCGAGCAGTGCAAAATCGGCGGCGGCATCATCCACCTGGGCGCGACCAGCATGGACATCGAAGATAACGCCGACACCCTACGAATTCGGGAAAGCCTGCTGCGGCTGATTAACCGCCTGTGCGAACTGCTGACACTGCTGGCAGATTTAATCGAGCGCGAGGCCGATCACGTATGCATGGCGTTCACACATCTGCAACCCGCCGAACCAACCACCGTCGGCTATCGACTGGCGGGTTATGGGCAGGATTTATTGAACGATTTTATAGAGCTTATCCGAGTTCACACGACTGTCGAGGGCAAGGGTTTTCGCGGGGCGGTTGGGACAGCGGCCTCGTATGCCGAACTGCTGGTCGAAACCGAGATGAACGCCGCTGCACTCAACATCCGTATCATGGATCGTCTGATTCTGGGAAGCCACATCATCGTGACGCAGACCTACCCCCGGCGGCAGGATTGGGATGTGCTGAACGGGCTGGCTGGACTGGGGCTCTCGATTTACAAGATGGCGTTCGACCTGCGGCTGCTGCAATCGCCGCCGTATGGCGAATGGGCAGAGCCGTTCGCGGCGCGGCAGGTTGGCTCGTCGGCCATGCCGTTCAAGCGTAACCCGATCAACGCCGAAAATATTGACAGTTTAGCCCGCTATCTGGCCGCCCTGCCCCGCGTGGCATGGGATAACGCAGCGCATAATTTGCTGGAACGAACGCTGGACGATTCGGCCAACCGGCGGGTGATGCTGCCGGAAGCCTTTTTGACCGCCGACGAACTGCTGACGCGAGCGATCAAAATCATCAAGGGTTTGCGAATTGACGAGGCCGGTATTCGGCGCAACATGGAAACTTACGGCGTGTTCGCGGCGACGGAACGGCTACTGATGGCGGCGGTTCGCGCCGGGGGCGACAGGCAGGAGCTACACGAAGTCATCCGTGAACACAGTTTAGCGGCGTGGGAAGCGGTGCGGTTGGGACAGGTGAATCCGCTGGCTGACAGGCTGTGCGCCGATGAGCGAATCACGCGGCTCATGTCCGCCGAGCAAGCGCGGAAACTCCTCAACGCTGATGCTCATATCGGCGATGCGCCGAGGCGGGCGCGGTTGCTGGCACAATCCGTCCGTGAAGCGATTAATGCTGATCGAATAGGAGTAGATTAATGCTGTCACATGCTGAATTGATGGCTTATCCAGCATTTTACTCAATTGATCTGCCGGATTGGGGCGAAAAAATTTCCGGCAAGGTGCGGGAGATGTACAGGCAGGATGGGTTGCGGGCGCTGGTGACGACGGATCGCGTTTCGGCGTTTGACCGGGTGCTGGGCGCGATTCCATTCAAAGGACAGGTGCTGAACCAGTTAAGCGCGTGGTGGTTCGAGCAAACACGGGACATTGTGGGCAATCATTTCGTCGCCATGCCCGACCCGAATGTGATGATTGTGCGGGAGGCGACGCCGCTGCCCGTCGAGGTGATCGTGCGCGGGTACATCAGCGGCGTCACCAAAACCTCGCTGTGGATGATGTACCAGAGCGGTGAACGCGCCCCTTACGGAATCCCGCTGCCGGAGGGTTTACAGAAAAATGATCCGCTGCCGCAACCAATCGTCACGCCGACGACCAAAGCCGAAGCGGGCGGTCACGACGAGCAGTTGACGCGGGAACAGATCATCGAGCGCGGGCTGGTGGATGAAGCGTTATGGGAGCAGGTCGAAGCGGCGGCCATCGGCCTGTTTTTGCGCGGGCAAAAACTCGCCCAAAAAGCCGGGCTGATTCTGGTGGATACGAAATACGAATTTGGGCTGATCGACGGCCAGTTAGCGCTGATTGACGAGGTACACACGCCGGATTCGAGCCGCTACTGGCTGGCCGAGTCGTACCAGCCGGGGCAGAAGCCGGAAAACTACGATAAAGAATATTTGCGGGAGTGGTTTGCGGCGCTGGGCTACCGGGGCGAGGGCGAACCACCGACGATGCCACAGGAATTTATCGCACAGGTGGCAGGGCGTTACATCAGCGTATATGAGCGGTTAACCGGGCAGGCGTTTATCCCCGGCGAGAGTCCAGTGGCGGCGCGGATTGCACGCAATCTGGCCACTTATCGTTCAACTATCAGCGAGAAAACCCATGACTGAATGGCTTCGGGATGACCGTCCACATGAGGAATGTGGCATTTTCGGGATTTACGCACCGGGGCGGGATGTGGCGCGGCTGGCCTTCTTCGGCCTGTACGCGCTGCAACACCGGGGGCAGGAAAGCGCTGGGATCGCCACCAGCGACGGGCGTTCGGCCTATATTCACAAGGACATGGGGCTGGTATCGCAGGTGTTCAACGAGGACAATCTGCGTCCCTTGAAAGGCTATCTCGGAATCGGCCATAACCGCTATTCGACAACAGGGTCATCCATCGTCCGCAATGCTTCCCCCTATTTGATCGAAACGGTCTATGGGCCGCTGGGCGTGGCGCACAACGGTAACCTGACCAATGCGCTGCATCTGCGCTACCAACTGCTGCAACGTGGCGTCGGCCTGTCATCGACGACAGACAGCGAGGTCATCACGCAAATTCTAGCCGCGCCGCCAGAGGTCTGGGAAAACGACTCAACATATAGTAATGGTCAGGAAGTTGACCGATGGGAAGCACGTTTACGGGCGTTCATGGGGGTGGCGGAAGGCGCGTATTCGATCACAATGCTGACGCGCACCGCAGTGTACGCCGCACGTGACCCGAATGGCCTGCGCCCGCTGTGTTTGGGACGATTGGAAGGCGAAAGCTATGTCATCGCATCAGAATCAAGCGCTTTGATGACAATTGGTGCGGAGTACCTGCGCGAAGTTGAACCAGGCGAAATCATTCGGCTCGACCAGCACGGCCTGCACACCTCACAGGGGCGGGAGCCAGCAGGTAAAGCATTATGCAGTTTCGAGTATGTGTACTTCGCCCGCCCGGACTCGATTCTGGAGGGACAAAGTGTGCATACCGTGCGGCAGCGTATGGGACACCAGTTAGCGATGGAAGCCCCGGCGGTGGCTGATATTGTCGTCCCTGTGCCAGACTCGTCGATTCCGGCAGCGATTGGCTACAGCCTCGAAAGCGGGCTACCCTTCACCGAAGGCCTGATTAAGAATCGCTACATCGGGCGAACCTTCATCCAGCCGGACGACGGCCTGCGGCGATTGGGGGTCAATCTGAAGTTTAATGCCCTGCCGGCTAATCTGAAGGGACAGCGCGTGATTCTCGTGGATGACTCCATCGTGCGCGGCAACACCTCCGGGCCACTGGTACAATTGCTGCGCGACGCGGGCGCTACCGAAGTCCATGTGCGGGTGTCGTCGCCGCCAGTGCGTCACCCGTGTTTCATGGGTGTGGACATGGCGACCTATAAAGAACTGATCGCCCACCAGCTCGACATCGAGAGCATTTGTGAGCGCATCGGCGCGGACAGCCTGGCCTACCTGAGTCTGGAAGGCATGAACGACGCCATCAACGCGGCGCTGGGCAAGCCAGTCGGTCACTGCGCCGCCTGCTTCTCCGGCGTGTACCCGGTGAAAATCCCGGAATGGCTGTTCAGCGAGGAGCGCGACAAATTCATCTTCGAGGAGAACTGGGGCGCGTGAACAATCTGAAAGTGCTGGTCGTTGGTTCAGGTGGACGTGAACATGCGCTGGCGTGGTCGCTGGCGCGATCATCGCAGGTAGAGCAGGTATACGTCGCACCGGGAAACGCCGGGACGGAATGGGCAGAAAATCCGAATGCAATTGGACTGCAACCCCGCGCGGTTTCGCTGAATGTCCCAATCGCTGCCGAGGACATCCCGGCACTGCAACAATTTGCGCTAGACAATGCCATTGATTTGACGGTAGTCGGGCCGGAAGTGCCACTGTCGATGGGAATCGTCGATGATTTTCAGGCAGCTGGCTTACGCATTTTCGGCCCAACAAAAGCGGCAGCGCGGTTAGAAGCATCCAAAGCGTATGCTAAGCAATTCATGCAGGAGAACAACATCCCCACCGCCGAATTTGAAGTTTTTACGGATTATGAAGCCGCCTGCAAATTCGTCCGCAGTTTTGGACGCCCGGTAGTGGTTAAGGCCGACGGACTAGCGGCAGGCAAAGGCGTGATCGTCTGCGACAACGCCGACGAAGCAGAAGCGGCGCTGCGGCGGATGCTCCTCGACGGTGAGTTCGGCGAAGCGGGATGCACGGTAGTCGTTGAAGAACGACTCGAAGGCGACGAACGCTCCGTATTGGCTTTTTGCAAAGGCGACCAGTGCGAGATTATGCCATTCGCCCGCGATCACAAGCGGGCTTTTGACGGGGATACCGGCCCGAACACTGGCGGCATGGGCGTTTACACCGATGACAAGCAGCGATCCGAGATGGTTGCGGAAGTTATCACACAGTTCTTTAAGCCGACACTCACCGGGCTGATGGCACAGGGAACACCCTACAGCGGGGTGTTATACGCCGGGCTGATGCTGACGGCAGACGGCATGAAAGTGCTGGAATACAACTGCCGCTTTGGCGACCCTGAAACGCAGGCCATTCTGCCGCTTCTGGGTGATGATCTGGCAGATGTGCTGCTAGACCATATCAATCCAGCATGGGCTTCCCTCCCCGGAATTTTCTGGGGAAATGGACATGTTGCCAGCATTGTGCTGGCCTCGCCCGGGTATCCCGGTAGTTACCCCAAAGGACTGCCAATCAACGGTTTAGACACAATGCCGGAAAAAGTCGTCGTTTTTCACGCGGGGACGGCGCGGCAAAACGGCCAGATCGTGACCAACGGCGGGCGTGTGCTGAACGTGACAGGTATCGGTATAACCCTAGATAAAGCCATCGAACGTGCTTACGCCGGAGTGGAAAAAATCCATTTCGAGGGGATGCATTACCGACGCGATATTGGCAGGAAGGCATAAACATGAACGAGTCGCAGACTTATGCCAGCGCTGGAGTCGATATTGCCGCCGGGACGCGAGCGACAGAACTGATGGCTGCTGCCATTCATTCAACATACGGCAAAGAAGTCCTGGGCGGTTTGGGCGCATTCGGCGGATTGTTCGATGTCTCAGCGCTCAAAAATATGGATGCACCGGTCCTGGTCGCCTCGACGGATGGTGTTGGCACCAAGACCAAAGTGGCGGCGCGACTGAACCGGTGGGACACAGTAGGTGCTGATCTCGTCAACCACTGCATTAACGACATTCTGGTACAGGGGGCAAAACCGCTGTTTTTTCTGGATTATGTGGCATCGTCAAAGTTGGTACCAGAACAAATTGCGGCACTGGTGGGCGGGGCGGCGAAAGCCTGTAAAGCGGCAGGATGTGCGCTGCTGGGCGGCGAGACGGCAGAAATGCCCGGCGTGTATGAGCCAGGCGAATTTGATCTGGCTGGGACGATCATCGGCATGGTGGAACGTTCGCAGATCATCGACGGCAAGCGGATTCAGCCGGGCGATGCCATCATCGGTCTGCCGTCGAGCGGCCTGCATACCAACGGCTACTCGCTGGCCCGGCGGGCGCTGGATAATCTCGATTGGGAAGCCCCACACCCCGGATTAAATGGGGCAATTGGCGAGGCGCTGCTGACGGTGCATCGCTCGTATTTAGAACCAGTGGGTAAATTGTGGGAAGCAGGCATTGATATTCGCGGTCTGGCACACATCACCGGCGGCGGCTTTATCGATAATCTGCCGCGCATCTTGCCGGACGGAACAAGCGCAGTCATCCAGCGGGGAACCTGGCCCGAACTGCTGATTTTCGGTTTAATTCAGCGGATTGGCAATATCGACGACAACGAAATGTTTCATGTTTTCAACATGGGGCTGGGGATGCTGGTGATTGTGCCAACACAGACAGTTGAGAATGTGCTGGCAGCACTGCCGGGTGATGCGTATGTGGTAGGCAAAATTGTGGCGGGAAATCGTGATGTTCGCATTGAAGGGGCACAAAAGTGACTCTGCCCCGCCTCGTCATCCTGATCTCTGGCTCCGGCACGAATCTTCAGGCATTGATTGATGCAGTTCAAAGTGGCGATTTAAAAGCGGAAATCGTGCTGGTTGTGTCGAATCGGAAAGCAGCATACGGCCTGTCACGAGCAGAAGCATCCGGTATTCCGACATGCTATTTTCCGCTCAAGCCGTATCTTGAAAATGAGAAAAGCCGAATGGAATATGACGCTGATCTGGCTCAAAAAATTGCCGCTTATCAGCCGGATTTGATTGTGCTGGCTGGATGGATGCACGTCCTGAGTCCAGCATTTTTGAAGCGGTTTCCTGGCAAAGTGATTAATTTACATCCGGCACTGCCCGGTATGTTCCCCGGCACAGATGCGATTGCTCGCGCTTTTGAAGCCTACCAGCAGGGCGAAATCAACGAAAGCGGCTGCATGGTGCATGAGGTCATCGCCGAAATTGACGCTGGACAGGTAATCGCACAAACAGTAGTGCCATTTGAAGCTGGTGATACATTAGCAGCATTCGAGACACGAGTTCACAACGCCGAACACAATCTGATTGTAGAGGCTGTAAAAAGCGTTCTGGGGTAAACACGAGTAGGGATGAAGGTATTACTCCATCCCTACGAATTCAGCGGCTTAATTTCGTTCAGGTAGATTAGCGTTAACAACCTCGCAGGCTTTTCGGACAGCTTCTTCAACGCTCACACCCCGGTCAAAGATATCCAGCACAATTTCAGTGTTCACCGCGTCAATAATCTCATCGAAAATCGTGACGCCCTGCGAATCCTGAATGGCATCGGCAAAGGCCTGAATATTGACGCTGGTACTGCCGAATGAGTCAATCCATGCCTGCTGAAGCGCAGGGTTAGCCGGAGCAACACCACCCGCATCAGCAAAGAATTTCTGCCCTTCATCGCTCACCAGATACAGAATGAGATTGGCGGCAAGATCAGGATTATCAGTATTGGCCGCCGAAGCATAGCCGACTGAGTGCAGAATAGAACGACTTCGACCTGTATCCGGGTTGCGTGGAAGCTGAACCACATCCCAGTTGAACTCGGCATCCTTGAGCGCTTCCGGGAGTTTCCACGAACCGCCGGTAATCATCGCCACCTTTCCCGCCAGCCAGAAATTGAAGGCATTATCGGCTGACGCGCCACCCATCTGAGTTGTAGTGGGCATATATCCCTTGTCAAGCAGATTTTTAAGGAAGTTCAGAGTAGAGATGCTGGGCGTCACGCCTAAGGTACACTGGGTACGCGCCGCACCCAATACAGGAGGAGTGCCAGTGGCGGCAATCCAGTTAGGGTAACCGGATTGATATTCTGCATAAACCGACGCGCCAAAAACTTCCTTTTCCGCATCAGTCAACGCAGCAGCATAGGCAACGAAAGTATCCCATGTCCACTCTGCACGAGGATAGGGAAGCCCTGCCGCATCGAACAAATCCTTGTTATAGTAAACTGCCACTGTATCCCAATTAACCGGCCCGGCAAACAGGTCGTCATCTTCACCCCAGCGGTAGGACTCAATCATGGCTCGCTCCCAAATCGTTATATCCACTTCCGCCGCATCCCAGTAAGGCTGTAAATCGAGAATTGCATCGCTGCTGGCGTAATAGAGAAAACGATCCTGAGTCATGTTGAAGACATCAGGCAATTCACCAGAAGCAACGCCGTCGCGCATCCCTTTCCAATAATCATTCCAGGGATGAATCTCGAGATTCACTTCCGCACCGGGGCAGTATTTCGTTTTCCAATCGGCAATGGATTGATTGATGATACGCGCCCAGTTAGCATCCCAAACCCACATGCTCAGTTCACCTGGCGCGGCGCAGGGTTGTGGCACAATCAGCGGAACATCCTGAGCATAAACAACACTCATGCATAGTACGACCAAAATTAAGCTAAAGAGCCACCGAAAGCGATACGGGACGGCCATATCCAAACTGCTCCTGGAAATAAGAAACTCCGGGCGCACCGGAGACTTGAGATTACATGATGTTACCGAAATGAACTAAAAACAACCAGTGGATATATTCGTCTAGCGAGGTCGTCCCCGCCCAGGTACCAAAATCCGACGGGCCACCGGTTGAGGACTGTGGTTTCGGAGCATTACCATTACTGGCAGCCGAAATAGTCGCTGCCTTTTTGACTTCACTGACACCCACCTTCGCCTCGTCCAGTGCTTCCTGAACCGGTTTCGTCACGGGAGAAAGAGCTTTATTAACCTGCTGATTGATCTGTTTGTTAAGGCTGCCACGTGTTGGGGGTTCTTTCGGGAGCTGTATATCGACACCAGCCTCATCAAATTCTTTCTGGATATAGGCCATGCTTTCTGCCCACATGGCACGCGCCCTCGCCGTGTATTTACCGAGAATGTAAGCCCACTGAATCATACGTTTCGGCCCGGCGACCACCAGCATGATGATGAAAATGGCGATAAATTCTGCCCCGCCAATACCCAGAATTTCCATGTTTTCGCTTACTTTCTACACCTGATTTCACCGCTCATTATAACGCACGGCGCAGGATTTGGGACATTTCATCCTCTGTTAATTTGATTGGGTTGCCCTGCATGGAACTGGCAACGGCTGATTTCTCGACAATTGCCGGAATGTCTGCCTCCGTAAGACCATATCTTGAAAGGGGCGGAATTTTAAGCTCAGAGCAGACCTCGTGTACCCATTGAACACCATCTTCCGGCTCAACTTCTTCCACCCATTTGTTGATGAGGCGACCCGCCACCAGATCGTAACGAATGAGCGCCTGCCCCTCTGGCTCACGCTCGCGCAGCGCCTGAATATTAGCTTCCATAACGAAAGGCAGCAAGCGGGCGCAAACTGCCCCATGTGGGGCGTTGAACATACCACCGATTGGCCCGGCAAAACCATGCACCGCGCCTAACTTCGCATTTGACAGCGCAATCCCGCCAAGCAGACTACCCAATGCCATATCTTCCCGCGCAACTGCATCATCAGCATCTTTACAGTCATCAACCAATGACTCGGCGATACGTCTGATTCCATCCCGGCAAAGGGCATCGGTAAACGGATTGGCTTTGTTGGAAACATAAGGCTCAATCACCTGCGTCAACGCATCAAGCCCGCTGTGAGCAGTAACCTCTGGCGGAGAACTATGCGTAAGAGCAGAGTCAACCAGCGCCAACCGAGCCAGCATATTAGGGCTGCGAAGGCTGACTTTCACTTTATGCTCCGGCGAAGCCAAGACGGCATTACTGGTAACTTCCGATCCCGTGCCAGATGTTGTGGGAATAGCGATAAAAGGCGCACCAGGATTTTTGAGCGGTTTACCCGCGCCGATAACTTCCAGATAATCCAACGGATCGCCGGGATTAGTCAGAAGGCCTGCCACAGCTTTACCGGCATCTAAGGCGCTGCCACCACCAAAGGCAATCACAAAATCGCAACCTGCCGCTTTGGCAGCCTCAACGCCGCGCCGTGCATCTGCAACTTGTGGTTCTCCATCAGTTGTGAAAATCGTGTGCGACATTCCCGCAGATTTGAGCAGGTCAAACAGGGGAGCAGCGCGGTCAGGGTTGCGCCCGGTTACAATGAGAGGATGTTTACCATAGTTCGACAGAAGTGAAGCGAGATCGCCCAGTGTTCCCCGCCCAAAAATGATTTTGGTGGCGGTAGAAAATTCAAAGCGCATGATTTATGCCCACTCAGCATCGTCAGGAAAAACGTTATGATAACGAACGCCAGTTCGCGGCTCGACAAACATATCGGCCACTGTGTCACGCCAGCGCAGGTAATGAGTGGTTTCTTTATGAGCAGCGGGGGCGTCCGATGTGCGATAAATCTCGACCAACACAAACCGGGTTGGGTCATCATCCTGCTGAATCACATCAAAGCGAGCCACACCCATTTCCCGAACGCTGTTGCTGGCATTGTCCAGTGTAGCAACTTTAAAGGCTTCGACATGCTCCGGCCTGACATGACAAAAAACCAGCACACAGAGCATAAAATCTCTCCAGCAGAATTGATAACAACTGCGGAGAGTTTAAGCGGGTACGGTAAAGATGTCAAACCTTACTCATCGTCGTCATCGTCATAAGGTGCATTTTCAATCGGCTTAGCATATTTTGGCCCATTGGCACAACCCCCTTCCCCACTGGGGCGAACATGAGCCGTATTTAAATCTTCAAGCGGGCGATAAGCATAGGGGTCACGTCCAGCGATCATCACAATATCACGCATATCAGCAGTTGCCATGCGTTCACCATCCCGTGGTGGAAACCAACCCAACAGGGACTCAGCACTCATATAGTGATTAACCAGCACCCGCCGATATCCTGTTTTGGCATAATTGGGCAGAGAGCGGTGCAGCAGATAGCCATTGAAAAAGACAATCGCTCCGGCTTTGACTTCAACCGGGATAGCATCATCATCACTATAAGGGAAATCGCCAGTTTCATCGGAGCAGTCAAAACGGGGATCATGCTGGACATGCTGCGGCCACAGAATGCCGGGTTTATGCGAACCGGGAATAACCCACAGACAGCCGTTTTCTGTGGTCGCATCATCCATAGCAATCCAACCGCCAGTGAGCGAACGGTCACGCGTGGGAATATAAATCTCATCCTGATGCCATGCCTGTCCCGGTTTACCTGCCGCCTTGATGAATAACATCGACTGCATACATTTAACATTGGGGCCAATTACTTTCACCAAGACATCGACAATAGTGGAATGGGCCAGATAGCGGAACATCACATCGGACAGCTTATGTGGGAAATGAATACACAGATAGCGCTTCAATACATCAGCATCGCTCTCGACAGCACCCGCAGGAGTTACGCCGCGAATATCACCCAGCTCACCCCGACAGATACGCGTAGTTTCAGAACGGAGTTCAGCCAGTTCACTGGGACTAAGCGCACTTTCAATCACCAGATAACCGTTATGGCGGAAAAAATCAGCATGTTTTTGTGTAATTTCAGGATAAATATGAGAAGCAATTTTTTCGAACTGCATGACAAAACTCCATCCACACAAATACTCATGGTTGGCATGGTATCATTAAAAACAGGTAAAGAGCGATATTTGAAAAGCGCTATTTCATACCTGAGATTTGCATTCCATGACTGAACCACTCCACAATAGTGAGACAATTTGTCCGGAACGGGTTTCAGTAGGTGAAGTGGTTTATCCACCCGGCGGAATTTTCGGACCTCGCATCCAACCGACATACCAGTTGGTTATGGTTCACAGTGGCACAATGACAGTCTGGATTGATGGCGAAAAATGCCATTCTCCTGCTGGTGCGGTTACATTGTTGTTCCCCGGCCATGAGGAACGATTCGCTTTTGCAGTGGAGAGCGAAACCTGGCACAGCTATTTGCATGTCGATTTACCTCACCTGTCGAATCTACTGCAAGCTAGGTTTAGCGCTCTACCCCGCCCTATTCCACTTTCATCCGCCATGACGGAACTGACGCACCGCGCTTTACTGACTGCGAAAAGTTCGCTTTCTACAGCGCCGCAAATACTCAAGGCACTGGCAGTGGAAATGCTGTGGTTATATATTGGCGAGGCGGAGAGTCTAGCATCCGGCGAAACAGCCAGAAGAACAACAAATGCAGTGGTTGAAGCAGCACAACGTTATATTGAGGGCCATTTAGGTGAGCAGATAGCTCTGAAGAACATTGCCGAGGTTGTTGCAATCAGCCCGTCACATCTAAACCGTTTATTTCAGGCAGAAATAAGCACCTCGCCAATAGCATATCTGTGGAGTCGGCGTGTAGCAGTTGGCATTGAATTATTGGAGCGCACAGGACTGCCAGTTGCCACCATTGCTGAGCGCTGCGGTTTCCAGACCAGCTATCACTTTTCATACCGGGTACGAAAAGCAAAAGGTCTATCACCTTTGCAAATCAGGCGTAGGGCATGGGGGCAATAATCTCAACTGAAATCATCCTGAGCAGATGAGCGAACCTTTGTTATAATAAAAACTATATGAATAAAGCAATCACCTGGTCAAAAGGGTGCAAACATGTCGAGTCCATCCACCAAAAAAATTGTTGCCTACCACATCTCACGGCTTCAGGACAAAAGCGCTGATGTACGCCTGAAAGCCATCAGTGAACTTCGGCAGTTTGCCGACCAGGATGCACTACAAGCTCTGCGTGATGTATTTGAAAATGATGGCGAAATTGCAGTCCGCAAGGCTGCTCAGGAAGCCGGTCGTGCGGTCTTTCTCAAGATTAAAGAACAGGAAAGCTAAGACGGGCGGAGACATACCCCCGCCCCATGATTTTCATCAGGAGTTGATGCAGATTAACGTTCGCCGCACAAAGCTGATAAACGCTCTGCGATTTGAGCCATGCTGGCCTGCAAATCGACTAGTTTTGTCCGTTCGCGTTCGACCACTTCGGGACGGGCGCGGCTAACAAACTGCTCATTTCCTAGCATGGTTTGCGACTTCTCAATCTGCTCCTGTAATTTTCTCTGTTCTTTGGTCAGACGCTCACATTCGGCTGCCACATCAATCATACCCGCCAGCGGCAGATAAGCGGTCACATCGCTAACAATTACCGACGCAGAATCATCTGGAGCAGAGGCGCCAGCCGACAACATGTTCACTTCCGAAACATTGCATAACCGCGCGAACAGGTAGCTGTAGCGTTTAAGAGCTGATTCGTAGCTGCCGGGAGCAAAACTGGCAGCAATGCGCTTAGCAGGGTCAACATTATATTCAGTCCGGGCATTGCGGATGCCGCGCACCAGATCCATCAGAACATTCATCTCGGTTTCAGCCTGCTCGTTTAGATAGGTGTTATCAGCAACCGGCCATTTAGCGATGATGAGCGCCTCACCTTCGTGCGGAATATAGCCCCAGATTTCCTCGGTGACAAAGGGCATATAGGGATGCAGCAGGCGCAGGCAGGTGTCCAGCACATGCACCAGCACCCGGCGCGTATTCTCCTTAGCGACGGCATCACCTTCATAAAGCGGGTATTTGCTGATCTCGATATACCAGTCGGCGAACTCACTCCACAGAAATTCGTAAACCTGTTTTCCCGCCTCACCATACTGGTAAATATCGAACAAATACTGAACACTGGTCACCAGGCGATTTAACCGGCTCATAATCCAGCGTGATGGCAAATCAAGCTCAGATGCAGGCGGCGCACCAGGAGGCAAATTGCCATCAAGATTACCCGTGATGAAATTCGCCATCTGCCAGATTTTGTTGACGAAACGCCAGTTGGCCTCCACCCTGGCGGTATCGAGAGTGATATCGTTGCCGGGTGTGCCGCTGGTGACAAGCGTGAAACGCAGTGGGTCTGCGCCAAATTGATCGACCAGTTCCAGCGGGTCAACGGCATTGCCCAGCGTCTTGCTGATTTTGCGTCCGAATTTGTCACGGATGAGGCCATGCAGATACACTGTATGGAATGGCACCGTATCGGTGAACCACAAACCCATCATAATCATACGAGCTACCCAGAAAAAGAGGATGTCGTAGCCGGTTTCCATAACAGCGGTTGGATAAAAGCGTTTCAGATCGGGAGTTTCTTCGGGCCAGCCAAGGGTACTGAAAGGCCACAACCCGCTGCTGAACCATGTATCCAGTACATCTTCTTCTGGTGTCCATCCCTCTCCCGTTGGCGGCTCCTTACCGACATGAATTTCGCCATTCGGCCCGAACCAAGCCGGGATACGATGCCCCCACCACAACTGACGGCTGATGCACCAGTCCTGGATATTTTCCAGCCAGTGATAATACACCTTCTCAAAACGCTCCGGCACGATTTTGATACGGCCATCTCGCACGGCAGCCAAACCTTGTTCCGCCAGCGGTTGCATTTTTAGAAACCACTGGATGCTCATCATCGGCTCGACAATTTCACCGCCGCGCTGGGTGCGAGGCACGATATAGGTATGGTCAGCCACCTTGATCGTCAGACCCAGGGCTTCCATGTCCTTCCACAACTTTTCACGCGCGGCAAAACGATCTAAACCGCCATATTGTCCGGCCTCAGCATTCATGGTTGCATCACGGTTCATGACGCTGATGAGCTTTAGATTATGCCGTCCGGCTAATTCATAGTCATTGAAATCGTGGGCAGGTGTGATCTTAAGCGCACCTGTGCCAAATTCCCGGTCAACATACTCATCAGCAATAATCGGGATCGGGCGATTCAGCACCGGCACATAAGCCGTTTTGCCGATCAGATGTTTGTAGCGCTCGTCGTCAGGATGCACGCAAACCGCTGTATCGCCGAGGATGGTTTCCGGGCGTGTGGTCGCCACCGGGATGAATTCACCGCCTTCCACCGGATATTTGAAGTAGTAAAGCTTGCCCTGTTCTTCTTCACGCTCCACTTCGAGATCAGAGACAGCCGTTTGCAGACCGGGACTCCAGTTCACCAGACGGGGGCCGCGATAAATCAGGCCCTGCTCATAAAGGCGGACGAATACCTCAATCACAGCATTTGAGAGGCCATCATCAAGCGTAAAACGTTCTCTGTCCCAATCGCAGCTCGCCCCCATACGCCGGAGCTGGCCAGTAATCTGTCCACCGTACTTCTCTTTCCAGGCCCAGGTACGCGCTAAGAATTCTTCACGGCCAATTTCCTGACGGCTGGTGCCTTCATCATGCAGCATCTTCTCGATCTGAAGCTGGGTGGCGATGCCAGCATGATCTGACCCTGGTACCCACAGCGCCGCCTTGCCGCGCATCCGCTCATAGCGAATCATCAGGTCTTCCAGCGAGGCGAACAGAGCATGACCGGTGTGCAATGCACCGGTTACATTAGGCGGTGGAATGCTGATGGTAAAAGGCTCGGCATCAGGCGGCGCAACTTCCGGCTTGAACCAGCGCTGTTTTTCCCACCATGCATAGATTCGCTTTTCCGACTCGGCAAAGTTGAAATTTTTGGGCATCTTATTTGTCATGACGCAATTCTCCCTCACAGACTTCCTAATGGCTTACGGGCGACCAGCACACGCTCCCAGCGGTCAGGCTGATCGGTAACATCTTCAAAGCCCAGTTCCAGCAGCACCACTTTCACCTCATCAGTTGACAGAGGGCGGAAAGCAACCTGCCGCTTGATCGTCTCGTAATGTGCCCCATTCCCCTGTACGATGTAGAGATTCTGGTGAGCGATAACAGGCGGGCCTTCATCCCATTCCCAGATGTCGAAAGTGATAAATTCGCTGCCAGCCTCTTCATGATGAATGAAGCCCGGCAGAAAGCGCGGGCGGTCTTCCATGAAAGGGCCAAAGTCGCGCATCCCAATAACAAGCGTCCCTCCCGGTCGCAGCAGTTCGTAGAACGTCAATATGGCGGTCTCGATTTCTTCATCAGTCAGCAGGTGCGGCAGGGCGTTTCCTTTACTGACCACCGCATCGAACGGCCCCTTCACGGTTTCGGCCAATTGCATAAAATCCGTATCCAAGAACTGAATTTTGTCAGTCACGCCGAAACGTGCCGCCGTATCGCGGGCCTTCTCCAGCATCCCAGGGCTGGGGTCAGCAGCGACAACATCGAATCCAAGTTCCGCCAGGGGGACAGCCTGGGTTCCAACACCACAGGAAGCATCCAGCACACGCTGCACCCCCCGGTTGCGAAAAATAGAGCGCAGGCCCAATCCCTCACGCTGAAGCTGCGTCTCCCAATCACGGTAGAACAGCGGGTAGTATTCAGCAATCGCATCGTAGAAATCATTGGTATTGTTGGTCATTACGCTCCACACCAAATAAAAAGCCCTCTCGTCCTGTATGAACAAGGACGAAAGGGCTAACTTTCGCGGTACCACCTTGCTTCCCCGGCGGGCGGGGCGCTCGATTGCTATAACGGGCTTACCCGGCCACACTTACTGTACTATTCAGTGAGGCGACTCCTGGGGGACTGTTCAGCACGCTCCTGCGAGTGGGCTTCCAGCCAATGACCCACATTCTCTAGCGCAGGGGAAACGGCTTACTTTTCCCAATCCACGTCTTTGAATCATATATGATTGGTGGAAAAGTATAACATAAGCGAAAATTCCCCGTCAATCCCCGCAAATGTCTTAGAGTTATTAAGAGCTTTTACTTGCAGCCCCTACCTATTCATGATAGACTTGCCCAAATGCTCAATTACAAATATTGAACCCAAATATGCCTGATAAAATTCTGATCGTGGATGACGATATTGATAGTCTGAAGCTGATTGGATTGATGCTTCAGCGGCAGGGATATGAGGTTGTAGCAGCTAATGCGGGCAACCAGGCACTTTCCAAAGCTGCCAGCGAAAACCCAAATCTCATCATCCTCGATGTCATGATGCCTGATATGGATGGTTATGAGGTATGTCGCCGCCTTCGCGCCAACCCCGATACCCGTGCCATCCCGATTATTATGTTCACAGCCAAAACCCTGGTTGATGACAAGGTTGCTGGTTTTGAGGCGGGGGCAGATGATTACCTGACTAAACCCACCCATCCGGCAGAACTTGCCTCGCGCGTGCGGACTATCCTGTCACGCAATACTACTCAGAAAAAACCGCAGCAGAATAAAGGTACAGCCATTGGTGTGATCGGCGCAAAAGGCGGCGTCGGCGCGACAACAATGGCACTCAATATGAGCGCTGCTTTTAATTTAACAGGTGAAAATTCAATTCTGGGTGATTTTCGATTGGGTTCTGGCAGCCTCGGACTGATGCTGGGCTTCCCTCAGTCCTATGGTATGGCAAATATTCTGAGCAAACCGACGAATGAAATCCGCCCTGCTCTGATTGAAGGCGAGCTGGTGGCGCATCAGTCAGGTCTGCGTGGACTGCTGTCCTCCCCCCGCGCCAAAGAAGCACAGTTGACCTACCCTGTTGAGTCTGGACTGGCTGTTATCCGGGGAATGCGACAAATGGGCAAACCGGCGATCTTCGACCTGGGAAGCAGCCCCGACTCGACAATCAGCCGGTTACAACGCGAGATGGATCACCTGGTGCTGGTGGTCGAACCAAACCCAATAGCGCTAACACAGGGGCGCGAAATTCTGCACGAGCTGGAGAGCAACGGCCCAAGCGCTGGGCAGATACATGTGGTAGTCGTCAATCGCGCACAGACCAACGCGCAAACCCCCTGGCACGAAGTCGAGCATATACTGGGTCAGGAACTCCGTGCTATTATTTCTGCCGCGCCGGATCAGCTTTTCCAGGCGGCACGTTCGGCAGTGCCGGTAGTGTTGTACCAGCCTAACGCAGTCATCTCCACTCAGATCAGCAAATTGGTGGAAGATATTCTTTCCCGTATTCGGACGACAGCAGATAGCGAAATCCCAAACTAGCTGGCGTTTTGTAATGTTTAGCGTTTGACCACATGATACTTAGTGAGCAAATTCATTGTGCGGCGCAGTTTCTTAAAGCAGCAAAATATACGGTGGCTTTTACAGGCGCTGGTATAAGCACACCTTCTGGCATACCGGACTTCCGCAGCCCGAATACCGGCTTATGGGAAGATGTTGACCCAATAGCAGTTGCCAGCATTTATGGTTTTCGCCAGAATCCACAGGCTTTCTATAAGTGGATTTATCCGCTAACACAACTCACCATGAACGCACGACCCAATCCAGCACACAATGCCCTGGCAAAACTGGAAACACTAGGCCTGTTAAAAGCGATCATTACGCAGAATATCGACATGCTGCACACCCGCGCAGGCAGTGAGACCGTTTTTGAACTGCACGGCCATCTGCGCGAGGCGACCTGTATTCACTGCTTCACAGTTTATCCGGCAGAACCGATTATCCAGCAGTTTTTGTCGGATCGAAAAGTACCGCACTGTCCCAAGTGTGGTGATGTCATTAAACCGAACGTTATTCTATTTGGCGAACAACTTCCAATTCAGCAGTTGATGGGGGCACAGGACGCCGCCCGCAAAGCCGATCTGATGGTCATTATCGGATCATCGCTGGAAGTTGCCCCGGCCAGTGATCTGCCGCTTCTGGCGCTGCGAAATGGCGCGAAACTTATTATCATCAACATCGAACCAACACCTTTTGACTCACGCGCCGCCGTTGTCATCCACGCAGATGCCGCCGAAATTCTGCCTGAAATAGCCCAACGCCTGGAGGCGGTTTCATGACCACCAATACCGAAAGCATCCGTGAAACATCCATAATCGCCCGTTACGAGCGCCTGATTGAAATCAGTCAACAACTGAACTCGACACTCGATCTGGGGTCACTGCTCCGCAAGATCATCTCGGCGGCTAAAGAACTAACGCGCACCGAAGCAGCTTCCATCATGTTAATTGATCCGGCAACTGGCGATCTGCGATTTGAAATCGCCTCCAACATCAAACCACAGGATATGGAAGATATTGTAATTCCGAAAGGCAGCGGCGTCGCCGGATGGGTAGCACTGCATGGCGAACCACGTGTGATCGATGATGTAACCAAAGAGCCTAGCTGGAACAACCGGGTTGATGACACGATTGAATTCCGCACCCGAAGCATCCTGGCTGTACCGCTGCGAACACACAGTAAAATCATCGGCGTTCTGGAGGGGATTAACAAAATTGGCGGCGAACGCTGGGACGAGAATGACATCAACACATTGAACACACTTGCCAGTCAGGCTGCGATTGCTATCGAAAATGCGCGCCTGTTTCAGCAGAGCGACTTCATCGCCGAGATGGTTCACGAACTTCGCACACCGTTGGCAGCGCTGAAAGCCAGCACTGTGCTGCTGCTGCGACCAGAGTTACCGGAAACAAAACGTACTGACATCATCCAGACCATGCAAAGTGAAACAGATCGTCTGTCGCGCCTGACCAGCGAATTCCTTGACCTGGCACGGCTGGAATCCGGACGAACACGGCTGGAAACCTCACGTTTTGATTTGCATAAACTCATTATAGAAAGTGTCGATGTAGTGCTGCCACAGGCCAATGACAAGAACGTCGCCGTCCATGTCGAAAATGAAAAGTTTACAGCAAGTGCTGACCGAGGCAAGGTCAAGCAGGTGCTGTTAAACCTGCTCACCAACGCTATTAAATATAACCGCGAAGGCGGCAAAATTTTCATCAAAGCGCGGCAGGTTGGAACGGATGAGCAACCAATGGTGCAGGTGACCGTTCAGGACACAGGGTACGGCATCGCTAAAGACCACCAGAAACACATGTTTGAGAAGTTTTACCGCGTTTCGGACACGGCAGGTTTTACACAGGGAACTGGACTCGGCCTTGCAATCGCCAAAAATATCATCGAAGCACACAGAGGACAGATTACACTGGAAAGCGAACAGGGCGTTGGCTCAACTATTGCCATCACGATCCCGCTTGCAGTGCGCGCAAACTAAAAATCCAGCAGCACCTTAAGTGCGCCGGGTTTCGCTGCAAACTCCATTGCTTCCAGGGCAGCATTAAACGGGTAACGAGCGTCGATCAGCGATTCAACATCGACCAGACCGCGTTCGAGCAGGCGCAGCGCTGCGTCAAATGGCCCACAGCGGCTGCCCACTACCTTAAGTTCGCGCACGGCGATTTGGGTCATATCCACCTGGGGTGTGCCGTGATAGGTACTTTTTAAGACGATTGTCCCGCGCGATTCAACCAGATCAAGCGCTAACGCAAATCCCTCTGACGTCCCGGTCACATCGACAACAATCTGTGCCTGCTGGCGCGGCAAATCATCATGAGCAGCAGCAGAGATTCCCCACTTTTCCAGCAACTTTGCTTGAGTCCCGCGCCGAACGACTCCTATAACATCCGCACCAGTGAGCTTCATTACCTGAGCGCATAACGCACCCAGCTTACCAATACCGATGACGACCACCCGGTGACGCGGTGAAATATGCACTGCTTCAGTAATTTCCAGTGCTGCTGCCAGCGGTTCGACAAATACTGCCTGATCGTCGTTTACAGAATCTGGTACATAATGGAGATTACGAGTTGGTAAGGGCAGATAATCCGCAAACGCGCCGGGATAATTACGAATGCCAACGGTAGCGCGGTTACGACACTGGCTGAAAATGCCCCGCAGACAAAAGTCGCAGGCCTGACAGGCAACCGTGATTTCGCCGACAACTCGTTTGCCCAACCATTCGGGCGTACCTTCTACCACTTCCCCAACAAATTCATGGCCGAGGATACCAGAAAAACTGTACATCCCGGCCATCAGTTCCAGATCAGTATTGCAAATGCCCGCGCGCCGGATTTTCAGCAGGGCTTCAGAAGCGGCAGGCGATTTGACAGGTATATCCGCTTCTAGCCGCAGTTGACCATCGTAAACCAGCGCACGCATAGGCTTATGCCTCCGCCTCAACCAATTCCGGTTGCCGACGATTGACGAATGGAATTTCGCCCTTCTCCCACGATACCAGCAGCGGTACGGCGATGAAAATAGATGAGTAGGTACCTGTGAGCAGACCAACAAAAAGGATAGCGATAAACTGCTTGATGCTCTCGCCACCAAAGAGCAGAATAGCAATCATGATGAAGAAAGCATTGAGCTGTGTCGCCAGCGAACGGTGAATCGTCTCCAGAATACTGCGATTAACGATGGTTTCATACGGTTCACCCAGATGCCGGGGAATATTTTCGCGAATGCGATCAAACAGGACGATGGTATCCTGCACCGAGAAACCGACAACCGTCAGCACGGCAGTCAGGAACAGTGCATCGACTTCCCAGCCGAGGACAAGCCCGGCCAGCGACATAATGGCTGCCACAATCAGCACATCATGAAGCATAGCCGCCACCGCGCAAACACCATAACGAAAAGCGTTTGGCACCTGCCTGAAGGCAATCACAATGAATCCTGTGATAACCGCCGCGACCACCAGCACCGCTATAAAAGCAGCCCGTGTCACCTCTTGCCCGACTGTCGCCGAAACCTGTTCAATACGCAGGCTGTCTCGGTCAAGGGGAGCAAGATTGCTAAGTGATGTCACAATCTGGTCAGATGTGGCCTGATCGCGGAAAGAGGCCCGCACAGACCAGCGATAAGCATCCGCGTCACCCAACTGCTGGATGATAATGTTATCTTCGCCGAAACTGGCAAAAGTATCACGGATGCCATCTTCGGTAGCGCCGGGGCCAGTGAAACGAAGCTCGTAGATGCTGCCACCTTCAAAGTCGATACTGAGGCGGAAAAGCTGTCCAGTGGTCGCCAATGAATAGAGCATAATAGCAATGCCCGGCAGGATGATGAGTGTAGACAGAATAAAAAACCAGCGACGCTTTTGAACAAGACTGAACATGATTACATATCTCCTTAAACGCCCAAAAGCCACTGGCGTTGAGTCAGCCGCGTGTGCATTCCCGCGACCAGCAGATGCAGGAATGTCCGCGTGACAATGACTGCCGTAAACAGATTGAGAATCAGACCGATTGCCAGTGTGACCGCAAAGCCGCTGACGATGCTGGCGCCCGGCGTCTGCCCAAACAAAAACAGAATGACACAGATAATGATGGTTGACAGATTGGAATCGCGGATTGAATTCCAGGCACGGTCAAACCCAGCTTTGAGGGCATTATCCAGGTCATTCCCAGCACGCAGTTCTTCCTTGATGCGCTCAAAAATCAGAATATTGCCGTCTACTGCCGTGCCAATCGAAATCAGGAAACCAACGATTGCAGGCAGAGTTAATGTCACAGGCAGTAGTTTGAAGACCGTCAGATTCAACACGATAAATACCAGCAGCGCCAGATCAGCAGCGATACCCGGCACCCGGTAATAAACCAGCATGAATGTCAGCACGATAATGACACCGATTACCCCAGCGCGAATGCTCAGATTAACCGACTCCTGCCCTAAGGTTGCACCGACTGTCTCTGCCGATTCGACCCGTAGTGGGATTGGCAGCGCACCCGAACGTAGCTGTAATGCAAGCTGTTTCGCTTCAGCTTCGGTAAAGCTGCCAGAAATCACGCCACCTGTATCCAGTTGTGCCTGAATTGTTGGAGCAGATAACACTGTTCCGTCCAGAACAATTGCCATCGGCTCGCCGATACGGCTGGCAGTAAACGGGCCAAATGCCGCGCCACCATCGCTTGTCAATTCAAACTGAATAAGCCACTGATTGGATTGTGGGTCAAAAGCTGCCGCAGCAGCCTGTAAACCAGCACCCGTCATGACAGTGGTAAATGGCTGGCCGGTCGCAGGGTTAACAATCGCCTGTTCTTCCGGCGGAGCAATGGAAGTCGCCTCCACATCTGGCTCAAGGGTGGTTTCAGACACAGCGGCAGACTCAGCCTGTTCTCGCTGCTGCTGAATAAGAAGCTGTTCATCCGTTAAAATCTTGCGCCCTACAAGCTGCGAGGATTGCGAACGCAGACCGCCGAAATCAACGAACTCCAGTAGAGCTGTCCGCTGAATGGTATCAATCGCCTGCTGTGGATCGCGCACACCCGGAAGTTCGACCAGAATACGATCACTGCCCTGCACCTGGACAGTGGCCTCGCCAACACCAAGCGCGTTCACACGACGATTAACGTTATTAGCCGCCTGCTGCAAATCGTCTCGTGTGAATGAACCTGCTGGAAGTTCAGCCTGTAACAGCACACGTAGACCGCCAACAAGATCAAGGCCGAGCGCCTGGCGGACATCCAGTTTGAAGTCCTCGTTACAATCACCACTAAACGATAAATGGATGCCCTGCTGCGGGATGTTCGCACTTTGAACATTCTCGTAGCAGCTTTCCGGGATGTTACTCACCTTCGTATCCGGCAGGCTGACCCACACACCAAAGATAGTCAACAGCAGGATGATGATGAGCCAGCGGACATGGCTGCTCATAGACACTACCTTTCTTCGCTTAAAACAAACGGGGTGTCATGAGGCACCCCGCGCAAAACCCTCTATTGGGGGACAGTTGAAGCGTCCTCTTCTTCCAGACCCATCCGTGCGGCTCGCCCGAATTCCTCCGGGTCATAAGGCTGTATCAATGCGGCGGTAACTAAACGAACCACTACCCCTTCGGCAATCTCGACACGGGCGATACCGGTTTCCGGCTCAATTGTGATGACCTTGCCAATGATCCCGCCATAAGTTACGACTTCATCGCCCACAGCCAACGAGCGTACATAACGCTGCCTTTTTGTAAAATCTCGCTGTTTGGGAAAGATTACCATCGCCCAATACGCACCCAAACCAAGCAGCATTACCAGCGCTAAAATCGCAAATTCCTGCATAACCTAAAATTCCTATAAGCCTGAAGCCCGCAGAATTATAGCACTGCAAGCTAGGGTGGCAACTATAGACTTCAACAACATGAAATGCATCCTACCCCTCTTTACGACCTGATAAACAGGCAATAACAGGTGCTATTTCAAACGGCATTACAAATCAGTCAATTAGATTGGATAGTCAATGTCCCTGCGCCTTGCTCGTGAAAAGGCCCGCCAGTCGGCCCAACGGCCACCAGCAGCACATACTGCCCTGACTCAACCCCTTGCGGAACGACGAAACCATGCCATGTTGAAAAGCGCCCACTCCAGTTTTCCGTTATGTAATCGCCATCAAAGCCGGGATTCTGCCCATTCATGTCCAGACCTTTTACAGCCAGGTGTAGATTTGGTGGCAGCGGGCCGAGCATCTCCCAATCCAGCCGGACGCGCACAGTTCCGCCATTAGTAGGAATGCTGTCGCCATCCGTTGCCAGACCAACTAACCGCAGATTGCCATAGTCCAACGTAATCGCCTGTTCGTTCAGCGAGCGCAGCGGCGTGACACGCTCAAAAATCATCACTGGCCCGGCGGCGTAACGTGGGTCATCAAATTCCGTCACTGGCTGGTAACTGGTCGTAAACCAGGGATCATCAGCGATGACGTAGTTATACAGCACCAGCGCTGCCCCTCGAAAACGCTGAAACACCAGATAATCTGGCGCATATCCGGCCAGCCAGCTATACAGATCACCACGTCTAAGCGCCGCCGCCACATCAGGCTGTAACAGGCCGAGATAATCCGTCATCCAGCGCTCAGCAAAAAAACCAACCTGCCCCACTTCGGCTACGCCCACTGTCGTTTCCAGCGGCGTTTCTTCCCGTAGCCAGTCGCCTACATCCTCATAAACTTTCCAGTCTACAATAGGCAGCATAACATCGACCGGGCCGCCCGTCTGCATCATCTCAGTAATACGTCCCAGGCTCATACCCTGAGCGATCAACGGAAAGATGGCGATAGCGGCTACGATATAGGGCGTTATGAATGGCTGGCGCACTTTCAGGCGCACATGCAGATAATGCAGTCCGTGTGCCGCCAACAGCACTGCCCCTGGCACCAGCGGCGCATAATACCAGCGGTAGGGGGCGACACCGAGCAAGACATACGCCAGCAGATGCAGCGCTCCCCATAGCACCACCAGAATGACCGGTGTTGAGAGCGTACCTGCCAATCCAAACACCAGCAGCAGCCCCAGCGCGATATAGAGCGAACTCTGTGCCATCAGACTGCGTAAAATCAGACGAAGCCCTTCCCAGGTCTCAACGTCTACGCCCATGCCAGTGATGCCCAGTGCTGCCTGCGCTCCCTTTGCACCCAATGTTACTGGCAGTGGTGAACCATAAGCTGCCCATGCCCACAATCCAAAAATCAACAACGGCACGGCAGCACAAATGCTGAAGAGAAACAGCGGTTTCAACCAGCCGTTGCGTGTGCGAGAGCGGTTGTCAGTCACAATAACCGCCGGCAAACCCTGCAGTTCGCCCGGTAGAGCCGCTTCCGGGCGCGTGAGAACTGCCAGTCCAACAAGCAAACCAGCCCAGCCCCAACGATCCAGTCTTACCAGCAAGATGGCAGCAAGCACCAGTGCCAGCCACAGCGCTGTTTCCATACCCAGCGCCAGCCACAATGGACTGCTGAGGGTATAAACCACCCCTGCCCAGATACGAATGCTAACAGGTATATAGCGGGGTATAAGTGCGTAAATCAACCCGCCACCTGCGCCAATCGCCAGCGTGCTAACCAGCCCACCCAGCACATGAAAATCCCGAACGATAAAACTCAAAACTGCCAGCAGTACGGCATACAGCGGCGCAGTTGTGCTGAGCACGGAATCGCCAACGTTATAGACTAATCCCTGCCCCGCCGCGAAATTGCGCGCATAACGATACGTAATAAAAGCATCATCGAGGCGGAATTCGCGCAAAAAAATCAGCCAGATAATAAATGCCAGCGCGAGCAGCAGTACGGGAACTATCAGCCTGGTAAATTGCATATCGTTTTGCTTGACCATATCGCATCCACCCCCTACAATAGCCCGCGCATTATAGCTGAAACTTCTGACAGATGGAGATAGGGTATAATTCATCCTAGATTGTCCGACACTGAGTTAGGATAAGAGCAATGTTGCGAAAATTTCTGCTAATTCTCATGCTGCTGAGCGTGATGGTCATTGGACTGTCGGCGTTGTCAGTCAGCGCGGGCGACCGGGTGCTGTCGAACAACACCGGCACAGGAAGCGCGAGTTTTGTCATCACGGGCGAACAAACACTGGTCATCAACGGCTTTGACCTGTCCCCACTTGGCCTGGCACTTCCGGCAACGATTGACAAAATCAGCATCGATGTCGAGACGGCAGTACCGGGTGCAACAGTGATAGCGGTTGTCTATCAAGACCCGAATGGCGGTTCACCGGTGGACGCGCAGCTCGTGACCCAGACCCCGGTTAACATCACCGGAGCAGGCACTTTTACCGCTGTTCTGCCCACGCCAGCCCAGATCACAGCACCGGTTGTATGGGTCGGTTTTTATCTGCCCGTGAATTTTAAATTTCGTGGCGATCAGTCCGGCAGTTCTGTCCTCACCTATTGGGCATGGTCGCCCGGCAGCACCTTTGATCTGGGTAATCTGGGGACTGCCCCGGTGCTTGGCCCGGTCAATGGTACAGCACCCGTCAATTTTAATATGGGCGGCATAGCACGGATCACAGCGGAAATCTCAGGTGCGGCAGGGGTCACGGTCACGCCCGGCACACCAGTACCCGGCGCGACACCGCTGGTAACACAAATCTCTCCGGCAGGTAATGTGCGTTTGCAGGTTCTGAAATATTATGCGCCTGCCTGCGATACACTGGCCTGGGATACCGAAGATGTGGGCATCACTTATCAGGGAACTATCAGCGTCGGCTGCAATGCCATTTTCACCGGCTACGCACCACAGGCGCCGAGCGGCTACGAGCGCAAGCAGCTTTATTACGACATCACCTTCTATGATGTGGGCGGCAATCCCATCACCAATAAAATCCGCGAACCAATCACCCACTGTATGAAAGCCAACCCGGAGGATATTGACCGGGCAGTGGTGGCCATCGCCTTTGGGTCACCGCGCACGTGGTATATCCTGCCGACTCTGCGCGTAGGCGATCTCATCTGCGCCGAAATCCGCACCAGTGGTGGCATTTCATATCTTGTACCGCGTTAGTTAGCATCCGCTTTATCCCCCTTTGCAGACAAGGCAGAGGGGGTTCTGTTTCAGAAAGTGTCACCACCATTATGCGTATCGAAACCAATAATCAACTGGTACAGCGCAACCGCCGCATCGCACACGGCCTCTTTTTTTTCAGTATGGCCGTCCTGATTGGTGGTTTCATTATCGCCAACACACAGCTTTATGCAGCTAACACCAGCCAGGATAATCTGTCATTCATTGTGTCAATTATTCTGCCCTGGTTGGTGCTGCCTATCGGTTTCATCTGTACGATTGCTTCAGTACGGATGACCAATCTGTGGATTCGCAAACCACGCCCGGAAGAAGTCATCCGTGAGGGATTGAAGGGCGTCAGCAAGAAAAGTGTTTTGTATAACTATTATCATTTTCCGGCACGCCATGTGCTGATCGCGCCACAGGGTGTCTTTGCGATGGTCACCCGTTTTCAGGATGGACGTTATTCAGTCAAAGGTGATAGCTGGAAAACGCAGAGCGGTTTAGCCGGGCGATTCATGCGACTGCTGCGACGCGATGACATCGGCAATCCAACCAGCGATGCTATAAAAGCGGCAGGCTACGTCAAATCGCTGCTGGACAGCCAGATGCCAGGTGTGGAAGTACAACCGCTCATCATCTTTGTTGACCCACGCGCCGAAGTTGAAATCGAAAACCCACAGGTTCCGGTGTTGTACGCCTCCGACAATAAAAAGCCCAATCTGCGCGACTACATGCGTGATCTGGCGCAGACACAACAAAAGGCCCTTCCTCAAAGTGGAAAGAAAAAAGAAAAAGGTGGATTGAAAATAGCTGATACCGCGCCAATCGAAGCTAAACCCACCATCGACGCTGAAAAAGTGGCCGATGCTTTTGAGGAAGCAACATTAGCACGCTGAGCCGGAAAAGCTGGCTGCCGCTGGCATTATTGATCGTCATTATGCTGGCTGGATTCGCACTGCGGTTGTATCGTTTGACTGCTGTCCCGCTGCGGGGTGATGAAGCGTTCAGCGTACAATACTGGGCGCGCTTGCCGCTAGCGGAGTCACTATCAACTATCGCCAGCATTGAACCCCATCCCTTTCTGAATTACGCGATTTTTCACGGTTGGGGGCTGGCCGCCGGGACAAGTGAATTCTCCATGCGTTTGCTGCCTGCCCTTAGCAACCTAATCGGCATCCCGGCATTGTATGCGCTCGGAAAACGCCTTGGGGGGTTACGCGCCGGTTTATTAGCAGCCGGGCTGTGGGCCATCCATCCGCTGCAAATCTGGTACGCGCAGGATGTTCGCAATTACGCCATCTGGTCAGGCCTGAGTGTGGTTGCCTTATGGCTGGGGTTACGAGCGCTAAGAGACAATCGTCCCCGTGACTGGATATTATATGCGCTGGTGGCAGCGCTAGCAGCCAATATTTTTTATGCGGAGCTGCTGACTATTGCTGCTTTCTCCCTCTACGGCATCATCACCTGTCGCAAAACGCCCACCAAAATTGCGCGGTTGCTGGCAGCGCAAGTCATCCCGATCACCGCATCGCTGGCTTCCTTCGCCATCCTCCAAGGTGGCCTCTTGAACGAAGGCGGTTATGGCGGAACGACCGGCCCATTCGACATGGCGCACATTCCCGCATTTTTGATCACACTGACATTCGGGCGAACCCTGCCATCTGAAGCTGCTGAACTGGTGTGGCCGCTTATCGTAATCGCTTCACTGGCCGGGCTGTTTCTGATCTGGCGCAAAAATCGGATTACTGCACTATTTCTGATTTGCATAGGGTTTCTGCCGCTGCTGACACTGTGCCTGCTAGCGCTGCGGCTCAATATTTTTACGCCCCAGTATGTCTTCGCCACCGCCCCAGCCTATATTCTGATTCCGGCTGTAGTTTTCGGCTACTATATTCCCAAAAACCAGCCTGCAAACCCAAAACTCGGAACTCGGAACTCGGAACTCGGAACTAAGACCTCATCACTCCTTACACATTATGCATCACTCTTCATCCTCATACCTATCCTTGCCCTTACCGCCCTCGCGCTCGCTAACTACTACTTCAACCCGGCGACGGCCAAAGCCCCTAACTGGCCGGTGATTACTGATTACCTGCGGAAGCACGCTGCACCAGGTGATTTAGTCATTCAATTATCGGCGGATGCATCATTTGGCTATTACTATGATGCACCCGCGCTCGATATTGCCCTACCCGCCGAACCACAGCAGCCACCTGAAGAAATCCACGCCATCCTCGCAGATTACAGCGACCGCTACCGCAGCATTTGGCTCGTTGGACAAACCTTTCCCGATTGGCCGAACGTCGGTATCGTCGAGGAATGGGTCAAAGGCAACATGCAAACGGTGCTGGATACAACCGCTGATGGTCTGCATATCCGCCACTATCTACCCTGGGAAGTCAGCGAAAATGAACTTAACATTGCCCCGGCAACCGATTTTGGAATAGCAGAACTGGTCGGTTATCAGGCGGAGATGCCACCTACGCGTGACGGAGACTTAATCATTCAGCTCGTCTGGAAGCCAGTCGAAACGACCTCAACGCCACTCAAAATATTTGTCCATCTGACACTTGGCGAAAACGGCCCGCCCATTTCGCAGGACGATCAATTTCCGCAGGATGACCGGGGTCAAACTAGCGATTGGCCGCCGAATTATCTTTTACGCGATATTTACGACCTGCCGCTGCGGAATGTACCTGCTGGGGAATATCACCTGATTGTCGGTTTTTACGACCCGGCCAGCGGGGAACGGTTGCCCGGCGGTGTTCATGTTGTCGACAGTATCCTTGTAGAGGACGATAGCTGAAATCAAAAGGGCATACACTTTTCAGCATACGCCCTCTTTTGCTGCCAGCTATATGCTATTGGCTATCGGCTACATGCTGTCCAGTTTCGCCTGCCACTTTTCAACCAGACGGTTGTAAATAGCTTCGGAGATTTCGCCCTTCATCAGCTTAGTATCAAGGTTATCCAGCAGCGCTTGAATCTCCTCTTTGGTGGTTGGGTTTTCAGTCGCAGCGGCTGGAGCAGCAGGCGCTTGCTGCTGATTATTGCGGTTCATCATCTCCATCATCTGCTGCATCATCATCTGCTGCATCATCTGCTGCTGCTGCGCTGCTGCCGCTGCATCCGGGTTGAGTGCCGCCCCGATCTGCTGGCCGACCCCCAGGCCAACACCAGCTCCAGCCATAGCACCGCCCAGGCCAGGGTTAGCCGCCGCCGTCTGCGCGATGTTCAAACGCTGCACCCGCTCCCACACATCGAGGCTGACATAATTCCGCAGTTGATCGAGCGGCACATCCTTCGCGGTGAAAGGGTTCGATTCAAATGCCTTGATTCGCAGCCCAAGCGCCCGGAATTTCTCATTAAGCTGTGCCAGCATGGCACCTTCGAGATCGCCAAGCAGCTTGTTAGCATCAGGTATGCTCTGTGCACCGGAATTAGCAAGCAGGGTGGCAATTTCGCCAAGCAGCATCGCCTGTACCCGGTCACGGATGTCGTTCATCGTGACGACTGCCTTACCAACAGCATACTGCTTGACGAACAGCATGGGTTCATCAACGCCGATGTCGATCACACCATGGGTAATCAGCAGAACGACACCCAGGCCTTTTCCCGGTGTCTCCATCACAATGGGCGTATTCGTTCCCCAGCGCACCTGGGGCATATCCTTCAGGTTAACGAAATACAGATCGCAGGTAAAAGGTGTTCGTCCACTGGTCGCTAACCCGATCAGGCCGGAGAGAATCGGCAGGTTAGCCGTCGAAAGCGTGTGGCGACCCGGCCCCAGCACATCAAGCGCCTGGCCACCACGCACGAATACTGCCGCCTGGCTCTCGCCTACGATCACCTGCGACCCCATACGAAAATCGCCACTTCCCCCCTGCGGTTCGCGGTATGCGAACTCTTCATCCATCACATTTACATGATCGACGACATCAATAATACGCGGCATTTCGCTGTCTCCTTATTGTTGGATCATTTCTGAAAATACGGAAGCTGCCTGGCTGACGCTATAATTTGAGTTTATTTTCCACCCAGTTCCTTATTAAGACCTGTCAGCACATCCTCACGCAGCGAGAATGCTTCATTAGCCTCAATTGCCAGCCGGTCAACCGCCGTAATGGCTGCGTCAATCCCTTCATTGGCACTGGCAGCGCTGGATAAAGCAGCTATGGCTTCGTCCAGTTTATCGACATAACGCACCTGCGATTCGTCAAAACTGTAGAGTGCTTCCAGTTTGTCCGGTGTCACGTCGATCATGGCGAAGAAACCGGAATAGCCCGGGGCAGCGGCTTTTACACGGTCATGATAAGTTTGCAGCTTGGTCTTGGCGCTGCTGGTTTCAGACATGTATGCCATACCACCAGCCTTAAGAATCTGCTTTTCCACTTCAACAAAACGGTTGATGCGGATTGAAAGCATATCAGCAATATAATCGCGCAGCATCCGGTCAGCTTCGCGCCGCGCCTTATTGTCTAAATAGCCGCGAAAGCCGGGAATGCGTTCGGCCAGATTTTGCAAACGCCCTTTCTGGCTGACAATCTGATCGTATAGTTCGGACATAGTGTTTGTTTCCCTTCATATTACCTTTAACACAGGTATCATTTTATACGCTCAATCGCTGACGCTATCCCCCAATTATGAGGATAGTCACGTCAGGAAATATTCCGTATCGCAGAATTTACAGGTCGATACACCCTTCCCTACCAGTCTAATTTCGCCGCCGCAGTTTTTGCACTTTTCCAGTGTGCGTAACTGGCTGGCATCAGATGAATACAGAATGCCGCCATCTTCCCAATTGATATAACCGCTGAAAACCTGCAATCCGACAAGCTGATGAACCAGGTTTTTTACTTTATCGACATTGATGCCCATTTCCAGCGCCATATCACTAACACTGACCTGACCCCGACTTTTTACAATGTCGAGCAGTTGCCGCTGCTGCTGCATCTCCGATTCTTCGATAGCTTCCTTACCGCCCTGCACATACATATAAATGCCAAAACCGGTCAAGAGCGCAACTGGCACAAAAGCGATACCCGCCCCCACCAGCGCTCCACCGCCGCTCAACTGCTGGTTAGATGTTTGAAGCTCCAGCCATAACCCGGCGATCTCAGCCTCACCGAAACCTACTACAATCAGTATATTGCCAACCAGTCGTCCCGTATTCATTATGTCTGCCCTCCACGACTTATCCAAAACCCCGGCTGCCACCGCCGCTGCTGCCACCGCCGCCAAATCCACCGCCGCTCCAGCTTCGGCCACCACTACTCCAGCGCCCACTACTGCCGCTGGTCTGCTGGGGACGGCTAGTCATCGCGCGCGAGGCGGACTCCAGCATGTTGCTTAATCCGCTCGAAATCGACTCCAGCCCACCAGCAATATCGCCGGAAACATCATCAAGTGAAAATCCACCATCACCCCCCCGTGCCAGTTCGCCAGGAAGGCCACTGCCGCCTGCCTGACCCGGCCAGGGCGATCCGGCTGTATAACCGCGTCCCCAACGACCTCCACGATAGGTCGGCCAATACCAGGGCGGCACCGGAACATTGGTTACTTCACTGAAGCGCCGCAGCCAGGCGCGATCAACACCAAAGGCAATAGCATAAGCCAGATAATCATCGAAATGCTGCGCGGCTTCCTGCACATCATCGTATTTATCCAGGTTGCGTATGTACTCGCGAAAAGCGTTCCATTTTGCGGCGTCTTCCGCGCCTTTGCGTGTTTTAGCTGGCATATGCCGACCCACCGCAAGCGCCGCTATTCCCACTGCCCCAAGTGAAAATGGAATACAGATCAACGCGCCGCCGATGCTTTCTACAAGCCCGGCCCCTGCAAAAGTTCCGAAAAAAGCCAGCACAATCAGGACAAGCCCCAATCCCTGCCACATCGAACGCACCGACTGCGGGCTGCTGGTGAACAGCCCTTCAGCAACTATCGCCTCATACAATTCATGTTGCAGGCGTGGAATCGCCGAATAGAATGTATTACGCAGCGATTCCAGGGATCGTTCCATGCGATTGCTGAAGAAATACTTGATGAAGCCGCGCTCGAATGAACGCAGATCATCAAGGGGTTTATCCGTGCGTTTGAAGGTAAATTCGCGTTTGAAGCCGATTCCAAAAAAGCCTGCTTCCTGACTTTCTTCCATCACCAGATAACCACGCCGCGCCAAATCTATCAGTGTCGAAATGATGTCACGCAGATCAGCCTGTTCATCCAGGAGAGTACCAACCATTGCCGGAGGCAGATTGTCCGGTGGTTCGGATAAATATTCAGGCACCGGCCCAACTTTTGGATCACGCCCGCGTGAATACCACAGTGCGTACACACCCATCAGCCCGCCAATCAGCAGCAGCAGCGACAGGGCGATCAGGCCGATATTGACTAACGGCTGGGTGCGTTCTTCATAAAGGCGCTGCTCGTCAAAATCTGTTTGCCAGGCAGCACGCCGCGCATTCGGATTGTGAGGATACTGTACCCGAATCTCGAAATAATCATCCCCGCCCAGCCGTCCAAGGGATTCGGCAGTGACAGTTGTCCCCTGTACATTGACGCGCGCCGCCGCGCCATAGGTTTCTACCGGGTCAATCCCCCCACGTGGAGCGTACCCCTGCGGCAGTTCCACCCTGACGGCGCTCCTGCCAATCGAAAAACCATTGTGTTCACTGGGAACGGCTGTCCACCACAACTGGTCGCCGCTCTCATACAAACGTAATGCGCCAACCACCGTGTAGCGAATCTCAAATTGTTCTGAGCTATCGCTAATGGGTTGAAAAAAATTGTAAGTAATCGAAAGTCCGTCACTGGTGTGTTCAGCACAATAGGTTCCACGCTGACCGGAACAGCTTTCGCGCAGGGCTTCACCGCCCTGATAAACTCGCACACCTGTGATATTTTCCACATTGGCATAGGGAATCACTGCCGAACCAAACTGAAAAGTACCGCTAAAATCAATCTGATAACTTTCAGTCACATCGAAACGGTTGGCGGCTGTATCCACATTGTCAATCAGCACATCCCAGCGTTCCCAGAATACGGAACGGGATTGCGCCCCCGCAGGTAACGCCGACAGCGCCAGCAACAGGATGACCAGCGTCCACAATAACCGTCTTGGCATGACACTCACCTCTAAGGAAGTCGTCGCTGAGACGATTATAACACGCCCCGCTCATCCACGTGTTGGCATGGATGAGTTAATCGGTGTAATATGCACAGGTATATTCAGGTTTTTCAGTTGAATTTGCTTCATAACTAGTGAGGAGAATCGCTATGCGACGACTACGCGCAGTCGCAGTCCTGGTTTTTATTTTAACGATTGTGGCCGTGCAGGGTGTTCTCGCGCAGGAAGCGAACCCAGAGGCGACTGCTGAGGTTATGGCTGCCGCACAGGAAGCCACGCCGGAAGTGCTGCCAGCCGTCACCCAACCCCAGGCCCTTCCTGTCAATACGGCTACACCAGTTACCGAAACCCTCTATGTCGTCCGCTCCGGCGAAACCCTGTTTCGCATCGCGGTTCGATTCGGAACCACCGTGCGTATGCTGGCAGAGGCCAACGGTATTGCCAATCCGTCGCTGATCTACGCCGGGCAAACACTCCGTATCCCCGGAACATCATCACCCATCCCGCCGACAGCCCAACCGCCAGCAACCGTCGTGCCAGCGCCAACCGAGAACTACATCGTGCAGCGAGGTGCCACCCTGTTCCGCATCGCAGTTCGTTTCCGCACCACTGTCCGCCAGCTTGTGACACTCAACAGCCTGGCGAATCCCAATTTCATTTATTCCGGTCAGGTGCTGCGCGTGCCGACCCAGGCTGCCGCTGGCACAACCCCGCCTGTGGCACTGGTGCCGACAGCAACCCCATTGACCTCACTCGTCGGACAGGGCGGTGGGCAGCCCGCGCCGGGCTACGGCTTCGCTTATGGCATTGAAGCCTTTTTGGTCGATCAGGATGTCGCCGCACTCACATCCGAGCTGTCATCGCTCGGCGTCACCTGGGTCAAGCAGGAAATTGCCTGGCGCGATTTCGAGCCAACCCAGGGCAATATAGACTTCGATACACTCGATAATATCGTCAACACCCTGCGTGCCAGCAATATCAACATTCTGCTGACTGTTTCCGCCGCACCATCCTGGGCGCGTTCCAACGCTGATGAAAACGGCCCACCAGATAACTTTGCTGATTACGGCGCATTCCTCGGAGCGCTGGCTGCTCGTTATGCCGGGCAGGTACAGGCTTACGAAATCTGGACAGAACCCAATCTGCGCCGTGAGTGGAACAGCAGCCTGCATAGCATCAGTCCGGCTAAATATGTCGAGCTGCTGGGTGTAGCCTATAATGCCGTTAAAGCTTCTGATCCTAATGCAGTTGTCATCTCCGCCGGACTCGCTCCCACCGGCTTCAACGATGGCGTAAATGCCATTAACGACCGCCAGTTCCTCGCCGGTATTTACACGGCAGGCGGCGCGAATGTCAGCGATGCCATTGGCGCACATCCCAACGGCTGGGCCAACCCGCCCGATGCTCTGTGCTGCACCGCGCCAGTGGGCGTTGAAACCCATTTCGAGGATGCCAGCTTTTATTTCCAGGAAACGCTCCGGGCTTACCGCGACATTATGGTCAACAGCGGCGACGGCAGCACTGCCATCTGGGTGACAAAATTTGGCTGGGGAACGAGCGAGGACACCGACGCACCTTCGCAAAGCTACATCTATGTGACCTATACATCGCTCGGCGAACAGGCCATCTACAACCCGCGCGGATTTGAACTCGGCGCGGAACTGGGCTTCGTCGGCCCGATGTTCCTCTACAATTTCAATGCCTGTGGCGTTGGGGCGACCAGTGCTGATTCCTGCTATTACAGCCTGATTGGCCCCGGCGGTGCTACCCGTCCAGCATTCGATGCGGTACGAAGCCTTATTGCTGGCGAGGCACAGCCGACACTTGAAGCTGTTCCGCCCATCGCCGAAATCACGCCGGAAGTCACACTAGAAGTGATCCCTGAAGGGACAGTGGAAATTATCCCGACGCTCGAACCGCTGCCGACACAGGAATCGATTCCGACGTTTGACCCCGCCGCCACCGCCGACCCCGGTTCGGTCGGCTAATCTGGAATCAAAAAGGGCGGAAGTTCGTTTTCCGCCCTTTTTCATGCTTTTTGAAAACACGCTCTAATAGGTCTACACATCTCTCATCAGTCGCTACTCAATTCAATCATGACCGGACTCCCAAATACACCGCCAGCACCCGGCTCGCTTCTGCTGCCAGTGCTTCGCGCAGCGCAGGCGGCTCTAATACCTCTACCTGCGCCCCCCACGAGCGTATCCAGGGCAGAAGCTCGTGCCAGTCGCCCACCTGCACATTCAGCGTGCAGCGTTTGTCCGCCAGCGTTTCGATGCGCTGCGACGGATGCCAGATGCGCTCCTTAATGAGCGAGGTCATATCTGCCGGGAAGGCCAGCACAACATTGGTCTTTTCTTCACCATCCCCCAGCACGCCCCATACACTTTCCAGATAACGCCGCCGGTCAAATTTGCTCGGAATATCGTAACTGCCATCCAGCAGCTTGACTCGTTTAACAGTTTCCAGGCGGAAGGTCTGCACTTTACCAGTCAGATCATCGTAACCGATCGCACACATGCCACCGGTATTGGTCGGCTCGATGAAATAAGTTGAAAAATCGCGTGTGGCGATCTCACTGCTTTTACCAGTGCTGACCCACAGGCGGATTTTGCGGCGCTCAAACCAACCACGCGTTGTCGTTTCCAGAACCTGGGCAAAGTTACGGTCAACCGGACTGCCACGCAGCAAGTCAGCGATGAAATTGACATGGCCGCCAAGTGGGTCTGGTAGTGCCGCGCCTAATTTACTCAGGGCAGAAATAGCATAGGGATTTTGTTGTTCAGCATGGCGTGCCAGCATTCGCGCGGCGATAAACAGCGCAACCACTTCCTGAAAATGCAGCCGAAGCGAGGCATGATAATAATCACGGTTGATGAAAAAACGCCCATCCTGCTGGCTGATTGGCAGGCCATGTTTTTCCAGCGCAGCCATATCACGGTAAGCCGTCCGCCGGTCAACACCGCAAGCTGCCGCAATCTCAACCGCGCGCAGGCCGCCGCTGCTGCGATACAGCATCCGTTCTATTGCCGCCAGCCGTTCACCCCGATCCATGTTGGTGCCTCTGCACTTCAATCCATTGCCATAAACCTTAAAAAGGCAGTATAGCAGCAATTGATTTAGTGCGCTGATGCACAGTGTGAAGAAATTAACTTTGCGTCTAGGGTCGCGGGGTGTTGGTCTGAACGACGAATGGTGCTTCAGTGTCTTCAGCAGTTACTTCTGGTGAGGGGGTAGCCGCTGGCGGGTCAGGCTGCCGAAACATTCGCAAGGCAAGCTGGCTGTCCAGTGGTGGTAGTTCCACTATCAGGCGACCATTCGCATCGGCTCGCACCCGTTCCTCACCGATGACTTCTCCGGTCAGGGGATTCCAGACTTCGACACTGTAACGACCTGGTGGCATCCGGTCAAGTTGATACTGAAACTTGACAGCCCCCCGTTCCACTCCGGCGGCGACTTTCTCCCATGTATAATCCCGATGTTGCAGCCATGCGAGCGCCACGCCAGTGCCGGAATCACGCAGTGTCAGCGAACGCGCAGGGGAAACCAGATGACCGATTTCGAGATATTCCAGTTCCAGCCAGTCATCGCCCTGATTGTCGAGGATAATCTCGTGCGTTCCCGCCACCAGCGGCACACGTAACGCGACGTTGGTACTGCCGATGCTTAGTTCGAGGTCAGCCGCGTTCATACCATCAATTGTCACATTCAGCCGCGCGCCAGCCTGCGTCGAAACGCGGCGCACCCGCGCTTCGAGATAAGTATTCACCGGCACTGTCACTGTGTAAACCTGTAAACGGTTCAACTGGGTATTGTAAACCCGCCCGTACAGGTAACTTGGCACGGATGAAACACTGGGGAACAGACCATCTGGCGTCAGCGTCCGCGCAAAAATATCCTCCAGCGCTGGTGTAGCGAAACGGCGATCAAATCCACTCACCCGAACAGGCTGGTAAGTATCACTTTCGGACGAGATCAGGCTCGCGTCGGCATATTCAAATTTCAGGTTCGGCCAGTCAATCCCACTGGTAAACGCCCGCAGCGGCCTGTAATAGGTCTGCAATCCTTGTGGAATGAGATAGGTATCCGACCAATCGCTGGCAGCAGCACCCCCTCCCCCGGCTAAGGCCGATGCCCATAAGGTATCCTGCACATGAATTCCCTGCGGATCATCCGCCGTCGGCTCGAACCATGGATTGAGTGAATAGGCCGTTAGCAGGGTCGGCACCGGGCTGGTCGTCAGCAAACGCCGCGTTAAATCGACAATACCCGTTGTCTGGTCGATCACTGTTTCGATAGGTCGCCGTTGGTAAAACTGCCCGGTAGTGAAATCCAGCAGCGGATTCGCCGCCACAGCCGTATCGAATGTGCGACTGCCTGCCGTCACCAGATGGCCGTGCTGATCGATCTGCTTCAGATGGCTGGCAGTGTCCTGTAACCAGGCACTCGCTAACGAAGATTCGTAACCACTTGTGCGGTCAATTTCATCGATGATCTCCCAGGCAAAAATATCCGGGCTGTAACCCCAGCGTGCAACGATGTAACGAAGCCGCTGCCGGAACAGGGCAATAGCTGTTCTGTCGGAGAAAAACAAACTCGGCCCGCCAATTGGCCCGCCGTAAATAATGTTATAGGGGTTATTATCCCAATCAGCGCTGGCATCCACACGTGGAAAGTTCGTCGGGATATTGACAGGCGCACTGTTGTAAATCATCAAAGCCTGATGCCACAGAATAACGATTTGCAAAGCCACACCATAGTTGGCTGCTGCGTCCAGAATCATATCCAGTTGGGCAGCAGATTTCTGAGCAGCGCGGTAATCCCCCACTGGCTCATTCCATTCCAGACCGATAAACCAGGGAGTATCAATATACAGCCGCGCATAATTCCCGCCCGCAGCACTTAACTGGCGCAGCCATTCAATATAGGTTCGCACGCCCCCAATCTCATCCCATGACCATTTCAGATTGTGGCCGACAGGAAAATAAGGTTCACCGTTTTGCCGCTGGAAATACCGCTGATTCGCTCCAGTACGGATGAAACCGGGTTTTTCGCTGGCTGACACATCGAATGAGCCAGTCTCCACAAATACCTGTGTGTCACCATCCTGTGCTTGCAGTCGATATGTCCATGTCCCCACTTCCTGTGGCGTGAAACGAATTCGCCAGCCCGGATCACCTGTAGGTTGCCAGTCCTCTCGCTCACATTCATCACAGGTATTCTCGTATGGCTGCATCCAGAAGCCGGGAATGACCTGCTGTTTACCAGATGGCGCGACAAAAACGCCCAGCACCTCGATATCGGCGTTGTTAAACGGATTGGTATAAGTCGCTGGATCAACCTCAACCGGGAACGTCATCAGCGAATAAACTTCGCCGCTGGTCGGGTATTCGATCTCAGGCGTTGTATCCTGAGCAGCAGCGGGCAGTATGACCAGCAGGCACAGCAGGAGTAAAGGCAGATAATTTCGCATCACCAGAGTCTAACCTGTCCCTTATCAACACACAATATCTGTGAAAGGCTTTTGAGGTGTAATGGTTTGAAGGGAAAATATGTCTATAACCTAACAAATTTTTCTGGGGCGGAAACGGACAGATGTCCTCTCAATTTGACACCTTTATCAATCAATGCATCGGACGCTATCAGATTAGTGAGCGCATCGGCGTGGGGGGTATGGCACGGGTTTACAAAGCCCGCGATACCAGCCTCGACCGCACGGTAGCAATCAAAATATTGCATGAACATCTGGCCGAAGATACTAATTTTAAAGACCGTTTTGACCGTGAGGCGCGTCTCGTCGCCAGTCTCAATCATCCCAATATTATCCAGATTTTCGATTATGCGACGGTGCAGTTAGGCGAACGCCTGGTCGCTTTTATGGTCATGCCTTACATTCCCGGCAAAACGCTCAAGGATGTGCTGGAAGATTTTTGTGCCATTGGTCAGCACATGCCACTTGACCGGGTGCGTGAGATCATGCTCGACCTGAGCGCCGCCCTCCACTACGCCCACAGCAAAGGCATGGTACACCGTGATGTCAAACCGGGCAATATCCTTTTCGACGAGCATGATCGTGCTGTTTTGGGGGATTTTGGCATCGCCCGTCTTGCTGAAGGAGCCAGCCTGACGCAGGATGGCGCGACAATTGGCACCCCAACCTATCTTTCGCCAGAGCAGGCCGCTGGGATGCCTGTCGATGGCCGCAGCGATCTGTACGCGCTCGGCGTCATCCTCTACGAGATGTTGACTGGCAGACCACCCTTTAGCGGCGACAGCGCTGTCGCCATCATCCTCAAGCATATCAACGAACCAGTTATGCCCATCGCGCAAATTATACATAATCCCGCGCTGGCTTTGCTGGTACAGCGCGCCCTGGCGAAAGACCCGAACCAACGTTATCAGACCGCGCAGGCTTTTGCCGATGATCTCAGCGGAGTGCTTGGCGGCCAGCCAATCGCAGCCATACCCACCACCACCCTTAAGATCGACACACCAACTGTGATTTTGCCATCGTTGAAGCCCAGACGCCGATTATTTAGCGGCGCCCTACTCGGCATTGGGGCGCTGGTTCTGGCAGGCATACTCGTTCTTTTCGCTCCAACGCCGACGGCAGCCCCTGTCATTTCGAGCATGACAGAGGGGGAAAACGCCTATTTCATCAGTGGTTTTTTACCTGATGACCCTTATAACGCGGGTTGGCCCCAAACCTCTTCCGGTTCGGTGCTGCGGGAATTCACTGAAGCCGGTTTCTATCGCTTGCAGAACAATCTGAGGGGTGCCGCCACTGCCACCATTCATAACCCCAATCTCGTCTATGCCGATGGCACTATTACGCTGGAAGGGCAGCTTGCCCCCACCAGCAATCCCTCCAGCGGATATGGAATCATCTTCCGCTACCAGGATGACAGCAATTACAATGTCTTCGCGGTCGATGGCATGGGACGTTACAGCATTTGGGAGCTGAAGGATGCTCGCTGGCGAGAGCTGCGGGGGCTGGATGAACGCTGGACGCCAGTTGAATATATCAAACCGGCAGGGGAATTAAATCGCCTCAGCGTCACATTTAGCGGTAATCAGATCGGTGCCTGGGTGAACGATTACGCCGTCGTTGATCTGACAACGGAAGTGCCTTTTGGAGCGGGTGCAGTTGGCATTTACCTTGCCAGTAACAACGACGGCAGCACCATTGCTTTGATTGATGCTTATCAGGTCAGCGACACCATTCGCTCCATGACCGAAGATCGTTAGCCCGCAGCAAACCGCGCCACATAAACCTGAATCCACAACGGAATCAGGCACAGCACCGCAAAGAACGCTAACACCGCCAGCGCAATGGTTACTGCATCCAATGCTGGCGGAATATCGGCATCGCGATCAATTCGGTACATCGGCTGGCTGGTGCCGCCGCTCCACTGCTGCGCGTTCTGTGTCGGAACAGGCTGTGAAGCACCCTGCGGCGGCGCATTAAAAGGCGAAGGCACAGTCTGGCGATTATAGGGATTGCTCTGCGGCGCATCCGGCGCGGCGGAATAACGCTGTGTCGTGTTACCACCCTGCTGCGGCGGATAGGGTTGCCCCTGACTATAAGGATTTCCCCCTGTGAATTGTGGCTGCCCTTGTGTATAGGGCTGCGTTTGTGGGCTGGGTGGCACACCGGGTTGCGAAAATGGTAGTGGGCTTTGCGGTTGGGAAACCTGCGGCGGGACAGGCGGCAGATTATTCGGTCGCTGCTGGGGCGAGGTTGGCGGTGGCGGTGGCAGATTTGAGGGCTGCGCCGGATTGAACGGAGATGGCGCATTAATCGTCACTTCGCGTCCACGATCACGATAGCTTTCCAGCACTGCGCCTAATTGATCCGCTGTACGGTAGCGCGCTGCGGGTTCCTTCGCCATCACTTTATAAACAATTTGCGAAAGCGTTTCTGGAACACTGGGGTTAAATTCTGTCACCAGCGGCACACGCTCACGGATGTGTGCCAGCGCAAGCTCCTGCTGATTCGTACCAATGTAAGGCAGTCGCCCGGTGAGCATCTCGAACATTACAATACCAATCGCGTAAACATCAGAGGCGGGTGTTGGCCGCTCGCCACGCGCCTGCTCTGGCGCGAAATAATGTGGGCTACCCCACACCACTGAGACGCGCTCACCTGGTTGGGTATCACTCAAAGCCTGCGCGATACCGAAATCCGTCACCTTCACCACATCGGCGCGGGTGACGAGAATATTCTGCGGTTTGACATCAGCATGAACCAGACCCGCCCGATGCGCGAAACCAATGCCCGCGCAAATCTGGATCGCCAGTTTCAGTGCCCGGTCAACCGTCAGAATGCCATCGGTCTTGATAATTTTTTTGAGGTCTTGTCCCTCAACAAATTCCATCACGATGTACTGGGTCGGCCCATCATTTCGCACATCATACAGCGTCACAATATTGGGATGATTCAGGTTGGCGATACTGCGGGCTTCATTGCGGAATTTAACCAGGAAGGACGGATCAGCCGTCAGGCTGGGCCGCAGTACCTTAATTGCTACTGTACGCCCCAGTTCGAGGTCAACCGCTTTGTAGATCACGGCCATCCCGCCGGAACCCTGCTGGGCAACCAGACGGTAGCGATTGTTAAGGACAGTTTCATTGCTCGACATGCTCTATCCGTTTCTACTTACGGCCTCGCCAATGGGTCAAACAGACGTCGATATTCTAACAGAGCGCCGCGATCTGTCATAGACGCGATGTAATCTGCCACCACACGCAGCGGATTGTGTTCAACAAGCTGGGACTGATATTCAAGCGGAAGTTGGCGCGGCTCTTCAGTATAGCTCTGGAAAATATGCTCAATGAAGCGCTCAGCCCGTTTCGCCATCCGCATCACACGGAAATGAAAATACATATTCTGGTACAAAAAATCTTTAAGTTTGCGATTTAGCCCGATCATCCGCTCACTGTGAGTAACAACCTGCTCTGTATGAGCCTGAACATCCCCTGCACTGCCCGGATTGAGCGCGTCGAGGTTGCGAGTCGAAGCGGTCAACACATCATCAACTTCAATGCCTACCAATTCGCGGATGAGCAAATGGCGAGTAATTTCGTCAATTTTGCCACCCTTCCAGCCTGCACCGTCCCGAATTTCCCGCCAGATGTCAAGCTGTTCCAGATCATCCGGTTCGATCAATCCGGCCTGCAATCCATCATCTAGGTCATGAGCATTATAAGCCAGCTCATCCGAAACATTCGCAATCTGTGCCTCGACACTACCACGAATTGCCCCATCCAGCCCGGCAACCTCGCTCAGGTCATATTCCGTTTCATGTTTGGCATTACCTTCCAGCGTCTCATAAGTCAGGTTTAACCCCGGCCAGTTTGGGTAGCGCCGTTCCAGTTCTGTCACCACACGATAGCTCTGATGATTATGGTTGAAGCCGCCGCAGGCCGTCGTCAGCCGGTGCAGCACATTCTCCCCCGCGTGACCAAACGGCGGATGCCCCAGATCATGCGCCAGACAGATGACTTCCACCAAATCTTCGTTCGCCCCCAATGCCCGCGCCAGAGTCCGTCCAATCTGTGCCACTTCCAGCGTATGTGTCAACCGTGTACGGTAGTAGTCACCCTCGTCGTTGACAAACACCTGCGTCTTGTATTCCAACCGCCGGAAAGCTGCCGAATGCACGATGCGGTCCCGATCACGCTGAAAGGCCGTTCGATACTTCGGCTCCGGGTCGTGATGCTGGCGTCCCCGGCTGTCCCGGCTCAGAAGTGCGTAAGGTGCGAGCGTTTGAGCCTCGATTTCCTCTAACTGCTGCCGTCGGACGTACATGCAAATCCTCTAACTCTATATGATGCTGCTATTGTATCCGGTTCTGTTCGAGTGCGCTTGAAATGGCAAATAATCATCGGGAATATCTCGGCGATATAGAATGCCGAGTGGCGATGCACATGAAATTGAATTATCTTATGTTGACTGAATTCATCGGAGTCTGACCTTATGGCGCGTATCTTCATCAGCTACAGCCGCAAAGATGAATCGTTTGCCCGTCGTCTGGCAACCTCACTTTCACAATTAGGAGCGGACATCTGGATTGACCTGGAAGATATCCCGGCAGGAATGAAGTGGAGCAGCGCCATCCAGCAGGGACTGGACACCGGTGATATTCTCATCGTCATCATTTCGCCAGACTCAATGGCATCACGCAATGTCGAGGACGAATGGCAGTACTATCTCGACAATGGCAAAGCGGTTGTCCCAGTCCTGCTCCATCCGGCAAAAATTCACTTTCAACTGAATCGCATTCAATATATTGATTTCCAGCGGCAGGACTACAATCTCGCACTGCGTCAGCTTCATGGCGAACTCGCCCGCAAAGGGGTTCGCCTCAATCAAATTTCCCCGGACCCAGCGCTAGCCTATCAACCCTCCCCTCATCATTATCCAACCCGTCAGCCCGCCCCTCCACCCCGACGGAATTGGCTGCCATTGGCCGTCGTCGCTGGTGTCGGCGTTCTCGCTCTTGTGGCCGTAGGACTGCTGGCTGCTGCCCTCACCCTGATAAATAATATGCGCCCGCAAAATAATACAGCCGCTACCCTCCCGTCTGAAGTGACAAATCCTCCGATCAGCCCGACAACTTTACCGACGGCGCTTGAACCGACCTTACAGCTTGGCCTCCCCGACAATCCGGTCACAAATAACGCGAGCTGGTCGCCACTAACACGAAACATCGGCGGCGTGGATATGGTGCTAGTGCCAGCAGGCAGTTTCACAATGGGTAGCAATAGTGCACAAATTGACGCTGCTCGCCAGCAGTGTACCCTCGTCCTTAATCAGTGCAGCCGTGTTTTGTTTGAAGATGAAGCCCCGCAGGAGCGTATCAGCTTCAGCCAACCTTTCTGGATTGATCGTCTGGAAGTGACCAATGGGCAATATGGTTCATCTGGCACTTTCACCGGAAACGACTATCCCCGCACCAACATTACCTGGCGCGACGCGCAGCAGCACTGCCAGAATCGTGGTGCACGCCTGCCTACTGAAGCGGAATGGGAATATGCAGCGCGAGGCCCGGATAACCTCATTTATCCCTGGGGAAATCAGTTCGACGGATCACGCCTCAACTTCTGCGATGGCAGTTGCGGGATCAGTAATGCAAGCTGGCGCGATACCACCGTTAATGACTACTTTCCCAATACTGCTCCTGTCGGCTCATTTCCAGTGGGCGCATCCTGGGTTGGCGCATTGGATATGAGCGGCAATGTCTGGGAATGGACAAGCACTATTTATGGTTTTCCTTACCCTTACCGCGTTGATGATGGCCGCGAGAATACTGCTGATACGAATAGTAAGCGTGTCCTGCGCGGCGGCTCATGGAATTGGATTGCGGCGGATGCCCGTACTACATCCCGTGATGACTACGCCGAAAACAGTGAGATTCGCTATGAAAGCAGCGATTGGTATGGCTTCCGCTGCGCCCGCGACTTCCAGTCCGGCGACCTCACCTAAAGCGCTGTTACTGATACAATCGAAAGCTTTATCGATGCCGCCGCGCCAGTTCTGCCTCCACATCATCCAGCGTCAGCCCAAGCTGCGCCATCAGCACCAGTGTGTGATAAAAAAGATCGGCCAGTTCGCCTACCTGCTCTCCCCGTCCCTGTCCCAGCGCTGCCACTATCACCTCAACTGCTTCCTCCCCCACTTTTTGAGCAATTTTGTTCGCACCTTTTTCAAACAGGCTGTTGGTATAACTCCCGGCTTTCGGGTTTGCCTGCCGTTCGTGAATAATCTGTTCCAACTCCCGCAGCATCGTCGCTTTACTCCCGCTCTGGCTGATGGGTTATTTTTGTACCGTCAACTGTTAACTATGAACTGATAACCTGAAAAAAGCACGACACCGCCCCAGTATGGCAGGCTGGCCCCGCCGGATCAACCAGCACCAGCAGCGTGTCACCGTCGCAATCCACATGAATCGACTGCACCCGCTGCACATTCCCGGATGTTGCACCCTTGTGCCACAACTCGCCCCGGCTGCGGCTCCAGAACACTGTCTCGCCCGTTTCCAGCGTCTTTTGCAGCGACTCGGTGTTCATGTATGCCATCATCAACACCTGCTTGGTGTTCGTGTCCTGCACAATCGCCGGGACGAGGCCGCGCTCGTCCCATTTAATCTGATCGAATTGGCTCATGACCATCCATTCATCCGCACCGGCACCCGTCGCTCGAACAGGTAATCCTTCAGGTCTTCAATACGGATTTCGTTGTAATGAAACAGTGTCGCCGCCAGCGCTGCATCGGCTTTTCCAACTGTTAAAGCTTCGTAGAAATGTTCCATCGTCCCCGCCCCCCCAGAGGCAATGACCGGAATCGAGACGGCTTCCGCCACCGCCTGCGTCAGTTCGAGGTTGTACCCGGCTTTCGTACCGTCCCTGTCCATGCTTGTCAGGAGGATTTCGCCCGCACCCCGGTCTTCAACTTCCTTCGCCCAGTCAATCGCACCTTTATCGGTTGGCACGCGCCCGCCGTTGATATGCACCACCCAGCGGCCATCGACCCATTTGGGGTCAATCGCCACGACGATACACTGACTGCCGAAGCCCCATGCGCCTTCATTGATGAGGGCGGGGTTCTTCACGGCTGCGCTGTTGATCGAGACCTTATCCGCCCCGGCCAGCAGCGTCGCCCGGATGTCCTCAATCGTCCGAATGCCGCCGCCCACGCAGAACGGTATGAAGATGGTATCCGCTACACGCCGCACCATATCCAGCATCGTGTTTCGTTCCTCGTGGGAGGCAGTAATATCGAGGAAAACCAGTTCGTCCGCCCCTTCCCTATCATAGACCGCCGCCTGCTCCACCGGATCACCAGCATCACGCAGGTTGACGAAATTGACACCTTTAACGACTCGTCCATCCATCACATCCAGACAGGGAATAATTCGTTTAGCCAGCATCCAGCCCTCCCGCTATCGCTAATGCCTCACGCAACGTTATTCGCCCTTCATACAGCGCCATGCCGATCACCGCACCTGCGACAACGCCTGTCGCTTTCAAACGTCGAATATCATCTGATGACCCTACCCCACCAGAGGCGATCACCTGCAAGCCGGTTTCCCGCGCCAGCGCCGCCGTTCCTTCGACGTTCACACCGACCAGACCACCATCCCGGCTCACATCGGTATACAGCGCGTGGATTACGCCCTGCACGGCCATCGCTTTGCCCAATTCCATCGGTGTCACATCGCTGATGGTCGTCCAGCCCTGCGTTGTTACTTTGCCATCACGCGCATCCAGTGCCACACACACCTTTTCTGCGCCCCAGCGCTCTACAGCCTTCAGTACCACTTCCGGCTGCTGAATGGCAACTGTTCCTAATACCACCCGCGCTGCGCCGCGCTCGAACGCGCCTGCAATGTCGTCCAGCCCGCGCAAGCCGCCGCCAAACTGCACCGGAACGCCCATCCGCACTGCCGCTTCAAGGATGCGTCCGTTGTCATTAGCCTGCGCGAAAGCCCCATCCAGATTGACCATATGGATCCAGCTCGCGCCCTGTTCAATCCAGCTTTGTGCGGTCTTAACCGGGTCATCGCTGAACACGGTCTGTCGATTAGGATCCCCTTCTTTGAGGCGAACGACTCTCCCACCACGCAGGTCAATAGCCGGGTAGATAATCATGCTGCCTCCAGAAAGTTAGTCAGAATTTGTAATCCTGTACGTTGACTTTTCTCCGGGTGGAACTGCACACCATAGATGTTATCGCGCTGCACAACTGCCGTAAATGGAATTCCATAATCAACTGTCGCCAGCACATCAGTAAGGTTAGCCGGAATGCAGTAATAGCTGTGGACGAAATAAGCATAGCTCTCGGCACTCAGATCAGCGAGCAAGGGTGACTCGCGGAGAATTTGAAGCTGATTCCAGCCCATGTGTGGTACTTTGAAGCCCATACCTACAGGAAAGCGTGTTACCTGACCGGGCAGCACGCCCAATCCTTTGTGATCGCCCATTTCGTCACTGCTCTCAAATAAGAATTGCATTCCAAGACAAATTCCCAGATAGGGTGTGCCAACGGCAATCGCTTCCCTGATCGCGCTGGCTAAATCCTGTTCATGGAGTTTTTGCATCCCTGCCCCAAATGCGCCAACACCCGGCAGAATAATCTTTTCAGCGCCTTTCAAATCACGTGGATGCTGAACCACACGTACATTCTCCACATCGAGATGATTGAGCGCATGGAGCACACTGCGTAAATTCCCTGCCCCATAATCGATTACAGCTAACATGCCTTCCCTCCGTTATAAGCAAAAAGCCCCGCTCAGTGCGGGGCTTTGGTAAATCAAGATAACGTGACGGTCAAATCAAGCCAACACCGAGGGAGTTTTATGAAACTGGATATGGTGCTGGCAGTGCATTACAAACATCCTCAAAGCGAATTTGCACAGTATAACGTCCGTGAAAACGGTTGTCAACGCCTCAACAGACGCTTAGAATACAATTTCATCAAAGGACATATTTTTCGTGGAACGCACCATCGCACTGCTAACTGATTTTGGAACAACTGATATTTATGTTGGGGTGATGAAGGCTGTCATGCGGCGCATCACCCCGACAGTTGAATTTATCGACCTGACTCATGACATCCAGCCACAAAATGTACGCCAGGGCGCGTTCACATTGCTGCGAAATTATCAGTATTTTGCGCCTGGCACAATTTTTCTTGTGGTGATTGATCCCGGTGTGGGGGGTGCGCGCAAAGCTATTGGTGCAGAGACAGGTGAATATACTTTTGTTGGGCCGGACAACGGTGTGCTGTCCTACGTGCTGGCAGAGTACCCGGATGCAGAAATCATCGAACTGAGCAACTCCGATTATCAACTCTCAAACGTCAGTATGACATTTCATGGACGGGATATTTTCGCCCCTGCCGCTGCCCATCTGGCGAACGGGGTACCGCTATCAGCATTCGGCGGGCCAATCAGAAATTACGCCAAACAGCTATTCCCGCAGTTACGAATTACAGACAATACACTTAATGGACAGGTAATGTATGCCGATCACTTCGGTAATATTATAACCAGCATCGGCGAATTGCATTGGGTTGACCAAACTCAACTGATGCTGAACCCACGTTTAATGGGAACAGCAGCAACTTTCCCCACCTTTTCCAATCAAAAAGTCGTTATTGAATGTGGAAATCAGCTTATTCGAGGCATACGCCGTACATATGGCGAAGCCAAAAAAGGCGAACTGCTGGCGCTGGTGAACAGCGGCGGCTATCTCGAAATTGCCCTTAATCAGGGTAATGCAGCCGCGCAGCTTAGCCTTGCATCCGGCGCACCGATTACACTTAGCCTGGGGCAATAAATTCATGCAGCAGTTCATCATCGAAGGCGGTCATCCGCTTTCTGGCACTCTGACCGCAGGCGGCAACAAAAACGCCGCCATCAAAATGATCCCGGCCTGCGTACTCACCGACGAACCTGTCATCCTGACCAATGTGCCGCGCATCGGCGATGTATTCACGATTATTGAAATTATGCGCCGTCTCGGTGTCGATTTTGAATGGGAAGCCGAACACCGGCTTCGTGTCCATGCTAAAAATCTGACCACTAACCGGATTGCCCCGGCCCTCGCCCAAAAGATTCGTGCCAGCATCGTCCTGGCTGGCCCTATGCTGGCACGCAGTGGACGTATTGAACTCGCGATTCCAGGAGGGGACAGCATCGGCGAACGCCGCCTCGACACCCACATTCTGGCGCTGCAAAAACTTGGCGCAGAAATACAGTTGAACGGCACTTCGCTGACGATGGAAACCAAGGGGCTGATCGGCACCGAAATTCTGCTAACTGAAGCCAGCGTCACAGCAACTGAAAATGCACTGATGGCTGCCGTACTCGCCAAAGGCACAACTGTCATCCGCAATGCCGCTTGTGAACCACACCTACAGGATTTATGTGCCATGCTGGTCAACCTGGGGGCGCAAATTGATGGGTCTGGCACCAATCGCCTTATTATTCAAGGTGTAGAGCGCTTGCACGGCGGAGAAGCCCGTGTGGGCGCAGATTATATGGAGGTTGGCAGCTTAATTAGCGCTGCTGCCATTACCGGCGGCGAGCTATTGATTAAGGAAGCTGACCCTCATTATCTTGATATGATTGCCATTGCATTTGAACGGTTGGGAGTCACCTGGGAAATTCAGGGACAGGATATATTTGTCCCTGCCAGTCAAACGCTTACGATTATGCCTGATCTGGGCAACCGGATGCCAATTATCAAGGCGCAGCCCTGGCCGTCCTTCCCACCGGATTTAATGAGCATCGCGCTGGTCGTGGCGACCCAAAGCGCCGGGGCAGTGCTTTTCCATGACTGGATGTATGAAAGCCGCTTCTTTTTTACGGATAAATTGGTGCGAATGGGCGCTCGTATTACCTTATGCGATCCTCACCGGGTGCTAGTACAAGGCCCGGCAGCACTTCATGGTGTCGCCAATATTACCAGCCCGGACATTCGCGCCGGTATGGCGATGCTGTTGGCAGCATTAGCAGCAAAAGGCGAAACTCACATCTACAACATTCAACAAATTGACCGAGGTTACGAAAAAGTTGATAATAAACTGCGAGCATTAGGAGCACATATTCAGCGTATGGATGTGGACACTGTCACTCTTGAGGAGCCGCTGGAAACCGAAGTTTCCCCGCGTTAACGCGCAGATGGGCCGCGTACCCGTATATCACCCGTGCGTTTTGTGATACCAATTGAATCGAGGTATTCCAGCAGCCCTATCGCAAATTTGCGCGTGGTATTGAAGTAGTCGCGCAGGACGCTGGCTGTTATGCCACCATCCCGGTCAATCATCATCAGCGCAACGTTCACCATTTCATCATAAGCCTGCTTGCTAAAAATCACATCCGGCTGCACCTGAACGATAATCCCTAAATCAACTAATGCACGCAGCAATGGCTCACCAACGATCTCTGCCGCCTCTGTAGTGGAAGGGGGCGTGAAAGGAGCATGATTAATCTGCCCCATTAAGAGATCAATTGCCTGCTCCTGCTCCCCTGTAAACCGGATAGCATGTTCAGTAAGTCGAACAATAGTACTTTCAACCACCACATCATCTATCTGTTCAAGGAATACATTGAAAGCACTCTGCTTGATTCCCAGACGACTTCGCAATGCCTCACGTGGCATCCCCAACTTCAACGGCTCGGTGCTATGAAAAGCTGTCAATTCATGATGAATGAAGCGATTAATTTCCCGCCAGCGACTAACCGCCAGCAGGCTGCTATCAACGAATTCGACTAACAAACCGGAGGCCAGAGCTTCCTGAACAGCCGCCTCAAATTCACTGTCACTCATTCCTGTCAAATCATACAGCGCTGAGCGTTTAATCGGCTCAGTCAAATCGGCATATTGTGCCACTCGCTGCGCCGGAGTGCCGAGCATCCGCGTTTCAAGTTCCTGAATGACATTCTGTTGAAAACGTCGCCATTTTTTCGGCGGATGAGAATTGACGACTACCCCACCACCGATGGTCTGTGAGGGTGACGGATAACGCAGAATAAAACGATCTCCCTGCGCCAATGCCAATGGTTTGCTTAACTGAAGCTGCAACCATCCTTCCATGCCCGGTAAAAGCATTTCCTCTGCCAACAGGCGAACACGGGCAACTGCTTCTGCTGCGCCGACGAAAATTTTAACTTCGGCATCATGTTTGAGTGGACGTCCCACATCGGGCAAGTAGCGAAAATGAACGTCAATAAGCATTGTTGGCTGAAGGAGGCCGGGACGGGCAACAACAAAACCGCGTTCAATCTGCCCCTTGTCAATTCCGGTGAGATTGACAGCTACCCGGCTTCCCGGCTCAGCAGTTTCAACCGGCTGATTATAGCTATGCAAACCGCGAATACGTGCCTGCAAACCAGCCGGTTGAATTTCGATTTCATCACCCGTATGGAGCGCACCACCAATGAGTGTCCCTGTCACAACTGTGCCAAAACCGCTGACGGTGAATATGCGATCTATAGGTAGGCGTGGCTGTCTAGCCGTCTTATGAAGGGGCAGCGATTCCACCAGGGATCGCAGTTGATCAAGTAGTTCTGATAATCCAGCACCTGTTCGCGCTGACACACGCACAATAGATGCATTCTCTAATACAGTGCCAACCGTCAGTGAACGGACATCCTGCTCAACCAGATCAATCCAGTCAGGATCATCGACCAGATCGATTTTGCTAAGGACGATTAACCCACCGGAGATACCCAACAAATCAAGGATAGCCAGATGTTCGCGCGTCTGGGGCATTACCCCTTCATCCGCAGCAATTACCAGCAGTACCGCGTCAATGCCACCTACTCCGGCCAGCATATTCGCGATGAAATCCCGATGACCGGGGACATCAACAATGCCCAGGGATTCGCCGTTCGGCAGTTGTAACCAGGCGAACCCCAGGTCTATCGTCATCTCACGGGCTTTTTCTTCAGACAGCCGATCAGGGTCAATGCCAGTCAGACGCTTGACCAGAGTTGATTTGCCATGATCGACATGTCCGGCAGTGCCAATGACACGCATGAGTTGGCTAGTATGACACTCGCGGTTTAGATGTCCAGATTACGAACACTTTTAGCGTGTGTCTGGATGAATCGGCGTCGGGGCGGCACGCTGCTCCCCATCAGCATATCGAAAATACGGTCGGCCTCCGCAGCATCTTCAATCGTGACTTGGAGTAATGTGCGAGTGGCTGGATCCATCGTCGTTTCCCATAGCTGCTCAGGATTCATTTCGCCAAGACCTTTATAGCGCTGGACGACAACCTTGGTAGGATCATCGTATTTTTTCAGCGCACGTGCCAGAATATCCGCTTCCTGCATACCCGCTTCCGGGTAGATATACTCGAATTGTTTGCCACTTTTTAGCCGGTAAATGGGTGGTTGAGCAATGTAAAGGTGGCCTTCTTGAATCAGCGGTTGCATATGCCGGAAAAGAAAAGTCAACAGGAGTGTGCGAATATGACTGCCATCGACATCAGCGTCAGTCATGATAATGATACGACCATAGCGTAAATTCTCAACTTTGAAATCTTCGCTGATGCCCGTGCCGAAGGCTGAAATGAGCGCTTTGATTTCGTTGTTGTCGAGGATTTTATCAAGCCGGGCGCGTTCGGTGTTCAAAATTTTGCCACGCAGCGGCAAAATCGCCTGAAAATGCCGGTCACGCCCTTGCTTGGCACTCCCACCGGCGCTATCGCCCTCGACGATATAAATCTCTGCGCCCTCGCCTTTTTGTGAGCAGTCGGCCAACTTCCCGGGCAGTGTGCTGCTTTCCAGTAAACTGGGGCCACCGCGCACTAGATCACGCGCCTTGCGAGCAGCCTCCCGCGCCCGCATACTTGTCATGCATTTATCGACAATGCGTCGTGCATCACGAGCATTTAATTCCAGGAATTCACTGAACACATCGGAAACAACCTGTGAAACCGCACCCTGTACTTCAGGATTGATGAGTTTGACTTTTGTCTGACTCTCAAATGACGGCCCAGGGTGTTTAACACTGATGATAGCGGTGATGCCTTCCAATGTATCGCTGCCAGAGAAATTCGGGTCTTTATCTTTCAGAAAACCCGCTTTCCGAGCATAACGATTGATGACACTGGTGATAGCGGAACGCAGACCCGTGAGATGGGTACCACCATCAGGCGTGTTGATTGTATTAGCGAAGGCCAACTCAGTTACATTTGATGAATCTGTATACTGGAATGCCACTTCTACGCCGATTGAATAAGGAGCTTTGCCATCCGGCGTCATTTCAATTTCACGTTCCGCATAAACTGGATCATGAAGGGGCCGCCGGTTGCGATTCAGATAACGCACAAATGAATGCAGCCCGCCTTCAAAGTAGAAAGTGGTTTCTACGGGCAGCGGTTGGGTGCGCTCATCACGCAGTGTGATATTCACACGCCGGGTAACGAAGGCCATTTCGCGGAATCGCTGTGCCAGGACAGCAAAACTGAAGTCATTGGGTTCCATGATGGTGAAATCAGGCTTAAAAGTCTGGACAGTACCAGTACCTTCACCATTTTCCAGCGGTCGGACTCGTGTAATCTCACTTGTTGGTCGGCCTCGATGGTAGAGCTGTTCCCATACATAACCATCTCGGTAGACCGTTGTCCGCATTTCCTCAGACAAAGCATTGACTGCCGACACACCAACACCGTGCAAACCACCACTCACCTTATACGCGCCGCTCCCGAACTTGCCACCCGCCCCGATTTGCGTCATGACAACTTCAAGTGTGGAGCGATTTTTTTCTTTGTTAATGCCGACAGGGATACCACCACCGTTATCAGCAACCGAAACAACGCTGTCGGGATGCAGCGTCACGGTGATGTGATCGCAGCGTCCAACCAGCGCTTCGTCGATAGAGTTGTCAACCACTTCATAAACCAGATGATGCAGGGCTTTACCATCTACACCACCTACATACATACCAGGACGCAACCGCACATGGTCGATTGGCTCTAATGCAACAATATCAGCTTCGGTTTGCTGCCGAATGGTAGTGACGTCATTATCCGCCATGCTTGCTCCTCACATACTGGCGCAGTCTTGCATTACGAAATAAGCGCCGCGTTTTCTTTCTAAAAAAGCGCGACTCTCTTCATTTATTATATCACACTCTGAGGAGGGGAACAATGCCACTGGATTAAACATTTGTTCTGGTGCGTGGAATAGCAATGGTTGATGAGGAGATTACAGCAGCTTCAAAAGTCATTATTACTGCATTATCGGATCACCAGAACCAAATGAAAACGACCCGTAGCTGATAATTAAGCCTTACAGGTCGTTTCAGTTGACACACTAGCATTCTATCTACTTTTATCGCGCCGTGAGGGACTTGAACCCCCGACCCACTGCTTAGAAGGCAGTCGCTCTATCCGCTGAGCTAACGGCGCATTCATCCCCATTGTAGCCGATTTAGCTTTGTGGTCAACCTTTTTCTCAAACCCGAAATACGGGCTGAGAGAGAGATATTTTCAGGACATGATCTCTTTATACAGTGCCTGCGTTTCGCCCGTAATTTCCTTGCCCTCACGTTTGAATTCATCGGCAAGCCGCTGATAGTGTGCAGCGGCTTCGCTGCGGCGACCCATTTTGGCATATAACTTCATAACATCGCGGTGAAGTGGCTCACGGGTGAAATCTTCGCCCAGCGCTCGCTGATACAAACCAAGTGCATGTTCCAGCCGTTCTTCAGCCAGGCGCACATGAGCCATTTCAGTCAATGCTTCCATGTACCCAGCGCGGAAATCACTACGGCGATCAACAATCCAGCGATCAGTATGGCCTTGTAAGAACGGGCCACGATACAGGTCAATCGCTTTTTGCCAGGCCGCAATTCGATTAGGATTTTCTTCATCGCGTCCAGCCATCAAAGCCCCCACAAAATCCATCACATCATAATGGATAGCTAAATCCGGGTTCACGCGGTAATAACCACCATCATGAACCAGAACATCCATATCCAGCGCTTTGTGCAGGCGGCGTTTTGTTACATGAAAAACATTGACCGCCTGATCGGTATCGAGTTCCGGCCAGAAGGCCTGGCAAATTTCTGAGCGGGTAATGATTGGGCGATCCAGAGAAAAGAAAAACAGAAGGCGCGGCAAATGACCTTCCCAGGTATCAATAGGCTGACCATCCATCAGAACATGACCCGGCCCCAGCGCGAACACTTCCAGCTTATGTTTACCCTCAGTCTCAATTTCATAAAAATCATGCGTGATAAGCTGGCTGTCTTCCAGCAGAACAGCTCGTCGTTGGGCAATCATCGAAACCCAGGGCAAACGAGGTAGTGTCCGGCTGTTGATGACCAGGCGACAATTCTCCGGCAAACGTGGAATCAGCTTTTCAATGAATAACTGCACATCGTCAGCACTATCGCTGCGGTCATACTCATCCAGTATAAGCAAAAATGGCTTATCGCTAATTTCAGCCAGATCCTGAGCAAAACTATCGAGCAGCAGGTCAAATTTCTGTTGATTATCTGCGGACAGGCTGTTGATGTGCCGTCCGAAAGTCGGTTGTTGATTTGCGAGATCATGGGTGATACCTGAGAGGAAGGAATGAACGTCAATGTCGTCTGGCCCCATCGCATAGTAGAATACATTCATATCCGAGCTATTGATGAGGCGCGCTACTAGCACTGAACGGTAACGGCTTCGAGGGTGCAGCAGAATGATCCGCGAGTTTGGCGCTTCTTCTTCAAACGCCTGATAAGAGAGATTAATCAGATTATGGAACTGCATGGGGTTTTACATTCCCTGGTACTTTAAATGAAATGATGCTCAACTTAAGTCCATTATACCGTGCTTATAATAATAATTGCTAATGGCTTGTTATACCCAACTTACCAACCATGGTGCAAAGCGTTTACATTCCTTTTTCTCAGAATATATCCACAAGGAGATTGCATCAATATGGAAAGACCAGGCAGACCTTTAGGTGTTTCACTGGCAATTATCGCCAGTTCATTCCTGTTCGCTGTTGTCCCACTGATGCAGGTAGTCATGGTGCTGCTCGTGCAGCGGCATTTCATGAATCTCTCATTTGAGGAGGGGTTCGAGCCTTTTGTCACCGGTGGAGATTTTCTCGGTATTCCTGAAAGCTCCATCCTATTGCAATCGCTGTTGAGTATTGGCTTTTTAATTATTGCAGGCATGGCATGGCGAGGCCGCCCACCAGCAATGCGTTACATTCTTGTGGTAGCGGTAGCAGTGCTGACAGGTATCAAGCTGGTTGGTATTATCACACAATCATTATCAGCCCAGGATATGCAGACCATGAGTTCGCTGGATGCCCTGTCACGCTCGTTGGGAACGAGTCAGGTCATATTTGACCTGCTGGTGACAGTCTATGTGATCTGGTACATGAATCGCGGCCCGGCTCGTGCTTTTTACCGGGGCTACTATGTCCATGAACCAAAAGAATCCGTCATGAGCGAAACTTAACCGGAAATCAGTTCGTTTTCGCGATCTTGCATTTCCATCTGTACCAGTTCTCGCCGCAGCGTCTTGCCTACCATGGTCTTGGGCAATTCCTCAATAAATGCGAAACGCCGCGGCACTTCATAACCAGCAAGATATTGTGAACAATGAGCTGTAAGTTCCTGCTCAGTTACATGGGCATCCGGTTTAAGAACTATCCAGGCTTTTAATGCTTCCTCACCGACTTTTTCAGGATGTGGAATAGCAGCTACTCCAACTTCCAGCACTGCCGGGTGATCCTTGATGACTTTTTCAACATTGTTGGGGTAAACATTGAAGCCACCAATGAGGGCCATATCTTTCTTGCGATCAACGATGTAAAAATATCCATTCTCATCCATACGGCCTATATCGCCGCTGAAGAGCCAGACTTTACCATCTTTTTCACGCAGTGTATTGGCTGTTTCAGTCGGCATCCCATGATAGCCGGACATAATATTTGGCCCGGCCATCACAATTTCACCAATCTCGCCAACTGGCACATCCATCACCCCATCATCCAGACTAACCACCCGAACTTCAACATCTGGCAGCGGCATCCCAACTGAGCCAGTGCGATTTTCGCCAACGAGGGGGTTAGAAACAGCAGCAGCAGCCGTTTCGCTCATACCATAGCCTTCATTGAGCCTACGCGCACCTGCACCCTCGAATTCGCGTTTGGTGGCCGGTGGCAGCGGTGCCGCTCCACTGGATGAAATCAGGAAGGAATCCATACGAACCTTGCCAGATTTGACTGCCGGATGGTTAACAACGGCATTGTACATGGCTGGCACACCCAAAAAAATTGTTGGTCGATAAGCAGCAATAATACCGACAGTATTATCAATATCACGCGCATTCGGCACCAGCACAATTCTTGAGCCTGAGGCCATCGCCTGACTAAGCAGCACCACCAGACCATAAGCATGAAACATTGGAATAGCGCCGAGATAAACCATATCACTGCGCGTCAGGCCGCCAAACAATCCCTTTTCCATTGAATTTGACCAGGCCTGAATTTGCAGCATATTGGCGACCAGCGCCCGGTGGGAGAGCATCGCCCCTTTAGAGACTCCGGTTGTACCGCCCGTATATTGAAACAGCGCGATATCCGCTGGCTGTACATCAACCGATGCCAATTGCCCATCAAAGCGCTTTAGAATATCCTGAAACCAATAGTCACCAGGCGCAAGCTGATCAATAAAATGACCATCTTTCTTCTCTTTGGAAAGTGAAAACAGGGTTCGCGCCAGTGGTGGTAAATACTCTTTAATATTGGTAACAACAACTTTTTTAACTTTCGTACCCGCCTGAATCTGTTTGACCATTGGATAAAACAGACTGAGTGTAATAACTATTTCGGCATCACAGTCATTGATCTGAAACTGCATCTTCGGCGGCGGATAAGTGGGGTTGGCAGCCGATACCGTCCCACCGGCCTTCAGAATGCCAAAATAACTGATCGCCATGGCTACCGAATTTGGCAGAATGACGGCCACACGATCACCTTTTTTTAGTCCCATATCAATCAGACCAGCAGCCAGCGCATCCGAAAGACGATCTAAGTCACGATAGATCATGATATGGGACTGATAACCTATCAAGGGTAGTTTGGCCGGAGTAATAAGCGCAGCACGTTCCGGCCCGCTGCGGGTTGACTGGCGCAAAAATTCATGCAGAGGAAAGGGCGGATATGGTTCCAATGTATGCGGAACATCCGGGTCATAATTTTTGAGCCAGGGTCTTTCAGCATAAGTGGTCATTTTACTGCCTCAAATGAATATTTTTCTTTGGTTGTATTTTAACCTGACCATGTTATCTGTGCTGGAAACGCTAAATCAACCATTCAATTCGACAGCAGCGCCGCTTAATACGATTTCGCCACGTTCTTCCACCTTGCAGCGGAAAATGATTTTGTTATCCGACACCTTCCACATTTCGGTCAGCAGCGTTTCGCCGGGAAACACATGTTTTGAGAAACGAACCTTGATACTCTTAAATTTGGACGGATCATTGGCGCAGAAATGCTTAAGAACAGCACGTCCGGCAAAGCCAAAGGTGCACAGGCCGTGCAGAATGGGTCGATCAAAACCGCCGACAGCCGCCATAGCGGGGTCAGCATGAAGTGGATTGATATCACCGGAGAGCCGATAAATGAGGGCTTGCTGAGGCAGTGTTTGCTGGCGGTGGATAACATCTGGCTCACGATCCGGCGGCACATTGGCATCCCCGGAAGAACCGCGTTCGCCACCAAAACCGCCGAGGCCGCGTATGAACATGGAAGATTGGTTAAAAGCGATCTCGTCGCCATTTTCATCTTTACAAAGAGTATCAGTCACAACCAGCAGCCCACTGCCCTTGTCATATACGCCAGAAACTTTTGGGTAGCAGGTAATATGAGCAGCAGGCGGAACAGGCTTTCTGATTTCAAGATACTGTTCGCCATGTACCAGCATCATGGGGTTAAACTCAATGCCGCCAATATTGCCAGTCATCAGCACATCGATCATTTTTCCAGGATACAGCACAGCAAATGTCGGCAGTGCCTTGAAGCCCTGCCCGCTTAACTCGTAAACGAATTGCAACTCCTTCTGGTCAAGCTGGTCAGCAGGCGCCCCTACCCCCAGCGCATAGAGACACACATCGCGTTCGGTGTAAGAGAATTCGAGTGGCGCAAATTCATGTCCGACAACGCGGTCAACAACAGATTTCATGTCAGTCATATTATCTCCAGAGGAAATATAAAACTGCCCGATTATCTTATAAGATACCGGGCAGTCAGGGTCAGCTTATTTTGTCTTTTCGCGTTCGGCCAATTCCATCTGAACCAATTCGCGCCGGAGCGTCTTGCCCACTGTCGTCTTGGGTAGTTCGCTGACAAAGGCAAAACGGGTTGGAACCTCGTAGCGTGCCATTCGGGCCTCGCAGTGAGCGATCAATTCCTTTTCAGTGACACTTTGCTCAGGTCGCATGACTACCCAGGCCTTGAGCGCTTCCTGTCCAATTTTATCCGCATCAGGATGGGGAATAGCCGCAACCCCTACTTCCAGAACAGCCGGATGTTCAGAAATCGCTTTTTCAATATTGTTCGGATAGACGTTAAAGCCGCCAATCAGGGCCATGTCCTTTTTACGATCGACGATATAAAAGTAACCGTCCTCATCCATACGGGCGATATCACCGGAATAAAGCCATTGTTTGCCATCGAGTTCACGCAGAACATTGGCGGTCTCCGTCGGCATTCCGTGATAGCCAACCATGAGCTGCGGGCCAGTCATAATGAGTTCGCCAATTTCGCCAATCGGAACTTCAGTCACACCATCGTCCAGGCTGACAATACGCACATCCATATCTGGCAGCGGCAAACCAATCGAGCCAGTACGATTTTCGCCATTGAGGGGGTTGCAGTGCGAGGCGGTTGGAGCTTCGCTCATCCCAAAACCCTCACGCAGCGCTCCCCCACTGAGCCGTTCAAAGTCACGTTTGGTAGCAGGCGGCAAAGGTGCCGAACCACTGACACAGGCCCGTATCGATTTCAGACTAACCTTACCTGATGTCACATCGGGATGGTTGTTAATAGCGGTATAGAGCGCCGGCACGCCCATGAATAACGATGGCTTGAAGACATTGATGTTGTCCAGGACATCGGGAATGTCGCGGGCATTAGGAACGAGAATGATCCGTGCGCCAATCCCAATGGCGAAATTCAGTACCGCTACCATTCCAAAAGCATGAAACATGGGGATTGCGCCTAGGAAAATCTCCTCATTACCCGGCCTGCCGCTGTTAAACCATGCGCGCATTTGCAACGTGTTTGAGATCAGGGCTTTGTGGGTGGACATAGCCGCCTTTGAAACACCTGTTGTGCCACCGGTGTACTGAAACAATGCCAGATCGCCAGGTTTTACATCAACATTGGCCTTACGCCCAGCATATTTAGCCAGTACATCCTGGAACCATAGATCACCCGGCGGCAGTGAATCGATACGATGGCCTTCTTTTTTCTCCTTGGCCAGCGTAAACAGGAATTTAGCTGCGCCCGGCAAATACTCCTTGACGTTGGCGACGATGATCTTTTTAACTTTTGTTTTCGGCTGGATTTGCTTGAGCGTGTTATAGAACAGGCTCATGGTGATGACAATTTCCGAATCGCAGTCATTGATCTGAAACTGCATCTTATCTGGAGGATATGTCGGGTTAGTTGCAGCAACGACCCCACCAGCTTTGAGGACACCATAGTAGCTGATGACAAATGCGGCAATATTCGGCATAACCAGCGCCACCCGATCACCTTTTTTCAGGCCCATATCCACCAGCCCGGCGGCCAGCGCATCTGACTGCTGCTCCAGGTCAATGTAAGACAGCGAAGTGGAAACACGTCCCAGAACAGGCAGGTGTGCGCTGCTCACCAGCGCTGGGCTTTGCGGTGATTTTTTGGCAGCTTCCTGAAGGAAACTCTGAATAGTGATTTCGGGATAGGGTTCCAGCGTTTTGGGAACGCCCGGATCGTAAGTTTTTGTCCAGGGACGATCAGCGTAAGTAACCATTTGAAACACTCCACATCTATATAATCAAACGTTTATTTGATTGCCAAGTATAACGGCGCTGCCGCATGAGTCAACTTTTATGTTCCCGCCCATGAGCGCCATTCATCGGGCAGTTTTGCTACCTGTCCATCATGAGTAATACAGATATGTTTGGTAAAGCCCGTCACCAGGGTTTCACGAGTGGCGTTATCGGCGATTTCATAAGCGAAAGTCAGCATTCGGCTCTTCATCTCATCAATCCAGCATCGGATAATCAGACTTTGGCCATAGCGAGCAGCTTTAATGTAGCGGGCGCTCACCTCCGAAACGGCCAGATAATGACCACCCTGCTCAAAACTGGCATAATCACTGCCTCGCTGCCGGGCATAATGGCTGCGACCTTCTTCAAAATAAACAATATAGCTGGCATGATGCACGATTCCCATTGCATCAGTCTCGGCATAACGGACAAAAACACGGGTTTCGGCCACAAAACGATCAGAAGGGGGCAAAATGATTTCTCCATGAAAATCAAAAGCATATTGAGCATAGCAATAACGCAAAAGACCGCCAACTTTTAAGGATTATTTACCGCTGTGCTATAATGTCTCCAATTCGCCCTTTTTATGGAAGATAGCGTCAAAGGTTATGAGCAATGGATATTAACCAGGCCGCGCGTATGATTGAGTGGCTGGACGAAGAGCGAAGGCGCGACAAGGCAACCATCGCTACGCTGGAAGAACGACTCGCCCAGCAGCAGGAAACCATTACAACAGTCTCAAAACGCCTGAACAGCATGGAGTCTGACCAGACAGTGCTGCGCACCCAGGTTACACCTGCCGGGCGGGAGACGGAAATCATCGCACAGCTTCGCAAAGAAATGCTTCAAATGATTGAATCGGCAGAGGCTAAGCGCCTGACTGCCGAGCGTGAGGCCGAACGACGAGCCGAACTTACACGCGAAAGCATCCTGCGACCTGTCCGTGATCTGACCGAAAAAGCTGAAAAACTGGAACGGCAGACAAGTGAAATGCCAGTTTACCAGGTGGAACGCGAACGTATCGCCGATGCCCTTGCAACTTTGCAGCAGCGCGTTGACGACCTCTACAAAAAACTGGAAGAGCCGGATCGCCGCCTCGCCTTTCTGGAAGAACAGCGACGCCAGGATTCTCGCCGCCTATCTGAAGTCCAGTCTGACATGCCCGAAATTCAGAAACAGATTGACAGTGTTCGCCCTAAGCTGACACTGCTGGAAGACCTGGCACTGCGAACAGAACGGCGCGTACAGGATGTACAGAATGGTGACCGCGAACGCCGGGATCAGATTCAGCAGTTCATCGACCAGCAGACCCTGCTCATCCAGCAGCGCGACCAGCAGATTGATGAGTTAACCAAACGCTTTGGCGAACAGGATAGCGCCATGCAGCGCAATATCGAGCGCTTTGAAACCTGGTCAGAAGCCTATCGCAACATGAAAAAAATCATCGATGATTTTGAACGCATCGGCGACCGGCTGGAGCGGCGCATCAATGAAGTGGCAGAAATGCAGCGCCTTAGCGAGGAACGTTTCCGCCAGGAGTGGAACGACTGGTCATCGGACGATCAGAAGCGCTGGAAACAATTTACTATTTCCAACGATGAAGTCTGGCGCAACCATGACAAGGAATTTGAACGCTTTGTCCAGCACATGACAGAGTATGAAGCCATGTTCCAACCCGTAGTAGACAGCCTGAATCGGCTGTGGAGCCTGGAACGTTCCCGCGCACAACTTTATCGTGATCGTTATCAGGCACTTTTGCTGGAATATGATACAGGCAGCAAGCTCCCCACCCTCAAACCTGCTGCCCCCACAAATGGGACAAACACCTGACATTGAATCATCACGGCGGAGCAGAAGCTTCGCCGATTTTATTCAAACGACACGCATGTAGGTTGATATGCGTCAAGGCCTACATATTGCAGCCATTCATCCTGAGTCAGGTTGCGATTAGCGATTGAGCAGGCACGTTCGCGCCAGGATGCAAGATCGGCATCCCACAGAATGATGTTGCTGTCACCGCCTGCCGAAACCAGCTTCAGACCGTCCGGGCTGAAAGCAAGCCCATTAACCCAACCATTATGCCCAACCAGCGGGCGGCCCAAACGCTGCCGGGTTGCAATATCCCACAGAATAATGCTGCGATCCCGGCTACCTGAAGCAAGCATTGTGCCATCCGGCTTAAAAGCCAGCGCCTCGACATAAACATTATGCCCAACCAGCGGACGACCAAGCTGTTGATGTGTAGCAACATCCCACAAGATAACGGTCTGGTCGGCGCTGCCAGAAGCCAGCATCGTGCCATCGGGACTAAAAGCGAGACTGCGTACTGCTTCGGTATGACTGACTAAAGGATCGCCCATTATTTCACCGGTCAGCACATCGCGCAGATATATTTTCCGGTCATCTCCGCCGGAAGCCAGAATTTTACTGTCTGGGCTAAAGGCCACTGCCTGCACGATGGTGTCATGTCCAGTAAAAGGCGGGCCTGCCTGCTCCCAGGTCTTCGTATCCCAGAGGATAACACTACCATCTTTGCTGCCGGTCGCCAGCCACCGCCCATCCGGGCTGAAGGCCAGAGTGAAGATAAAATCACGGTGAGCAGTCAGCGGCTCTACAAGCGACTGGCGTGTTTCCGCATCCCAAATACGCACCGTATTATCATCACCGCCCGATACCAGCAGCTTTCCATCCGGGCTAAAGGCAACAGCTTCAACTAATCCGGTATGCCCCTCTACGGGTTCTCACAGTGTCTCCCCGGTCTGTGCATCCCACAGCCGGATCGTTTCATCGGCACTGGAGGAAGCAATCAACTTCCCATCGGGGCTGTAAGCCACACTTAACACTTCATTGGTATGCCCAGCTAGAATGGTGTCACGGGTATTGACCGTCCACAAAATTACATGGCGGTCATCGCTGCCAGATGCAAGCATTGCACCATCCGGTGTGAACACAACACTGTTCACATAATCCGTATGCCCTGTAAAGGGTTGGCCAAGGGGAAGCCCAGTTTCAACATCCCAAAGGCGCACGGTTTCGTCTGCACTACTGGAAGCCAGCAGGGTTCCATCCGGGCTGAACACCACACTGAGAACAAAATCGCGGTGATCAGTCAGTGGTGATTTCAATGGTTCGCCCGTCGCAACATCCCACAAAATGATGGTTTTGTCGATACTACCGGAAGCAAGTATTTTTCCATTCGGGCTGAACGCAAGTGCCTGTACCGTACTGGCATGTCCTTTGAGTGGCTCACCGATCATCTCCCGCGTGCTAACATCCCACAGCACAATCTGCTGATCCAGGCCGCCGGAAGCCAGCACTTTACCATCAGGGCTGAAGGCAATAGGCCGAATACCTTCTGCATTAACAACCAATGGCTCACCGATCATCTCCCGTGTAACAGTATCCCAGAAAATAACAGTCCCATCTTCGCTGCCAGAAGCGACCATGCTGCCATCCGGGCTGAAAGCCAGCCCACGTACCGCTTTTGTATGCCCGGCCAGTGGTTCGCCAATCATTTCCCATGTAAGCGTATCCCATAGAATCACCGTCATATCGTTGCCACTGGATGCGAGGATTTTGCCGTCAGGACTAAAAGCCAGGCTGCGTACCTGATTAGTGTGACCACTGAGTGGCATTCCTATTAACTTCTGAGCCACCATATCCCACAGCACAATCTGATTATCACGACTGCCAGAGGCAAGCGTTTTACCATCGGGGCTGATGGCAACAGTCCGAACCCAATCTGTGTTAATACGAAGATATTTATCGAGATGCGGGCTGGATTGCAGGGCGTCGAGCAGACTCCCCTTCACTTCCCCGCCATCCGCGCCCGCTTCATCAGCGACTCGGTTAGCTTCCAGACTTAACAGCAGTGCCAGATCAATTTCGCCATTTGCATTCATGAGTGACTGCGCTGCAAGCTGTCGAGACAGCGCTACTCGTGACTGAAAATTTGCCCGGTCGCGCTCTGCTACTGCTGTCGCCTGTGCCACTACCGCTTCCTGTCGCCGGACTTCAGCCACCTGTGCCTGCGTAATGGCAAAGGCGGTCAAAAGCAGCGAAACGATCAACCCGACTACTACAGCCCCGGTGACTACACGCTGGCGGAAAGTAGCGGCTTTACGGCTGGCGAAAATATACTGGGACTGAATTGGGGTTGGCTGTGGATGTTTATCAACACTCTGGGCAAGCCAATTCTCAGCCTCAAGCAAATCATTTCCGCGTAATAACAAACTGGAATCCTGCCCTTTTTCGTTCCACTCCAGCGCATGTGATAACAAACGGGTATGGGATCGCACATGATTCAGATCAGTGTCAATGGTGGTGAGCAGTGATTCAAAGGAGCGATCAAAGTCATCGCTCTCGCGGAAGTAAATCCAATTATGAGAGGATATATGTTTGTGGAGCGCTTTGTAATCCGGCACATCGCGCCGCAGAATCGGCACAATCCGTTTATGATGATCGATAGCGTAAGTGAGTTCCTGCGTGCAGATTTCGGATGCAACGGAGTCCGGGCTTATCACAAACAGAAAATTGTCGGCCGTTTCAATGCCGTTGTGAATCTCGCGCATCCAGTCTGCCGCCAGCGGAATATCCTCCCAATCCACCCAGACTTCGCGCGATTTTGATTTAAAGGCTTTATCAAGCGCCTGAACAAAATCTTTGTCCCGGCGCGAATAGGAAATGAAAACATCCGACATTGCCAGTTACTTTCTAATCATTGGATTTCGATGAAGCTTTGCCTCCGCAATTATTGTAAGTTAGAAAACTGTTTCAGATGCATTAAAATTCAAACCGCATCAGCTACATCCACAGTGGAATCATATATTCTGGCATAGAGAAGACATTTACTGATTGTCCTATCTGTGGAGAAACTTCTCCTAACCAGCGTATGGTCAGAACGGCATTTTTGCCTATCCGCACCCGCAGACGATAGCCCTCCCCCTGAAAAACAGACTCTTCAATCACACCGTTAAAACTATCTCCGGTTGCTTCAGGTAGGAGACGCAGGCCGTCAGGATGTAACAGCATATAAGCTGTTTTTTCGGCGATAAATCGCCCACTGATCTGCTGCCAATCTACCATCGAAATAACGTTGTCCAAACCGAGAAAACGGGCAACAAAAGCGGTTGCCGGGCCACGATATAGCTGTTGCGGCGTGCCGACTTGCTCAATCTTCCCCATATTCATAACAGCCATGCGGTCAGCGATGGCGAAGGCTTCCTGCTGATCGTGCGTGACATAAACCGCCGTCAGGCCAAGATTCCGGATAATCGTTCGCAGCTCAACTACCAGCCGCTCACGCAGAGCAGCATCCAGTGAACCAAGCGGCTCATCCAGCATCAGCAGTCGTGGTTTCGGTGCGAGGCTTCGAGCAAGCGCAACCCGCTGTCGTTCTCCGCCGGAAAGACTGGCAACATCACGCCTCTCAAAGCCGGAAAGCCCCACAATCTCCAGTACTTCCCCAATACGCCGTATCTGTTCGACTCGTGGAACATGCTGCATTTTCAGACCAAAAGCAATATTTTCGGCTGCGTCCAGATGCGGAAACAACGCGAAATCCTGAAACATCAAACCAAAGCCGCGCTGGTGAACGGGTAGAGAAATGATGCTTTTTCCATCTGCTGCAACATCACCGGAATCAGGCGTGACTAATCCGGCGATTACGCGCAGCAGTGTCGTTTTACCACAGCCGCTTGGCCCTAGCAGACATAGAATTTCCCCCTCAGCGATTTCCAGGTTAATGCTGCGTAAAACTTTCTTATTCCCGTAATTGACAGATATATCGCGCACAGCCAGCATCAGAATTCCCCTACCCCACCGGTACGCAGTCGTTCGATGACAACAAAAGCCAGCGCCGAAACCAGCATCAAAAGAGAACTCATTGCCAATGCCTGTCCGTAATTTAATGCGCCGGGCTGCCCTAACAATCGAAAAATGACCAGCGGCATGGTCGGCGTATCAGGGCGAGCAATGAATAGCGATGCGCCAAATTCACCCATGCTGACAGTGAAAGCGAAAGTTGCACCCACGATTAGTCCTCGGCTGATGAGCGGCAAATCGATTAGCCACCACAGCCGCCGCGGAGATGCGCCCAGCACCCGCGCCGATTCCTGAATGCTGGGCGAGATTGAACGCAGCGCGGGCAGTACACTCCGTACCACAAAGGGCATCGCCACCAGTGTATGTGCCAGCGGAATCAGCAGCGGAGAAGTTCGCAAATTGAGCGGCGGCTCGTCCAGAGCGATGATATAACCAAAGCCGAGCGTCACAGCGCTGGTTGCCAGCGGCAGCATGAACAGCGGGTCAAGCCATCGTGTCCAGCGAGAGCCACGAACTGCCAGCAGGTAAGCCGTAATCAGGCCAAGCAGCAGTGCCAGCAGGGTCGTTCCTAATGCGAACAAAACAGAATTCCCGATAGCCTGAACCGGCGGCACAAACAGGACAGAATCACGGGTGTTGGTCGAAAGCTGCTGATAAAACTGAAGTGTAAAACCATCTGCTCCCATGAATGAACGTGCCAGCAGCGCCAGCAGTGGAGCAAATAACAGAAGCGACATCAGAAGAAGATTGATAAAAACGAATATCCGCTCGCGGGAATTACGCGGCAATCGGGAAACCTGTTTCGCACCCACACTATCGAGCGCAATGCGGCGTTGCAGCCGGGTGTAAAAGATCATGACAATAAACATGAACCCAATTTGGACGACTGAGAGTGCCCCTGCAACCGGCAGATTAAACAGGTTGACAGCCTGCCGGTAAATCTCGACTTCCAGCGTGGCGAAGCGTGGGCCACCCAAAATCAGGACGACACCAAAACTAGTAAAAGTAAAAATGAAGACCAGCAGGACGGCGCTGGTGATGGCCGGGCGCAGCAGTGGCAGGCGCACATACCACCACAAACGCCACCCATGTGCGCCTAATACAAGAGCCGCTTCTTCCATACGTGGATTCTGATTCGCCCAATAACTGCTAATCATCCGCAGCGCCAGCGCATAGTTGTAAAAAACATGGGCAATCAAAACCAGTGTCAGCGTCCGATCCAGTGCGATCGGCGGATTTTCAAGCGCGAAAATCGCCATTAAGGCGGTATTGAGTAAACCGCGCGGGCCGATCAAAGCCGTAAAAGCGGTTGCCACCACAACGGTAGGCAGCACAAATGGCAGTGTCGAGAGCGAAAGCAGCAGCGCTTTGCCGGGAAACTGATAACGAGCGAATACAAATGCTCCCGGCAGCGCCAGTGCCAGTGTTAACAGGGTCGATAAAACAGCCTGCCATGTCGTGAACCAGAAGGTTTCACGGTAGTAAGCCGATGTGACCAGTGAGCCAAAACTGGCAAGGTTAAATTGCCCTTCTGGAGCGAGGCTGATCTGTAAAATCGCCAGCAGGGGATAAAAGAAAAACAGCGCCAGAAAAAGCAGCGGCGCGAGCAGCAGCCCGCGCCACAGAGAACGAAAAATACTTAGCGGAGGACGGTTTCTGTCCACGCCTGTAACCATGCCTCTCGGTTAGCCTCAATCTCGGCAGCATCCATCCGAACCGGATTTTGTGGAATAGCGGCATATTCCGCAAATATTTCAGGCAGCGCGGCATCGGGCAGAATGGGGAACACGAACATTTGCAGCGGCATATCTTCCTGGAAAGTGCTGCTCAGCATGAAATCGACAAACTGCTGCGCGGCTTCCTGTTTTTCTGTCCCGGCCAGGATTCCGACAAATTCCACCTGGCGGAAGCAGGTTCCATCGGCAACGATACTACCAGTCGGCGCAGATTCGGGCGGGGTTTCCATGAAATATACTTCAACGGGCGGGCTGCTGGCATAGCTGACAACCAGTGGGCGTGTCCCTTCGCTACCTGCGCTGCCGCTGAACTGACCGTAATAAGCATCCGTCCAGTCATCAGAAATATACACATCATTCGCCACCAGATCAGTCCAGAAATCGAGATAGGTGTAGTCGCCTTCTGTGCCAAACTGGTCAATCGTCGCCAGCAGGAAGGCCAGACCGGGTGACGAGCTGGCCGGGTTTTGCACAGTAAGCAGGCCGTTGTATTCTGGCTTTGTCAGGTCAGCGAGATTTTCTGGCAAAGGCAGCGCGTTGTCAGTGAAATAGACTGCATCATAGTTCAGGCAGACATCACCGAAATCAACTGGTGTGACGCGATTTTCCGGGTCGATTTTAAATTCTTCCGGCACATTTTCAAGCAGTGCTGACGCATACGGCACGAACAGGTCAGCATTAAGAGCCCGGCTGAGAAAAGTATTGTCAACACCGTACATCACATCTCCAAGCGGATTTTCCTTGCTCAATATGGACTGGTTGACCATTGTCCCGGCATCACCACTCCGCAGAATTTCGAGTGTTATGCCTGTTTCCTCTGTAAAAGCAGCCAGCACTTCCTCGCTGGCATTAAAACTGTCATGAGTGACGAGTGTGAGCGTCATTGGCTCATCCTGAGCAGCGACAAGCGTAACACTCATCAATATGAATAATACAAACAGAAAATGGAACTTCATACAATTCACTCCCTTTTGGATAGGCACAGACCGGGAGACTGAAACAAAAAACCACCCACTACAGAAGTTTGTAGGGGTGGTTGAGTTGCAGTTTGCAAGGCACTCCCTACGCCGGTATGACCCGGATCAGGTTAAGGGTCGGCGCGGCACTACGCGCCCTCTCAGCCCGCTTCAGCGGACTCCCCTGGTCTGTTTATTCAGTTACAGTGATTATAACACACACTTCGGCAAACAATAGCACCATTATTTGTGCTGCAAACATTCGTCAAGATATAGCTGGAATTCCCCGGCAGCACAGGCATCAACATAGTGCATAAATTCTGCGCCAGCAATAGGGTAAAGCGGATAACAGCTCGTCGGCCATGCGCCACGTGGGGCATGAACGAGCCAGGACGCCCCTGGCACCGGCAGTACCAGCCCATCAGTCGAGCGCTCTACCTGATCGACAATATTTTCAACCGTGACAATCACGGTATCGGCCAGATAAACCAGTTCTTCATCGACGCCGATATTATTGTTGATTTTGAAGTTACCGTAGGGATCGGCTTCAATGGCGTGAATGATGGCAACATCACACTTCACAGCCGGAAAAGCCATCAGTTCCTCGTGGCTGTAAGGGTCAGCGATGATCTTCACATCGGGACGCAGACGGGGTAAATCTGTCCCCAACCAGGCGTGCGAAGGCAGATAACTGACACCAGCCATCCCGGCGCGGATACCCATGACCAGACTGGTTTCGGTTTCTTCAAGAATAGTGATCGCACCTTTTTGAGCAGCTTCAGTGAACATAGGCGCGAAACCGAAACTTTCCAGCCCAAAATAGGCCGAACGCACGACGCTGACGCAGCCTGCCCCTACCAGCAGGTCGGACTCGTAACCAGCCGTAAAACAGAGCAAAGTCAGATTGCGCGGGGGCAAATCTCGCTGAAGCAAAGCGCGCACAAAAGCAACCGGTCGGCGATAAAGTGTCATGCCCCCTAGTGCTATGGTTTGCCCATCATGAATAAGGGAGGCAGCTTCAGGTAAAGTGAGCCATTGAGGGAGTGATGCGGTCAATGTTGTGCGTTCCATGTGATGCTGTCAAAGACAAAATTTAAAGCTTTTATTAGTGCGATTATGGCGCTTTTGATGATAGTGGAAATGAGAATTCTGAGATTTATATCATTTCCGCCGCCGTTCATTTACGACAATTGTGACAACTGCCACCCATCTTTACCATAATATAACCAACTCTACCCATAAATTTAACAGAAAACCAAACATAAAATGAAACAAATGTTTCACTTTTTCAAAATTGAGCAACGTGATTCAGGGTTTTGCTGTATAGTCGAAAATAAATCACTTCACCTTGTAATGTTCACTATTTAAGGGGTTAACCGCATGGGCAGTGAAGTTAATACCTTATGGATTTTAGTTACCGCAGTGCTGGTTTTTTTGATGCAGGCAGGATTTTTATGCCTGGAAACTGGGTTAACCCGCAGTAAAAATAACATCAATGCGGCGATGAAAAACCTGACCGATTTTGGCCTTTCAACGCTGATGTTCTGGCTGTTCGGGTTTGCGTTAATGTTCGGGCAGACACAGGGCGGTATCATCGGCCTGAGCGATTTCGCGCTGGATTTTGAGGGTGACAATCTCGGCCATTTCGCTTTTTTCTTCTTTCAAGTGATGTTCTGCGGCGCGGCAGTGACGATTCTGGCGGGAGCGATTGCAGAACGGGTGCGCTTCCCGGCTTATTTGATTATGGCGGTAATCGGGGCAGGCATTACTTACCCTATCTTCGGTCACTGGGCCTGGAATGGCGTGGAACAGCGAGAAACATTAGGCTGGCTGGCAAAAGCTGGTTTTGTAGACTTCGCTGGTTCGAGTGTGGTACACAGCCTGGGAGGTTGGATTGCTCTGGCGGTGCTATTAATAGTCGGGCCGAGGTTAGACCGCTTTCCAAAAGATGGGCCGCCCCGCAAAATTCCTGGCGCAGATGTACCGCTGGCGACACTGGGTGTCATGCTGCTATGGTTTGGATGGTTTGGCTTCAACGCAGGTAGTGCACTGGCAATCAACAATGACTCGGTACCGCGCATCATCGTCAATACCATCATCGCCAGTTCAAGCGGCATGATAGTGACGCTGCTGGTTGGGTGGCGCATTCGTGGAAGAGCAGAAATTGACCTGATTCTGAATGGCACACTGGCAGGTGCAGTAGCGATCACGGCAAACTGCCATGCAGTATCGCTTCCATCGGCTATCATGATCGGCAGTATTGGCGGCATGGTCATGCTGGGCATCGATACCCTGCTGGAACGGCTGCGAATTGACGATGCGATTGGCGCGATTCCGGTTCATCTGGGAGCCGGTATTTGGGGAACCCTCGCAGTCGGCATCTTTGGGCAACCAGAACTCCTGAATACCGGCCTCGATCGCGGCGGCCAAATTCTCATTCAGGTTATCGGCATTTTCGTGTGCGGAGTATGGGCCTTTGGATTGACTTATATTGTATTTAAGATCATTGACCGTATCTACCCGCTGCGCGTATCGGCAGCCGATGAATTCACCGGGCTGAACGTGACCGAACACGGCGCGACCACTGAGCTTTTTGACCTGTTCACGGTGATGGATGAACAGTCAAAAACAGGCAACCTCAGTCTACGGGTGCCGATTGAACCCTTCACAGAGATCGGACAAATCGCGGAACGGTTTAACCGAGTCATGGGTGCGCTGGAAGTGGTTTCAACCCGGACAGCTGCAATCGTGCGAACTGCTCTGGACGGTATCATCACCTTCACCGACAGCGTGGATGCATTGATAATTGAGGGGATTAACCCGGCAGTCGAAAAGATGTTTGGTTATGCGCGACAGCAGATCGTCGGACAGCCCATTTCGCTGCTACTTGGCGCTGATACCGCCACCCTACCCTTTGATCTGAATAATTTAATACGCAGCGGCGGCTATCGGGTGACAATTGGAAGCCGATCAGATGGAACCATTTTTCCATTAGAGGTGGTCGTCACAAAAGCCAGTGTGGGCAACGTCAATTTTTATACAGGGACATTCCGCGACATCACCAATCGAAAACAAGCGGAAGACCAACTGCGCGAAGCGAAAGACGCTGCTGAAGCCGCCAGCCGCTCTAAAAGCACCTTTCTGGCGAACATGAGCCATGAACTGCGAACACCGTTGAACGCAATCATTGGTTACAGCGAGATGTTACAAGAAGAGGCAGAAGACAGCGAGACAGAAGCGTTCATCCCGGATTTACGAAAAATCCAGACGGCAGGACACCATCTGCTCTCGCTCATCAAGGATATTCTGGACATCTCGAAAATTGAAGCGGGCAGGATGGAACTGTACCTGGAAACCTTTTCGACAAAGGCGGTGATTGAAGACATCGTAACAACAGTGACACCGCTCATTGAAAAGAAGCAAAATCAACTTGAAATCGTGATTGAGGACGAAGCAGGCGAGATGCACGCCGATTTAACCAAAGTGCGGCAGATTATCATCAACCTGTTGAGCAACGCGGCCAAATTCACCGAGAATGGCCGAATTAAGCTGAAGGTAGAACCTGCTATCATCAATGGGGTTGATTTCGTCAATTTCAGTATCAGCGATACCGGCATTGGTATGACTGAAGACCAAATTGCACGGCTGTTTGAAAAATTCATGCAGGCGGATGCCTCGACCACGCGCAAATATGGCGGCACCGGACTGGGACTGGCGATCAGCAAAGCATTCTGCGAAATGATGGGTGGTGGCATTGAAGCTGAAAGTAAGTATGGAGAAGGAACCACTTTCACCATCCGGCTGCCACGCTATGTAATTAAGCATACCAGCCAACGGGACATTGTTGACACCGCTCCGGCAGATAGTGACCAAGAGGATATAGCAGGCGGCGAACTGACTGTCCTGGTAATTGACGACGATGCGATGGTGCGCGATCTGATTAAACGGATGATGAGCAGAGAAGGCCTTCGCGTCCTTACAGCCGCCAGCGGCGAAGAAGGACTGCGAATTGCGAGCGAGGTGCGCCCAAACATTATCACACTGGATGTGCTGATGCCGGGAATGGATGGATGGGCAGTACTGACCGCATTAAAGAACGCACCAGCACTGGCCGAAATCCCCGTCATCATGCTGACTATGGCGGACAGCCGTGAAGTCGGGTTCACGCTGGGGGCATCAGCATTCCTGGTCAAGCCGGTCGAGCGAAAAGCGCTTATGTCTACGATTAATCGTTTCCGGCGACGAGAAGGCGAGATCGGACGAGTGCTGATCGTTGAAGATGATGATATGACGCGGGAGATGATGCGCCGAACGCTGGAACAGGAAGGCTGGATCGCGTTTGAGGCGGCAAACGGCAGAATCGCACTTGAAATACTGCCCGCGAGTCAACCCACTTTCATCCTGCTCGACCTGATGATGCCAGAGATGGACGGATTTCAATTTCTGGCAGAACTGCGATCCCTGAATGCATGGCGAACCGTTCCGGTAGTTGTGGTGACAGCCAAAGAGCTGGACAGCAGGGAACGCGAACAATTGAGCGGATCGGTTGAGCGCGTCATTCAGAAGGGCATGTATACCCGTGAAGCACTGTTGAATGAAGTGCGGGATCTGATAAAAACACAGATGCGATCATAAATCTTATTTCAACTGTTCACGTTGGGTTTTGGGGAGCGATTTGACGACCAGATCATAGGACGTATCAATCATGTCACGAATTTCGTCATCGGGAATCGAACCATCGACCTCAATCGAATTCCAATGGCGCTTGTTGAGATGATAACCGGGGGTAACAGCGGGATAGGTCTGGCGAAGGATTTCGGCCAGTGTTGGTTCACATTTCAGGCTGATTCTTGGCGGCGCATCAATGGGAATGAGGGCGAACATTTTGCCCATCACTTTCATGACGGCGACACCATCGCCAAAAGGGAAATCTTCCACCGCAGCGGCGTGCGACAGACAATAGTTCCGCAGGTCGTTTCTATCCATGAAATTCTCGACCATTCTTCTAAGCCAATAAAGAATGTTGGCGGGTTAGACTCATCCGGCCCGCGAGCAGAATAAGGTAATCGCGGTTTTCGCAGCGAGCACGCCAGTCCGCCGGGATCGCGTCAATGCCTAGGCGGGCAGCACTGATACCCCCGGCGATACAGGCAATCGAGTCGCTGTCGCCATTGGTATTGGCGGCGCGGCGAACACAGGCAACGTAATCATCGGGATAACGCAGGACACAATAGAGCGCTAACGCAATCGACTCTTCGCCCGTCCAACCCTGCCCGATATGATCGAGGGCGGCTTCTTCATTCGTCCATCCTAGCACATGCCCCACCCGGAAAATCGCGGCATCAAATTCATCACTTATGCCTTCGGTAAAGCCTAATACCATTCGCATAAAATCGTCAGTTGCAACACCATCCAATGCCAATTTGACCAGATACGCTCCGGCAATACTGGCGGCGATTGCGGCTGGGTGACGATGGGTAATCACGCCGCTGGCCTCAGCTATTTCGCGCAGGCGGGCTTCATCATGCTGATAGAAATAGCCAATCTGCGCGACACGCATGGCTGAACCGCAGCCTTTAGAATTTAACAAGCCGGATTCGCACCAGGGTATCCCTTCGGCAAAACGTTTCACACCCTTAAGACAAGCAGACTCAGGGGCGCGTCCAGTCTGATCGCCGTTGAGCCAGAGAATGAACCAGCGTCCGACAGCAGCCATTTGATCGTCGATAGACGCATCCAAACCAACTTCAAGCAGCGCTTCAGTCAACGCAAGAGTCATCTGGGTATCATCTGTATAACGGGCGAATTCTGGTGGATTCTGGATCCCTGGCAGCCCATATTTTTGTTTAATCGCAGGTAGTTTGAGAAATTCTGTCGGCGCACCAAGCGCATCACCCAGAGCGAGGCCAAACAACAGGCCCTCAGCCGATGAAGATGTCATGTTGTTAACCTGCTCTCACCGGAAACTCACAGCACAAATGAACACCATATATTATAATCCATTTAGTGGAAGTTGTACCGGAGTTCGTGCAGCATGAATCATTTACGCACTGCATGGCAGAAGTTTGAGCCATACAGGACAGGTTTTATTGTCGTGGTTGTCTTTGTGACAGGATTTGCTCTGGGCAACCAGAATATCATTGGCAAAGCACAGAGCGACACGAGCGTGCCAAGCGAGGTCGCAGCAGAATTTGAGGCTTTCTGGCAGGTTTATAACCTGATTGAGCGCAGTTATATCGATGACATTGATACCTCCCTGCTGGTTGATGGTGCCATCAATGGCATGATGGAAGCGCTGGGCGATCAGTTCAGCGGTTATATGGATCCATCGGTTTATGAACTGATGAATGAAGAACTTTCTGGAGAAATCACAGGTATTGGCGTCGTGATTGAAACAGATAAAGAAACGAATGAAGTGCGAGTAGTGGGGGTGCTTCAAGGAACCCCCGCAGAGGCAGCGGGCATCATCGCCGGAGACATCTTCGCCAAAGTTGACGGAGAGGATGTAGCGGAAATGACGCAGCTTGAGTTGGCCGGGAAGGTGCGCGGCGAGGAAGGAAGCAGCGTTATCATCACGATGAAGCGCGGCGAGGAATTGATTGATTTTCCACTGACACGGGCGCGCATCGAAATCCCAACTGTAGAATCGAAAATTCTGGATGGTAATATTGGCTATCTGAAGCTCAATGATTTCAACATCCATGCACGGGAACAGATTAATCTGGCTCTGACCGAAATGGATGTGAATAATCTGGACGGGTTGGTATTTGACCTGCGCGGCAATCCCGGCGGCCTCCTGACAAGCGCGATTGAAATTGCGAGCGCATTTATCAAGGACGGCGTGATCCTGATCGAAGATTTCGGCGATGGACAGGAGCAAATCTTCAACGCCAATGGCAGTTATATCGGCGTATCGGTTCCACTAGTGGTATTGGTGGATGAAAACAGTGCCAGTGCATCGGAACTGGTAGCAGGAGCGCTGCAAGACCGAGGGCGAGCAACCATTCTGGGCGAAACCACTTTCGGTAAAGGGACAGTGCAGACCTGGCAATCGCTGGTAAACGGCGGTGGCGTGCGGTTGACGATTGCGCGATGGCTAACCCCAAACCGAAACTGGATTCACGAAGAAGGGGTCACGCCGGATATTGTAGTGGAGTGGTCGCCCGATACGCTGGAATATGCCTCCGAGAATGATATTCAGCTTGATGCGGCAGTAGAGTTTCTGGGTTCAGAGATGGCCGAGCCGCAGGGCGTGCAGCAATAGAATTGCTTTGGAGGGGACACCGCTCATTGTGTGTCCCCACACTTTTCAATCAATAGGCCACATGCTATACTGCGGACGTTTTTCCTGAATATAAATGGGAGTCCCGCGCCATGCAGGTCGCTTTACAGTTTATTTCGGTCGTCATCTCGGTCGTACTTATCATACTGATTCTACTCCAGGTAAAGGGCGGCGCACTGGGCAGTCTGCTCGGTGGTGACGCAGGCGGCGGTATCACCCGGACTCGGCGGGGACTGGAAAAGACACTGTTCCAGATCACAATTGCACTGTCGATTGTTTTCCTGGCCGTCTCAATTTTGTCTGTCGTTGTCTTCCAGCGCTAATTTGACTGACTGCTGGTTATGGCTCCACAGAGGTTTTTTGCAAAATCGCATATCACCTTTTTATGCTGCATCGCTGCTGAGGGGTTGACATCTATGCGCGGAATTCGATGGCAACTACTGGTACTGGTAATGGCGCTGGTTTTATTCATCATCAGCTTATTCAACCGGATAAGCAGCACCCCACTCCCCCAACCGACTCCTG
>CAYUTY010000007.1:0-89711 GCA_964447795.1 uncultured Anaerolineaceae bacterium
TAAGGGGCATTGAAGGCCTGCTCTCCACTGGTTGGGAGCGAGCGGGAAATCGAGCAGCTCAAAACCGTGTTTGACACACTCGAAACCGGAAAGGGTTGCCGCATATCCATCATCGGCGAGGCTGGAATCGGCAAAAGTCGATTAGTCGCCGACGCGCGCCAACAGGCAACCGATGAAGTGATGTGGCTGGAATGTCGAGCGCTCTCTTACCCCGCGGGAATCAGTTACTATATGGCCCGTGATCTGCTCTACCGATTAATCGGTACCTACGCAGACAACAGTCAACAGGAAATCGAAGCCGCTTTAAGAAGCACTATTGAACGCCTGTTTGGTGAAGGCAAAGCTGACATTTATCCTTACCTAGCTCGCCTGCTGGATTTGCCTCTGGATGAAACAACACAGGAACGAGTGCATTATTTAAGCGCAGAAGCGCTCCGTAGTCGGATGCAAGGCGCATACCTCGACTATGTTCGCGCCCGCGCGCATGAAAAGCCACTCATCCTTATATGGGAGGATTTGCACTGGGCCGACCCCTCTACCCTGGCGCTGTTGCAGAAATTGATGGCGTTAGCCGACGAAGCGCCCATACTGTTTCTGATGGCATTTCGCCCGGAAGATGAGCAGACCGGTCAATTTCATCAGCAAATGCAGGCCGATTATGGAAGCCGTTACTCCGTTATCGAACTCAAACCGCTACCACGCGATGAGAGTGCACGCCTGCTCAACAACCTGCTCAATGTGGAAAATATGCCAGCCCATGTGCAGCGCCTGATATTGGACAAAGCCGAAGGAAATGCTTTTTTCCTGGAAGAGGTGCTGCGTTCCCTGATGGATGCTGGTCTTGTATTGCTGGAAGGCGAACGGGCTCGTGCGAGCAACAGTTTGCAAAACCTGAAATCGCTCGATGTTCCCGATACCCTACAGGGTGTGATCGCTGCTCGCATTGACCGCCTGCCGCCGAGCGAGAAACAAACGCTGCAAAATGCGTCGGTCATTGGGCGGGTCTTCCAGCAGCGGGTGCTGGCGCATTTAATTCAACAAGACATCCCTGATGTGCAGCTTGACGCATCACTCAATCAATTACAGCAGCGTGAATTTATACGCTTGCGGGCGGAACTAGAATACATTTTCAAACATGCCGTCACGCACGACGTAGCCTATAACAGCCTTTTGCTGGCGCGGCGAAAAGAACTGCATCGGGTGACTGCCGAGTCGATTGAGGCCCTTTTTTCCAGCAATTCGGACGACCTGGCCGCCACACTCGCTTATCACTATCAGCAAGCCGAGGAGCAGGAAAAAGCGCTGCACTATCTCACCCTGGCCGCCGACCAGGCGAAAGCGACTTACGCAAATGCCGAGGCGATTGCTTTTTATGAAGCGGCGCTAGGCAGGTGGAGGCGACAGATGCGCGGCGCGTTGACCTTCTGGAAAAACTAGGGGATGTACTGGCGCTGACTGCCCAGCGTGTTGAAGCCCTCGCGTGTTTTGAGGAAAAGCTTAAGCTCATTTCAGAAAGTGATCGCGTTACTCACGCTCAGGTGTACCGCAAGATCGCCGCGGTATTAAACAGTCAACAAGATTATGAGGCTGCATTCAAGGCACACAATCAAGCACAGGCGGTACTAGGCCAACCGCCTGAAGAAAATGATAGGGTATGGTGGTCAGTATGGCTTCAAAATAACATTGACCGAATTGGACTTTGTTACTTCGCAAATCGTCTCGATGAAGCGGCTGCATTGACCGAGATGGTACGAACAGTGATTCAATACGGCACAGTAGAGCAACGTTGTAGCTTTTACATGAATACTGCCATAGCAAATCTGCGACGCAGCCGCTATTTCATGCCGCCCGACAGCTTGTTAGATGACCTTGACCGGTCAATCGAAGCCGGTCAATCTTCCAAAGAACTGTCCCAGTTCTACTTTGCTCTCTTTGCAAAAGGGTTTACTCATTTGTGGCGTAATGAACTCGACCAGGCGGAAAGTATTTTTGCGGACGTTATCCCTAAAGCTAAACGCATTGGCGATGTTACAGTGTTGGCTCGACTTTTCACTTATATGACCGTCATTCAGCGCAAGCGCGGACTTGTTGAAGCAACCAAGCAGTATGCCCTGCAAAGCCTCACTGTAGCACGCACGGCAAGTATGCCGGAGTATATTGCAATGGCTCAGGCTAACTTAGTCTGGGTCGCTCTACGAGAGCACAATCTTAACGAGGCAGAAACCATTGGGGATACAACCTATCAACTTTTCAAAAGCACCGCACAGGCCGCTATGTTTCCCTCTCTGGTCATCTGGCCTCTAATTGGTATTCGGCTTCAGCAGAATAAGCTGGCTGAAATCATTGAATACGCGCGCTCATTAGTGGTGCCAACGGTTCAACCACTGCCGCTGTTAATAGAAGAACCATTAGAACAAGCTATTCAAGCATGGGAAAAGGGGGAAATAACTGCAACACGACAGAAACTCGAACAAGCCGCCAGTTTTGCTTATCAATTTGGTTATCTTTAGAACGTCATGGGGGAAACATGAGCATTAAACAAGGGGACTTAGCTTTACTGAATGATCCGATTGCACAAGAACTGCTGCATTCAACCATCCCGGCACGCTTAGGTTATGTATGGAATGATGGCACACCGCGCGTTATTGCCATTTGGTTTCACTGGAACGGTCAAGAAATTGTGATGGTGTCTCCACTCAAAGCACCAAAAGTCGAAGTGTTGCCCAAAAACTCAAATGTCAGTATTGTTATCGACACAAATACCTGGCCGTACCGTGAACTGAGCATACGCGGAAAAGCGAATGTTGAGATCATAGAAGGTGTCGTGCCAGAGTACGCGGCCGCTGCGCGGCGTTATTTCGGCGAAGAACAAGGTGCAGCATGGGAAACTCAAATTGGTGCAATGTTCACTCACATGGCGCGAATAAGTGTTCGACCTGAGTGGGTTGGCCTACTTGATTTTGAACAACGCTTTCCAAGTGCAATTGCGGCAGCAATGAACGCGCAATAAGCAACTGTTTTCAACTTGCGCGATCTTCGGTATCCTCATCATCATTAATGATGAGGATATTTTTCGTGGATTTAGCGACACTCACTGAAGCGATGCACACCTTTGTCGAGAGCAAGGGCTGGTACAAGGCGGAGTCGGCACGGCCACAGACACCGCGTAACCTGGCGATTTCGCTGGTGCTGGAAGCGAGCGAGGTGCTGGAACACTTCCAGTGGGGCGAGGAAGCCGACAAGGAAGCGCTGGCAGGCGAACTGGCCGACGTGATGCTGTATCTGCTGCAAATCGCCAGCATCAGCGAGATTGACCTGGGCGAAGCGGTGCTGGAAAAGCTGAAGGTCAATCAGGGGCGGACATGGTGAGCAGCCGGTTCATCGTAACCGTTTTCCGGCGAATTTCTTCTACAAAACACCTCCTGAACCTTTGACACACGACTGCTCGCGTGATAGACTGTCCTTATCTGTCAATGAGTCAACTTCCACACTCATGTGTTCCTGGGCCATTTGTGCAATGATACGTATACGGATTTCCCACACACGGTAGGCTGAAGCGCCCGGCTTCTCCATTGCTGCGTGGCGGTTCAGCGTCGGGGACGTGTTTTTGCGTCCGCCGAATGCCTGTTGATTCAGGCGAGTCGTCACGAAAGCAAGTGTGTCAGGAAATCCGAAAACATGGCTCATAAAACCCCTTCCGGCTGGGATTCTGTCGCTGACTGGTATGATGGCTGGGTCGGCAAAGACGGCAGCAACCATCACCGCAACCTGGCTATTCCAACCATACTCGATCTTTTAGGTGTACAGCCCGGCCAGCGCATACTGGATATTGGCGCGGGAACGGGCGTGCTGGCGAAAGCGGTTCACGAGGCTGAAGCCAGCTACACCGGCATCGACATCAGCCCAAAACTGATGCAGAAAGCCAAACAGTATCATGGCCGATACGGGCGGTTCATCGTTGGCGATGCGCGGCAGCTCCGGCGGCAGGTCGCGGCAGAGAGCTTTGACGCCTGCGCTTTCCTGCTGAGCATCCAGGATATGAACCCGCTGCGGGTCGTGCTGGAAAACGCGGCTTATGCCCTGCGCGGCGGCGGGGTGGTGGCTATCGTGATGACGCATCCGTGCTTTCGCATTCCCCGGCAGAGCGGCTGGGGTTACGAGCCGGGGCGGAAGCTGCAATACCGGCGGGTGGATTCGTACCTAACGCCGCTGACGATTCCGATGAAGCAGCACCAGCGGGGGACGACGATCAGCTTTCACCGTCCGTTGAGCGCGTACATTAATGCGCTGGGCGAGTGCGGCCTGCTGGTTGACCGCTTAGAGGAAGTGACCACCTGGGAGCGGGGCGCGCAGGCCAGCGAGCAGCGGGCGCTGGCGGAGTTTCCGCTGTTCATGGGCATAAGGGCGCGGAAGGGATAGGAAGCCGTAGAGCATACAGCGATCACGAATTATGTGGCGATGATGGCAACGGTGGCAGAGGGGTCTGCCGCCGCCATCTTTGCCAGGTGGCTTCCGCCACCACCGCAGAAAAACATTTTTTGGCGGATGCAGGGGAGCGATCTGCGCGGGGTTGGCGGAAAGGAAAACGAAAAAGCATAACGCAGTCCCACAGGGAGGCTTCGTATAGAGTCAGAGAGACAGAGAAGCAGAGCGATTTAATCATCATCAAGATAAGTTTAGCAGGAAATCGAGTGGAAAAGTGAAACATTTGTCATGACATTTGTTTCGATTTTGAGGGAAGGAGTAACACATTTAACCCTTTGTGAACCTGCAAGTTATAATTATAAATGATCTAGGGGATTTGGCTATTTGGCGCGGTTTCATCCAATCAATCCTGCTGACTATTAAACGTTCGTCTGGTAATCAGGGTGATGTACAAAGCCCGTAAAAGGTAGGTTAACATTCATTCTGCCAGGTATGACCATAGTGTCAGATCAATCACAAATGGATTATGTGGTGCATGTCGAATATGCATTCAGGAAAGAAATTCAGTATGTTAAATCGCCTCTATGAGCCGTCAGTCCGTGTATTTACGCTCGCTTTGTGGCTGGTGGGGTTGATTATGACCTTTGTTTGCGGAGTCGTCCCTGCGCCCGTCACAGCACAGGACAGGCCTGCGTCATTTCCTGATGCTGGTTGTCTGAATACTTTCGAGGCGTTTTCGTACAGCGAGGCAGAGAAATCAAGATCAGCCCCCTTTGCCTATCCAACACCCGCGTGGACGCTGGAGGCATCAGTACCGCTCGATCTTGTTCCCAATTTACCGGCATTGGAGGAAAGTCAACGTTCGGTGTTTGCACGGGTTGTTGCGAGCCGCTGGCATAACAATCAGCACGAATTGTGGGTGACGGGAGTTGTTACGGTGCCTAATTTCAGCCAGTCATTTCTTGCCACTTACCAACCGGCGTCAAATAGGTGGAACTTTATTGTTGACGAAATAAACGACCCGAACCTGTTTCGGCAGTCGTTTTTTGTCACACCGGATGGAACGGTGTGGGCTTCCAATCAATGGCTGGATCTGGATAGCTTACTGCCTGCGACAGCCTCTATTTCAGTTCTAAGCCGTTTCAATGATGCGACTGGACAGTTTGAAGAGGTTCAAAACGCACCGCAGGCGCCGGTCATCAATCGCAATAGTGATCCTGGCATCAGTTTTCGTCACGAGATTGTGCTGGATCACATGGGCATCTTCTGGGTCTTTAACATTGACTCCAGCATTTACCGTTTCGACCCAGTCGCCGGGGTGAGCGAGCGTTGGTTCGATTTAACGACGGTAGCCCCACAAGGCGTGAAGGATATTGCGCTGGCACCCGACGGCACGATTTACTTCAGCGCATATATTCATTTCGGATATTTTGACTTATCGGATGATGCTGTTTTCCAGTATCAACCCCAGACCAACGAAGTCATCCCTGTGCCGCTGCCGCAGGAGGGCTGGCCGGGCTACACGGGACTCTATGTAGACAGCCGCAATTGGTTGTGGCTGGCAACAGTTGGCTATAGGGATGAAAAGGGTGAGTGGCATCTTCTTCACACCGCTGTGGAGGAGTATTTTGACGACCCTTTACGACAACTCGGTGCCATTCCCATTACAACAGAGACTTCTGATGGTCGCCTGTGGGCAACGGGGTTTGAGAGAGGAACAGGATGGTTAGATCCTATATCAGGAACAGGATGTGTAATCCTTAGCAACAGTTATCTGGTTTTCGAGGATATTGAAGGTTATGTCTGGGTAAGCGTTGGAACACAGGGTGAATTATATCGTTATAATACCGCACCATAACCAGTCGCTGCCGGAGGGGGAGATCCCGGCGGGGTGCGCGGCGGACTTATTGGCGGTGGCGGTGGCGCTGGACGCGGGGGATAGCGGGGCAGGATTCCCAGCGTGGTCTATAATAGAGCGAAAAGTACCATGCAGTGAGGGCTGACGATGCGACGACTTGTATTTTTGTGTCTGATATTCGGGCTGCTGGCGGGGGCAGTTTCCGCACAGGACAGCGGACTAACGATCATCCGGGTGCAGGTGGCGGGCAGCGAAGATGATGTGAACGAGATCGACGGGGCGCTGGACGCGACAACGCAGCAGTTGTGGATTGGCAACGGCGAGTCGGCGGACAGCAGTTATACCGGTTTACGTTTCAGCGATGTATCCGTGCCAGCAGGGGCGGAAATTGTCTCGGCGCACCTGGCGCTGTACGCGCCGGATGAAGCGTGGATTGCCATGCGCTTCACGATGGCGCTGGATGCGAGCGACAACAGCCCTGCTTTTGAGGGCGGCGGTTTGCCGTCGAGCCGGCTGCTGACGACGGCGCAGGTTGTGCATGAGTCGGACGCGCAATGGCTGGCGGGAAACTGGTATGCGCTGGAGAATATCGGCGCGGCGGTGCAGGAAGTGGTGGACGGCGCGGGATGGGAAGCGGGCAACAGCCTGACGGTGATCGTCAAGGGTGGTGGGCAGGCTTTCGCGCGGAAATTTATGACGAGCTATGAGGCCGACCCGCGCCGCGCCCCGGCACTGGTGATCGCGTATCGGGCGGGCTGACAATCACGACCCCAGGAAAACTTCTGCTTCGAGGGTAATCGCGCTGCGGGGGATGGCGATACGAAAGGTCGCCCCCTGCCCCGGCGCACTGATTACCTCAATCCCAAAGCCATGCACATCGAGAATTTTGCGAACAATCGCCAAGCCCAGGCCAGTGCCGCCATCGATCAACTGCCGCGCCACCTGTGAGCGGTAGAAGGGGTCAAAGATATTGGGCAGATCATCGGAGGTGATGCCAATGCCGGTATCGGCAATTTCGACATTCAGCGCGGCGTCCGTGGCGATGGTGGTGACGATGACCGCGCCGCCGTTGGGCGTATAGTTGATGGCATTTTCGATCAGGTTGATGAAGGCGCGATATAACTGGTCGTAATCGGCATTGACGGGCGGAAAATCGGCACTGAGATTCATCTGGATGTGAAGCTGCTTGCGCTCCACTTTGGGGCGAAGCTGGCGCAGGATGTCGGTCAACTGGTCATTGATGCGGATGGGGTTCAGGCTGAGGTTGGGCAGATATTCGAGGCGCGAAACGGTGAGAATATCCTGAATGTATTTTTCGACCAGTTTGGTCTGTTCCTTGATGCGCTGGATTTTATCGTGCTGCATTTGGGGGTCTTTCACCTTTTCCAGCAGGTAGAGACTGGTGGTGATGACCGTGAGCGGGGTTTTCAGATCATGGGACATGCTGTTGAGAAAATCGGTGAGGAAGGTGGCGCGTTCCTTCGCCAGCGAAAGCTCAAGCTGATGTTTTTCCTCCTGTTTGATAGCGGTAATGTCGTGGGCGAGGACCTGAACGGCGAAAGGCTGGCCGTGTTCGTCGTACAAACACTGGGTGTTGGTGAGATACCAGATTTCCCGATCAGGCAGGCTGATGCGATCTTCGGTGATGTCGGCCAGGCCAGACATGACCGTGCGTTCAATGCGTTCCAGATAGATGCGAGTTAAATCGGGCGAGAACAGATCATGCAGCGAGCGACCTATAAGCTTTTCTGGTGGTGCGCCAAAATCTCTGGCGGCGTGCTGGTTTATCATCATAATCGTGCCAGTCGGATCGTAGATGACGGTTGGCAGGCCAACATTTTCAAAGAGCAGACGGTAGCGGGATTCGCTGGCACGCAAGGCCTGCTCGGCAGCTTTCATGTCGGTGACGTCGCGGGCAACGGCATAGAGCAGCCCGTCAGCATGGCGGGTCGTCCAGGAGAGCCAGCGATAGTCGCCATTCTTGCAGCGATAACGATTCTCGAAGACATCTGAACCATCCCCATCACCGAGGCTTCTGACTTCGCTGAGGGTGCGTTCAACATCATCAGGGTGAATGAAGGTATGAAAAGGAGCGGCATAGAGTTCAGCGGGCGTGTAGCCGAGGGTGCGCTCGAAGGCCAGGTTGATGCGTTTGAAATAACCGTCGAGGGAGGCGATGGCAAGCATATCAAGTGACATATCGAAGAAACGATCACGCTCCGACTCAGCCTGCTGCCGCCCGGCGATCTGCTGCTCAAGTTCGCGGTTACGTTCGAGAAGCGCCTGTTCGCCACGATGGGCGCGCGTCAGCATGGAACGCACACGGCGGGCCGTAAAATAAATGAGGGTGGTGGCAATCACTATCACCAGAATATAAATGACCAGCACATGCGAGGGCGCGTAAATCCGCTGGGGTATCTGTTCCTGGAAGACGATGAGCAGCAGGCCGCAGCCGATACTGCCGACCATGGTAATGAGGGCGGCGCGTTCGCCTAAAAGGATAGCGGCGAAGATAATCAAGGGGATGTAGCTGGCAAAAGATGGCGTATAAATGCCCGCTCCGGTAAAACAGGCGACGGTAACAACCAGCCAACCACCACTGATAAACAGCCAGCAGGCCGCACTCAAATGATGGCGGTGGAGCAGATAGAGGCAGGCAAAGTTGAGCAAAATCAGAATCAGGAGAAAAGGAATACGGGATGCACCTTCTGGCGTGAATGCCAAAACAGGAACCGCCACCAGAAAAATCAGCACCCCAACCAGCAAAATGCGATGGAGCATGAGGGCAGCCCAGGCGCGTTCCTCATCGGCGAAAGTAGCCGGGGTGAGCAGTTTCCAAAACCAAGCGCGCATTAACAACATCCAGCAGAAGCAACTTACGTTGTATAACAAATCGTCAATATAGTATAACGCTGTACACAATTTTATTGTATTGATAAACTATAGTGAATTTTTATGGTCTTTTATGACCCATTACATGGTAGTGATATTCTCTCACTCAAGGAGCCGTTTTGATCATGCGAATGTCGCAGCTTTTCAGCCAGACGTTACGGGAAGCACCAGCCGACACGGATGTCATCAGCCACCAGCTTTTACTACGGGCGGGGTTCGTGCGGCCACTGGCGGCGGGAATCTTCAGCTATCTGCCGCTGGCACGACGGGCGATGACGAAAATCGAGCAGATCATCCGCGAAGAAATGGACGGAATCGGCGGGCAGGAAATCACGATGCCCGTCATCCACCCGGCGGACATCTGGCAGGAGAGCGGGCGCTGGTTTCAGATCGGGCCGGAGATGGGGCGCTTCAAAGACCGAGCGGGACGGGATATGGCGCTGGCGATGACGCATGAGGAAATTGTAGGCGACCTGGTGCGGAAGGAAATACGTTCCTATCGCCAGCTTCCTGCCCTCGTCTACCAGCTTCAGACCAAGTTCCGCGATGAGCCGCGCCCACGCGCCGGGTTAATCCGCGTGCGCGAGTTCACCATGAAGGACAGCTACAGCCTGGACGCGGATTGGGATGGTCTGGATAAGCAGTATCAGGCGCACTATGAGGCTTATTTCCGCATTTATCAACGCTGCGGTCTGCCGGTGATCGCCGTGAAATCCGACACAGGGATGATGGGCGGGAAAGAGGCGCATGAGTTCATGTACCTGACAGCGATTGGCGAGGATACGCTGCTGGTGTGCGACTCGTGCGGCTACGCGGCCAACCGGGAGGTGGCGCGTTTCCAGAAGCCACAAAATCCGCCGGAGGAACCGCTGCCGATGGAGAAGATCGCCACGCCGGGGACGACGACGATTGAGTCGCTGGCGGCTTTTTTGAACATCCCGACGGCGAAAACGGCCAAAGCTGTATTCATGATGGCGACAGTCAGCGACGGCGAAGGTGAGACAGAAAAATTTGTTTTAGCCATCGTTCGCGGCGATATGGAAGTGAACGAAACCAAGCTGGGCAACGCAGTCAAGGCCAAAGCGCTTCGCTCGGCGGAGACGATTGAGATTCATACGGCTGGCGCTGTGCCGGGGTATGGCTCGGCAGTCGGGGTCAAAAAGGCGCTGGTGGTGATTGATGAATCGGTCGCTGGTTCGCCGAATCTGGTCGCAGGCGCTAACGAGGCTGGGTATCACCGGCTCAATGTGAATTATCCGCGCGACTTCCGCGCAGATGTCGTGGCGGATATTGTGTCGGCGCGGGAGGGGGATGCCTGCCCGGAGTGCGGCCAAGCGCTGCGAGCAGTGCGCGGCGTGGAAGTGGGCAACATCTTCAAACTGGGGACTCGCTACAGCGACGCGCTGGGCTGCACCTTCCTTGACCGCGACGGCAAGGCACAGCCGGTTATCATGGGCAGCTATGGCATCGGCGTGGGGCGGCTGCTGGCGTGCGTGGCCGAAGAACATCACGACGACAAAGGGCTGATCTGGCCGGAGTCGATTGCGCCGTATCAGGTGCATCTGGTCGGGCTGGGCGAGGAAGCGCGGGCGACGGCCGATCAGCTTTACATTGACTTACGCGCGGCAAAAATCGAAGTGATCTATGATGACCGCGATGAACGCCCCGGCGTGAAGTTCAACGACGCTGACCTGATTGGCATTCCGCTACGAGTCACGATCAGCAAAAAGTCGCTGGAAAAGGGCGGCGCGGAGTTCAAACGGCGGGCGGAAGGCGAGTCGTTTATGGTGGCGCTGGACGAGGTGGTTGCGAACTGTCAGAAAAGATAGTTCACCACAGAGACACAGAGGACTCGGAGAAAACGGATAACAATCCCCTCCCCTTAGTCCCCCGTTTTACCCCTATCCCCCCAACCCCCTTTCCCCGTATACGGAGAAAGGGGGAGAGTCGCAGAGCGAAAGTGTTCGCCTTGAAGGGGTGTACTGCAAGACGAAACATTAAAGGCTACTCTGAAAGGTAAGTCAGCATACTCCGGCGAGTCTTAGACAGCGGCTGGATCGCTGAGGACATCGCGGTTGGTGAAACGGGCAGACATGAAGCGCCAGAGGATTTTGGGCGTGGTCAGCCATGCGAAACGCGCACCGTGTTCGGTATTCGCCAGCACATTCTCGACGAGAAACGGCGCGACAGTTTCGACACGATCCGCGAGGATGTTAAAGACACGGCGCGTCTGTTCGCTATCGCCAATATCGCCGATCAACAAGTCGGTGACGACCATGCCGGGACTAAGCAAACCCACCTGAACAGGCGTATCTTTGGTTTCCATGATGAGGCCACGAGTATAGTAGGCTAAGGCGGATTTGGTCGCGCCATAGACGATAATGCCGGGAGTCATCATTTTGCCGTCGCTGCCGAGTCCTTCCATGTTATAAAGCTGGCCGAAACCCTGCTTCAACATGCCCTGTAAAACAACCTTCGAGGCATACATGGCGCCAAGTAAGTTGGTATTGACGACGGCGGCGATTTCATCCGGCGTGAGTTCCCATGTTTTCAGGCGCGGGGTGGTCACACCGGCATTGTTAATCCAGATGTCGATTTTGCCGAAATGGACTAGAGCGGCATCCCACAGATTTTGCACCTGCTGATAAACACCCATATCGCAGGGTTGGCCGAAAACGCGCTCCGCGCCATAGGCTGCCTGAAGTTGAGTGACAGCGCCGCTGGTAGTCGATTCGCCCCGGCCACAGATGACGACCTGATGACCGCGTTTGAGAAATTCTTCAGCGAGTCCGTAACCGATTCCACGCGTGCCGCCGGTGATGACGACAGTTTTCATAGGGAAGTCTCCGGTGGACAGTAAAAAGTTGTCAGTTTATCCCCACCCCTACCCCCTCCCCGCTTCGCAAGGAGGGGAATAATGCAGGGTAGATTAGGCGACTTCGAGTTGGGCGGGTTTGTTGGGGCGGAGACGGTCATAAATCCAGAGTCCCGCGCCGATGAGCAGCGCCAGCACGACGACGGCGATGTAATCAATGGCGGGGATGGCGGCAAGCTGCCATGCCTTGCCCTGCCAGATCGGGTTGGTGTAGACGACCACCGCGCCGACGATATAGATGCCCAAGATCAAAAATTTGACCCAATTCTTCAGGCCGAGGCCGTGCATCTGGGTGATGACGAGAATACCGGCGAAGCCAAAGAGGAACATCGGCCACATATTGTTGCCCTGGACGATGGCGACCAGCGTACCATGCGCCAGTACGGTGACTTCCTGCACGAACATCCACCATTTATTGACGTGAACACGGGTCAGAAAGAGGCTGCCCTGCAACAGCAGCAGAAAGGTATAGAAGAAGCCGACGAGGTGGCCGTTGGTCGCTTCCATCGGGTGATACCAGAAGGTGTAGATGATCGCCCAGGCGAAAAAGTAGCCGTGATATTTACGGGCGAACTGGATAACACGCTTGCCGATGGGCAGGCGCTTGCCGAAGAACATACCGCGCCGGTTGTTTTCCATGAGCAGAATGACGACCAGCATGACGATCACTGATCCCTGTGAGCTAAAAATGCTGACATCCTGCGCGAGGCCGTCGTACCAGATTTGCGTCTGTAAAAAGTGCAGGCCGACAAACAGGGCATTGGCCGCCAGCGCGATGACATTGACGCGATGCAAACCGGCGGTGTACTTTTTAACGCGATTCTGGGCATACCAGATCAAGCCCCAGAGCGTGAATTGATGAGCAAGATAAAAACCCCAGGCGCTCAGGCGGGACATGGCGGTTGGCTCCGCCAGCTTCCAGTAGTACCAGGCAGCGCCCTGATCGGGCAATTTGGGAAAGGCTTCAAGGCGGGGAGCAGCGAAATAAATGAGCGCGGTGAAAGCCAGCGAAAAAAGGATGCCGCCTAAAATGACCCATTTGCCAAGCGGCTGCGGCTGACCGCTGCGAGCGCTGTCCAGCCGCGCCGAATCGAGTGTTTGTGAAGTCGCCATATCGTCTTGCCTATCGTTGTGTGTTGTGCAGCAGACACGATAGCAGGCAAAAATTAGATTTTGACAATATTCTGTTTAGTATTTGTTGAGTAAAGCTGAAGATTGTACAGCGACCTCAGGGCAGGCCGAGCGCGGGATGGATAATCAAGGCCGCGTAAAATACGGCCATGCGCTCCGGCGGATAGGGCATATCGGCATCGAGCCACCACTTCACCAGCGCCAGCACCGAGGCCGCAACATGATTAGCCGCGATTTCCGGCGGAATATCCCCTAGCGAACGGGCAGCAATCGAGCGCAAAATCTGTGCGACGATCATGCCATGCACCCGCTGCACCATCGCGCTGGAATTCAAGCCACCAAGCAAGGCGCGATAGAGAGGCACATTTTCGGCCACATGGCGGAACAGAATCTCGCCGCTGGTTTGTGGCTGCTGGCCGCCGCCGACGCGACTCTGCAATTCGTCAATTACCGTCTGGATGATGCGTAAAAAGAGGGCATCCTTATCCGGGTAATGGCGGAAAAAAGTTGAGTAGGAAATATTGGCCTGTTCGGTGATATCGCGGATGGTAACGGCGTCGTAGCCATCGCGCTGTGCCAGTTTCAGGAGCGAATCCGCCAGCAGTTTATGGGTGCGTTGAATGCGACGATCAGTCATTTTTAAAAAATCCTTCAAAAATTCTCATGTCATTTATAGAACAAGATGTGTATTATGCTATATAGTAACGCATATCTGTTCAATCAACAGGAATGAGACCCCCATGCTCAACACCTCGGATAAGGTTTTTGATCTCTATGCCCCGGATGTTCTGCGTAATCCGCACCCGGTACTGGCACAGATGCGCCGGGAAGCGCCAGTTTACCATGTTAACCGGGTCGAAATGGGCGGGCGTCCCTGGCTGCTGACCCGCTATGACGACTGCATCAATTTAACGAAAGATGAACGTTTCACCAAGGATATGCTGCGCCGTCCCGGTGGAAGGCTCAATCCAAACGATCCGCAGTATCAGGCGGCGATCTCGATCAACCGGCATATGCTGACCGTTGACCCACCCGACCATACCCGCTTACGAACGCTGGTTCATAAGGCATTCACGCCCAAAATGATCCGCGAACTGAGCGGGCGGATTCAGCAGATTGCCGATGATCTGCTGGATAAAGTCGAATCACAGGGACAGATGGAGTTCATGAACGATTACGCCGTGGTCATCCCCATCACGGTGATCGCGGAACTGCTGGGCATCCCGCCGGAAGATCAGGCGAAATTCCGTGAATGGACGCAGACCATTGTGGTGGACGGGCTGCGTAACACGCGCGATTCTGAGCGGATGGGCGCAGCGGTGATGGAATTCATCATGTACTTTCACGCGATGTTCGACCAGCGGCGGGCTGAACCCCAAGAAGATTTAATTACCGGACTGGTGCAGGTGGAAGAAGACGGCGACAAACTCGACCCGCAGGAACTCATCAGCATGGTGTTTCTGCTGCTGGTGGCGGGGCATGAAACGACGGTGAATCTGATCGGCAACGGGACGCTGGCGCTGCTGCAACACCCGGAGCAGATGGCAAAGCTGCGGGCAAACCCGACCTTAATCGAGAGCGCGATTGAAGAAATGCTGCGCTATGAAAGCCCGGTAGGCGCGACGACGATGCGCTGGGCGCTGGAAGATGTGGAACTGCACGGGCAGGTCATCCCGGCGGGGGATATGGTGCTGGCCTCGCTGCTGGGCGCAAACCGTGATCCGGCAGTTTTCGAGAACCCGGATGTGTTCAACATCGAGCGAACGCCGAACCGCCACATCGGTTTTGGACATGGGATTCATTACTGTTTAGGCGCACCACTGGCGCGGCTGGAAGGGGCGATTGCGATCAATACGCTGCTGCGCCGCCTGCCCAATCTGGGGCTGGACGTTGAGCCGGACGCGATTGAGTGGAACGAGACGATTCTGCTGCACAGCATGAAGGCGCTGCCGGTGCGGTGGTAGATTTTATTTATATTGGCGGCGGGCGAGGCGAGCCATAACCCCCGGCAGCAGCAGGCCGCCCCAAAGCAGCAGACGGTCAAAAAAGCGCAGGATGACCGTTTGCTGTTTGCGTTCAACAGCGCGAATGATGGCCTGGGCTACCTGATCGGCGGTCATGGTAGGCAGGCTGCCGCCGGTGCGTTTGCCTTGGCCGCGGCGCTTCTCGTTGAATTCGGTATCGGTGCGGCCTACCAGCATATCGGTGAGGCCAATGTTGTCGGATTCCAGTTCCAGCCGCAGCGCCCGCCCGATGCTGCTGACGAAGGCTTTCGTGGCCGCATAGGTGGCGCTGTAAGGCATGGTCAACTGCCCGGCGACAGAGGAAATCAGCACGATTTGCCCGCCGCCTGCCGCCCGCAGCGCCGGAACCGCCGCGCGGATGGTGTGCAGAACGCCGTCAATATTCGTCCGCAGCACGATTTCGAGATCATCCCAGGCTGCTTCAACCAATGGGCCGCGCTGCCCTAAACCTGCATTCGCCACCAGCGCGTCGAGCCGCCCGAAACGGGCTATCCCCTGCTCTACCGCCTGCCGCATGGCCGCCGCATCGGTGACATCAGCCACGACAGCGAGCAAATCACCATGAGGGGCGGGCAAGGCCCTGACAGCCTGTTCGAGTTCGGTAAGGCGTTCGACACGGCGGGCAGTCGCTATGACATGCCAGCCATGACGGGCAAAAGCCAGCGCCGCCGCATAGCCAATGCCGCTGGACGCGCCCGTAATGAGTATGGTCGGTTGCGTAGTCATGCGGACAATTGTACACGCTCTCCTTTTTTCGGTATAATCCGGCGTTATTCCTCTGTTAAAATTTCGCACAAGGATATTTATGGCTTCGCAGGCTGTTACCCCTCAGAGCGTTGATTTCAGCGCCTGGTATAACGAGATTGTCTATAAAGCAGACCTGGCCGATCAGTCGCCCGTGCGCGGCTGTCTCATCATCAAACCGTATGGCTATGAATTATGGGAAGCCATCAAGGGCGGGCTTGACCGGCGCTTCAAGGCAACCGGACACCAGAACGCTTACTTTCCGTTGTTCATCCCGGAAAGCTTTTTGAAACGAGAAGCCGAACATGTTGAAGGGTTCAGCCCGGAACTGGCGGTTGTGACCATCGCCGGGGGCAAGGAGCTGGAAGAACGGCTGGTTGTACGCCCGACTTCCGAAACCATCATCATGGATTCGTTCAAGAACTGGATTCAGTCCTACCGCGATCTGCCGCTGCTGATTAACCAGTGGGCGAACGTGGTGCGATGGGAACTGCGGACGCGCCCCTTCCTGCGAACGACGGAATTTTTGTGGCAAGAGGGACATACAGCGCACGCAACCTATGAAGAAGCGGCTGCCGAAACTCAGCAGATGCTCGACATTTATGCTGATTTCGCCATAACCGATGCAGCGATTCCGGTCATTAAGGGACGCAAAAGTGACCGGGAGAAATTCGCCGGGGCGCTGTATACGACGACGATTGAAGCCATGATGGGCGACAAAAAAGCACTTCAGGCAGGGACGAGTCACAACCTGGGGCAGAATTTCGCCAAAGCTTTCGACATCAAATATCTTGATCCGGCCAATGAACTGCAATACTGCTGGACGACCTCATGGGGCGTCAGCACACGCATGGTAGGGGCGGTTGTGATGGCACACGGCGATGATAAGGGTTTGCGCCTGCCGCCGAAGATCGCGCCGTATCAGGTGGTGATTGTGCCGATTTATAAAAATGATGATGAAAAAGGCGCCGTGCTGGAAGCGACGACAAAAATCGCCCATGAACTGAGCGAAGCCGGTTTCCGCATTCATGTTGACCGGCGTGAAGGCCAGTCGCCGGGCTTCAAGTTCAATGACTGGGAGATGCGCGGTGTCCCGGCGCGGCTGGAAATCGGCCCGAAGGATGTGCAGAACGGCACAGCAGCGCTGGCACGGCGAGATGTCCCTGGCAAAGAGGGCAAGCAGTTCGTGCCGCAGGAGGGCATCGCGGCGCGGGTCAAGTATTTGCTGTCATCAATTCAGGCTAACATGCTTAAGCAGGCCTAAATTTTCCGCGATGCTAATATTCACGATGTTAAAAGCTATGACGAGCTGAAAAGTGTGGTCGAAGCAGGCGGCTGGGCGAGGGGCTGGTGGGCTGGTTCAGGCGAAGATGAAGGTCGGATTAAAGATGAAACCGCCGCAACCATTCGCTGCTTCCCGTTTGAGCAGCCGGGCGGTAAAGGCACGTGCCTTTACACAGGCGGTGAGGCAGAACAGATCGCGCTGTTTGCGAAGGCTTACTAGCTCACCGTGCGTAACATCAGTTACTAACCGCACTACCAGAGAGATAATCGGGCGGAGGTCATACTCCGCCCCTTTCATGCTTCACCCTCAGCAACCCACGAAAGACCGCATCCGTATAGGGTGACAAGGGAATGTTCTTCCAGCAGGATACAGGTTTCCCTCCCGTAACCATCTTATAAAAAATTATCACACCAATTTAATACAATTGCCCTATAATGAACCTTATAGGAAAGTTTTGTCCGATTGTAACGATGGTGTGCGCGAGAATGATTGTCTGTTTTGGATGTTGATACGGATTTTCGGCTCTGATACACTGAGTGATTGCAATTCTAAATAGTGCTTTTTTACCAGTTGGACCCTGAGGTTAATCAAAAAATTGGTCAAGACGACCACCGTTCCGCACGGTTCAGGTGGTATCGTCATTTAGGATAGATTATGGCTGCTTACTTGATTGTGGATGTGGACGATTTACTCCAGCGTTTTAATGGCAGGGGTATCTCGGTCGATTTGCAGGAACTCGCAGTGAGCCTGCGCGGAAATGCGGCACTGGCTGCCGGACTCATCAGCGCGGACAGTTTAAAAGCGGTGGCCGTCGCCAATTGGGAGGCACACGGCAACGCAGGCACCAATTACCAACGCATCTTCAAAGCTGCGGGATATGATGTATTCGACATGCCGCTGCGGGAGAGCCTGGCTGATGCACTCATCATGCATTACTTCTCGTTTGACCCTGAACCTGTTGACGAGTTGATTCTGGCAACCAGCAGCGCCGATTTGATTCCGCTGGTACGGCGCGTGAAAACGACACGTAACGCACGGGTGCGCGTGTGGGGGTCGGAGAACATCGTCAGCGGGACAGAGTTTGAGGGACAGGTTATCTTCCAACCGCTGCAAACGCTGCTGGGCATCCAGACGAAGAATGTAGCGGTGTATGTTGACTTTGAAAATATCGCCATCAGCCTGAATGAGCAGGGTTTCGTCGTCAACCTTGACCACCTGATTGAACGCTTTGTAGCGCAGGCAAAGGCGCATGGGCAGGTGGTGAAGATGGCGGCCTACGCCCCCTGGGGGCAGCGCGGCAGCCTGCCACCGCTGGTAGACTCGATGGGGCGCGAGATCGCAGACGACTCGCCCAGCCGCCTGATGATGGCAAACATTGACCCGGTTTTCAACCTGCCGGGTAAAAACAGCGCTGATATGCGTATCGCCCGCGATGTCATCACCGATGCCAGCCATACGGACTCGGCAGATGTGGTCATCATGGCGAGCGGCGACCGGGACTTCAATCAGGTGTTGAACTCGCTGCGAGCGCGGAACAAACAGGTAATCGTGTGGGGGGTGCGCGGCAGCACCAGCCGGATGCTGGAAAACAACCCCGGCATCCAGGTTGAGTACATTGAAGATTTCACCAATCTGCAAACGCACCAGTCGCTCAGCACAGCGGCATTTGCTGAAGGTGTGGACGCCAGCCCTTTCACTCCATCGCAGTGGTCGAGTGTGATTATCCAGTTTGACCGCATGGCAACGGTGATGGGGACGGATGTGCTGTCGGTTCACCAGCTTGTCGAGCAGTTGCAGGAAGTAGGCGCGGTCATCTCCCGCCCGCGCGGCGAAGATCTGGTATCACAGGCCATCTCGCTGGGCATCCTGAAAGCAATGTCCGGCAATGGGAAGGTGATGCTGAACGCCCACCACCCCATCGTCGAAAAAACGCGCCTGATCCGTGACCGGGTTGTGGTGCGGGTGATGAACACGCTGAATGTGCGCGGGTGGGAGTACGTCAATTACGGATTCCTGCTGAAGGGGCTGGCGATGGATAACGACCTCGAACGCCCCGGCTTCAACTACAGCGACCAATGGCGCTCTGAATGGATTGACTGCCTGGTGCGGGAACAGGTATTGGCGCGCGAGCTGCTGCCGCACCGCCATAACCCGGACGATTTAGTGCCGGTCATCAAATTACAGGCCGACTACGAACCCCCTAGCACATCCCTGGCTATACGGACATCGGATGATGAAGAGGAAAGCGAGGACTGGGCAGGCATCTCGCTGGATGAACTCCAGCACCTCAGCCCGGAAACCGCCGATATGGTGCGGCGCATCATTGTGAGTGTGGAACAGTTCACCAGCTTCCGCAACTTCACCTGGTGTCCGCTAGGCAGCCTGCATAAGCGGCTGAAAGCGTTTGACAACGGCATGGCTTTCCAGCGGGCAGTGGAATACCTGAAAGAGAATGACGCGGCTGTTGTCTCGGAATATTCAAACCCGCAGAGCGAATTCCTGACGAAGGGCATCTCGCTGAATACCGAGGCAGAGATTTCACGCGGGGTGCTGGAACTGCGCGACATCTTTGTGCGGATGATGCTGGCACTGTATGAACGTAATATCCCGATCTCTGAAGCAAGCATCCGCACGATTGACCCGGATGGGACATGGGATTTAGGGTTCTGGTTTTCGCTGATGGAAACCGAGAATATCCTGAATGCCGTGCCGGGGCGGGCAGGACAGTACAGCCTGTTCCGCACACACCACACCGTCAATCTGGTGGCGGAAGCGCAAAAGGCGAAGTAGCTTTCAGTTGCAGGTCAGCGTTTTTTTCAGTGATTTTGCAGGGGAGGGTTTGCAACCTTCCCCTGCTGCTTTCCCGGTCTATCCCCCCTATTCTTGAGGATTGGCACAGGTATTCGCCTCTGCTATAATGCCTTTTCAGTGCATCAGACCTTTCTGCCAAACGTCCGGCGGAAATGGTGTCATACAGAAAGCGATGGGACGAAGAAACATGCCGATTGAAAAAAGCGAAAAAGTCGTCATTATGCAGGATTACGCCCGGCACGACAAAGATACCGGGTCACCTGAAGTGCAGGTTGCTCTGCTGACCACACGCATCCTCCAGCTTACCGACCACCTGCGGACACACAGCCACGACGAACACTCGCGGCGCGGCCTGCTGAAACTGGTTGGTTCGCGGCGGCGTCACCTTAAATATCTGAGCCAGACAAAACCCGACGTGTACCGCGAGCTGATTGCCCGCCTCGGCCTGCGTCGCTAAATAGCAGTCAGGCGGGGGTTAACCCCTGCCGCACAGATTGAGGTTAAACTGAATATGTCTATGGGATGCTCAACCTGGGCATCCGTTTTGTATATCGCCCGGCAGAGCAGGCATTGGAACATGGGACTAAACTTGTGTTTAGCCGCATTTTCCAGTTCCTGGCTGCCGGGCTTTCTTGTTCTCAGGAGAACACAATGTCAACTGTAAAGGGTACTACCCACCGATTTACGGCTCCATTTGGCGACCGTGAAATCATCATCGAGACCGGCAAGTTCGCCGAACAGGCGGGCGGCGCGGTGACGGTGACTGACGGCGAAACGATGGTTTTCGCCACCGCGACCATGAGCAAACACGCCCGCCCCGGCATCGACTTTTTCCCGCTGAGCGTGGATTTTGAAGAAAAGATGTACGCCGCCGGACGTATCCCCGGCAGCTTCTTCCGGCGCGAAGGCCGCCCTTCCGAACAGGCCATTCTCAACTCGCGGGTGATTGACCGCCCGCTGCGCCCGCTGTTCCCGGATGATATGCGGAATGAAGTGCAGGTCATCCTGACGGCTTTCAGCCACGACCAGGAACATCAGGTTGATATGCTGGGCATCATCGCCGCCAGCACGGCAGTAATGATCTCCAACATCCCCTGGAACGGCCCCGTCGCGGGAACGCGAATTGGCATGATTGAAGGCCAACTGGTAGTCAACCCGACCATCAGCCAGATGACCAACAGCACGCTCGACCTGCGCGTAGCCGGGACGGAACACGCGATCAATATGGTCGAGTGCGGGGCACAGGAAATTGACGAAGAAACCATGCTGCGCGCCCTGAAACTGGCACACGACACCATCAAGGGCATCGTGGCGGTCATCAAGCAGATGCAGGAACAGATTGGCAAACCGAAATCGACCTATACATCGGCTGCCAGCAATGAGAGCCTATCAGCTCAGGTAACAGAAAAAACCCGCGACCGGGTGCGGCAGATCATCATCGAAAAGACCGAACGTGAAGGCCGCAACGAAGCGCTGGACGCCCTGCGCGAAGAACTGGTCGGCTTTTACCAGGAACAAAACGATGCTTTGACCGACCCGGAAGAAGCGATTGAACTGGGCGACGCGCGCGAGGCTTTCTCGGAAGTGATCGCCCAGGAAGTCCGCCGCCGCACAGTTGAGGATGGCATCCGCGCTGATGGGCGTAAACACACCGAAATTCGCCCGCTGTCGGCGGAAGTCGGGCTGATCCCGCGCGTGCATGGCTCTGGCCTGTTCCAGCGCGGTCAGACACAGGTGATGAGCCTGGCGACGCTCGGCACACCGCGCGACGCGCAGGAGATCGACACCCTCAGCCCGGAAGAAAACAAGCGCTACATGCACCATTATAACTTCCCGCCCTACAGCACCGGCGAAACCTCGCCGCTGCGTGGGCCGAAACGCCGCGAAATCGGTCACGGCGCACTGGCGGAAACAGCGCTGCGCTCCATGATCCCGCCGGAAGATGTTTTCCCCTATACCGTGCGTGTGGTCAGTGAAGTGCTGAGTTCTAACGGCAGCACCTCGATGGCAAGCGTCTGTGCCAGCACGCTGGCGCTGATGGATGCCGGTGTGCCGATCATCCGCCCGGTGGCCGGGATTGCGATGGGCCTGATTGAAGAAAATGGCAAGGTCGCCATACTGACCGATATTCAGGGACTTGAAGACCACATCGGCGATATGGACTTCAAGGTGGCCGGGACGGAACGCGGCATCACAGCGCTGCAAATGGACATCAAGATTTCCGGCGTGACTGAGGCTATCATGGCACAGGCGCTGGCACAGGCCAAAGACGCCCGGATGCAAATCCTGGAAGTGATTCAGGGCGCTATCCCGGAAACACGCACGAATCTGAGCGACTACGCACCGCGCATCACCACGATCAAGGTGAATGTGGAAAAAATCGGGGCGATCATTGGCCCCGGCGGCAAGACCATCCGCGCCATTCAGGAACGCACCGGCGCGAAGATCGACATTCAGGAAGATGGCACTGTGTTCGTGGCGGCGGTGGATGGCCCATCGGCGGACAAAGCGATTGAAGAAATACGCGGTCTGACGGAAGATGCCGAAATCGGGCGCATTTACACAGGCAAGGTGACACGTATCGAGCCGTATGGCGCGTTCGTGGAATTCCTGCCTGGCAAAGATGGTCTGGTACATATCTCGCAGCTTGCCGATTACCGCGTCGAGTCGGTTGAAAATGAAGTCAGCCTGGGCGACGAGATTATGGTGATGGTGACGGACATTGACGACGGCGGCAAAGTCCGCCTGAGCCGACAGGCTGTACTCGAAGGCTGGACAGCAGAGGAAGCCCGTTCCCGTGACCGGCGCGCACCCAGCGGCGGCGGTAATCGCGGCGGCGGCGACCGGCGTGGTGGCGGCGGTGGCGGTGGCTATCGCGGCGGCGACCGGGGCGGTGATCGCGGCGGCAACCGCAACTAAACTCCCCGGCACAATCCGGTGACTCCCATTCCTTAGATTTGGAATGGGAGTCACATATGACTAAAGGAAAGCTGCTCGTCGCGGCTGTTCAAACCCCGCCTGTAGTGAAGACAGCCGGGGTTTTTGTTGCAGATCGGTTGTAACGCAGGTCTAATAAAAAGCGTCCAAGATAATGGGCATCGACTACAAAGGAGAGACCAAATGGCAAGAGTAGCAATCAACGGAATGGGGCGCATCGGCAGAGCCGCGCTGAAAGTGATCTTCGAGACGCCACAGCTTGAGCTGGTGGCGGTGAACGACATTGGCGCGGTTGAAAACATGGCCTACCTGCTGAAGTATGACAGCGCTTATGGTCAGTACGAAAAATCGGTGGATGTTGACGGCAGCAATCTGGTGGTTGACGGCAAATCCATTCAATACCTGAGCCAGCGCGACCCGGCGGCACTGCCCTGGAAAGACCTCAACATCGACATCGTGTTCGAATGTACCGGGTTGTTCACCAAACAGGAAGACGCGGGCAAGCACCTGACAGCAGGGGCTAAATTTGTCGTCATCTCTGGCCCAACCAGCAGCGAGGATGTACCGACCATCGTTCACGGCGTGAACACCACCAGCGGCGATGTTCGCATCATTTCGTGCGCGAGCTGCACCACCAACAACATTTCACCCGTCGTGGAGGTCATAAGCCGGCGAATCGGCGTTAAAAAAGCCATCATGACGACGGTTCATGCCTATACTGCCACGCAAATGCTGGTCGATGCGCCCGGCGGCAAAAAAGACATGCGGCGCGGGCGGGCAGCGGCAGCCAATATTGTCCCCTCCTCTACCGGAGCGGCCATCGCCACTACAAAAGCGCTGCCAGACCTGGCCGGGAAATTCGATGGGGTGGCGCTGCGCGTCCCTGTTATCGTCGGCTCGATGGCGGACATCGTGTTTGTGACGGAACGCCCGACCACAGTGGAAGAAGTTGGCAGTATTCTGCGCGAGGAGTCAGAAAGTGAACGCTATCGGGGCATCCTCGGCGTGACTGATGAGCCGATTGTATCATCCGACATCATCCAGGACGCGCGGGCGTCGATTGTCAGCCTCGATCTGATTCAGGTGGTGGATGGCGATCTGGTGAAGGTGATGACCTGGTACGATAATGAGTGGGGTTTCACCAATCAGATGATTAAAGAAGCGCTGGCCGTGACTGGCTTCCTGCAACCAGCATAGCGTGTATGAATTCAGGGCGGAGCGATGTTTCCGCCCTGATTAGCGTCGTGACAGGGTGACTTAGCAATCCACGATGTTAACCCCAGGCGTCAAGCGCTCATGCGTGGGCAGTTTCTCCCCCAACCATATTGAGCAGCAGGACGCCAGCGATGATGAGGATAATACCGGCCAAGCGGGGCAAATCGAGCGTTTCCCGCCACACCAGCACGCCGATCAGCACAGTCCCGGCAGTCCCCAGGCCAGACCAGATGGCATAGGCAGCACTGATCGGGATTGATCTGAGAGTCAGCGAAAGCAGATAAAAAGCAGCGACATAACCAACCACGACTACGATTGAAGGCAGCGGCTTAGTAAAACCCTCCGATACTTTGAGGGAGTTGGTAGCGATAATTTCGCTGACAATCGCCAGCATCAGGGTTACAAAGGGTCTCATGATTAACCTTTAGAACAGAACGTATTCACTGAGAGCGTGGAGCGCAGCGGTTAGGCTTTCGCAAATTCGAGCAGTTTTTGCAGCACCGCCGCCCGCAGGTCAGCATTCAACGGTGCGAGGCCCATCAAGTCACTTGCCCACAGACCATCCAGCGCGAGACGTATGATGACCGCCTGCGCCGGGTCATTCATGCTGGCGAGGATTCGCGCCTGCCAGTCGTCGTACTTGCTCTGAATGGTGGTCATCAATTCTTGTTTGACCGCAATCGCCGCCAGCAGCCCGGCAGCCATTTCCCCTTCCTGGGGGATGTCGTCAAAGGTGGCATGGATATAGGCCCGAAGCCAGGCGCGGCCATCGTCCGGATGCGGATCAGCAGCCTCCAGCGCCGCCAGCCGCGCTTCAAATTCCGTCAGATAACCGTCAATCATGCCTTCAATCAGCGCTTCCTTGGATGGGAAATGGTAGAGCAGACCGCCTTTGCTGACGCCTGCCTGAGCCGCCACTGCTTCCAGGGTAAGCTGGTTGATGCCCGCCGCTGTGGTGACATGAACAGCCGCGTGGATGATTTTGCTGCGAGTCAGCGATCCCTTTTTTGCGTTCATCAATTTACTATACCGTCTGGACGGTTTAGCTGTCAAGACCCTTTATGCTCAAATTTTTTACGCAGATAAAACAACCAAACGGTAACTGAAGTGTTTATAATTATGCTCAAACTCACACTTTTAAATGTGGAAGCCGATTATTGTGAAAAGTCTACCTCCGCCTCTCAGTTCGCCTCCCTGGACAGGCCGCACCAAGCGCGTGGTTGCCATCGCGGTGGCGGTCGCTATCGGGCTGGCTGTGCTGCGCCTGAGCGAGGTCATCCCGATCATCGCGGTAGCGGTCATCCTGGCTTATCTGCTGACGCCGCTGGTCAATTTTATTGATGAACGGGTGCTGGTTTTCAGGCCGTTCAAAGGCAAGCCGCATCGCAATTTCGCCGTCCTGCTCACTTACATACTGATTATCACTATTTTTGTGCTGGTGGTGCTGGTGGTCGTCCCGGCGCTGATACGGCAGTTTGAAGAACTCGGCAGCCGCATCCCCAATCTGGTTCGCAGCCTCGAAAACAGTATGGAGCTAACGCTGAGCGAGCCACTGACCTTCAACGGCGAACCCATTCTCATCAACGGATCACCGTTCATTCCGCTGGAACAGCTACAGGCGATCAGCGGTGTGCAGCAGCTCACCGATGTCATTCAACTGGACAGCTTCGATTTCGTCGGCACCACTCAATCCTTCATCAGTTCATTAAGCGGCCCGGCTTTCAGCGTGGTCGGGGGCGCACTGACGGCGATTATCAACATCATTTTCATGCTGTCGATGATGTTCTTTCTGATGCGCGATGGTTCTCATTTCATCAATAATTTTGTGCAAATCACCCCGGCGATTTACCGGGGCGACCTGCGGCGGATGCTGTACGAGCTGGGACAGGTGTGGAACGCCTATCTGCGCGGGCAGCTCACACTGGCGCTGACGATGGGAACCGTCGTATTCATTGTGGCGACGCTGTTGGGTCTGCCGAATCCCCTGATCTTAGGTCTGATTTCCGGTCTGCTGGAATTCATCCCCAGCCTGGGGCCGGGGCTGGCGATCTTCCCGGCGGCGCTGCTGGCGTTCACTTCACAGTCAACCACCCTGCCCTTTCTGGAAGGTGTACCCTTCGCTATCGTGGTCATCATCATCTGGGCGGCGCTGCAAAATATCGAGGCCATCATCCTCGTGCCGCGCGTGATGGGCGGCAGCCTGAATCTGCATCCGTTCGTGGTGATCGTGGCGATCATCACCGGGGCGGCGCTGGCCGGTTTGCTGGGTATCATCCTGGCCGCACCAATGGTTGCAAGCCTGCGGGTTTTCGGGCAATATATCTATGGTAAATTAATGGACAAAGATCCGTTCCCAACGCAGCGAGTGCGCGTGGTCAGCACTATCCCTATTACGGCAACCGTTACCCAACGGCTGGTGGCAGCAGTGAAGGATGAACGGGTAGCACGCCTGGGCGAACAGATGCGGGAACGATTCAGCCCCAGAAAGGAACAGCAGTAATGGCAGATGATGTGCAAACTGAAAGCCTGGTCGTAACCGAAAATTACGCCGCCTGGATTTCCCATGAGCCGGACGGCGAAACCGTGTATCACCTGGAACTGGGGGCGGTCACCGTCCATCTGTTCCGCGAGGAGTGGGATGAAGTGGCGGAACTGGTTAAAGCAGCAGCGGAAGAGATTGCCAAACGCAAGTTATGACTCGCATCGAACAACTGCTGATCGAAAAGATGGGCAAACACCTGCCGCCGAGCGGGACAGCGCTGCGCCTGGTGGACATCGGCGGGCGGGCGGGGGCACTGCTGGCGGAAAAACGCGCCGATCTGGATGTGGTGCTGACGCCGGGAGCGCGCGATTCATGGCAGCTTCCGCCGGACAGCCTGGATGCGGTGGTGGGTTATGGCTGCACACTTGACCCGGCTCTGCTAAGTGAGGCACTGGCGGCACTGCGTCCCGGCGGGCGTTTGATTCTGATGAACCCGGATGGCGAACCTGATAAAGCGCTGGTTGATACGCTGGAAGCCGCCGGGTACACACGGATTCTGGTGGAAAACGGCGCGGAAGAGGGTGAGCCAGTTGGCGTCCTGATGCGCGGGGAAAAACCGCACACCAAAGCGCATACGATTGACCGGATTAAACAAAACGCCGAACGCGACACCCCCCGCCGCGCTGGACGGTATATTTTTCTGCTGATTCAGCAGACGCCAAACAAGCCAGTCTGGAAACTGGAAGCGGATGAGCAGGTTGAATGGCAGGCGGTAGCAGTCGCCGGGGATAATGAAACGGTGGCGCTGGCCTTCAGCAGCCTGCCAAAAGCGGTGGAATTCATGCAGCCCGCCGTGCTGGCCGGACACATCCGCGATGTGAACAAAGTCGCCAAGTTCTCCTGGGAAACCGCGAAAAACTGGCCCTTCCCGATGATGCTCAACCCCAGCGATGAAATTTTCGATACCGAGCGCGTCGCTATGCTGTCGATTGACCCGCAAACAGCCGAAGCGCCGGACGAGTAGCTGTCAGTCAGCCGTCCATCCAAAATCAGCGCTAACGCTGGTTTGAACGAGTGGACTGACAACTGATGACTTCCTGCTTTCCACTTATGATTACCCTTCACGATATTCAATTTTTAGCATCTCCGGCTGGTGAGCAACTGATGGCGCGGCTGGCGGGGGAAGACCTGCGCGAGTCGAATACGCTGCGGCTGCTGACGATGCTGCGGAAAACGTTTAGCAGTGAGCAGGCCGGGGCAGCGCTGGAAATGGCACGGTTACGGGTGAAAGCGGTCGATAAATTTGGCGAGTCCGCAGGGCGAATGCTGTTCACACGGGAAGCGCTGGAACAGGCCAGCGATCCGCAGGTGAGAGCGTACCGGACGAGAAATATTCACCATCCTACAACCCTAGCCCCTGACCGAATTCAGATAAGGGAAGTAATCCCAGATTCGGGTCAAGCTCAATTGGCGATTTCCCCCTATAGGGATGTCATACGTGTGATTGATGCCTGCTGCGGAATCGGGGCGGATGCGCTGGCATTCGCAGCGGCAGGGGCAGGCGTGACCGGGCTGGATATGGATGCAGTGCGGATCGAAATCGCACGCTACAACGCGGCGACGCTGGCATTGGCAGCAGATTTTGAAGTGGCAGATGTGCGCGACGGACTAGCGGCGGCGGATGTGGTTTTCTTTGATCCGGCACGACGGGATGACTCAGGAAAGCGCATTTATGATGTGGAACGCTACCAGCCGCCGCTCTCGCTCATCAAGGACTGGCAGCACCAGCGCATCATGGTCAAGCTGTCGCCAGGGGTTGATCTGGCGCAGCTACAATCGTACAGCGGCATGGTCGAGTTCATTTCGGTAGAGGGGGATTTGAAAGAGGCCGTGTTGCACAGCGGGCGCGAAAGCGATGATTTCGGGCTAAAAGCTACCCTCTTGAGCGGCGGCGAGGTGCATCACTGGCACAATCCATCAGCCGATTTCGCGCCAGTCGATTTACAACTGCCGACTTCCGAGCCGCGCGGCTGGCTGGTGGAGCCGGATGCAGCCGTGATTCGCGCCGGACTGGTACAGGCAGCAGCGGCGCAATCCAGTGGGGCGCTGCTGGATGAAACCATTGCTTACTTCACGGCGGATACAAAGCCAGAATCACCCTGGCTGCGAGAATGGCGCGTGCTGGACTGGATGCCGTTCAACCTGAAACATCTGCGCGCGTACCTGCGCCAGCACAACATCGGGCAGGTAACGGTCAAAAAGCGCGGAACCGCTATCACACCGAATGAACTCATTCCACGACTGAAACTGAAAGGGGATAATGCCTGCACGCTGGTATTGACGCGCTGCAAAGACAGGCAAATCGTAGTGGTGTGCGAAGCCATATAAGCGCAGGAGAGCATAAATAAAAAGAGCAGTCTGTTTCAGACCGCCCTTCACAACATTCTGCTTTACTACTCAGCCCTATGAGGAGAGAGTATTTACAACTAAATTTCTTCTGTTCCGTCAGCCTCTTCCGAAACCGGCGCTTCGTCAGCGGGCGATTCAACGGCTGCTGGCGCTTCATCCACCGGAGCTGAGGCTGCTTCATTAACGGGTGCTTCGGCTGCTGGCACTTCATCCACCGGAGCGGAAGGCACTTCACCACCGGGGGCATCACCACTGGCTTCGGCAGGTTTCTCGCCGCCTTCACCAGCTTCCGTACCCCAGCGCTGGGTGAAGCCTACCCGACGCTTCTCCGGCTCCAGATGGCTGATGCGGAGGCTGAGGCGATCACCCTTCTTCACATAGGAATACGGTTCTTTCAGCGAGCCATCGCCCATTTCGCTGAGATGCAGCAGACCTTCGAGGCCGTTATCCAGCGCGATGAAAGCGCCAAAATCCACTACATTGGTGACCGTGCCTTCGACAAGCTGCCCTTCGTGGTAACGCTTGTCCGCATCTTCCCAGGGGTCGCTCAGGAGACGTTTGCGGCTGAGGGCGATACGATTGCTGCCCCGGTCGAGATTCAGCACATACACATCAATCTCGTCGCCAACTTTCAGGACATCACGCGGATGATCGACGCGATGCCAGGCGAGTTCGCTGACATGGATGAGGCCATCTGCGCCACCGAGGTTAACAAATGCGCCGAAGTCACGCAGGCCGGTGACAACGCCCTTCACAATGTCGCTTTCCTTCAGTTCAGCCAGCAGACGCGCTTTCTGCTGGGCGCGCCATTCCTTCTGCGCCTCGCGTTCACTGAAGATCAGGCGGCGGCGATCCTGGTCAACTTCGATTACCTTCACGCCAAGCTGCTTGTTCATCACTTCATTCCAGATGTCGCGCCGTTCATTCGACAAATTGATCGAAATGAGGTGCGAGCTGGGAATGAAGCCTTCAAGGCGATTCCAGCGCACCAGCACACCACCCTTGTTATGGCCGGTGACGCTCACCTGCACCACGTCTTCCGACGTAAGAAGCTGGCGGGCTTTCTCCCAGTCATACTGCTGAAGCCCCATGTTGATCGAGACGATCAGGTTATCATCCTGGTCGCGGGGGTTCAACACATAGACAGGGACTTCCCCTCCCACCTTCAGGCTCGCGCGTACTTCCGGGTCAAGTCGTTCGATGTCCTGCGATGGCACGATGCCATCCTGCTTGACACCCATATCCACAATGATCTCACGCGGGTCAATTTGTAGGATAATCGCATTACGGATTTCACCCCGGCGGGGCGGCATATAGGAAAACGATGATTCCAGGAGTTGCTGGAACTCATTTTCGTAGCCATTCTCATTCTGATTCTGCTTTGCCGAACTCATCAAGCTCTCCTGGTGTAGATGCCGGGCATTATTACGGGAACGCCCAAAACCGTTCATCAACCATCATGCCCGGACGACCTCACTCTGACTCTCAACCCGCTTCAGCCATTCAATTTCGGCCTGACAGAGCATGAGCGCATAATCTGCCACCCACGCCTGCTGTTCGGTTTCTGCCGCCCGCTTCTCTTTTACCAACGCTTTATGGGCGACTTCAGCCTGTTCACGCCGCATCCGCAGCAGGGCGACCATATCCTCTTCGCCCAGGTTACGGGCCAGGTAAAGTTTGAGTAGAAATTCGCGCCGTACCTGGTCGGCGGCGGTGGGTTGTTTCAGCCAGTCGAGCAGCTCCTGCTGCCCCTGTGCGGTAATCCGGTAAATTTTCTTGGACGGACGCCCCTGCTGAGCAACCTCCTGCATTTCGACAGCCCCTTCAGCCAGCAGTTTGTGAAGTGTGGGGTAAAGAGTCCCATAGCTGGCGTTGATAGCTGCGCCAAGTGCGGAGTTCACCTGCTTCTTGATGTCGTATCCCGACATCGGGTTTTCCGCCAACAGACCGAGTATCAAGTATCGGTGCGACATATCTCAGGGCTTTCCTTTAATACGACTTGAATCGCAAAGTATAGCCGCTGCCTCTGCCGCGCCGGGATAGAATCTGGTTCTTTCCCGGTACGAATATTATAACGGGATACCAAACCGTTATAATTTACCGTTCACAACGTCATTATAGCAGAAAATTGTTCGGTGCGGATGAAGAATTAACCTAATTCACATCCGGCATACCCATCTCAATCCCACGCAGACCGCGATCCGTCTCCCAGGGATAGATGATGTAAGCGTCGGTAATCGCACCGTAGAAGTCCGGTTCTGCCTTATTAAACAGAGAGCGATAGGGGTTGTAATGCAGCACGCAGGTATAGGGAATCGCGCCGGAAGCCTGCACCCGCCCCTTGACAGCCGTGCTGGTGCGTCCGCTGCCCCACACATCATCGACGATCAGGGTACGCCGGTTACGCAGCAGCGCCGAGTCGGGAAATTGCAGAAACGACGGCCAGGCCATCAGCCCGGCGGATTCAGTCGCGGGGAAGTCCACCGCCGCCGTCAGAATGTGGCGCAAACCGAGCGCCTCCGCCAGCAGGCCGCCGGGGATGATGCCGCCGCGCGTGATGACCACCATTGCATCGAAGGTGCCGACAATTTTGAGGGGCGGCACCAGAATGTCGATCACACGGTCAACATCTTCCCATGTCAGCAATTCCTGCTTCATTGACCCCATAGCTGCCTCTGTTATGCATTTTGCCCGGATTTTGAAACAACTTATTGTAACGCAAAGGCGGAGCGGGTTGCAAAGCGATCTCCAGAATCATGCCACTATCCGAATATATTATCTTAATCAATTAATTTTGTGGATAAAAAAAGACGCAACGCATGTAAAAGAATAGCATGGCGAGCCCTTCGGCGCGACGGGCAGCAGCCAGACGAGCTACGGCTTCACCGGCGAACCTACCGACAGCAACAGCTTGGTCTACCTCCGCGCCCGTTACTACCACCCGGCGCAGGGTGTATTCACCGCCCGTGACCCGTTCGAGGGACTAGCCGACGACCCCATGTCGATCAACGGCTACAGCTACGTCCACGGTAACCCAGTCAACTGGACTGACCCTTCGGGTGAGTTGTGCTTTGTTCCAATCATTGGACAGATTGCTTGTGCAGCCGCTATTGAAGCAATATTGGCAGTTGGTGCCGCAGCGGCGGCTGTACTTGGATTTACAAACTATCATGTTGGGCAAACTTTGCAAAATAATTCTGGCGCTTTTAGTGGAATTGGTAGTAGCGCAGTTGGAGGCTATATTGGAGAACGTTTCGCTGATAGTCCTTACATTGGCTCTAGGGGCAGCTTTGGGCGGTCAATATTAGCAGAATGGGCTAACGGTGGCTGCTGCACCACCGCGTTCGTCCCGGAACGCGCTCCAACAGCGCCAGATGTTGATATACCAGATAATGGAGGTTCTAGAGTAACCAACCCTCCGGGAACGAGACCGGAATGGCAGCGTCCGCCAACACCAACCCTAACACCGAATCGTAATCCGTTACCGCCAATTCCGTTTGGTAATCCAATAACTACGCCACAGCCTGGCGCAACGCCTTCGCCGGTTACGGGAACTCCTACACTGGGTACACCTACAGCAAGTCCGACGCCAAGTATTGTGACTTCATATAGAGGACTTGATGGCGATGTACACAGCAGCAAAACCTATTTCAGGAGAGCAGTTCTCAGTCCAAGTCAGTTTAGGTTTGATGCAGACGGGTTATCCACTTTCGAGATTTCAGACCTGCCGGGCAATAAACCATATGCGATGGCCTTTGATATTAGTGTAACAGTACCGTACAAAGAAGGTGATAGCGGCCCTGTACTGAATGTACCTTCATGTGAAGCAACATATACTCCCAGTCTTGGTGGCGGTCTAAGGCATTGGTCAGTAAACTGTAATGTTGCTGATCCAAGGCAGCATGTATCTGATTTTGCAAAGGCAAATCCTGGAGTAATAGTTCTAAATCCGAACTGGGTCGGTTCGTCTAGTGACAGAAGGCTTTCAGGGTAGTAAAAGTTAAGCTAAAGAAGAGTCCAAAGGGTAATAAAGAGGTTGGCTTTGGACTCTTCACTCACCTGCAAGTTTTGATTAAAGGACTAATAATCAATGGCAGTAATCCATAAATCCTACACCTTTGACGCGAAAAGATTCCATGCTGTAATCAGCCAAAATGCATTTATCAACTACCATCTCGACGCTGACCGTCTATTAGAGTTAGCACGAAAAGTTGTTGCAAATGCTTCGGTAACTGTCCAACAAAACCTGGAAACGTTGCGCTTTGGTTCAGAGTGGTTAGATACTTCGGAAGATATAGCTCGTACTTATTTATGGTATTTAATCGTACTATCACAAGAGCTATCTCCTACAGCGTCATTAAGCAATAGATACTTGGGCAGTTACAGCGTTCTAAGTCTCGTTCTGCCACTCGCAGGATGGGATAGTTCGGAGATTCAAAAGTTGATTAGTGGGCGACCCTTACACACCTTGCCTGAATCTCTTGACGAAGATTTTCTCAGTGATGAACGCAATTTTCTTGACCAGTACGGAGGATGGCTTAGTTTACCCGAAGTCAAGTTACTAGAAAGTCGATTAAGAGCTGCTAAAAATCATTTTTCTAGTTCTGCCACTTCTTCAATAGATACGCTTACAAAAGCGGCTAGTGATGTGTCGGCGGCATATTCCCTCAGCGCAGAGGAAAGATTAGAAAAAGCCTATGCTGATGGAATAAATATGTTACAAGAAGCAATGAACAAGGGTGAAGCATTATTTATAATTTTGGATTGAATACGTTGCCCATTGTAGGCATATGAACCTATATTCACTACCCAACTCAGTTTTGAGGGCATGTAGCGAAAAACCGAGTGGAGGTCAACAAGCTAAGGTACAGTTCGCTTCACTTGTGCGATTCTGATTTCAGGTGTTCCTGAACTCTGAATTCATTAGTAAATTCCCAATCGTTTTTGGCCTTCACAGTCGGAGGCGATTTGCTGGCGAGGGTGGAACTGGCGACTGCGCTTGCAAGCCAATCATTTCTTGATATAAAGGGGCGGCGCGACTGCCACTTTTACGGCGTAAAAGCCAAATAAGTTCGCAAGAATCCCAATCCTGAAGTATAGTTCCTAGTACATAAATACACACACCCGCTGAGTCCTGGAAAAACATTGCGGGTGCTTGCAACAAGTCCCTCGTGGTGGAGGGTGGTATTTACTTTGCTAGATGCCAGTGTAACCCACTTTTCGCGGTTGCACAAGGCATTTAATCAAGGTCTAACATAACCACCACGCCTGCGAGGGAAAAGAAGGTCGTGGTGGACACCTCGCAGCTTCAGGCAACCCTGTCGGCCTTATGGGCACAGCTTTCCAACAACTCGGCCAACCGAGCTACGGTCATCGCCCGCCTGCTGCTCAACCATGCTGACGAGCGTATCGACCCAAAGCTTTGCCTACAGCCGTTCGGCCACACTCTTGGCCTGGGTGAAATTCAACAGATAATCCGGCCCGCCGGTTTTGCTGTCCGTCCCGCTCATGTTAAAACCGCCGAAGGGATGCAGACCAACCAGCGCCCCGGTGCATTTGCGGTTCAGATAGAGGTTGCCGACATGAAATTCGCGCCGCGCCTGTTCCAGCCGGGCGCGGTCATTGCTGAAGAGCGCCCCGGTCAGGCCGTATTCGGTGCTGTTGGCGATTCGCAGCGCGTCGCCAAAATCCTCTGCCCGCACCACCGACAGAACCGGCCCAAAAATTTCTTCCTGGGCGATACGCGCATCCCAGGGGACATCCCCGAAAATCGTCGGCGGAATAAAATACCCGCCCTGCGGCGTTTCCAGGCGCGAGCCGCCCAGCAGCAGTTCACCTTCCTGTGTACCGACTTCGATGTAATCCATGATTTTGTTCATGGCATCCTGATCGATAACCGGCCCCATGTAAACCTCTGGCCCTTTGTCGGGCGCGTCCACTGACAGCTTTTTCGCCAGTTCAACCGCTTTACCTGTCACCTCGGCGTAGACCGAATCGACGATCACCGCCCGCGACCCGGCGGAACATTTTTGCCCGGCGTAGCCGAAAGCGCTCTGCACAATGCCCAGCGCTGCTTCGTCCAGGTTGGCGGTTTCATCCACCAGCACCGCATCCTTGCCGCCCATCTCCAGAATCGAGCGTTTCAGCCATTTCTGCCCCGGCTGGATTTTGGCGGCTTCCTGGTAAATCCACAGGCCGACCTGTTTCGAGCCGGTGAAAGCGATGAAGCGCGTCTGCGGGTGCTGCACCAGCCGCGCCCCAACCACCTCGCCCGGCCCGGTGAGGAAATTCAGCACCCCTTTCGGCAGGCCGATTTCCCACAGCAGTTCAGCGATTTTCCAGCCTATCCACATGCTCTGTTCGGCAGGCTTGAAAACCACCGTGTTGCCGGTAACGATGGCCGCCGCCACCAGTCCCATTGGAATAGCGTTGGGGAAGTTCCAGGGCGGGATGACCGCGCCCACACCCAGCGGGATGTTGTAGAGGGAAAGCTGTTCCGGCGGATAGGGAGCCAGCATGGCGCTGTTGTCGGCGATACGGACGGCCTGCCGCGCATAATATTCGAGGAAATCAATCGACTCGGCGGTATCGGCGTCAGCTTCCATCCAGCTTTTGCCAACCTCCAGCACCATGACCGCGCTGAATTCGTGCTTGCGCCGCCGCATGGCCGCCGCCGCCCGCAGCAGATAACGCGCCCGTTCCTCCACCGGCACATACTGCCACGTCTGGAAGGCATCGTTGGCGGCAGCAATGGCATCATCGGCATGGTGGGTCGCGCCATGGGCGAACTGGCCGAGGACTTCCGCCGGGCGCGATGGGTTGATGGAGGGGAAGACATCGTCCAGCGTGAGGCGTTCGCCGCCGATGACCAGCGGATAGGTTTTGCCAAGCTGCGCTTTGGCCGCATCCAGCGCGGCGCGGAAAGCAGCGACATTGGCCGGGTTGGAGAAGTCGGTAAAGGCTTCAGTCTGATAAAGGGGAAGCATAGGAGACTCCTTCTGGCAGAGTACATTTGTAGGCTTATTGTACCGTACCGGGGATTTCAGCCGCCAAAGCCAGCCAGTCCACGCTAAAAATGTTGAACTATTCGGCCACCTGTGGGGAGTCGCACAGCGCAAGCACAGCGCTTTTCATGGCCGGGTTGAGCGGTGTGTAACGTTCAGCGAAGGCCAGCAGCGCACGGGCGGCGGCGCGGCTGTCCGCATAACCGGGCATGAGGGCGGGCAGATCGGGACTCAGCGTGGGAAAACGCGACTCGAAACGGCGTTCGACGGCGTAGACATCGGCGGGGACGGGCGCGGCAGGTTCGGTCAGCGCGGCCAGTTCCAGGGCGCGGTCAACGGCGTAAACCTGAATCAGCCGGAAAGCGGCCAGCACTTCACCACGCGCAAGGCGGCTGAGGCCAACGTAGAGATTGGTAAGCAGTTCGCCCACCAGCCAGTCCGCTGTGTGAGGCTGTGGCGGCGGCAGCGGCGAGGTCAGCAGTTCATCGCTGACCCCTTCTGCCTTCCAGACAAAACGCCCCGGCGCGTAGGGGATGCGCTGAAGTTCACTCACTTCAAAGACGGCGAACTCACAGAAAATGCCATCAGCAAACAGGGCTTTGTGGCCGTCTGCCGTGTTCTGAAATGAGAAGATCAGTGGGTGAGCGTCGTTTAGCCAGCCGAGATCAGTGATAAAATCCTGTTTGAAGCTGTCGCGGACGATGGCAAAAAAGTCGAGGTCGGAGTAAGCATCGAGGCGGTCACGCTCCACGCCGACGGAGCCGAGGCCAATCAGGGCGAGGGCTTTTCCGCTTGCCGCCAGCGCCGCGCCAATCTGGTCGAGGCGGGCGAGCAGTTTTGCGGGCGTGTTCATCAGCGATCATCCTATGATAGACAGTGCAATTGAGTAGGATAGCAAAGGGCGGGCGCATGAGCAAACGGTGGAAGGGGTTGATCCTTATCGCGGGCGGGCTGGTGATAGTGGCGACCAGCGGAATAGCAAGTACGAAAACTGCTCAATCACCTGATGACGTTGGCATCAGCACCTTAGTCTGGAGTCCTGATGGAAGTCGTATAGCAACCGTCAATCACGCAGGTGCTATTGCAGTCGTGGATGCCACATCAGGAGAAAAGCACATCGAATTCAACGGGCTTATCGTACCTATCAATGGGTTGACATGGAGTCCCGACGGCACGAGACTCGCAAGCGCAAGCCCGGCTGATGGCGTAATCCGTATTTGGAACAGTTCAAACGGCGATCTTATTGCTGAACTGCAAAGCGATAAAACCACCGAGGGTCCTGCTTTCGCGCAATGGAATCCGATAAGTAACCTTCTAGTGAGTGTCGCTTCATCCACCGATGGCGGTTATCCTCTACGGGTGTGGAATACAGAAGATGGAGATTATCAACTGATCGATTCATCCAAAAATGTTGGCGCGTATGACATCGCCTGGACACTGGACGGAACACAAGTCGCGGTTGCAAATTATTTTACAGGGATAGAATTATTCGCTGATTTTTCCTCACAGTCCCCACAGCTCTATACAACCCTGCCTTTTGGCTTTCCTATAGCGTGGAGTCCATTTAACGACCAGGTGGCAATGGTCGATAACATGACAACAGGTAATATCCAGATTTTAGATGTCACTACGGGCCTCATCATGCTTGCAATTGAAGGACCAAAAAAGCGAAATGGCTATAGCAGCATCGGTGCCTTAGCCTGGTCGCCGGATGGCAGGTTACTAGCAGGTGATGATTTTAATGGCAATATTCATCTCTGGAATCCTAATACAGGCGAAAATGTTGATACACTGGTTTTAAATCGTCAAGGTAGCATTTCAGTGATGAGTTGGAGTCCATATGGCGGCACAATCGCTGCTGGAGACTCAGTAACATCCAATTTCACAGTCGAACCTAAAAATGCTTCACGATTTACGCCTGCACGGTTGCTTGGAGATAGTCTGATTCAAATCGTCGTCCCTGCGCCGTCGCAGGAACGGGTGGAGGCGATTGCGGCGGCCTGCGTGACGGAGGCGGACGCGCGGACGGCGCTCGCGCCCAGCCTGAGCAGCGGCGACACGGGCGGCTTCGCGGCGGCGGTTGAGGCGCTGCCGGAGGAGGCGATTCCGGCGGGGTGCGCGGCGGACTTGCTGGCGGTGGCCGCCGCGCTGGAAGCGGGGGGATAACCCATCCCCGCAGGTTAATCCAGCGTCACGCCCGCGAACAGGTCATCCTCATCGGCGCGGTTGGCACTCGGCGCGGGGTGGATACGGGTGAAACCCTGTTTGCCCGCCAGCACCTTGCGGATGGTCAGCGGCAGGCGGGGCGCACCACCGCCCAACTGGCTGGCGTGGGCCGCGCTGGATTCATCCCATTTGTCGAAATAGCGGCGGATGTTCACTTTGGCGTGGATGGGTTCGATATTGTCCAGAATCGCCAGAAAGTCGATGTCCTTGTTTTTGCCAACACGGCGCGGGTCGATGCCACGCAGCCGCATGATCGCCAGAATCAGGCGGAACTGGCGCGTCGGAATCGAGGTGTAATACAACTTCTGCGGCTGGTAAGGCGGCTGGCCGGTGTCGTAATTCGGGTCACCCGCCAGCGTGAAGGCGTCGGTAGTGGCGCGCTGGATAGCGATATGGTCGGGATGGCCGTAGCCGCCATATTTGTTGAAGGTGACGATCACCTGCGGACGCGCTTCACGAATCACCTCGACCACGCGGCGGGCGACGGCTTCACGCGGCTGCTGCCACAAACAGGCCGGGTCTTTCGACTCCTCGGAGTTCATCATGCCGCTGTCTTTGTAGCCGAGCTTAAAAACATGGCGGAAACCGAGGATGGCTGAGGCTTTGTCGAGTTCAGTCAGGCGCAGTTCGGCGACAGAGTTATAGCCGTTGAGGCGTTCCGGCGACACCGTGCCGACATCGCCGTTGGTGGCGCAGAGATAATAAACATCGACGCCCTCAGCGACATAGCGGGCAATCGTCCCGCCAGAGCCAAAACTTTCGTCATCGGGATGGGCAAAAGAAAAGAGCAGTCGTTTTTCAGACACAATAGAGTCCTATCGACTAACACTGTAGAAAGATAGATTAAGGACTTACGCAGTTGAGCAGAGAAACAAGGGGTTTAAACCCCTTGTCCAGGCGAGAATGATGTGAACTGCGTAACTCCTAAGATTTTAACCACCAAAACGTCAGGTTCGCCAAGAATTTTTGTGTAGGGGAGGGTTTCAAACCCCTCCCCTACGAAATCCTGCCTGATTTTCAAGGGAGGCAGATGATATGCTGTATCCCTATTTCAGAATATCAATCAGCACTGCCGGGTCAATATTGCCGCCGCTCAGGATGAGGGCAACACGGCGGGCGGGCGGCAGCTCTGCCCGACGGAATAACCAGGCCGCCATCGTCAGCGCGCCGGACGGCTCGATCACCAGCCGCGATTTGAGCAGCAGCTCACGCACTGCCGCGCCAATATCATCCTCAGTGACGGTCACAATACCATCGCTGTAGCGGCGGACATGTTCAAAGGTCAGATCACCCATCGCCAGCGTGCGCGTGCCGTCGGCGATAGTGCGGTTGGCTTCGGCAGCGCTGATCGCCACGATTTTTCCGCTTCGCAGGGAAGCCTGGGCATCCGCCGCCAGTTCCGGCTCAACACCGATAACCTTCACATCCGGCTTGAGGCTTTTGAGCGCTGTCGCCACACCGCTGAGGAGGCCGCCGCCGCCAACCGGCGCCAGAACCAGATCAACATCGGGCAGGTCAGCCGCAATTTCCAGCCCGATCGTCCCCTGCCCGGCGATGATATAGGGATCGTTATAAGGTGGCACCAGCGTCATCGAACGCCCTTGCATCAGCCGGGCGGCCACTTCCTCACGGCTTTCGTTAACCGCGTCATAGATCACAATTTCCGCGCCGTAGCTTCGGGTTGCTTCCAGCTTGACCGACGGGGTGTTGGAAGGCATGACGATCACGGCTTTCACGCCAAAATGCCGGGCGGCGAAAGCCACGCCCTGTGCATGGTTGCCGCTGGAATAGGCGATAACGCCGTTAGCACGTTCCGCTTCGGACAAAGCAGCGAGGCGGTTGAATGCACCGCGAATTTTGAAGGAACCAATCGGCTGGAAGCTTTCCGGCTTGAGCCAGACATCGGCACCCTCATCATGATAGGGAATGAGCCGAGTATGGCGGGCAACCCCGGCGATACGTTCAGCAGCCTGCCGGATGTTATCGAGCGTGATGAGCATGGGGTACTTTCATGAAGCATGTGGCGATAGTTTTCATTATATCGGCGGCGGCTTTTGGGGGTCAATGTCCATCGCGATATAATGCTGCGTTTACCTGTGGAGGGCAACATGGAATTTAGATTACTGGGCGCTTCAGGTTTCAGAGTGCCTGTCCTGAGTTTTGGCACAGCGACTTTTGGCGGTGGTGGCGACTTCTTCCGCGCCTGGGGCAACACGGATGTAGCCGAGGCCACCCGCCTGATCGACATCTGCATGGAAGCCGGTGTCAACCTGTTCGATACTGCTGATGTGTATTCGAGGGGACTGTCGGAAGACATCCTCGGTCAGGCCATCGCCGGACGGCGTGACAAAATGCTGCTGTCCACCAAATGCACCTTCCGCATGAGCGACGAGCCAAATGATGTTGGTTCATCGCGCTGGCACATCCTGCGTTCATGTGAGGCCAGCCTGCGCCGCCTCAATACCGATTATGTAGACATCTACACCATGCATGGCTTCGACGCGCAAACGCCTGTCGAGGAAACCCTGCGAGCGCTGGATGATCTGGTGACAAGCGGCAAGGTGCGCTACATCGTTTGCTCCAATTTCTCCGGCTGGCATCTGATGAAATCGCTGTCGGTTTCGGAGAAATATGGATGGGCGCGTTATGTCGGCCATCAGGCCTATTATTCGTTGGTCGGGCGGGAGTATGAGTGGGAACTGATGCCGCTGGCGCTCGATCAGAATGTCGGTACGCTGGTGTGGAGTCCGCTGGCGGCTGGGCGTTTGAGCGGCAAATTTCGACGCAGCCAACCAGCACCCGCTGACAGCCGTATCCTGCAAGGCGGCGGCGAAGGCCCATCTCTCCCCGAAGAGTGGTTCTATAATCTGATTGATGTGCTGGACGCGATTGCCGAGGAAACCGGCAAAACAGTAGCGCAGGTATCACTCAACTGGCTGTTGCAGCGCCCAACCATTTCGACGCTGATTATCGGCGCGCGCAACGAACAGCAGTTACAGCAAAATCTCGGCGCGGTGGGTTGGAATCTGACTGCCGAACAGGTAGCGCGGCTGGATGCGGCCAGCGAGCGTGAGCGGATTTATCCTTACTGGCATCAGCAGGGCTTCACCGAGCGCAATCCCCTGGCGGTGTAGCTGCTTCATCTGATTGTGTGGCAGGGGTATGACCCCCCTGCTTTTTTCATGCGGCCTGCTGCTTTTTCCGCATCATCCGTTTGGGAATCAGCAAACCGGGAAAGACCGCCAGCAGCCCGGTAATCACGGCTGCGCCCGCCCACAGGATGATCCGCGTCACCGCGCCGGGCGGCGTTTCCTGCATCAGCTTCGTCAGATTGACCTGGCCGCTGCCATCACGATTAATGAGCATCAGATGCATGGCGCTGCTGGCTTTTGTGGTATAGACAAGGCGCGTTCCATCCGGCGACCAGTCGGCCTGGTTGTCATCGCCAGGGCTGGCAGCCGTCAGATTAGCAGGCTGGCTGTTCGCCAGATCAGTCACGATGATGTCCTGATTACCGTTGGCAGAGGACGCATAAGCCACCCACTGACCATCAGGCGAAAAAGCTGGGTCCTGGCTGTCAGCTTCATCGAATGACAGGCGGCGGGTTGCGCCGGTTTCGATGTTCAAAAACTGCACCTGAAATTTCGCCACGACGGAGTAAGGATCGTCAAAAACGGCGTAAGCCAGCGTTTTGCCATCCGGCGACCAGTCCGCCACCCGCTCCGTCGCATCTCTGGTTTTTGTCAGATTGGTGAGACGCACGGCGTTAGCATCGTAGGCCATATCTTCTGGCGCGGGAATCAGGTAGAGATCACCAAAGTTGAACCAGTCACGGCTGCTTCTCCCGTTATTAACGCCCAGATTGCCAAAGACAATCGAGCGGTTATCAGGTGACCAGCGCGGAAAATAGAGATTGGTGTTACCGCTGTTCACATCGCAGCACCAGACCGCTACCGGATCAGCCACCCTCTGGTTATTGCGTCCAACTTTTGTCACCCATACGCCCATATAACCAGTGCTGTTGCCCAGGTAAACCAGCCGTTCGCCATCGGGCGACCAGGCCGGGGAAAGGTTCGGATGGCAGTTGCAGGGGAACAGGTTGGTCGGCCTGCTGCCATCGACATTGACCACCCAGATACTCAGGCGGTTGCTGGTATCCAGCCCGGTGAAGGCGATGCGCGTTCCATCCGGCGACCAGGCCGGGTGAAAGGTCGAAAACAGGGATGTGACTGGTCTGAAGACTGTCGTCCAGGCCTCGACAAAAGCGGTTGACAGTAAAAGCAGCGTCAGAATACCCAGCCCGATTCGCAGAAATAACAGCAGGCCAAGACGAAGCTGCGAGGCTGCTGTCGGCGGCTCAACCACCACGCCGGGCAAATCGCGTATTCGGGCGGCCTCTTTTTGCGGGCGCGGCGCGGGTGCTGGTTCAATTTCCGCCATCAGCAGATCATCAAGCGGCGAGTCAAGGGCGATGGCACGCTCCAGCGCTTTCTGGCGCAGGTCGCCCTCGGCAGCGGCGGCCAGCGCGTAAAAAGCCTGGGCATTTTGTGGAGCAGCTTTGCACAGGCGCTTGAGCAGGTCAACCGCTTCAGGCTTGCGCCCGTCTTCGGTCAGTTTGCGGGCATGAGCCAGCGCGCGTTCAATTTTTTCGGCCTGTGAATCGCTCATGTGGCAGGTCGCTCCCGTCTGAAATCCAGCGTCAGCACACAGATTTTGTCGCCAGCGAACTCGTAATCGCTGACTGCCGAACGCGCCTCCCCGCTTGCGTCAAACAGGGCGACATGAAAGGTAATCGGTGCAGACTGCGGCTGGATGACGAGATCATAGTCATCACCGGAGACCAGCGTCACCCGTGATGAGCCATCATCCGACCAGACGCGCACCTGCATTCCCTGCTGGGGCGCATCGACATGACCCTGTATCAGCCAGTTGCCGCAGCCCAATCCTCCGCCATCGATAATCTTAACAGGGGTTGCAACATAAAAATGTGCTGGCTCAACTGCCGGACGACCCAGCGTGAAGGTCAGCAGCACCAGAGCAATGATGACAACAAAAACGAAGATGAGCGCATTTAAGATGAAAATGGCACGCTGGGGGCGAGCAGCTTCAAGCAGCAGTTCGCCATCCTCACCAATCATCACAGCCTTGCGTTTATCGGCCATGCCGATTTTCCTGAATACTGACATCGCTTATTTCGACTATAGCACAAGACCGCCGTACTGGTCGTTATCAGGCGCTACGATTGCCCTACGCTGTGAAATTAACCCCTGTGCAAGCACGGCAGAAGCGCGTATACTGCGCCGCTGTGTCTGTAAACTGTCCAGTTTTGAGGTTTGGATTCCATGCGACGATTTTCCGGTTTTGTGCTGGTGGTGACCTTGCTGGTGACAGCGCTGGCCGCCCTGCCGCACGTGGTGATGGGCGAAGCCGCCGGGCAGATTGAGCTGCCGGGGACGAATACCCCTTCACCAACAGTATTCACCTTCGTCACCAATACACCGGTTGGCCCGACGCCAACACCCAGCAGTACGCCAACCGCCACCGACAGCCCAACACCGACGGCTACGGCGACATTTACGCCAACCGATACACCGACACCCACCGATACCCCATCGCCTACGCCCACGCCTAACGGCCCGGTATCGTACCCGGAAAACGTCAATTCGCTGACCGGGTTGGAATATCCCAACGAAGAAGCCAAAAATCGCCGCAATCTGATCGTCAAAATCTCAAACTTCCCGCCGATTGTCCGCCCCCAGAGCGGGCTGAATATGGCGGATGTGATTTTTGAATACGAGACCGAAGGCGGTGTCACCCGCTTTGCTGCCATCTTCCGCAGCAACACCCCTGACCATGTAGGATCGGTACGCAGTGCGCGGTTGATCGACCTGGAACTGGCACCGATGTATGAAGCGCTGCTGGCCTATTCCGGCACAAGCGAGCCGATTCAGCAGATGATTTTGAGCGCGGAATGGCGCTATCAGGCGATGTCGCCGCTCAAGGGCGATAACTGTCTCGAAGCCGGTTTCTGCCGCTTCCCACGGGAAGGACTGCCTTTCGAGCATACGCTCTTCCTCGATACGCGGCTGACGTGGGAACTGGCGGAGAAGCGCAGCACCAACATCGGACGCAAAGCGCGCGGCTTCGCCTTTGCCGATCAGCCAGACCCCAACGGCCAGGTCGCCAATGACATTCTGGTGGACTGGTACGGTCAGACCGATGGCCGCTTCCAGTATGATGCAGCGACAGGCCGGTATCTGCGCTTCACCGACAGCGTGGCTCATATTGATCTGGCTGACGGACAGCAGTTATGGGCGGACAACATCGTCGTGATTGAAGTCCAGCACAATGATCGGCCCGACCTGTTTGAGCCGGAGAGCAAAACGGCTTCGCTGGAAATCGCACTGTGGGATCAGGGGCGTGCCTACCTGTTCCGTGATGGTCTGGTTTATGAAGGCTACTGGCGGCGCAGGAGCCGGGACGCGGGCGACGCGCTGCAAATCATTTATGGCGACAACACGCCCATCATGATGAAACCCGGTCGCACCTGGGTGGCGGTGGTGCGGGGTTTTGGCGATGTCTTTTTCCAGGAAACACAGATGGATATGGAGGCGACTGCCACCGCCATCTTCAGCCAAATCGGCACGCCGACACCGGTCACACCGCTCGACCCCGATTACACGCCAACACCATAACAGCCTTCTCCCCATCGCCACTTATAGGGCGGTGGAGAGACTCAATCCAGTACCACCTGCCGAATTTGCGGTAAACTTGCAGGGGCATGACCAATAGATCATGTCCCTGTTTTGAATCAGTCACGATAATCGTTAGGGGAGAACATGACCAACGAACAATGGGCATCGGTTGACGAGTATTTCGGTGGGCTGTTCGTGCCGGAAGATGCCGCGCTGGAAGCCGCGCTGAAGGCAACCGGTGAGGCCGGGATGCCCGCAATCAATGTGTCACCAACGCAGGGGAAACTGCTGCACTTACTGGCGAAAGCACACGGTGTCAGATCGATTCTCGAAATTGGCACACTGGGCGGCTACAGCACCATCTGGATGGGGCGGGCGCTGCCACCGGATGGCCGCCTCATCACCCTGGAAATCGACCCCAAACATGCCGACATCGCCCGCGCCAATATCGAACGCGCCGGGTTAGGTGATCGCGTCGAGATTCGGCTCGGAACAGCCATCACCACCCTGCCACAGCTTTTTGAGAGCGGCGCTGGCCCGTTTGACCTGGTGTTCATCGACGCCGATAAAGTCAGCACACCAGTCTATCTGGAATGGGCGATGAAGCTGACCCGGCCAGGCAGTCTGATTATCATTGACAATGTGGTGCGTAACGGCGCGGTGGCTGACCCCGGCAATTCCGATCCCAACGTCAACGGTATTCAGCAGGCGCTGGCGGCATTGGCGGCAGATGAGCGCATCACAGCGACGGCGATTCAAACCGTCGGCAGCAAAGGTTACGATGGTCTGGCTATCGCGCTGGTAAACGGCAAGTAACTTCAGCCCTGTTCATTCGGCCATATGGCGAACGGCATCCAGTCGATGAAGATAATCTGACTGCTGGCGCGTCGTCTCTTCCAGCGAAAACTGGCGCGTACCGGGGAAGCGTTCCACATCTGTCGCTGCAAAGCCGCCGGATGTGAGAATCAGCCAGAAAACCAGCATCAGACGTTCATAAGTGGCGATACGCTCAATCAGGTACGAATCGCCACCGGCAATTTCAGCATAACGCTTCATCACCCACATACGATCTTCACCTGAAAGACCAGCACAGTTGGGGCGAACCAGCAGATCGGCGATGTCAAAAGCCGGGTCGCCCCAACCGGAACTTTCCCAATCCACAATCACAATTCGCCCGTCACACTCAATCATATTGGATGGGTTAGTATCGCAGACGATCAAACCGAGCCGGTCTGCAACACAAACCTTTTGTGAAGCATGTTGTTTGAACTCGTCCAGCAGGACGCCCATATCGGCCTTCGTCACTTCGCCCAATTGACCATCCGGCAGACGCGCATAACGCCGCTCGATTTAGTCAATCACACCCTGCGCCGAACGAACAGGCACTACCGCATCGCGGATAACCGATGTATCTCCCGGTTTGACAGCATGAATGCGCGCGCAGGTGGTCAAAATCCGCTCCCACAGACTGCAATCACTCCCGGCCAGTTGATTCAAAACCACACCGTCAACCCAGCTCGCTATCACAATGTCACCGGGAAATTCGGGCAAATCGTTGTAAATACCGACAGGCGCAGGTGCAACTGGCTCAGATAAAACCGCGAGTGCTTGCAGCGCGGCGAACTCACGCTCCGCCCGATTACGGCTGTCACGCTTGCGGATTTTTACGGCTAAGGACTGTCCGTGAAAGGCACTTTCGGCGCGGTAGATGATGCCATTCATACCGCCGTAAACGCGGTTGAGCGTCCAGCCCGACTGCGTGAAAACATCCTGCCCGCCGCTGAGCGCCTGCGCCACCAGCGGAAGTAACTGACTCATAAAGGCATTCATCAGCTATAACATCACCTTGCCACCATCGACATTAATGGCCTGCCCGGTCAGGTAGCGCGAGGCATCCGAACAGAGGAACAATACCAGGCCCACCACATCCTCCGGGATGCCGAGCCGTCCCTGTGGAATATCCGCCAGCCACTTTGCCATTTGTTCAGTATTCTGGCGCAGGTGGGTTGTCATTTCGGTTTCGATCACGCCGGGGCAAACCGCGTTGACACGAATCCCGTAAGCCGCAAACTCACGGGCGCACTCCCGCGTGAAGCCAATCATCCCGGCCTTGCTGGCGACATAACCGGAACGCAGCGCAATCGGGATATTATGCCCGGCAATCGAGGCAATATTGACGATCACGCCGCTACCGGCCTCTTTCATCACCTGCCCGGCGGCGCGGCTGGTATAAAAGGCGGCACTCAGGTTGACATTCAGGGCAGCGTGCCAGTCGTCATCGCTCATTTCCAGAATCGATGCACGCGGCTCGACCCCGGCATTGTTGATGAGAATGTCCAGCCGCCCGAAATCAGCCACCACTTTTTCGATTATGGCATTGACCGCTGCCGAGTCGGCCACATCCGCCGGGTAAGCCTGTGCCTCACCTGCTAATGTTCCAGCGGTGAGGGTAGCGCTCGACGCATCAATATCATTCACAGCCACCCGCGCCCCACTGTCGGCCAACCCCTGTGCTATAGCTTTACCAATGCCGCGCCCCGCCCCGGTGACGAGCGCGACCTGTCCTTTCAGATGCACTGAAAACATTCTGCTTCGACCTCTCCCGTAAACCGCAAAAGCTATCGATATTAGGTGGTGAGGGGTTTGCGTACCCAGACGATCCATTTGCCGTATTTGCCTCTGCCATGCTCCGTGACGGCATCCTGCAAATTGGCGTGGATTTTTGTGATTTCAAAAGCGCTCAACAGATCACGCAGATCAGCCTCGTCACAGAAGTGATGGGGTAAAAATTCATCGTCTAATACGTCCACACTTGGCCGCTGATCGACAAAAGTGTTCCGCTCAACTTCGGCGATCTGTCCGGCGACGACCTGCGCGCGCATCCGTTGATATACAAGCGTATCTGTGGAAGGGAAATCAGCGACCAGCGTACCGCCCGGTTTCAAAACGCGGTAAACCTCATCCAGCGCACGGCGGATGTCTCCCCGGCGGTGATGGTGCAGGCTCGATATGGAAAAGGCACCGTCAAAGGTATTGTCCGGCCAAGCGATTGTCGTCATATCCGATATTTGCCCATCAAAGTCGATGCCGTTTTCGGCACAAATCGCCTGCGATTGCTCAATAGCGCTGGGTGAAATATCCAACCCGGCCACGCGAAAGCCACGCCCGCCGAGGTAGAGCAAATGCCGCCCAACACCACACCCAATATCGAGGACATATCCACCCAGCGCGAGGCTGTCCGCCAACTCGATGACCTTTTCGTCCGGCGCGGCCAGGCTGCGGTAGCGCGGTGGAATATCGCCACTGCGCCAGATGAGTTCCCATCCCACTCCCTCTCCAGGATTTGGAACACTGCTCATACCCCCTCCAGTTTTAGCGATAGCCGGAGTTATTGTACGGTCTCAGTCTGGAAAAGCCGCTGTGCAACATATACCATTTATCCAGTTCTCATTGATTGCCGGGCGAATTGCGGCTATAATGAGATTAGTGACGTTTAGAACAAACTGAATGTTGTGAAACATGGCTTATAAACGACTGGATGAATTTCTGGTGCGGCTGGAAGAAGCGGGCGAACTGATCCGCATCAGCACACCTGTGAACGCTGAACTTGAAATAACGGAAATTACCGACCGCGTTTCCAAACTGCCACACGCCAAAAATAAGGCACTGCTGTTTGAGAAGGTGGAAGGCAGCCAGTTCCCGCTGCTGGTCAATCTGTTCGGCAACCCACAGCGGGCATCCTGGGCGCTGGGCGTGGATGACCTGGACGAACTTAACCAGCGCCTCGGCAAGCTGATCGACCTCAAGCTGCCAAAAGGCATGGGCGCGATGATGGCGCGGGCGGGGGATGTCGTGAGCGCCATTCGCAGCATTGGTCTTGGCCCCAGCAAGGTCAAGAAAGCGCCAGTGCAGGAAGTGGTCATCACCGAAAAACCGGATGTGAATATTCTGCCGATTCTCAAATGCTGGCCGGACGACGGCGGCAAATATATCACCCTCACCTCGGTCATCACGCGGGAACCGGGTTCAGGCACGCGCAACGTCGGCATGTACCGGGTGCAGGTCTACGATGGGCAGACACTCGGCCTGCACTGGCAGCGGCACAAGGGCGGCAAGGAGCATCAGGAATCCGGCAAAAATCTCCAGCAGGAAAAAATCCCGGTTGCCATTGTCCTCGGCGGCGACCCGGCGGAGATGTGGTGCGGTTCTGCTCCCCTACCCCCCAATATTGATGAATACCTGCTGGCGGGCTGGCTGCGCGGCAGACCGGTTGAATTTGTGAAGTGCGTTTCGCAGGATTTGGAAGTCCCAGCAGATGCCGAAATCATCATCGAAGGCTGGTTCGACCCCAACGAACACCGCATCGAAGGGCCATTCGGCGACCACACCGGCTTTTACACCCCGCCTGACCTGTTCCCGGTGATGCACGTTACCGCCATCACCCACCGCGCCGACGCCATTTACCCCACGACGATTGTCGGCAAACCGCCGATGGAAGACAAGTGGATGGGCAAAGCGACAGAGCGTTTGTTCCTGCCGCTGATGAAGCTGTTCATGGGCGAAATCGTCGATGTGAACATGCCCGCCGAGGGGGTGTTTCACAATCTGGTGATCGTCAGCATCAAAAAGAAGTACCCCGGCCATTCACAGAAATTAATGTCAGGTCTGTGGGGGTTGGGCCTGATGATGCTGACCAAAGGATTCATCGTAGTCGATGGTGATGTCGATGTGCAGGATATAGAAGCGGTCGCCCGTGAGGTGATGAACAACGTCGATTGGCGGCGCGATGTGACCGTCGTCGATGGCCCGGTTGACCAGCTCGATCATTCCGCGATTCAGGACTCCTACGGCGGCAAAATCGGCGTGGACGCCACCCGCTCCACCAAGCCCGAATTCCCAGCTTATCCCGCACCTGTTCTGCTTGATGTGGAAGGTGTGACAGCCATTGTCGGCGACAAATGGGCGGAAACGCATGGGACTCTGCTGGTCGCGCTCGATAAAAAAGTTTGCCCGCCGAAAGAAGCGATTAAGGCCTTGTGGACTGTCGCGCCGGATTACAACGTGGTGATTCTCGACCACGACGTTGATGTGCATAACTTCTCGGATGTGGCGTGGCGGACATTGGGCAACGTCGATTGGGCGCGAGACATCCTCATCAGCGGCGGTGGCATCAACCATTACCTGCCTGCCGACGGTGGGCGCGGTCACATCGGCATCGACGCGACGAGCAAGGGTGCGGAAGACGGACACCCACGCGGCTGGCCGCAGGAAATCGCCATGTCGCCCGAAATCGTGGCGCTGGTCGATAAAAAATGGAAAGAGTACGGCATCAGAAAATAGATTTATTTGTGCTGTAGGGGCGCAGACTGGTTTCTTACGGGGCAAGTGGAGGTCAGGCTCACCCCTACACTTCTTTATATTGTAGCGATGATACGAAATGGCACGCAAATTTCAGCGGCGAATCGAAAATTTCACCTGCGAGAACTGCGGCGAAGCGGTGGCGGGCGATGGCTACACCAACCACTGCCCGCGCTGCCTGTGGAGCAAGCACGTCGATGTCAACCCCGGTGATCGCGCGGCAGACTGCGGCGGGCAGATGGAGCCGGTGGGCGCGGAGCAAAAAAGCGGCGAGACGATCATCGTCCACCGCTGCACCGTTTGCGGACACATCAAACGCAACCGCGCTGCGAGGGACGATGATTTTGATCTGCTGCTGGAACTGCTGGCGATGGGAAATAGATTTTAACCGCAGAGGATAAACACAAATATTCCGTAGGGAAGGGGTTGAAACCTTCCCTGCTGAACAAGGGGAAATATTGATGGCAAACGCGGCTTCGATAGCACATGACAATTCACCCCTCGGCAAAATCCGCCTGTTTCTGGAACTCATCAAGTTTGAGCATACGATTTTCGCGCTGCCGTTCGCTTACCTGGGCATGGTGCTGGCGGCGCGGGGATTGCCAACGTTTCACCAATTCTTCTGGGTAACGGTGGCGATGGCCTCAGCGCGGACGCTGGCCTTCGCTATCAACCGGCTGGCAGACCGGCGCTTCGACGCGACCAACCCGCGCACAGCCAAACGCCCTTCTGTCACTGGCGCGCTCAGCCCTCGCCTGATCGCTGCGTTCGCCGTTTTGTCAGCGCTGCTGCTGGCACTGTCAGCGGCACTGCTCAATCCGTTGGCGCTGATTCTACTGCCGGGGGCGCTGCTGTTCCTGCTTGGCTATTCCTATACCAAACGTTTCACCAAATTCTGCCATTATGTGCTGGGCTTCACCGACGGACTCGCGCCGATGGGCGGCTGGGTGGCGGTGACGGGCAGCATCTTCGCGCCGAGCGACCTTCCCGCCTGGCTGCTGATGTTCGCCGTAACCTTCTGGATCAGCGGCTTCGACATGATCTATGCCTGCCAGGATGTGGAACATGACCGGCGCGAGAAGCTGTATTCCTGGCCCAGCCGGACGAGTATTGCCGGGGCGCTGTTCATGGCACGGGCTAATCATGTACTGACGGTGATTACGCTGGTGCTGCTGGGCCTAACCGCCAGTTTGGGCTGGCCGTACTGGATTGGGCTGGTTATCGCCGCCGTTCTACTAGCTTACGAAAATGCTATTGTTAAGCCAGATGACCTCTCCCGCATCAACGTAGCCTTTTTCAATATCAATTCATATATCGCTATTGTAATCTTCTTGGGGACTCTGCTGGCTTTAGTCGTATAATCGACACAGCGGTTATTTATGCACCAGGGAGATCAGCTATGGCTGCCAAGAACGATTGGTATCTCGACAAACGTATTATCTATTCTGTGCTGGAGGGGGATCTGAGCATTGACGATGTGATTCAGATCAACGATGAAATTCTGGAACTGCTGAAACATGGAAATGAGCGGGTTTATCTCGTTACCGACACCACTAAAGTGGGGCGTTTTCCGGTCAATCTGACTCAGCTTTCCAAAGCCATCGAATACCTGAAAGAACCGAACCTCAAGGCAGTGGTCACCATTGGCACCAACAACCTGCTAACGCGCTTCGTCGCCAGCACCATGACTCAGGTCTGGCACATCGAATTGAAGATGGTGAATAGTATGGATGAAGCGCTGGCCTATTTATTCAAACTCGACCCAACCTTACAGGACAAAACCGCTTAATGGCTCATCTTCAAGGCAAGGAACGCGCGACTTACGTGCAGGATATGTTTGGACGCATCTCAGCGCGTTATAACCTGATGAACCGCCTGATGACCTTCGGGCAGGATATGACCTGGCGACGCTTCGTGGTGCAGCAGGCACAACTGAAAGCGGGCGACCGCCTGCTCGACCTCGCAACCGGTACAGGCGACATCGCCTTCGAGGCGGTGAAAGCTGTGCCGGGTGTGCACGCAGTTGGCGCAGATTTTTCACTGCCAATGATGCGCGAGGGTCAGAAACTCCCGATGGGCCGCGAGATCGACTGGACGGGAGCGGACGCGCTCAATCTGCCCTTCCTCGATGAGTCCTTCGATGCAGTGACATCTGGTTATCTGGCCCGCAACGTGATCGACATCCCGCGCATGTTCACCGAACAGTTGCGCGTCCTCAAACCGGGCGGGCGAATCGTCCTGCTGGATAGTTCACCCCCGCCTGCTAATCTGCTGCGCCCCTTTATCGAAATTCACCTGCGCTATATTATCCCGACGATGGGGCGACTCATCGCCGGGAAGCAGGGGGCAGATGCCTACCAGTATTTGCCCAGTTCAACCCAGGCTTTCAAAACCCCGGCGGAATTAGCTGACCTGATGCGTGCGGCAGGTGTCCGCAATGTCCAGTACCGCACCTTCATGTTTGGCACAATGGCCGTGCATTGGGGGGAGAAGTAGTGCAAGATACAGCTTATAAAAGGGCTATAGAATGACTGTACCGCATCCCATTCCCTATCAGGGCAGTAAGCGCAATCTGGCAAAGTTCATTTTGCCATTTTTCCCTACTCAATTTGATCGGCTAATCGAACCTTTTTGTGGGTCAGCCGCTGTATCGCTGGCCGCACTCCACGCCGAAAAAATTAAGCATGTACTGATGGGTGATGCTGATGAAGCGCTCATTTTATTGTGGAAAGCGATTGCCGAAACGCCAGAAACGTTCATTGAAAACTATACGACCTTATGGACACAGCAGTTGGGACAAGAGCGCGCCTACTATAATACAATTCGCCAGCAGTTCAATCAGCATCATCGCGCGGAATATTTCCTATTTTTGCTGGTACGCTGTGTAAAGGCAGCGGTGCGCTACAACGCCAACGGAGAATTTAACCAGAGTCCTGATAATCGGCGCAAAGGCACCAAACCTGCGACTATGAAAAAAAACATTCTTGGCACGTCAACATTACTTCAGGGGCGTGCCGACATTCGCCATGCCGATTATCGCATTTTATTGAAGGAGGCTACACCCTACGATTTGATTTATCTTGACCCGCCTTATCAGGGTGTATGCAAAAAGCGCGACCCGCGTTACAAGGAAAAGGTGACTTTTGATACTTTTGTCGATGCCCTGTGTGACCTGAATACACGGGGAATTCCGTTTATTGTCAGTTACGATGGTCGTACCGATCAAAAGACTTATGGAGAATTCCTACCCGCTTCACTAGAATTGAAACGGATTGAACTGGCAGCCGGGCGTTCTTCCCAGGCAACCTTGCTAGGCCGTAACGACAAAACCTACGAGTCCCTTTATTTATCCCCTGCACTTATCGCTGCCGGAAACACATCCATAATGGAAACTGTACAGCCCTTTCTGTTTGAGATTCCGGCATGACCAAGTACCCTGAATGGTTCATCCGCCGTATTGAGACAATCACAGCCAAACGACCTCGTATAGTCGCCGAGCACATTCTGGAATATGGCTCAATTACAACCGAGGAGTTAACAACCCGCTACGGCTACAACCATCCGCCGAGAGCAGCCCGTGATCTACGAGATGCAGGTATTCCTTTAGAAACATTTCCCTCGAAAATAACGGACAGAGGAGAGGTTTTAATGACCGTGATGACACGAAATGACCGAGGAAATACAAAACGGACGTGGTGTCGACGGACTGCACCCGTTCAATACAAGCCCTGGTTGTTGGACGACGTGACAGTGCTAGACTGCCGCTGCCGGTGGTTCTGCTCGTTCCAATGTGACGTTGTAGCCCAGCGCTTCCAGCCGCTTGACCATGCGGCGCGATGCCTTTTCTGGCTGTCGTTGGTCGAAGTAGGCTGCGCCCAGTTCCTGGTAAACGGTGCCTCGCTTCAAGATGGAGTAAGCGGTCACGAGAATGGTGTGTGCGACGGCCACCGTTGCCACATTACTGCCTCGCCGAGCGGTCAGACGGTGATGCTGAGCCGCCAGGTACGATCCCTTAACCTTTTTCGCCGCGTGTGCCGACTCGACCAGCGTCTGACGCAGCCAGGGATTGCCTTTGCGCGTCTTGCCCGACAACCGTTTCCCACCACTTTCATGATTACCTGGACATATGCCCGCCCACGAAGCGAGATGCCCGGCGGTGGGGAAGCGGCTCATATCGATGCCGATCTCCGCCAGGATCACTTGCCCGGTACGGGGTCCGACACCGGGGATGGTACACAACCGCTGCAACGCATCACCCCAGGCAGTCAGCCGACGAGCAATTTCCTCGCTGCAAGCCTCAATCGTGCTTTCCAACAGTGTGATGTGGGTCAACTGCTGCGCCAGCATGAAGCGCTGGTGCGTACCCATAAATCCAGTCAGGGCATGTTCGAGTTCTTCCAGTTTGCGGCGCATTCGTCCCCGTGCCAGATCCGCCATCTGCCGGGGGTCCATGGTGCCCATCACCAGCGCGGTCAGCATATCCCGTCCCGATGCGCCGATCATGTCCGTCACCACGGTGTCCAGTTTGATGTTGGCACCCGACAGCACCTTTTGAATACGGTTCACTTCAGCGGTACGCAGTCGAATAAGCGCCTTGCGGTAGCGCGTCAGCTCACGCAGTTCGCGCTGGTCACGGTTGGGGACAAAGCTGGCACGAATCAGCCCATGCTGAAGCAGATCGACGAGCCACTCCGCATCACCCACATCGGTCTTCCGTCCTGGCAAGCCGCGCACCTGCTGAGCATTCGCCAGTGTCACCTGAAAGTGGTCTTCCAGCACGTTGTAAACCGACTTCCAGTAGAACCCGGTACTCTCCATCGCCACATGGGTGCAACCAGCCTTCAGCAGCCAGTCACGCAGCGCGTACAGCTCAGGGGTGGTTGTACCAAACACCTTGATTGTTTTGTCGCGCTTGCCGCGTGCGCCTGCGATGCTCAAGCACGCGACCACCGTTTTCTTGTGGACATCCAGCCCACAGCAGCGTTCGTACAGAACTTCCATCGTTGCCTCACTTTCGCTTTAGCTGTTGAGGTCGAACGAGATGCAGAGCGCCTGGTGGGAGTCAGAATTTCCCTCGCGTGCTCTCCAAAACGGAGGCGACAGACGGTGCCGCTTGACAGGCGCACAATCACTTTCGTGTTCGGGCTTACAGGCACCAAAATGCGCCGATTTGACCTGCACCCCATTCACCGACAAGCATACCGCAGTTTATTTTCATCCACTGTGCCGACCTCCGGTCATCATGCTTTCGTGTCAAAAATTCAGAAGGCAGAAGTATCGCGGCTTATCGTTTTGGCAATTTAGAAAATATTCGGGGCGAGCGGCTTGAAGGACGAGTCGTTTTCTCCAAAGCGTTTAAGCAGCAGCTTATCGCGCATTATGGCTCGCACTGTGCAGTATGTTTGGGAAAATTTGAGCCCCGTTATCTGCAAATCGACCATCGTGTACCGTATGAAGTTGCTGGTGAAACGAATCCTGAAAATCGAAATCTCGCTGACTATATGCTCGTGTGTGGCACCTGCAACCGGGCGAAATCGTGGTCATGCGAACATTGTGCCAATTGGCTTGAAACAAAAAACCCAATTGCTTGCCTTGAGTGCTATTGGGGAAATCCTGACAATTACCAGCATATCGCTTTACGCAATATCCGCAGGGCAGACTTATTATGGAATGAAAGCGAAATCGAGTTGTACGAAAACTTGAAACATCTCGCTGCAAATGAGCAGCAATCCGTACCGGAGTTCGTAAAAGCTATCCTACGCCGTTTGATGAACAATCTGTAAATTCAAGTTGCCTGTTAAAATACGAATATATTTTTACGTCACAGGATTTCAACGCAAATGAATCGTTATTTTCGCGGGCTGCTCTTCGTCGTCGCCGCCATTCAGGCCTTTTTTGGGGTTGCCTTCTTTCTTCAGCTTCCGATTGCCCTTCAGTTGTGGCCCTTCCCCAATACCACACCGATGACCTACATTTTTATCGGCTCGATTTTTGGCGCTGCCGCCGCTTCAACTTTCTGGTGTCTGATTGCCAGAGAAGATGGGGCATTGGCCGGGATCGCACTCGATTATCTGATGATCTTCATACCGCTGTCGATCTTCACCTTTCAGATAGGCCCCGTCAGCGGCAACAACGCCATTACCCTCTTTGGGCTGGCCTGTGCAGGCGGCATCATTTTTGGCCTGTATCTGTTGTGGACGAGTCGGCGCCTTCCCTTCCGCAGTTCGCAGCCAACCCCGCCGCTGGTGCGCTGGTCATTCATCGTCTTCATCGTCGCGCTGATTCTGGCGGGCGGTGCGCTGGTGCTGAAAATGCCGAATATTCTGCCCTGGACTCTCTCGCCAGAATTGTCAGTCGTCTGCGGCTGGATTTTCCTCGGCGCAGCGGCCTATTTCATCTACGCACTTTATCAACCCGGCTGGGCCAATTCCGGTGGTCAACTGTCCGGCTTTCTGGCTTACGATGTCATTTTGATCGTGCCATTTCTTCAACGCCTGCCGACCATCGCGCCGGAATTTCAGGTAAGCCTGATTATCTACACTATAGTTGTTATTTACAGTGCCTTGCTAGCAATTTACTATCTCTTCATCAACTCGCAAACCCGTAGCTGGTGGAAACCATAGGGAAGCAAACACACATGCCTGATCGTCTCATCATTGGTATCTCCGGCGCGTCGGGTGTCATCTACGGCATCCGCCTGCTGGAGACGCTGGCGCAGGATAAAAGCATCGAGACACATCTTGTTCTCAGCCCGGCGGCGAAGGCCACCATCACCCAGGAAACGAACTGGAAAGTGAAGGATGTCGAAGCGCTGGCCGATGTGCTGCATGTGCCGGGAAACATCGGTGCCAGCATCGCCAGCGGCTCGTTCGACACCCTGGGCATGATCGTCGCGCCGTGCAGCATCAAATCGCTTTCAGCCATCGCCAACAGCTATGATGCTGACCTGCTCACCCGCGCGGCTGATGTGCAGCTTAAGGAAGGCCGCCCGGTGCTGCTGCTGGTGCGGGAGACGCCGCTGCATATCGGCCATCTGCGGCTGATGACACAGGCCGCTGAAATTGGCGCGGTCATCATGCCCCCCGTACCCGCTTTTTACGGCAAACCACAGACGGTGGATGACATTGTGAACGGCACAGTAGGCCGGGCGCTGGCGCGAATCGGCATCAAAAATCAGCTTTATTACGAATGGTTGGGCATGAGCGGGAAAAACGAATCGTGACGGATACTGATCTGAAAGCCGCGCTGCGCGCATTTCTCGCCGCTCAATCGACGCTGGCGCTGGCAACGGTCAATAGGGACGGCGTGCCAGAAAATGCGCCCGTTTTTTACGTCGCTGATGATGATTTCAACCTCTACTGGCTCTCCAAAGAGTCCAGCCGCCACAGTTTGAACCTCGCAGCACAGCCGCGTGTCGCCGGGGCGATTTATCCGGCAGTGTGGGGATGGGACAAAATCGCCGGGCTGCAAATCGAAGGCGAGGCGGTGGCTGTCAGTGATGCTCAACAACGCGACGCTATCCTGGGTCTGTACCAGCAAAAATTTCAGCTTCCCTCCTCATTCGATGCGGCCATCTCCTCGCATACCCTTTATCTGCTGCGACCTTCCTGGATTCGCTGGCTGGATAACAGTGTCAAGTTTGGGCATAAGGTCGAACTGCGTTTTTAGGGCTGACAAGGCTCATTTTGTATTTTCCGCAACTGAATCAATGCTGAATCAGCCACAGTTTCACCGACTCCGCTCCTGTCGCCTCGCCGGGGCGTGGATAAGCGCCAATCAGTTCTGCTTCTCCATCCAGCGTCGTCACATCCACCCCGATTAGCGGCGCGTTATCGGCCAGCACATAAACCGCCCCAAATTCCTCTAACGCAGCAGCGATTTCGTCCGCGCCGGGGGCATCCGTACAGGTCAGTTTCAGCTCAGTCGTCGCGTAAAAATTGGCGCGGCGGCAGCTATCCGGGAACATGCTAGCTATGATCGGCAGTTCCGGTCGTTCCATCGTTTGCGGCAGCGCGGTGACGGCCTCTGCCAGCCCAAAACCGGCGCTGTGCGAGCTGATATGTTCATAGCGCGCGTCAGGTGGTAATGGCAGCGCAGCCGGGTCGCTGTAGGCGGTCAGCATAAATGGAAAAGCCGCGCCGATCGTAACGACTATGACCAGAGCCAGATCAAACCCCGGCCCAAATCGTTGGATGGGGCGGCTGCTCAACAGCCAGCCTAACCCTGCTCCACCCAGCGCCAGCAGCAGCGGCAGCACTACTACGAAATGCCGCGCTAAAACCTCTCGTCCTAGCAGCATGATGATAACCAGCGGCAGCAAACCGGCAAGCAGCAGCAACCGCCCCCGCTGCATCACCGCCAGCGACGCCAGCCCAACCAGCATGGCGATCACCCACAGCCATGAGCCATAGCCGGTCAACTGCGTTCCCAACTGGCGCAGATTGGCTATGAATGACGGTTCACCGCTCGCTGCCCCCCCACCAATCCAGCCCAGTGCGACGCCAAAAAAATCCTCCCCACGCAGCAGCAAATACACGACTGGAATGGCAAAGCAGGCCGCCACCACTACACCAATGACGATTAAACTCGTGGCACGCCCGCGCAGGCTGTTTTTTCCGGCAAATCCGATCACCAGTGCGACAGCCAACGCATAAGGAGCAGCCGTGAATTTGAACAGCATCGCCGCCGCCAGCAGCACCCCGGTCAGAATCGCCCAGCGGGTTTGCTGTGTTTTCGTTTCAGCGGTATGCAGCGCCGCCCATACTGCCGCCAGCGCCAGCGCCCCGGCCTGCGAATCACTGAAAGCCAGCCGCTCGAAAAAAAACAGATAAGTACAGCCCATCCACAACGCCGCCGCCAGTACAGCGCCGGATAATCCGCTCAGCCGCCGCGCCACTGCATAAGCTGCCGCCATGCCCAGCGCGCTCACCAGCAGCGTGGCAAACCGCCCGACAAAAACTGGCGCGTGCTGCGGGTAAAACAGCGCGATCAGCCAGTGGTTGATAATTTTGCCATCGCTGATCGCCCAGAACGGGTGCAGCCGCCATACTTCGACAGCCCGCGTCAGATGCAGGCCTTCGTCGTTGTGCAGGGGCAGCAAATCGAGGGCGACGAGGCGCGTTCCCCAGAAAAGGAGCAGGAGTATAATGAAGGGCAGCCAGCGTTTCACAAACTTCTCCTCTGCAACAAAAAAGCCCGCAGCGGTTAATGGCAGCGAGCTTTTTAGCATAACGCGAAATGGCCTGAAGGACTAAACGTCCTGTTCTTCCTCAGGAATAGAACCACCACGTGCGTTGTCTTTGTGGCGATAGATAATACGCCCTCGTTTTGGATCATAGACGCTCATCTCCACCTTGACCCGGTCGCCCAGGAGGATGCGAATATAAAATTTCCGCATCTTGCCAGATAGATAAGCCAGGATACGGTGTTTGTTATCCAGCTCTACCAAAAATTGTGTATTTGGCAGCGCTTCAACAACCGTCCCCTCAACTTCGAGCTTGTCATCGTTTTTCGCCATAAGCCTCCTCAAAATGGACTGCCCGCTGTACGGAATGACAGCGGTTGATCCGGCTGATGATCTGATCCTTAGCGAACGCCAGTCTTGCGCTGACGACGGCGTGCGCGGCGGATTGCCTTCTTCTTCTCAATGCGGCGCAGCTCGCTTTTGGAAATGTGCCAGCGCTTCCGGCGAACGGTACTTAGCACACCGCTGTTGGTCACGCGCTTGCGAAAACGGCGCAGCAGCGATTCCTGCGATTCATTCGGCTTCAATGTCACTGATGCCATAAATGTCTTGGCTTCTCCTTTCTGCATGAACTCAACGCCTATAGACGCGAAAATGCTCTACTCAGCTCCGCCGAGTTGAGCCTGGTTGGTATTCATTTCTAATTGTACCGGATCGGCTGTCTCCACGCCACCGTCATTTTGGCTTAATTCAGCCTCAACGTCGCTGCCTTCCACCGGGGACTGCGCGGCGCGGCGTTCCTGCCAGCGGGCTTTTTCCTCGTCGGTGACATCCTTCAGGCTCAGGCCAAGGCGCTGGCGATCAGGCTCGATGCTGATGACGCGCAGCAGCAAATGCTGGCCTTCATGAACAACCACTGACGGGTCGGGCGGTGCCGGTTCGGCGATCTGGCTGGCGTGCAGCAGCGCTTCGATACCCGGATCGAGGCTGACGAATGCGCCAAACTGCGCCACGCGCGAGACAATGCCTTCGACCAGTTGGCCGACATGATACATTTCTTCCGCCTGCGCCCAGGGGTTCTTTTGCAGCCGCTTCAGGCTCAGGCCAATACGTTTGCCTTCTGTATCCAGCCGCAGCACATAGACGGTTACTTCGTCACCAACATTCAGCACTTCACGCGGGTGCTTGACGCGGTGCCAGGCCAGTTCCGAAATGTGGATCAGGCCGTCTGCCCCGCCCAGATCAACAAATGCGCCGAAATCACGCAAACCGCTGACGACGCCGGTGCGAACTTCGCCTTCCTTCAGTTCGTCCAGCAGCAGTTCCTTACGGGCTTCGCGGCGGCCACGCTGAGCATCGCGCTGGCTGAACACCAGGCGGCGGCGCTTGCGGTTGACTTCGATCACCTTCAGCATAACATTCTTGCCCAGCAGCAAACCCATCTGGTTGCGGCGGTCATCTTCGTTCATGCCGCGCGGCAGGTCAACCACATGGCTGGCCGGGACGAACCCGCGCAGGTTGCCAAATGGGACGATCAGGCCGCCCTTGTTGACATCGGTGACAGAGCCTTCCCAGACTTCTTCGGCCAGCATCAGCGCTTCGGCCTTCTTCCAGTCTTCGCTCTGCTGTGCCTGTGAGACGGACAGCACCAGATTGCCGTCGTCATCTTCCATCCGCACCACAATGACATCAATCTCGTCACCGACAGCGTAAGCTGAGGTTTCGGCACCGAGACGTTCAATGTCCTTGCGCGAGACAATGCCGTCACGCTTCAGGCCGACATCGACAATCAGACCCTGGCTATCGACAGCCATGATGGTGCCGGTCACGATGTCCCCGCGCTCCGGCTGTTCCTCCGCAAAAGAGGCTTCTAACAGGGCGGCAAAGTCCATTTCTTCCGACAATGCTTCAAAAGGCGTTTCAACTTGCATAGATGAGTCCCCCGAGGGTAAATTTTGTTTCAGGAAGCAGGCACGACAAAACCCGGTTCGTGCGGCGGTTTGCCGCAGACCGAGTTCGGTACAGATCATAAACATGTGAAAGACACACGGCTGACTTCGGACGACCAACCCGGTGACGAGCTGCGCCCTGCCCCTTCCCTAAGATCGCGTGGAATTATACGGGTTGGAATATTGTTTGTCAACAATAAACAACTGCAAAGGTCATTTTTTATGGTAATGCGGCTAAATAATCACCCGAAAGGTCAGATTAATACGCGGCTCGACTGGCTTTTTGGTTTTCGGAATCTGGTGCTTCCAATAGTGCTGTGTACTTCCAGCCATCAGCAGCAGACTCCCATGTGTCAGAGTCACAGCATCTCGCAGATCGGGATTCTGCCTGTGCTTGAACTGAAACGAGCGCTCCCCGCCAAAGCTGACTGATGCGATGATAGGGTTCGTGCCTAATTCCGGCTCATCATCGCTGTGCCACGATACGCTGTCCGCCCCGCTCCGGTACAGGTTGAGCAGCACACTGTTGAATACCACGCCAGACACAGCCTCAACCCGACTTTTGACCGCCAGCAGCTCAGGTGTCCACGCCAGCGGGTGAACCGTAATGCCGGAATAGGAATACACGCGCCCTTCATCGCCGTACCAGGCTGTCAGTCGCGGCAGCGCGACAGACTTGCCATACAGCTTGATCGCTTCCTGCTTCCAGGCAATAGTGGTGGTCAGGTCGTGCAGGTAAGCATCACTTGCCGCCGCATCGAAAAACTGCGGCCAGAAGCGCACATCGGCGTCCGGCATGGGTAGGGTCTGCGGTTCAGTCATCATGAACGCATTATAGTCTATAAGTTCTCACTATTTACGAAGAGTCCATAATCAACCCGCATCGTCCAGGGGGATGATATTGGTGGCGTGAGCGCTGCTTTCTACGGACTTCAATCCACGCAATGAGTTGCGCTTTGATGCCGCTCGCACATCCCGGTTGTGGCGTGGGAAGTAGCTGCTGATGGTGGTTTTCACGTTGGCATGATTCAGTTTGTGCTGAACCGTATTTGGTGACTCGCCGTTCTCGACATAACTTTCCGCCACCCAATGGCGGATCCAGTGGGCGGTGTAGTCATCTAAGCCAGCCCTTTCCGCCAAACGCTTTACCACACCTGAAATACCTGCTGGCCTCAGCGGTGTACCGGGCCCATTGCGGATAAAGACGTAATCGTGATCGACCTTCGGGCGTACTGCCAGCCAACGATCCAAAGCGAGGGCGGTTGGCGTCTCAAAAAAGACTTCCACCATCACGCCGCCCTTCTCCCGCACAATGGCAGAGCCTTCATTCAGATACAAGCGCGAAATCCGCAAACTGGCACAGCCACCGGCTCGGCATGCCGTATCCGCCAAGAAAAGCATGATGGCATAGTCACGCGGCTTCGGTCTCGCCAGCTCGATTAACTTATCGAGCGCATCGGTAGGAATGGCGCGACTCTTACTTGGATCAACAGTCGGCGTCCGGGCGACAAGCCCAGCAGCCGGTGAGTAGGGAATGTAGTGCTGATGGGCGCACCAGTTGAAAAAGACCTTCGTGATCAGGGTGTACTGCGCGAAGGTTGACTGGGCAACCGTCCCCTGGAATTCACTCAGATAGTTCACCAAGTCCTCAAATTTTACCCCCTTTACCTTCTTAGCAGGGCCAAGCGCCTCGACCAGCCGCGAAAGGAAGGCCTGATAGTTCTTGTTCGTCTGAGGCGATCGGTCGATTTGAAGAAAGGTATTCAGCACTTGTTGCAGTGTAGGGGCAGACATAAACGACTCCTGTGCAAAGAAGGTTGCGACGTGTTAAGCGGTTGCGAAAGAACCATTTATGCACAGGGATTAAGGGGGAATCAATAGAAAGGGCGTTCTTGTGAGCAATAACAGGGGAATCAGGGGGATTCCGTAGGAAAGCAAAACCCCGGCCTGGGGGAACGGGCCGGGGCTTTCAACGACGTAAAGGCCATATAGATGAAGGGAATTATAGCATGGCTGAAAAATTGACGCAAACCATTGTTAAACGAGGGGCGGAATCATGACCGTCTTCAGCATCGTCATTGACCCGGCGCTGGTGGAAATCTGCGAGGGCGACCCGTGCGCGGCGGCAATTCTGGCGCTGTTCGCACGGTGGGCGAAAGCCAAACGCGACGGCTGGATTTACAAAAAGCAGCACGAACTGCAAGCCGACCTGATGGGCATGTTCGGCAAAAACAAGGTGGCCGAGGCGCTGAAGAAACTGGCGGAGGACTGGGGCTACCTGCGCCGCCGGAACAACCCGTTCAACGGGCAGGACAGGACGTACCAGTATCAGTATGACCGGCACACGGTTGAGGAGGTTCTCAATCTCCTAAATGGGGAATTGAATGTCCCAAACAGGGAATTGGACGACCCGAATCGACCCCTTCAAACGCCGCTGGAGGGTATGGGAAGTCCCGGAGAGGGGCTTGATTCATCAACAAAACAGACAGGCATTAAACAGACAGACAAAAAACGAACACAACCACCATCATGGGCAGCAGCGCAGGCTGTTGGTGCTGTTGCAAATTTCGGTATCCCAGATGGGGATATACCTGAGATGAACCCGGAAACCCCGGAAGCGCGGCCTTCGATGGATGAACACGAGGCGTACAACCGCGAGCGGGAGAACCCACCCCCCAGTTCCGCGCCGCCCCCCTCCCCTGCTGAGGGGAAACTGCCGACGGAGATTACGCGGTTTTTCGATATGGACGAGGAGCTGCGGGCGCTGGTAACCGCACTGGGGGCGGAACGGGTGAAAGGGGTGATCGCCCAGGCAAAGGTAAAGACCGGGCTGGAAAACCCGCCGGGGTGGGCGCGGGTGCGACTGCGGGAGCTGGCGGCGGCTGGGACGGATGACGCGACAGAGCCGGATGAGCCGGTGACGGAGGAAGACGAGCGTGTTCCGGCGGATATGGGTAAATGGGGCACGCTGGCGGACTCCGAACTGGAATGGATTGTCTCGGATGAGTGCGTGTGGGGCGCGTTCCAGAAGAACGTGGCGCGGGATTTGCTGGCGCAGCGACAGGCAAGCCCCGCCTGAATTGATGCAAGTGATTATGCAATTATAGAGGAGGCAGGTATGGCAGGAAAAATATTGACCGAAGAAGAACTGGCCGCAATCCAGCGGCGGGTAACCGATTTCTACAAAGGCGGGGTGGTGCAGGATGTGTACCGCCAGAAGCTGGAAGCGATTGATGACGTGGTGGCGCTGCTGGAACACGTAAAGTCAATCAGCCAGATCGTGGTTTTTGAGGGGAAAAAGCATCAGCAAAATCACGATCTGGCGACCAAGCAGGCAGTAAACGAAACGAAGGCATGAAGCCTCCGTCTCGCGCAAATCCTATCAGGGCGTTAGGAGCGCCCCTACAGTGCATATAGCACAAGGAGATTTTAGCATGATTGTGATGACTTTTGCGAATGAAAAGGGCGGCGTCGGCAAAACGACGGTCGCCACCACCATCGCGGCGGGAATGGCAGCGCGGGGACTGCGCGTGCTGCTGATCGACGCGGACGCCCAGGGACACGCAACCTTCGGCATGGGGCTGAAGCTGGCACCGGGGTTTTATGACCTGATGGTGCGGGATGCGGAATGGAAGGACGTGCTGAAGATCGTCGCGCCGGAGCGGTACACGATTGTCGGCACAGCGGGCAGCTCGCATACGGGTATGCTGGCGATGCTGCCGGGGAATGGTGAGACGCAGCTCATCGCCAGCAAGGTAGACAAGATCGACCTGATGGCGGAACGGCTGGACGAACTGACCGATCACCTGGACGTGGTGATTTTTGACACCTCGCCGACGCCCAGCCTGCTGCATGGGGCGATTTATCTGGCGACGGATGTGCTGATTTATCCGACGGTGTGCGAGACGTACAGCATCAACGGGCTGCTGTCCACCATCCGCAACCGGCAGACGTTTGACCGGACGCGGCAGAACATGTTCGGGCGGGAGATCGCCTTCGGCGGAATCATCCCGACGATGTACCGGGGGCAGACGGTGGAACACAGCGAAAACCGGAAGCAGCTACTGGAGCGCTATGGCGAGCTGGTATGGGAACCGGTGGCGGAGCGCATCACCTGGCCGGAAGCGACGGCAGCCCGTGTGCCGGTGTACAACGCCGCGCCGAACAGCGCAGCGGCAGAAGATGCCTGGAAACTGATCGACCGAGCAATGGAGATGATCGCACATGTCTAACAAACGGAAAGACCGGGCAGCACTGGGATTGGGCGCGGCTGAGGATGTGGATGCCGGGGCCGCGATGAGCCTGGAAGAACTGGCGCGGGAGGGCTACGGCCTTCCCGCCCTGGGGAGCATTGACAGCGGGCGGATCGTGAGCAAGCCGGTGAGCATCTATGAGATCGCGCCGGACAGCGCACAGCCGCGCAGGGCGATTCCTTCGACCATCCGGCAGCACTGGGATGGGCAGCCGGGGAATACTGCCGGGCTGTTCAACGCCTGGATTGGGGCATTCGCGGAGGAATTCGGCGTGGAGTGGGATATGGCGATGGAGATCATCGAGAAGCTGCTGGCCGGGCAGCAGATCGATGATAACGAGCTGTACGACTCGCTGCCGGAAATGATGGGGCGGCAGGGTGTGGCGGAAGCGGCACTGATGCCGGTGATCGAACTGGCGGCCAGCATCCGGCGCGACGGATTACAGAACCCGGTGACGCTGGTGCGAGCGGGCGGCGGCTGGCGACTGGAAACCGGCGAACGGCGCTGGCTGGCGTACCACCTGCTGCACTGGGCGAGCGGCGATGAGCAATTCGCCAAAATCCCGGCGCGGGAGGTGAAGGGCGCGAGCGTGTGGGCGCAGGCGACGGAGAACAACGCCCGGCGCGGGCTGAACGCGATCAGCAAAGCGCGGCAAATCGCTATCCTGCTGATGGACTTGTACGCGGCAGAGGGGGCGCGGTTCGAGCCGTATGAGGCTTTCGGGCATGACCGGCATTACTACGCGCAGGTGGCGGATGGCAATGAATGGCGCATCCCACGCGGCAAGGGCGAGATGCTGCTGAACGCGATGGGGTTGAAAGACCCGGTGCAACTGCGGCAGTACCGGAAGCTGCTGCGGCTGCCGGATGCGGTCTGGACAGTGGCGGATGATTTCAGCCTGGCGGAGCAGTGGTTACGTGAAGCCCAGGAACGGACGGTGAGTGATAGTTTGTTCCTGAATATGTGCCTGATGGAAGCAGAGCGGCGCGGCTATACCGTAACTACAGTTACGGTATCGACCCCGGATGAGGATTTTGCCGGGGATGATCTGGACGGAGAGGACTGGCAGGAAGACGATGCCTACCAGCCAGCGCCGAAGCCGCCGCTGCAACCGGTGGCGGCGGGTACATCGATGGAAACCCCAAGCTGGCTGGCAAACCAGCGGAGTACGCTGCCGGAGAGCAGCCCGCCCCCGCCAGCACGGAACACGCCGCCAGCAGCACCCTCCGCCGAGCCGGAAGCACCAGAAGCGCCTTTCCTGCAATGGGCGTACAAATTCGCGCTGAATGACCGCAAGAAAGCTGGCTGGTTCCCGGCGACGATGACGGGCAACCTGTCGGTGGTGATGCTGAATGAGTATGCGGCGCGGGGGTTGCTGGAAGCGAAGGCGGGCAACGGCAAGATGGCAGCCAATGCTTACTACCGGATTGCGCCGGGCGGCTGCGCGTTGATTCGCCAGCCGGAGATGCAGTACGCGACGGAGCAGCCGACGATTTCGCCGGAGGAAGAGCAGGCCAAGCTGGAGATGAAAATCAACAGCTACCTGCGCGAGCTGATGCAGCAGATTGAATACTCCGGGCCGCGCGTGATGGTGGACAAGATCAGGACGCATGTCGGGCAGCGGGAAGCCAACCAGTACATCGACCGGATGATGACGGCGATTGAGACGCTGCGAAACCGGCTGGGCAAGGGATAACTGAAGCGGCAAACGTGGGGAGGGACTGAAACCCTCCCCAGATTGAGGAGTAAGGCAATGAATTTTGAATTCACGCCCCTACAGGCGCAGTCGCAACTGCCGAAAGTGCCGTTTTTCGAAGATGCACGGGCCGACTTTGCGCCGTTTTATGGGACGACCAAAACGCCGGACACAGTGCAGGCTGAGGTGATCGCAGAGCTGGCGAAGCTGGGCGGCTATGGCGTGTATTTCGTCTATGGCGCGTTCCAGGATGGCAAGCTGAAGCGGCACGGTTATGAAGTGCGGTTCACGCTGAACGGTGCGCCGGGCATGTTCCGAGTCGCGGGGCTGCCGATGCGAAGTGAAGACAGCAAAAAGCGGGAGAAGGTGCTGGCGCAGGCGCTCTGCATCGTCCGCGAATGGGTGAAGTCGATGGTGACGACGAAGGTGTTTATGCCCGGCACTGAGCCGCTGGCGCAATACCTGCTGGTGAACCCAGAGGGCGACACGATCACAGATTACATCATCAGCAAGGGCAAGCTGCCGCAACTGGCCGCGCCGAAAGTTGATGTGGTCGAAGGAGTGGTGGTCGAGTGAGATACACCTATCTGGGTGATCGACAGACGGATGAGGCGCTGATCGGGATGCAGTGTGATCCGGCCCGGCGCAGTGATGGTAAGTGCGTCGTCAGCCAGAAGCTGGCGACAGCGCTGGTAGTGGATGATGCAGGGCGGCGGCATGTCGTCCTACGGAGACGATTGAGGGTGAACCGATGAACGAATTTCGGAAATGCGACGATAAAGATTGCGAGATGCCTGCGACCCATTACATGGTGTGGACATCGCCACAATACTACTGCCTGGTACATCTGGCAGGGTTTCTGGCGGTGGCGGACGCCATTGGCTATCCGACCCCAGCGACGACTGTACGGCAGTTGACAATCACCGAAATGATGAATGATGAAAGTGAGGTCAGCGATGGCGAAGATTCCGTACACCCCGCCGGAGGGTAAAGAGCAGTACACACTTTTTCAGTACGTGGTGCAGGTACGTGATGAGGTGATCGCCACGCTTATCCCTGCACCGCCGGATACCAGTAACGACGACAACACCAGTCTGTTGACGCTGCCGCAGTTGAAGATCGCACTGCAAGTTACGTGGCTACCAGCGAAGCCAGCACCGGAAAGCCCGATGCGTCAGCGAGGCCTGATCGCCGTCATGCGGGACATTTACAAGATCATCGGTCTGCCGGTGGAAAACATGACGGTGGGCATTGGACACGCCTATGGTGCGTGGGCTGAGTTTGGCGATGAGGACGGCGAGTAATGAAGGCGATCACACTGCATCAGCCCTGGGCGGAACTTGTCATCCGGGGATGGAAGGAATACGAGACTCGCGCTTGGGTGCCGCGCATCCAGCGCCCCTTCATGCTGGCGATCCATGCCGGGAAAAGCCGGGTGGTCGATGGACGGATCCGCAATGACCGCGATGCGCACTTCATGCACTGGCTGCACCAAGTCGGCATCCATGACGTGGACAAGCTGCACTATGGGGCGATGCTGGGGATCTGCCGCTGCACCGCTGTTTATGACACCGGGCCGCTGCTGCAACACCTGAGCGAGCAGGAAAAAGTGTTCGGCAATTTCGAGCCGGGGCGTTTTGCGTGGCGGATGGAAGTGGTCGAGGTGTTTGCGCAGCCGCTGCTGGTGAAGGGACAGCAGGGGTTATGGGAGTGGGAGCGGCTATGAACGCGATCAGGCTGCACCCGCTGTATGAAAAGCTCAACGCCGTCGAGCGGGCGATGGCGCTGCGTGACTCACTCGTGTCAAAAGGCTATCCGTTCCTGGGGACGGAGGTGCTGCTGGAGGTCGATAACCGGCGGGCATTTCCGCTGGTGCAGTTGTGGGATGACGGGGTAGAGCTGCTGCGGGTGATCGCCCTCGCAGAAGGCGATCATCAACTGGCGGCGGCGCTGCACTATGCGCGGCAGATGGCCGATGTAGACGACTTCGGCGACATCACAACCTGCTATGCCATCGGGCGGGGTGCGTACCTGACGGAGCGGGATGCCGAGTCGATAGGTAATCTGATTTTCCTTCTGGGGAGGGACTGATGGCAGCTCACAATCTGGTGGAGACCGAATACGGCCAGCGCTGCACCATCTGCGGGCAAAGCTGGAAGCAGTTGCCGCAGCGGGAATGTCCTGGCGTGCTGGTGTATGGGTGGGGCAAGTGGCCGGAGAACCTGCTGACGAAAAAGCAGATGGGCGATGCCGGATTTCAGACGGGTAAGAAGCTGCCCCCAGCGGCGGGCGTGGTCTGGCGCGATAAGTCGCCGGACGGCAAGATGTGGCTGTATGACCGGACGCAGGGCGTGCCGAAGAATCCGATCAGCGAAGCGGCGCGGGCGAAGCTAAAGGTAGCGGCGGAGAAATCCCGGCAGGGCTGGTACTGCGTCAAATGTGGGCAGCCGACCGGATGGGTGAGCAGCAAAGGTTACTTCATCGCGCAGTATCACAACCCGCCCGGAATGTGTATGCACTGTTCCGACCGGGAATCGGTGCAGGATTGGGCGCGTGAACTGCTGGCCGGAGCGTTTGTCATCCTGGATACAGAAACCACCGGCCTCAGCGCGGGGTATCACGAGATTGTTCAGATCGCTGTCATCAACCAGGCCGGGGATGTGCTGCTGGATAGCTATGTCAATGTGCAGCACCCGGAGCGCCTGACGGAGCGAGGTGATAACGGGGTATCGGCCAGCGACATCAGCGGCATTACCCCGGAGATGCTGGCGGATGCACCGGCATGGCCGGAGGTGTATGCGCGGCTGATGGAGGCCGTCGCCGGGCAGCGGGTGGTTATCTATAACGCGGCATTCGACGAGGCCATGATCGCCGGTGACTGCACCCGACACGGCATTCTGCCCCATCCCAACACATTTGAGGCCGACTGCGCCATGATCGCCTATGCCCAGTATTGCGGCGAGTGGAGCCGCTATCACGGGGATTACCGCTGGCAGCCGCTCGATGGCGGGCATACAGCGCTGGAAGACTGCCAGGCGGTGCTAAGTCTGCTGCGGCAGATGGCGGAGGGGTGATGAAGCGGTGGGCATACTGCATCGCCGTGCCGACGGTGCGCTATTACGACGACGCTGATTTGTGGGAGTTTTTATTTTGGGAGGCGGAAGAACTAATGAGCGAGGAACAGATGGTCAAGTTGAAGCTACTGTCGCGCTGCACCTTCCAACCGGGGTCATGGCCTAAGCGATTCGTCCGCGACATGAGCAGTAAGCCGGATGACTACGAGCCGAGTGTTCATCAGGCGTTTCAAATCGACAAGCTGTACTACAAATATCGGCGGCAGATCGGAGCAATGTGGGATGTGAAGGACAAGCCAGCGTTTGAAGACCCCGGTATGTCGCCGAAGGAACTACTGGCGGAGTTGGACAAGTTGGATGCACAGAACGAATGAACTCTCAAGTTGAAATTTAGAGTCTGAGGAGTTAACCGATGCCCACTATTCACGATAGGCCGTGCCCGATCTGCGGCGATCTGCTGGAGAGTGATTACTGGACAGGCCCAGATGAGCCGGAATATATCGGGTGTTCCCGCTGTGACATGTGGCATGAAGTCAGTGATGAATATCCTTGCCCGATGTGTCACGGACTAGGTGAGTACAAGGGGCAGCGCTGCGCCTCTTGTGAAGGAGATGGATTCGTATGAGCCACCGAATCGCGCCACCGGGTGAAGTCCCAGCACACATGCTTTGCTGGAGCTGGATGAACCAGTTCGCCGGTGAGATTGAAAAGCTGAACGCTGGTGAGGGAGATGGTGGTGTCTTATTCGCCCTGTGTGGCGAATGGGCGCAGTATCGCGGCGAACTACTGCGGTGCGGTGGGCCGTCTGTTTCTACATGGCCACCGCGTATCAAAGCACACATCATGCCGCACGCGCATATCGTGCAGTTCGTCGATGTGCTGAAGCTCGACGTTGAAGCGCTCTATGGCTGGCCGCCACCTGCTGAAATGCACATTGATGAGGCGCGGGCGCTGGCATTGCGGGATTACGCCCGCGAACTAAACGAATGCCGTGAAAGAGTAGACAGGATGTATTGATGGTCGCACAACCCCTGCCGGTCACAGTTGAGAAGCGGTTGCCGCTGGAGATGGCGCAGGCGCTGGTGGGCAGCGCGGCTGACCTTATTCGCAGCGAATGCGAACGGCTGGAGATTGCCGGGAGCATCCGGCGGGGGACGCCGTATGTGAAGGATGCGGAGATCGTCGCCATCGCTAAGCCGGGTTTGCTGCCGCTGCTGGACAGGCTGTGCGAGCTGGGGACGATCAGCAAGGCGCTGTATCGGGGGAAAGCGCCGCACCGGTGGGGGCCGCTGTATCGCGGATTCCAGTATGGCGAGATCAAGATCGAGTTGTTTCTCGCCGATGAGGATAACTGGGGTTTCCAGAAGTGGCTGCGCTCCGGGCCAGGCGAGGCAAATAAATACGTGATGGCCTACATCAGCCACAAGAACCCGGCGATCCGCTTTCAGGAGGGGTACGGGTGGTACAGCGCGGCGGGCTGGCAGTGGCGGCAGAAGGGTAAGAGTAAAGAGTCTGGGTGGCAGGCGGATGACCGGGTGAAGCTGCACATCCCAGATGAGGAGACGGTATTCAGGCTGCTGGGGATGCCGTATCTGCCGCCGGGGGAACGGAGCGAGCGGGCGTATAAACAGCTTATGCAGTGGAATCGAGCGCACCGGTGGCCGGACTTCACGGCGTTCATCGCGCCGGAGCCGGTTGCCCAGCCGGTGATCGTCCCGGCTGCGCCGCGCCAGATGGCGTTATTCGGGGATGCGCTGCTGGATATGGAAGTGCGACATATTGATGAGAAGGTCAGCGGCAAAGATGGGCGGAGGGCGGTTATTCCCTGGCTGCATGGGGATGCGAGCATGGACGGCGAGGCATGGCGGGCGCAGGTGTATGCCGGGGCGATCCAGCGGACGGAGCAGGCATTGAAACGGGCAATAGCGGAAGGGCAACTGTATAGCAGCTATGCACGGCGGGCGGCGCAGTTGGAGCGGGAACTGGCGGTGCTGCGGGGGATGGCGTAGTGGGTGGGCAGTGAATAAATAGCTGTGTTGTATAATTATCATGCCTTTTTTGAGAGAAGAAAACAATTTTCCTGCTAAATTATGTTGGGAGGGTGAAGCCGAATGGATGATGAGCAAAAGCAAACCTATATCATGCCGGATACCCTGGCTGCGGCATTTGACCGTGCTGCTGCTGCCATGCGGGAATTCGCCGAGGCTTTAAATGCTTTGGAGTTCGCCAAACGGGGGAAGGTTATTGGTGTGGTGGACGGTAATGCTGCGCTGGGGCAACTGTTGAAGCCGTATAGATGGAGGATGTAGTGGTAAGAATATGTTTTTGAGTAAGCAAAAAGATTTTTGGTGCGGGATTATGCAGCAAATGGGAAAAGAGCGATTTGACAACGGTGAGCAAATCTCGTTATACTGGTTCCTATGAAACGCTCGTGTTACTCCGTCCCGCCTTCTTCCGTGCAACACCCTGGTATACCGACTCAAAAGCCCGATTCTCTGGGCTTTTTTCTTTTATTGTCGGATATGTAAGGGGCATTGTGAAGGAGTGAACGATTCTTGTTCGCGTAGAGCGGATGTGCTAGAGTATTTTGGAAATTAATTAAATAAAAACCCCGCGTCAACGGGGCCTTGGGTTATGGTAGACGCAACACGGTCAGTGGTTTGTCTTGTCCATTTGTGCGTATTGTATCATACCCTCGCTTAATTGCAACATTTTTCTTCGTAGTTTCTGACAATTTCATATTCAGAGTAGGCGGCCTGACTCCTTTTGCACGCATTTCGCAAGCGTAATAAGGAGGTCAATATGACCAGACGCATCTCTCTTCGTTCCCGTCGTGCCATACGATGGGAGTTCAAAGTGATCTGTTCACGAGGTTTCACGCACCTCGTAAAGCCGTCTAGCCTCCCCTATACCTACCGGTGTCCTCACGGGGACACCTTCCGGTTTAAGTAAGTAAACCGGGGTCAGGCCGCCTCGTCTGGATATGAAATTGTTAAATCGAATTTTACTGAGGCAGTCGTTTGGGAGAGGTTGCTACTATTGCCTACTGACCAACTAGATCATTGTAGTCCGAAACCATATGAAGAGTATATCCAATGCACGCCGGTTATTCTTCATTGATACAGATAGATTGCTCAGCATAACATATAAAAGGAAATGGCTCATGGCGCTCAATAATCGTCAAAAAGAACTGCTCCACTCAATTGCAGGTGGATTACGGAAGGATGATAAATCAATTGTAGAATTATCTTGGACAGTAAGCTGGGATGGGGCAGAAAGGATTATTGGCATTTACGGGATAAACAATGCAGACTTACAACGATATTGGGTTAGCACCGCCGAGCTTGCCGATTTTGATAAATTTGTGAGGGATGGGTATTTCATATCAAAAGGGGAAGCTGCTTTTAGTCATCGGTTCTTCCTCGACGATTCCGCAATTTTGCGAGATGTCGATAAAAATGAGAAGCAAAGGGCACTAGTCGCCTTGATCGCCAGCGGATTAGATGAAATGCAATCTGACTGGACAGTAATGGAGGGCGATGATGTTATCACGTCTATCGCAGGTATAAAAAATGGAGAGTTCAAAACTCAACTCATAAGCAAAATTACCAAAGATGATTTGATCCTCTTAGCGCAAATGGGGTTGATTTCGAAGTTAGGCGAGGGCGGCCAGCCGGGGACTACGCTTTACCGAATTGATAAAACGCGAATTAAGCAAGCCGCTGGGTAATTATCAATAACATCCGCCTGCCTTGATCGACGCAGGCGGTTTTGATTCTGGGTGGACATGCTGGCCGCTATTGAGCATCAGCGGGCTGAGGTTTGGGGCCACGCCTGGAGATGGCGGGATAGCGCTCAATGAATTCATCAAGCTGCGCCTGTGTGAAGACACGGGTTTTACCGACCATTTCACCTTGCAGCACGCCCTCCCGCTGCGCCTTTTCCCGGCCACGCTTATCGCGGATGTACCATTTCACAGTGCGCTCGGTAATTTCACCGCCGCTCTTTTCGATGATATAGGCGGCTGCGTCCTCTGTGCCGTAGAGCCCGCTCATAAGACCGTTTCCGTTTCCTGCTGCCCGGTCAACTCGAAATAGCGGTCAACGACAGCCTTCAGCGTCTCTGCACCGCCGTCTATGGTCGCTCGCCGCTCCCCAAACTGGATGCAACCCGGCTGCACGTCATCAATGGCCTGCGCCAGCATCAGCGGATTCCAGATGGGCGCATTTTCCAGCCGCTTGATCGATTCTAACACGGCTTCACGGTGAGCTGGTGAGCTGGTAAATGCGTAAGACTTAATTTTGTCGCAGGTATTCTGCTGGGGAAACATATCAAACATGGATGTCATTATCCTCATCCCTTTGTGTACTCTTTAACACACTAATTAAATCATACTATCAATTTCGCTGTCAAGCACCCCGCATAATTGGGGGATGGATTTAGTGTATTGTGAGATACACTATCTATAAGCAACTTAACAAAAGCATAGCCAGCACGACCGGGATGATTTAAAAGCGACGGCCTGATACGCTCACAGAGAAGGGAGGTTCTCAATATCGAGGGCAGGCACAGAATAATAGACACGCTGCCCCTGCCTGAGTGCCGTTTGAAAGTCATAAGATCATCTGTTCCGGCGGCGGGCAAAAAAAGAGGGGCTTTCGCCCCGGTTGCTAATCCTCACTTTCCCCAGTTTCAGGCGGGGTATAGCAGTTTTGGCAGTACACCGCGTCGTCAGTGTGGATTAGGTCACTTTTCGGATACCAATCCTCGCAATCCTCGCAAATATCAAAATTGCTGGCGCGGCAATAACGGCAAACATACTTGCCATATTTGCCCGCGCTGGCGACGTGGTAGATGTCATCCCGTTCATAGTCATGGTCGCAGATTTCGCAGCGGTCAAACAATTCGCTGTAGCAGTATTCACAGTAGTGATGGTCGTCTGGCCCATAGTAGGACTCGTATTCATCAAGCATTGCCCCGCATTCATGACAAACCGAAACTTCAATGTTCTCCCAGTCAATGTTGTACTGTTCTAACCCGCTTAACGCTTCTGGCGTCCCGACTGCGTAATTGAGCGGCTGATTCAGATAGAGGGAAAAGCCATCACGGGTAAGGCCGATGGTCTTATAAGGAAGGCCTAAAAATGTTGAAAAAATTTGCGCGATACGCAGGGTTGCATGAGCGCCGCCGCCGGAAAAGCCGTAGCCATTGAAGATGATAAACACGCCATCTTCAGTTTCAATCATCCATGCACGGGCGTAACCCTGCCCTTTTTCGTCATGAAAGCGGATAGCCATGCCGCCGTTCTGTTCCAGCATCAGCCGCCCACCGGCATATTCCGCCCAGTAGCATGAATTGTAGTCGCCATAATCGCCCGCTTGCCAGTCGATACGGTCAACAATTTCAAAGCGATAGGTCGCTTTTTCGGTGCTGTGCTGGCGGGCAAGGTTGCCCACGAGCGAGAGGGTATCAGCGTCTACATTCCGGTTGTGAACCTTATAGAAGTAGCTGCTGACACGGCGCGGGAATGCGCCCCGGTGTTCACCCTTTTGCACTTCCCATACCCATATCCAATTGGCGGGCAATTCGCCGTAGCCACGCGCCAGCAATAGACTCTGAATCTGGTACTGACCGGTGAGTGTAATCAGGCCGGGGACGGTGCTGAAAGCGTATTCGGTGTAGAGGTCGAAGAGTTGCATGATGTTCGCTCCATTCAGTAGTGCTGTCGATAGAATTAGTGTACTGTGAAATACACTAATTATTCTCCCTAAAGTTTGGGGGTTCTCTCTCCCGTAGCTGAGGGAGAAACACCCCACAGGATTAGGGGGCTGTTAGGCGGAAAAAAGGGGTAAGATAGGAGTATGGAAAATAGGCGTTGGTCACGGGGGCTAAACATTGATGAACCCCCAATTTGTGGGCTACCGCGCCGCCCTGCCGTAGGGGTATGATAAGATCAGAAAAGGTGTGTGTGTTACACACACCTGCAAGGCGCGCCAGCGCCGCCCAACCTCCGATAAAATTCCTGAACCATGCGACTCTAAAAGAGCGCTTTAGGCGAGCGCGACGAAAAGACGGAAGCGGCGTGGGTAAAACCGCGCCGCTCTCGTTAGGGGGTATTGATGAGCGATCCACAACATTTCATGCCACAGGCGTTAGCACAAGTGCAGGCTGAGCAAATTCTGATGACGCTGAGCGAAGCCGGACGCGAGTCGCTGCTGCTGTGGAAGGCATACCTGAAGCGGATCCGTCCTGTTCCTGAGCATGTTTACGACGAAGTGGCGGAGACGTTTATAAAGGCTGTCGAGGCGGCAGTGGTAGCGTTTGAGAATGCAGAGGCGGCAGCCCTGGCTATGGACATAACAGGCGATGCATTGTGGAACGCGCTGGATGAGCAGGCGCAATATGCCTGGCTGTTGAAGGCGGTTTAACCGGCGCGTGAATTTTGCGTATGTAGTGCGTTGAGCCACCATTTAACTGCAACTCTAAATGCATTTTAGTGGTACAATCGTTCTAAAATTGCACAAGGTTTAGGGCGATGACGCATTACGAGAAGCTCGTGCTTTTCCGGCTTCAATGCCTGTACGCTGACAAGCTATCACCCGTAAAGCCAGCCATGATATTCTCGGTAATCCCCAAGAATGAGCGGCTGGTGTGGGGCTGGCTGAACTCGCTTCAGAAAAAGGGGCATGTTGCCCGCATAGGGGCGCGACGCGGCGGGGGCTGGATGCCGACCACGTTACCAGCGGGGATTGCAGCCGGGATGTTATAGCCCTGTTTTACAGGGCCGGAACAGGGTTTTATGGGACGCAGCAGTACAACCTTTCAGCCGGGCAAGTCCGGCAATCCCAAAGGGCGGCCACCGAAGAAGCGGGCGCTGACTAACCTGCTGGAGCGCGGCGGTAATGCCAAGCTGGGGGCGGATGAAACTGCCGCTAAACGCCTGTTTACAGCGCGGGTGTGGGAGGGGCTGGCGACCGGCCAGATGACATTCGCTGAAGGCCGGGTGCTGCAACTTGAGCCGTCGGATTTTGTGTCACTGGCGAAGCTGGTGCTGGCACAGGTGGACGGGCCGCCGCGACAGGACATCGACCTGACGACAATGGGCGAAACGATCAACACCAGTGTGAGCGTCGATAACCTGAAAAGTGTTTTCCAGATGATGGGCGCACGCGAGAAAGATGCCCCTGGCGACGGTTGATGCCCGCTTCAATGAGCAGCAGCAGGCGGCCATCGACCGGGCGATTCAACACTTCCGCCTGAATAAGGCAGAGGCACGGCAGTTCTTTCGCTCGCTGTATGAGGCTTCGCATGAGGAATGCGAGCTGCTGCTGTGTGCGAGCGACTCGCTGTATTTCATCCTCACCTACTGCAAAATTTATGATCCCCAGGCGCTGGACTGGATCGCGTTCGATCTGTGGCCGATGCAAGTTGACGCGCTGTGGCTGCTGCACTTTCACCAGTTCGTGATCGCGTTGAAGGCGCGGCAGGTGGGGCTGACGTGGCTGTGCCTGGCGTATGGCTTATGGCTGATGCTGTTCCGGCCCCTCGCCACCATCCTGATTTTCTCGAAGCGCGATGACGAGGCGGCTTACCTGCTGGGCGAGGAACGGCTGCGCGGGATGTACAAGCGGCTGCCGGAATGGATGCAGGCGACGGCGGTGCTGGTGGATAACGTGACTCACTGGGCGCTGTCAAATGGGAGTGTGGCGTACAGCTTCCCGACCACCGGCGGCGATGGGTACACGGCGAGCTATGTGATCGTCGATGAAGCCGATCTGATCCCGAACTTCAATCAACTGATGCGGAGCGTGAAACCCACTATTGACGCGGGTGGGAAGCTGGCGCTGGTGAGTCGGGTGGATAAGAGCAAGCCGCAGAGCGAATTCAAGAATATCTATAAAGCGGCGAAGGAAAAAAAGAACAACTGGTGGCATATCTTCATCCCCTGGTATGCCAGGCCGGGGCGGACGCGGGAATGGTATGAGGCGACACGGCAGGCCATCATCCAGCAGACGGGCAGCGAGGATGACCTGTGGGAGCAGTACCCGGAGACGGATGTACAGGCGCTCTCCGGGCGCTCGAAGGATAAGCGCATTTTGCCGGAGTGGTTGCAGGCGTGCTATGAACCGCACGAGCCATTGAGCGCGGCACTGCTGCGCGAGGAGAAGGCTCCGGTGCTGCCCGGCCTGGTGGTGTACCGGCTGCCGATCAAGGGGCGGCGCTACGTGGGCGGGGTTGACCCGGCGGAAGGCAACCCAACGAGTGATGACAGCGCGGCGGTGTTCCTGGATGAGATGACGGGTGAAGAGGTGGCGATGCTCTCCGGCAAGTTCCAGCCATCAACGCTGGCGGCATACGTGGACAAGATCGGCACCTGGTTAAATGGGGCGATGGTGATGGTTGAGCGGAATAATCACGGCCACGCGGTACTGCTGTGGATGCGCGATAACAGCCGCCTGCGCCGGTTGAGCGGGTGGGATAATGACCCGGTGGCGAAAGAACCTAAAGAAGGCTGGCTGAGCAATTCACGGGGAAAGTCACTGCTGTATGATGGCATGGCGGATGCAGCGCGGGACGGGCAAACCATCATCCACAGTTTTAAGTGCTATGACCAACTGGTGAGCATTGAAGGCTCGACGCTGCGCGCGCCGGATGGGGAGATGGACGACTGCGCGGATGCCTATGCGCTGGCGAACCAGGCGCGGCAGATGCCGAGGGGTGTGTTTGTGGGATAGGTATCCGATAGGGAGCGGTGGGGCGCTTACTCTACAGGGTAGGCGCTTTTTGATTCCTTATGGGTGTAGTGGAATGAGTCAATCACTGGGGCTGCTGGCGCGGACACGGCTGGCGTGGAACGTGATGCGCGGCGGTTCGCCAAAGTTGGGACGGAAAGACCCGCCGTATGTCTTCCCGGTTTTCAATGCGGCGACGGCAAGCTGGGAGATGTACAACTTCAAGACGTATGTCAATGAAGGGTACAACCTCAACAGCATCATCCGCATGGCGATTGATTACAAAGTAAGAGCGATCAGCTCGGCAATGCTGCGAGCTTACACAGGTGATCCCGACCAGCCAGAGCGCCTGCCACGCAACAGCCCCCTGAACAAACTGCTGCTGCGCCCGAACCTGCATCAGAGCGGCATGGAATTCAGCCAACTGAATACGGTTTACCTCAACCTGGCGGGCAATGTCTATATCTATCTTGACCGAAAGGGACGCAGTAAGGGGCTGCCGGACGCGCTGTGGAGCCTGCGCCCTGACCGGGTGAAGATCGTGCCGGGCGAGAACAGCATCAAGGGGTATATGTACCAGCCGGACGGGGTATCCCCACGTGGGCAAATGCCAATCCTGCCGGAAGACCTGATCCATATCAAGCTGCCGAACCCCGGCGATGAATATGAGGGCATGGGATACGGCTTATCGCCGATCAGCGCGATGGCCCAGAGCGGCGATGTGGATAACAGCATCACCAAATTCCTGAAACTACTGTTTGACAACAAGACGATGCTGGGCGGTGTGCTGAAATTCAATGTGCCGATGCAGGATGAGGAAGTGTCACGGGCGCGACGGCGCTGGCAGGAAGTTTATGGAGGCGTGGAAAACTGGGGTGAGGTGGCGGTGCTGGACAGCGGCGGCACCTATGAACCCTTCACCCCTGATTTCGACAAGCTGAACTTCAAAAATGTGGACAGCCGCAACGAGAAACGCATCGTTGGGCCGTTTGGCGTGCCGGGGATGCTGATCGGCTTGCAGATGGACAACAGCACCTTCAGCAACTTCGAGCAGGCTGACCGGGTGTTCTGGCAAAACACCTTTCTGCCGGAGCTGCGGCTGTATGAAGCCGAGTTCGAATATTACCTGAGCGAGGGCGATGCCTTCCCGAAATATGATGTGAGTGGCGTCCCGGCGCTGCAAAAGAACATCCCGGCGCTGGTGGATGCGGCGCATAAGATGTGGACGATGGGAACGCCACGCGCAGTGGCTTACGGCGTGGTGGGGCTGAATGTGCCGGAGTCGGCTGGTGACCAGGCGAGCTATATCCCGCGCAGCATTGTGCCGGTGAACGAGGATGGCACCCCGATTATGCCGCCACCAGCGACGAGCAGCAGCCGCGCCCAGGCCGGGCTTCAGCCGCAGGTGATTGTGCATCCCCCTATCCTTTCCCCACCGGCTAAAAAGTCGAAATGGTCAACCGAAGAAAAAGCAGTGATATGGAAAGCTGTTGATGACATCGCCGTGTCGCATGAAGCCGCGTTTGGCGACGGCGCGCGGGAGCGGTTCGAGGCGGATAAGCGGGCGGCGCTGGCGCTGGCCGGGGAGATGCAGGAAAAGGCACGCGCCCGGAAAGCGACGATCAACTGGCTGGAGATGCTGGACGATGTGAAGGCATACCTGGACGGCCAGGGCGCGGAGGGATGGCGGACAACCTTCGTGCCGCTGATTGAGGGCGTGGTAGAGGATGCCGGGGATTACTGGTCGGCACAGACCGGGCTGGCGTTCAATGTGCGGAATCTGCTGGCCGAGTCGTGGTTAGCGGATTACACGCTGGTCTTAGCGCAGCCGATCAACCAGACGACGAGCGACCCGATACAGAAAGTGCTGGCGCAGGGACAGGCTGAAGGCTGGAGCATCCAGACGATGCAGAAGAACATGGAAACCCTGTTTAAGCAGTGGATGGACGGCGACCTGACGGACGAGGATTTCAAATGGTTCAGCGACCGGATGCCGCCACACCGGACGGAGCTGATCGCCCGGACGGAAACGACCCACGCGACCAACGCAGGCAGTTACAACCTGTTCAAGGCGTGGGAAGTAGGCGAAAAGGAATGGCTGGCGACCCAGGACAACCGGACACGCGACAGCCATGCAAACGCAAATGGGCAGGTGGTGAGCATCGATGAGCCGTTCGCGGTGGGCGGATTCAAGATGATGCACCCCGGCGACACCAGCCTGGGCGCACCGGTGAGCGAGATCGCTGACTGCCGCTGCGCGTTACTGCCGGTTATGCCTGACGATGATGCATAAGGATATGCAGTTTCAAATATCCGATAGGCCGGGGCAGGCGTGGAATACTGAACTGGAAAACGAGTCGGCATGAGCGCGGAGGAAGACAATGGCAGCAGTCAATTTGGGGACGGGCGTCACACCGGACAAAGACGCGGAAGTGATCGATGCCGTATCCGGGGTGGCAGCAATCGCAGCGGGTCAGAATGTGCATGAAGACCCGACTGATAACACCTGGAAGCTGGCTTCGACTGGCAACGTGACCACGCCGCGCCGGACAGGAATCGCGCTGGGCGGTGTCTCCGCGCTGGGTGCGCCGTTCAAGGTGCAGATCGGCGGGCGGGTGAAGGGGACAGCGACTCTGGTGGTTGGAACCGCATACTACACCAGCGACACGCCCGGCAGCGTCGGGCCGGAAGCCGATCTGGGTACAGGTGATTATGTCACCTACTACGGGGTAGCGGACACGACCACCAGCATCAAGCTGCACCCACACGTCACGGGCGTGCAGAAGGCGTAGCGGCTGCCGCCACACATCAGACAGGTTTCAGCGAAAGGGTCAGCACATGGGCAAAGAACGCGAGATGGAACACAAGGTATTCCCGGCATTCGCCATCAAGGTCGATGCCGATCAGGGTATCGTCGAGGCAGTTGTATCGACGATGGGCGTGCTGGACTACGGCGACGACATCATCGAAAACGGGGCCTTTGTGCAGACCATCACCCAGCGCGGGCGCAAAATCCGCGTACTGGATGCCCATAATAGCTGGAAGCTGGGCGATGTCATCGGTATGCCGCTGGAAATGCGCGAGATCGGGCGCGACGAGCTGCCCGCTGCCGTGCTGGAGAAATTCCCGGAAGCGACGGGCGGGCTGCTGACCAAGACGCAGTACCTGATGGACACGCCGGAAGGTGCAGGCGCATTCGCCCGCATCAAGGCCGGGGCTGTGGATGAATACAGCATCGGCTACCAGGTCATCACGGCGGAATACCGCAAGGTGAAGCGACCAGACGGCACCGAAGTCAACGCGCGGGTGCTGAAGGAAATCAAGCTGTGGGAATACAGCCCGGTTGTTTGGGGCATGAACCCGGCGACGGCCACTGTCGGCGCGAAGGCTGGCCGCCATGATGAAAAAGAGATGACGGCGCAGGGCGCGATCATGCGGATGGGCGATTATCTGCAAGGACGGATGCGCTACACGCTGGACTCGTGCGCCAACGAATGGCTGATCTATGGGCGCATCAGCGCGGAAGACCATGCCCAGATCAGCGCGGCGATGGAAGCGGGCGTGAAAGCCTTCGTCGCAGCGCTGCCGGAAGCACTGGCGCTGACGCAGATCAATTCGCCACGCGCCAGCTATTACTATGACAACCTGCCAGTGGAAGGCGAAGCGAAAGCGCTGTCCACTGAAGATAAGGCCGGGCGTGTGCTGAGTGACCGCAACGCACGGTTGATTGGTTCAGCCTACATCGCCCTGGGTGATGTGATGAAGTCAGCGGGGCTGATCGAAGCCGAGGCCGATGATGAAGCGGATGCCGAGAGCGAGAAATCGGCAGCCCCCCCTACTAAAGAAAAATCCAGCGAATCGCCAACGCAGGCCGGGCCGGACGCGCAGGATGCGACGACACCACCCACCGACGAAATGCGGAAACGTTTGCTACTCGAAATCGAAGGTGAGTTAGACGACATATCCATTCTGGAGGCGCAATGAACAGCACAGTCGAACTGCTGGCGAAGGCGCAGTCGCTCTATGGTGAGGCACGGAGCATCCTGCTGAGCGAGAAAGTGACTGCTGAGGAAATCGCCAAAGCAGAAAGTATGCGGGCTGAAGCCAAAGGGCTGACTGACCGCGCAGCCGCCCTCAAGGAAATTGAGATGGCGCAGGATACCCTGTTCGAGCAGGGTGAACTGGAAGCGGTTGGCGAAAGCAAAGCCAACGGCAGCAGCAAAGGCAAGAAAGCCAAGTTCGCGGACTTCGGCGAATTCACGGCGGCCATCGCCACAGCGTGGCTGTCGAAGGGGCAGAAGGTTGACCCCCGTCTGAAGAATTTCCGCGACCGGGTGGAAGAAGCCGACGAGGAAAGCGCAGGGCGGCGTGAAGGCAAAAGCCTGTCCGGTGCGACTGGCGCAAGCGGCGGCTTCCTGATCGACCTGGAGAACTACGGGCAGTTGATGGCGGTGGCGGCACCGCTGACGGTGGTTCGCCAGCGGGCGACCATCATCCGCATGAAACGCCGTCAGATTCAGGTCAAGCTACTTGACCAGACCGGCGCAACACTGGGCGTTCCGTCCTTCTTTGGCGGCATCCAGATTTTCTGGAAAGAGGAAGCCGCGCTGAAGGACATCAGCGACCCGAAGTTCCGCCTGACCACCCTGACGGCCCACAAGATGATCGGCTACACCGAAGCCAGCGATGAGCTGCTGGAAGATGCCGACCCGTCGCTGGCTGACTTCCTGGGCGGGCCGCTGGGCTTCCCCGGCGCGATTGCCTGGATGGAGGACTACGCCTTCCTGCGTGGCAGCGGTGCGGGCCAGCCGCAGGGCGTGGTCGATGCCCCGGCAACGGTGGCCGTCACCCGCGCGACGGGCGGCACGATCAAGTATGACGACCTGGTGAACATGGAAGCGGCCTTCATGGGGCAGAACGGCGTCTGGGTCGCCACTCAGGGCGCGAAAGCAACCCTGATGCTGATGAACGGGCCGAGCGGCAACCCGGTCTACCTGTGGGGCAACGCCGAAAAGGGCATCCCTGACACGCTGCTGGGTCGTCCGATTCAGTTCGTCGATAAGCTGCCAGCGGTTGGCACACGCGGCGACATCATGCTGGCTGACTTCAGCTACTACCTGGTGGGTGATCGTCAGGCGACGACCTTCGAGGCGACCAACACCTACAAGTTCCGCACCGATGAAACGGCCTTCCGGTCAGTGCATCGTGTGGACGGCCAGCCCTGGCTGAGCGCGCCGATCACCCTGACCGGCATCAGCACTACAACGAAGGTCAGCCCGTTCGTGGTGATCGCTACCTAAGCGACATCCGACCGGTATGAATTCACTGAGGGGCAAGCCTAGCAGCCTTGTCCCTCCCACCCTTCCGGCAGTTATGGAGGCAGAGAGCAGCCATGTTTGAAAGTATCGCGTTCAGTGAGCATGTGGAACTGCTGGCGGTCATCAACCCAGCCAGCTACAACAGTGTGCAGGCGACGGCCCGCATCAAGGCTGACAAACACACGCGCATTGTGGTGCTGATGATGGTCGGCGCGATTGCCACGAATGGCACACTCGACCTGAAAATCGAGCAGGCGAATGCAGCCAGCGGCGGGACGGTCAAGGCGATCACCGGCAAGGTAATCACCCAGCAAACCGACGCCAACGACGACAAGCAGTTCATCATCGAGCTGCTGACGTCGGAACTGGATGTCAGCAACGGCTTTAGCTGGATTCTGGTGTCGGCTACCCCGGCAACGGCGGCCAGCATACTCGGTCTGGTGGTGCTGGGAGTCGATCCCAAGTATTCGCCGGTGGCGATTCCAGCCAGCCTGACGGTCGTCAACTAAGACGAACGCACACCAATTTACGGGGGTGCAGCCTGCATCCCCGTCCGCACCTATCCCCACCAGGTGAGTTATGGCCGATACCCTTTACGCAACCATCGAAGAGTTCAAAGCCGTCAGTGACAGTATCAGCGCCAAATTCGATACGACGATTCAAATGGTGCTGAATGCGGCGGCAGAGGTCATCGATGGGTACTGCAACCGCAGAGTGCCCTTTGTGACGGGCAGCGCTGCACCCCGGCTGTACGGAGGGAGCGGAAAAGCGGTGCAGTATATCGATGACTGTACGCTGGTGACCCTGATCGAGATCAAAGAAAACCCGGCAGACGCGCTATGGACAGCGCTGGGAGCAGGCGACTGGCTGCCCTTCACCGGCGATGCACGATTTCCCAATTTCAACCAGACGCCTTACAGCGGCGTGATGCTGATGAGCGGCGGGCGGGCTGTTTTCCCATCGGGCAAGTTCAGCACCATGCGCGGTTTTTCCGACGACCCGGAGCGCGACACAGGGCGATCCCTGCCGACGGTGCGGATAACGGCGAAGTGGGGATACGCGGACGAAGTGCCGCCGCAGGTGAAAACGGCAACGATTGCCCAGGCGCACCGCTGGCTGAAGCGCGGACAAGCGAGCTGGTCTGATACGCTGGCGAACAGCGATATGGGGCAGCTTCAGTTTCGCAAAGTTCTTGACCCCGATATTCAGATGATGCTGACGAATGCGCGGCTGGTTCGGCCTGCGCTGTAATGAGAAGGAGATTGACCATGCTTCGATTGACACGACGGGATAGTACCGAGATTCTGCTTTTCCAGCCGGAACACATTGTGTATGTGGAGCGCGGCGGCGATGGGCGGGCAAACCTGTATCTCACCACGCGGGAGATGGTGAAGGTGGAGGAGAGCGTTGAGGAAATCGACGGGCTGCTGCGCGGGGATTATGTGGCAGCGGTTGGGCCGACAGAATTCAAGGATGCCATTCCCGGCGACGGGCTGGCCGAAACCGAAACGACTTTCGAGGCGGTGGTTGAGGTAGAGGAAGCCGCCGACGATGAAGCGGAAGCGACGCCGAAGAAACGCCGGTAGGACACGATGCCGCTCATCGAAACCGAGATTAAAGGGCTGCTGGAAACGCAGCGCAAGCTGGAGCAGGTGGTGGCCGATTTGCGCGGCCAGCCGATGCTGACGGCGATGCGCGATGCTACCCTGATCGTCCAGCGGAGCGCCCGGCAGCTCGCCCCGGTGGATACTGGACGGCTGCGGGCCAGCATCACGCCGGAGGTGCGGGGCGACCCGATGAGCGGCAACATTACCGGCGTGGTGGGGTCGAATGTGGAACAGGCCGCGCCGATGGAACTGGGGACTAAGCCGCACTTTCCACCGCTGAGCGCCCTGCAAGTGTGGGCGCGGCGGCACGGCGTCAATGCATACGCAGTTGCACGGGCTATCGCGCTGCGCGGGTTGAAGCCCCGGCGGTATTTGCAGGGGGCATTCGAGCAGAATCGGGAGCGGGTAGTGCAGATCATCGGCGATGGGGTAGCGAAGATTGTGAATAAATAATGGGCGAGATACTGACTTACGGGCATATCTGCAAAGCGATTGCCACCGCGCTGAAGACGACGACAGGGGTGATCCGGGTAGAGGCCTACGACGAGCTGAGCGAGGGCGTACCCGACTGGCCGATGCTTCAGGTGTACCCGGATAACGGCGAGGTCGATACTGGTTCCGAGGATACGGAGCGGGCCACCTTCGGCGCGGGGGTGCGGCGAACGTCAATGCTGATAATCGTTCGCGGGTATGCGCGGCCACGCTCTCATCTGGCGGAAGATTTAAAGGCACAGGTAGAGCTGATCGACGCGATTGATGCCCGCCTAAGCGACCAGAAGCAAAAGCCATTCGGCGTGCCGGGCATCCGGGCATTTAACTGGAAGTGGGAGCGAGCCACCTACAGTTTCGCCGAGGGTGATGTGAAATCGACTTATGCAGCCTGCCAGTTCACGATTGAAGTGACGGTCTTTTAATATCCGATAACTACGGTTATGTGCCGGATACTGTGTAAAAACGGAGTGCGTGAAAATGCCAGTTACATCCACCGCCGTGAATGCCTGCGGCGTCAATATTCAACTGGAAGACGAGATGGGGCTGATGGCCGACGTTTCCGGCAGCTCGAATGAAGCCAACCTGGATTTCTCCAACACCCTGGGGGATTACAAGGTGTTCGGCGACCGGGCGACCTACCGCCTGGAATGTGGCGAGGATGGCAGCCTGGAACTGACGGTGCTGTTCACCCGGACACAGCGGGAAGCGATGGACATTCTGAACCGCTGGCGGAAGCTGCGCGGGCGACGGCGCTGTGTCATCAATGTGCCGGAAAATGAACCGGGCGCGGGGCGCTATGAAGCCTACTACCGCTGGGAGAAAATCAACATCCCGCTGAAGGCGGACGAAGCCAAGCCGATCATGGTGAAGGCGACACTTAAGCCGGACGGATACATCGATTTTCAGCCAGCGCCGGGCGTGGCGTAAGGCATGAACGCGGTTAACCCCCTGCCGCCGGAGATGGAGATTGCCCGGCGGCTGCAAAACACCATGCATCAACTGAAGCTGGAGCTGGCAAGCCAGGGCGTGGAAGTCGCAGCCGTAGCCTGCTCGTTCGCCGTGACCTGGGAAGCGGGCGAGATCAGCATTATCCCTGTGCCGGAACGCAAAAAGCGAGGAAAGCAAGATGCCGAGTAGAGGCGAACTAACGAAGACCGTGTTTGGCGGGCCGCAGGGCAGCGATGCTTTTGTGAAGGTGAAGCGGCTGACGGTCAATGAGATGACTGTGTTTCTGGCGCGGGTACGGGGCGATGGCTTCACCCCGGAGCAGGCCGATGAAGCGGAGGCGGATGCACGCGAGCATCTGGCCGAGGTGGTGCTGGACTGGAATCTTGTCGGCGACAATGACGAGCCGCTGGCGAAACCGCATGAAAACCCGGAGGCGTTTGGCCTGCTGCTGCAAGATGAACTGACCTGGGTGATTAAAGCCGTCCGGGGGACGACGGACGAGGAAAAAAAAGGCACGAAGCCGAAGACGAAGTGATTTATGCCTACCTGACGGTGGGCAATTCCATCAATCCAGAAACAGGCGAAAAGCGAAGCATCCCGTTCGATTTTGTGCTGTACCGCATGGCAACCCAGATGTATCACTGCCCACCGAGCGCACTGGGCAACGAGGATTACAACACGGTGATGCGGCACTGGGATTATCACAATATCGAGCTGGACGCGGCGGCGATGCGGGCGGGATAGGTATCCGATGAAAGATGGCCAGGCGCTTACTCTCAGGGGTAGGCGCTTTTGATTCCGGGGCTAGTTTATGCCATCGCGTAACAACATCGAAATTGAGATTCGCGCAAAGGACAGCGCTTCGGGCGTTGTTCAGCAGTTTAGCGACCGGCTGGACAAGTTCGGTGGCGGCGCACAGCGAGTCGGCGGCGCGATCACAGCGCTGGCTGGCCCGGCGGCAGCGGCATTTGGCCTGGCGACGGCTTCAGCAGTGGCATTCGATGAGTCGGTGACGAACATTGGCGCTGTAGCCGGGCTGACACGCGACGAAATCGAGGGCATGAAAGACACCCTGCTCGAAATGGGGCAAGGGACACGGGCCGGGCCGCAGGCTGTCGCGGAATCGATGTATGACATCGTGGGCGGTGTGGCGGATGCCACTACCCACATGGATATTCTGCGGCACTCCATCGCGCTGAGTGAGGCCGGTAACTCCAGCCTGGCCGGGACGACAAGCGCCCTCATCGCCGTGATGAACTCGTACAAGTTCAGCGCTGACCAGGCTGGATTCGCCAGTGATGTTTTAACCCGTACCGTTGGTATGGGTGTCGGCACGATGGAACAATTCGCGTCGGCAATGCCGAGCATCACAGGGCTGGCAAACTCGCTGGGCATCAGCTTCAGCGATCTGGGCGGGATGATGGCCTACCTGACCACCCAGGGTAATACCGCCAGCGAATCCGCCGTGCAGCTTTCGGCGATGATGACGGCGCTCATCAACCCGAACGATACGATGAAGGCGGCGCTGGCGGAATTGGGTTTCACCACCGGGCAGGCGGCGATTGAGGCGCTGGGTCTGGACGGGGCATACGCAGCACTGGCCGGGACGCAGACAGCCAACACAGAAGGCATGGCAAAGATGGCCGGTTCTGTCGAGGCACTGCGCGGGGCGACAGCGCTGGCCGGGACAGATGTTGACAGCTTCATGACGACGTTCACAGAAGGCATCAGCGGGGCGACAGCGGCGGCGCAGGCCGTGCAGATGGAGAGCGCGGCGGCGCAATTTGATCTGCTGAAATCGTCTGTCAGCACACTGGCAATCGAAACCGGCAATGCACTGCTGCCCGCTTTAAACGATATTGTCGAGAAGGCACGTCCAGTCATCGACAGCGTGATCGAGTGGGTGCAGGAAAACCCGGAGCTGGTGTCACAAATAGCGATACTGGCAGGCGGCGCGACGGTGCTGGGCGGCGGGCTGATGGTACTGGGGGGGATTGCCAGCAGCGTCAGCAGCATATACGGCCTGGTGAGCGGCGCGTCCACCATTCTGTCCGGAATCTGGGGGCTGATAACGACCGTTGCGGGGC
>CAYUTY010000007.1:89721-123192 GCA_964447795.1 uncultured Anaerolineaceae bacterium
GACATGCAGTTCCTCGGCCCCCCCCCGCCCGGCCGCGGTCGCGCGCCATTCTCGTTGGCTGGCGGCGCCGCGTCGGCGGCGCGGGCACCGCTAGGGGCGATGGCCGCGCCGATTGTGGCGATCACAGCGGCGGCGGTGGCGGCGATTGCAGCGCTGAAGCAATTGATCGATACCATCAATATGGTGAACGCGGCAAAGGCAGCGGCACAGGACGCCTACAGCAGCAATATCGCAGCGGGGAATATCACCGATCAGAATGTGTATGACACTTCGTTCAATGCGATTTCGTCGCAGTTTGGCGGCGGCGTGGGCGGGGATATAGCGGCGCGGTTGTTTTATACCAATACGGCCAAGGCAGTAGGGGCGCGGGCAGGCGGTGGCGATGTTGAAAGTGGAAATCCCTATATCGTTGGTGAGGAAGGGCCGGAACTGTTTGTGCCGGGGGCATCGGGCAGCATTGTGCCGAATGACGCGCTGGGCGGGGGTGGCATCCAGATCGGCAGCCTGGTGATCCATGCCAACAGCGAAGCCGAGGGCCGGGCGGCAGCAAAGGGCTTCAAAGAGGAAATGCGGGAACAGCGACGGGCGTTCGCGTAAATATCCGATACTTTAACGATGGGCGTCTACCCTGATGGTAGGCGCTTTTTATGTGAGCAGGTCATGAAAAACGAAGTCCACATCATCCGCTATGGTGGCGGCAGGCGAAGCTACGATTTTGAGAATGTTGAAAGCGGCACAACCAACTTTGGCGGGGTGAATACTTCGACGAGCCGCATCCCCGGCATGGACGGGGTATTCGACAATTATGGCCTGAGCGATGCACCGAGCGAGGGCGGCGATGTGCCGGTGCAGTTTCATATTGCGCTGGAAGACCGCGAAAAACACCTGATGACGCGGCGGCGCGATGCCGTGAGCGCGATCAAGCGGTGGGGGCGGCGTCCGCTGTGGGGCCAACCGTATGACCTGGAGCAGCCGCGACGGTGGGCCAGCGCCCGCGGCAACAATATCAACATGGCGGAGAGCGCTCGCAAGGGGACGGAGTGGCTTCAGGCAGTACGGATTAATTTTCAGGTGCCGGACTCCAAGTGGCACAGCAGGCCGAACCAGCAGCTTACGCTGGGACAGTTCGTGCTGGACGGCTCGGCGGTGCTGGTCGATCAGGCGCAGGTGTATCTGGATGATGGGGAAATTCTGGGCCAGTTCGCGCTGGCGATTCCGCGCTGCACGGCATTTGTGACAAACGGGACAGAGATCAATCTGACGAATATGGGGAACGCCCCGGCGAGCGCGAAGGTGACGCTGATGGCGAGCCGCCCCTGGACGCTGTATGAAGGGCTGCACTTCGGCGAACCGGGGGTGATGATCGGCGGGTATGGGAGCGCTTCGGTGTACCGGCCCGGCGTGGCGCGGCTGAATGACTGGGGCGATGCAGTAGAGCGGTGGCGCTGGAACAACACACTGTCAATCAATGAAAAGCTGGTGGTGGATGCCCAGGCAAGCCGGGTGCAGTGGCAGCATTACCCTAACTTCCGAGAAAGCGGATACCCGGATTTCAACGAACTGGCTGGCGACGGCTTCATACGGATGGAACCGGGGCAAAACATTCTGCGGGTCGAAGGCGAATTCGATGGCCCGTTCGGTTTTCTCATTGTGGACTTCGACGATAGCTGGTATTAGGAGCATAAACAAAAACCCGGCTGGGGTGGCCGGGTTAAGAAACGGTAAACCTGAGTGTTATTGCTCCTTACGTTTTGGAGCCAGGAAAGCTCTCATTATTTCCTTATTAGCGTAGAAGCCTTCTGGGGTTTTTATCACCAACTCCATTTTTACCAACTCGTTTAGATCCCTTCTGACTGTTACCTCGGTTTTACCAGCATAAGCTTCTGCGATTCGCGTCGATACATAACGCATATCTGACAAAGTAACTGGTTCCGCCTTTCCTGACAAGTCCTTCACAAGCCATCGCCGTCTGTTATTTGTCTTATTATCACCTAATGCCCTGAAACGTGAGTGAATATAACTTTCCCAGTGTACAGCCAGTTGCTGTGCTTCGACGAATTTGATCTGTTCATTTAGGTTATCGATAAACCCCTGCAAAGCATAGTTGATGAAGTCGTAGATACCATCTTCATGCTTAGAAGCAAGGCTCAGGTAACGGTAATACTCAGAACGGGTCTCATTGTAGTGGTTGCTTAAAAGGTGTGCTGTTGGCGTCGGGAAGCCATCAGTAATCAACACTTGTAACTCAACCAGTCTTGCAGTTCGACCATTTCCGTCTGCAAATGGATGAATCCAGGCAATATAAACGTGAGCAATGATTGCTTTGAGGATGCTAACCGCACTTTTTAAGTGCAGCGGGGCATTCATTTTTTTGTTCAACCACTCACACATTTCACCGACTAAGATGGAAAGATCTTCCGGTGGTGCACCCTTATAATTCGCCACCCAAACATCGTGACTTCTGTATTCACCCGGCACAATTTCGGGTTTTAAAGGCAAACCCTCCTGAACCATCTGATTAAAAGTTTTGATGTCATCAGGATTCAGGTCGTTAAGAGAATTATTCAAGATGCGTTCTGTTACCCAATTGGCCGCATCAATGACATTCTCCACTTCTTTTTTCAGGTATTCCTTTGAAGGTGGTAGTTTGAGTTTCCCCTCTAGCAATAGCATTACTTCTTCTTCTGTCAGGGTGTTGCCTTCAATGGCGGTTGTAGCCAATGCACCTTTTGCCAGATAGACTCTGTGCAATGTTTGGGCAACAGATGGCAGTAGTGGCACACCTGAGATTTGGTCACATTTTGCCTGGATTTGTCCCAGCTTGAGCCATGCATCTTGATTAATCTTGTTGAGATCGAAGGTAAACTTAATCCAAGGATGAGTTCGATGGTAATCTCTCATTATCGCTACCATTTCTGCCCTCCCAATTGGTCATTATATGTACTTTGATATTGTACCCATACCCCACAAAAATGACAACAAATTCCACCATCTCTAACAGGAAAAATACGAGGAAAAATAAAATAATTTACAAAAACGGCGCTATTTTTGTCAAAGAATGTGTTTTTGTGTTTGTCATTTAGAAAATACAAACTTAGCTGCAATAACTCAAAATACAACAAGTCACCCATCAATGGCTATGTGAGCGATTAGGGAAGCAGCAGCTATTGAGATACTGCAACACATTGAGGCTTATTTCGACTAGCTGAAAAATCGTTAGCCATCATCCGATATGCAATTAAGCGCTCGTTATACTGAGAGCATAACGGGCGCTTTTTATTTGAAGGTGTGCTATGCCTACGAACTTCACCCCTATTCCTACCGGGACGGCTGTCACCGGTGACTCTGATCTTTTTAACACACGCTATCAGGAGTTGGATGACGCGATTGTCGAACTCCAGCTTGGCGAGAAAGAACTGCCACAGGTGACACTGGAAGCGCCGACGACGCTTTCCATCGCCAGCGATGTCATCACCAACCGGACACAGGGCTGGCACCTGATCGACACGGAACTGAGCGCACCAAGCGACAGCCTGAAAGCGATCACGCCGGTATTTGACGGTATGCTGCTGATCCAGATCGCCAACAATGCGCGGGTGGTGACGCTGAATCATGATGCGGTGGGCGGCAACCTGATCCTCCGCAGCGGGCTGGATATGCTGATGGAGGATACGAGCCGGGTGGTGGCGCTGCTGGGCAGCACCTCGCTTAACAAGTGGTTCGAGGTGGGCATTGGCGAATTCGCCATCCGGGAGCGGAACGGGACAGCGCTGACACCGATCAAACAACTGCTAGTGCCGGATGGGACGCTGAAGGGCAGCGCATCGCGGCAGCGGCGGCTGGCGGTATCACCCTCACTGGATGCGCGGCGGCGGCAGTTTTCGTTACAGGCCTCGGCGGCGACGATTCAACCGGTGGGCGTGATCGCCCCGACGATTGCGAACAGCCCGGCGAACGCCAACAGCGCGAACGGGCCATACATCACGCTGCCATCGACGGCGAGCGCGGGCAACATTGCCGGGTTTGTCAGCACGACATTCAACCTGCTGCGGCGGCAGTGGAACCCGCTGATCCGGTGGTGGGTGGAAACGCCAGCGAGCAACTTCGACGCGCTGCGCTACTGGGTGGGCATCATCAGCGCGGATGTGACGAATGTCGATACCATCGCCGGGGCAACGGAGTTCGCGGGCTTCCGCTACAGCACCGTAGCGGCGGATGCCGGATGGCGACCGGTGACGAAGGATGCCAGCACCCAGAATACGGGCGCGGCCATTGGCACCATCACGGCGGGGGCGGCGTATAAGCTGGAAATGCGGGTGGACAGCGCGGCGGGCAAGGTGTTCTTCAGCGTGAATGACAGCGCGGAAGTTGAACTCAATGCGAACCTCCCGGCGGCGGCTACCGAACTCGGTTTTATCTGCCGGGTGATCCCGACGACGGCGAATATCCGCCAGCTCAACTTCGGAGCGATGGAGGTCTTAGCGGTCTGATGCCACTTTTCGACCCACTAGGGCCGCTGGACATGGGCGCAGCGGCGATCAACCAACGGCTGCAACAACTGGCGGATGCCAAAGCGAGCGCCAGCCCCAGCGCCGGATTCATCATTGGTTATGGGGCGGCGGATGTGCCAACGGGGTGGCTGCCGTGTGATGGACGGGAAGTGAGCCGGGCGACGTATGCGGCTCTGTTCGCGGCGATTGGCGAAACGTGGGGCGCGGGGGATGGCAGCAGCACCTTCCTGATACCGGATGGCCGGGGGCGGGCGTTGATTGGCGCGGGAACGGGAGCAGGACTGACGGCGCGGACGCTGGGGCAGGTATTGGGGGCGGAGACACACCAGGTGACAGTGCCAGAAATGGCGGCCCATACCCATACTTACCGCGCTCCCTCCGGGGCAGCAGCACCGCCGGGGCCGGGCGCGGTTCAACACAGTACCGGCCTGACGGCGGGGTTTGCGACAACTTCTGTTGGCGGCGACCAGGCGCATAACAATATGCAGCCTTCAATGGTTATCAACTACCTGATTAAAACCTGATGTTCACACCTTTCGCAGACGATGATTACCTGAACGCTGCCGCGCTGAATGCGAAGCTGCGGCAGATTGACGAGGCTTCTGGCTACCCCACCGGCGCAATCCTGCCTTACAGCGGGAGCGCTGCACCGGTGGGGTGGCTGGTGTGCGACGGGAGCGAAGTGAGCCGGACAACCTATGCCGCGCTGTTCGCCATCATCGGCACCGTATGGGGCGCAGGGGATGGCAGCGCGACGTTCAAGCTGCCGGATGGCCGGGGGCGGGCGTTGATTGGCGCAGGGACAGGGACAGGGTTAACGGCGCGGGCGCTGGGGCAGGCAGTGGGGGCGGAGACGCACCAGCTCACGATTGACCAGATGCCAGCACACACGCACATCATCCCCCGGACACCGGCGACAAAAAACGGGTCAGCCGTAACGCCGGTCACCCAGGGGTCGCAGGAAGTGACGGGCAGCAGCGGCGATGACGGGGCGCATAACAATATGCAGCCGAGCGCGGTGCTGAATTACCTGATTAAGACATAGGAGCGGCTATGAGCTTCACGCCTTTCACTGATGGCGAATACCCGGTACACACGGCCCTCAACAGGCGCTTCATGGAAGTGGCGGCCAGCATCAACGCGGTGCTGAACGGCCTGGTGGGAGCGGTGCTGCCTTATGGCGGCAGCAGTATTCCAAGCGGGTGGCTGGTGTGTGACGGGGCGCAAGTGAGCCGGGCGACGTATGCGGCATTGTTCGGCATTATCGGGACGACATGGGGCGCGGGGGATGGCAGCACGACATTCAATCTGCCCGATCTGCGCGGCAGGACAGCGATTGGCGCGGTAACGGGTGCATGGCTGACGGCGCGGACGCTGGGGCAGTCATTAGGCGAAGAGGCGCACCAACTGACGACTGCCGAACTGCCCGCGCATACCCATAATTATGATTTCGTCCCATCCGGGTCTGCCAGCGGCGGCGGTGCAGGGACGGCAGCGCTGGCCGGGGCATTTTCGGCTAATACTAACAGCGAGGGCGGCGACGTGGCGCATAACAATATGCAGCCGAGCGCGGTGGTGAACTGGATTATCAAGACATGAGATTATGGGCAAAAGTTCTTAAGCCGGATGGCAGCGCCGCCGGTGATGGGCCGCTGGTACATGTGCTGTCGGCGAGTGTGAGCCGGATCCTGGACGGTGCGGGCAGCTTCTCGATGAGTGTGCCGGGGACGCAGCGGCGGGCGCTGGAGCTGCTGCAAGCGAAACGGCGGGTGGTGCTGTATGCCCAGAACGCGGCGGCAGATGGCAGCCCGGTACGCGAGCTGGGGCGCGGCATCATCGACGACATTAACCAGAATGATTCGGGCAGCGGGTGGTCGATGAGCGTGGGCGGCATGGACATCCTGGGCGAGTTGAAATACACGAGTGTGCTGCTGAACCGGTTCTATAACCAGCAGAGCGTGACGGATATTGTGACGAGCCTGGTGAACATCACGCGAGAATGGGACTGGTACGACTGGCATGTGAGCGTCAGTGACAGCAACCTGGTGAGCGCACGTTATGACGGGGCGACGGTGCTGAAGGCGCTGCAATCGCTGGCGCAGCAGCAGGGGGCACACCTGCGCCTGGGCGATGGCAAGACAGTGGAATTCGGGCGATTTGGCGATGATGCCGGGGTGACATTCGTCAACACAAAGGAGGCACGCCCGGAACTGTACGGCAACGCAGATATTGGCCTGATCGAGCGGGTACGGTTAAGCAACCAGAGCGAAGAGGTGATTACGTGGCTGCTGCCGCTGGCGGGGGGCAACAATGTAGACAGCGCCCTGACGCTGGAATTCAGCGACAGGAATGGCAATTATCCGATCTCAACGATGGCCGGGCCAGACGGACGAACGCTGCACTTCATCCAAAACCCGGCAGCCATCGCCAGGTACGGCAAAATCCCAAAGGTGGGGACATACAAGGAGATCAGCCCGCTGACGCCGAACACGGACAGCAATATGCGGAATGGGGCGAATACGCTGTATGACGCGGCGGTGGTGACGCTGGAACGGTACAGCGAGCCACAGCAGACCTTCAGCCTGACAGTGAAGAAGTGTGCGAAGACGATTCGACCTGGGCAGAAAGTGAGCATCCGCTATTTTGGCGAGGTGGAAGACGAGGAAGGGCGTTTCCGCACACGGGAAATCAAGGGTGACTACTGGGTTATCAAGGCGACGGAGCGCTTTGGTAACGAGGGGATGGCGCTGGAGCTGGAGGTGAGCAATATTGACCGCTACATGCTGGATGAGGCGAATGTCATCATCGGCGGGCTGGAGCAGATACGGATACAGGGCGTCAACATCCAGCCGACGTTCATCCACTGGCCGTATGGCCCGGAGCAGGTCGAGATCGCGCCGGGGACGCCGGGCAAGGTGCAGCTCATCATTACGGATGTGTGCCAGCGCATCGACCAGGTGATAATGCGGATACGGACGCAGCCTTTCACCAGCACGGCGGTGGGGGGTGCAGCGGGGGGCGATCACCGGCATCTGGTGGCGTCTTTCAACGGCGGGGTATCCGGGACGGGGCCAGCGCTGTGGGCGGATTACAGATGGTCAAGCGACGCGGGCGGCTCGGCGAAGTTCTTCCGGCTGGGGTCAAGCTCGGAAGACATCTGGACGTATGGGGCGAGCGGCGACCACACACACCCACAGCAGTACGGCATTTACCGGGATACGCAGCGGCCAGCCGATATGACGGTGACTGTGAATGGGGTGAATGTAACCCCTACTTCCCCGTTCGGCGTGATTGGGGCCGATCTGGATGTGTTCATCGACATCACGAACGCGGTGAAAAATAAAGCGGGCGGCTTCCGCAGTGTGCATGATGTCATCATTAGCTGTGCTGCCGGGCGGGGCGAGGTGCTGGTGACGTTCGATGTGCAGGAGATCGTTAGCCAGGCGGCGTTCAGGCCGACATAAGCACACATGTCCGATAGGACGGATATAGGGCGGTAGGATAAGGGCGACGTTGGGCAAGGGTTAAGCGGATGACAACAACACGGTTAGACAGCCGACAAATTAACCGGAACGTGGTGCAGTTTGTGTATGAGCATCTGCATCCGTCGTACCTGGTGGCGCTGCTGCTGCTGGCGCTGTTCGTCGGGGTGACGGTGAGCGAAGACACGCCGGAATTCGCCTGGATAATGGAGCGGAGCGGCCTCAGCCCGTCGGCATGGATGCTGCTGCTGGGTTTTGGGGCGCTGACGATTGTGTACCGGCGTTCGCCACCGGTGGAGGCGCTTTTGCTTTCCAGCGGCGGGATCTGGCTGGGCTGGTGGGTGGTGCGCTACACGGCAGCGAGTCAACCGCCGTTCGTGGTGGTATTCGTATTTTTCGGCTACATCATGACGATCATCGCCATGATGCTGGCGGCGTACATCGCCCGGCTAACGATTGAGCAGGTTGCTCTGGGAAGTGGCAGTTATGCCGCAGACGAGCATCCTTGATCTGCTGATCCCGCTGCTGACAATACTCCTCTCGATTTTTGGTGTACGCAAACGGGCGTTCAAGGTGATCCAGAGCGGTTTGGTGCGACTGGCGCAGCAGCAGGTTGACAGCGATGATGCCAGCAGCAACTCGACGGTGACGGTGGCGGTTGGGTCACTGCGGGATCTGGTGACGCACCTGGACGGAAAAATCGAGAATGTGAGCCAGCAGGCGCGGGGCGACTGGGAGAAGCTGCGGCTGGATCTACGCGACGAGCGGATGGAGCGGCGCAGCGATATTGAGGCCGTCAAGGGCGGGCTGAACAATGTATCGGTTCGGCTGCTGGCGGTGGAAGAGCGGCTTGCGACGGAGGACAAAGCAGATGCTCCATGAAAACCGGGTACTGGTGTTGGTCTTCCGGGTGGACGACATTCAACAACTGGGGCTGCATTATGACCTGCTGGCGACGCGCAACCGGCTGCTGGCGGAGGGTATGCAGGCGATGGCGGAGAAGCTGCCGGATGCGGCGGCGGCCATCGACGGGATGAAAACGCATTATCTGAAAATCAGCGAACAGCATCAGAGTATGAGTAAGTTCTGGCAAGGGATTGCCGAGAAAGGGATCAAGGATGATATTCAAAAGATCAGCATTCATCTTGACGTTGTGCTGCCTGCTGCTGGTGGCGGCGATGCTCTCGCCGCTGGCGGTGCTGGCACAGGAACCGGAAGTGGTGACGCTGGAAGCCTCACCGCTGGAGCATGGCGGGGAAGTGACGGTGATCGCGCCGACAGTGGTGAGCGAGCTGCCGCCGACATTACCAGCCCCAGCGCCGGATGACGTGGATTTCTGGGATCGCTTTACAGCGCTGCCGGACTGGGCAATTAACGGCTTCCTGGTGGTGATTGGCTTAATGGGCATCGGCTTTGTGGTGCTGGCTGTCCACGCGATCAGTTCGTCGAACCGGAGTTATCCACCGGGGACGGGCGCGGCGATTGAGCGGCTGGTGACTTCGATTGACGAGCGTTCGCAGCAGACGGCGAATACGATGGATGACTTTCTGATGCACATCCTGAAGCCGCTGCTGGAAAGCGGGATCGGCGCGATTAAAGAGCGGGAAGGCAGACTGGTGATTACGCCGGAGCTGGCTGCGGAAATTAAGAGCCGGGCGACCAGTGAGCAGCCGTATTCGCGGAATGTGGGGGTGCCGCTGGAGCAGCATCTCCCTTTGGACGCACCGCCAGGGACATTTGGCTGATGTCTACCATTGTCACGAACCCGACGCTGACGGGATTCAGCACGCCGCCGGTGCAGATCACTGATGCTTCGGGGAATGTGGGTTATATCGAGAATCCGGACGGGTGGCAGTTCGTCTACCTCGCCCAGGCTGACGCGAAGGGCAATCTGCCGCAGTCGCTGCATCGTGATCGCGGGTATGTGATCGCGGCGGGCTGGCGGAAGTGGGAGGCCGGGTACAGGCAGGCGATCCGGCTCAGGGCCGGGCAGCGCTACCTGGCAAAGGCTGTTTTCATGGTCAATGCCGATCAGAAGGCGGGCATTGAATGGCGGCACAGCATTGTCGGGCAACCTTCCGATTACGTGCATTCGAGCTGGTCACGTAATCCGGCAGGTCACAAGAAAGAAGACGAGCATCTCTTCGTCTTCGAGGCGCGGCAGGACATGGAGGCCAACTTCACTTTCTGGGCGCGCAGCGAGTGGCCGGACAATGAATGCGACTTCTGCGTGTATCTGCTGACAGTGGAAGCTGTTCCAGCCGATTATGGCGGGTCGAATGTGCCGTACATCGGGACTGTGCAGCCAACGCCTACCCCTGTGCCAACGCCGATTCCGGTACCTGTGCCGACGCCGGGCAATATGACGACACGTGGGCTGATTTACCAGCAGATAGCAGCGCACTATCAAGCGCTGGCTGCGCTGCATGTGCAGTTGGCAGAACTGGAAGCAGCGGGCGTGGGGTAATTCGCTGCGAATAGATGAGGATACGATGCCGCCCTCGGAAGTGAGGGCGGGGTTTAGTCGTATACAATGCAGTCACCAAAAACGAAAATTGATAGCAGTATTACGGGCAATCAAAGAATCATCAGGTGACCATTTTCCATGTTTACAATATGGACACTTATCAAGCAGATAATTGGGATAATCAAATTTTACTTGTTTACAGGTCAAGCATTTTGCCATTCCCATAGGTCGATCCCACCAAGGTGCAATCTGTATCAATTCCTGACCACCAAAGCGGTCATCAGGATAAAAACCAATTGTTAAAATTGCTCCCACTTTCAACGTATTTGCCACATTTTTTAACGCGATGTGATCTGTATCTTCATACTGTGAAGGTTTGACCTCAAGTAAAACTCCCTGTCTACATTCATTTCGGTCATCTCGCAAATAAATTTCTGGTAGCCAAAAATCCGGTAAATATTTACCAGTCGGAGTTTCAAATCCTTCGTACTCATAAAACCACTTTATGCTAAGCTTATCGAATAAGACCGCCCATCTTGCTTCCAAGCGACTACGGAATCTAATTCCGGCGTATAAAGTCTCAATTGGTTTTATGCTAGACATTTTTAGCCCTTCAGGTTAACAACGATGGTAACTCAAACCGGTGGGGTTTAGGTTTACAATGTTCTCCTAGAGGAGGACAGGAGACAGAGGTGGCTATTACCCATTTGTCGAGCCACCTCTCCGGGCGGGTGATTTAAAGAGCTATCCCAGTTGCTTCGACTTCAACTGAATTTTGGGCTTGTTGGTCAACAAATCTTGTGTCGTCGATTAATTTCTGTTCCGCGATAGTGACCTCGTAGAGTTGGTAAACCAATTGATCGATTCGTTGTTCATGAGTGGCAATCATGTTTTGAATAATCTTTTTGGCTTGCTGATTATCGACATGCGGCAGCTCTTGGTATCGTTGCAGCAACATCTTTACAAGATTGACCAGTTCGTCATGAATAGCTTTTTCTGCTTCATCCCCAAAGTTGATGCGGCGAATGGGTAACTGCTGAATAAATTGCGTGAAATAACGGAAGTAACCACCGCGCATGACCGTGCTGATATGCTTCAAATAGACATCCAGTAAACGGCTATTCATCAAACCAAGTAAATATTCAGGTGCTTCTTCTACATCTGGATTTAAGGTGATGCCATACCCACTGGTAAAAGCATACTGACCCGCTCTATCGAAAGCGAAAGAGGCCCGACTAGCAATATCAGGAACAAGAATTTTACCTGTTGTCATCAACTCTATATTTTTGGGGTACACATAACCGTACCAACCCGCCCCTTGCATCCGCCCATGCTCACGACCTTCCAGATACTCCCGATTAGCTGAAAGATAAGCAAAGGCGTTGGGCCAAACAGCCTTCATATCCTCTTCAGAAATCAAAGTGATTTTCCCATGTTTGGTGATATAAGGAAGGATAACAACTTTCCCGGAATCGAGAACATGGTAAGCTTTTATTTCGCGTCCTTGCAGAAAAGACAAGGTGGCTGCACGTTCAATCTCAACCGTTGTATTCAAACTGGGAGAAAAGGCTTCCAATAGTGTTTCAGTAGCGGATTGAACATCAAGTACATAGACATTATTCGCACTGGTACGGATTCCCTGTGCCATACGATTTGCCAGATCGCCCAGCTTCGCAGGCATAATCGAGAGGCGATCAAATAATTTCGCGGATTGGCTAACTGAGAAATTCCACTCCTGTGCATTTAATTTATCTGACTTGATGTAACCTTGATTGGCTGTCTCGCCTAGCTCCCATGCTGCCAAATCTTCAACAGTAGTTAATTCAAATTCTTCAGCACCAGCCTTATTCAAAAACAGGAGGCAAGTATAGGTTGTTGCACCACTAAATACCTGCTGATGCCCAAAATGTATAATTCTGCTGATATGTTTCCCGTTAGCCAGAAGTTTACGGAGCGGCTCGCCGTATTGAGCATTGAAAAACTTGTGCGGCACAATGAAGCCTAGCCGTCCTGCTCTATTTAACAGGCGTAAACCTTTCTCGATAAATACAGCATAGGTGTCATAATTGCCTTTTTGGGCACTCACATAATGCTGCTTGTAGAACTCAATTGATTCGGGAAACCATTCTTTTACAGTTTGGATACGAATGTAGGGGGGATTTCCAATGAGGGCATCAAATCCACCGCGAGCAATGATTTCCCCAAATCCATCCGTCCCGTCATGCCAATCAAAAACCTTTACCTTCAGCAGATCTTCTTCAGCTTTTGGCAGTTCTTGGTTTCCATAAAATGTGGAATCGATAAGCGAATTCCCCCATTTGATATTGTCATTCAGATCAGGCAACACCCTGTCAGCCATAAGTAATGGCTGAGAAGACACAGCATTCTCGCCTTCAAGCACTTTCAGCAGCAGGGATAGCTTGGTGACTTCAACCGCCTGTTGGTCAAGGTCAACGCCATAAATGTTATTAACCAGAATTCGCTTCTTTTCCTCGACCGTCAAGTTGTAAACAATGTCTCCGTCCGGCACTGGTCGCACTTGTAAACGCCCGGCCTTCAAGTGTTTAGACGCATCATTTTGGAGATACCAGGTCAAATGCCAATCGAGAAGGTATTGGTAGGCACCAAGCAGAAACGAGCCGGAACCACAGGCAGGATCAAGGACTCGAAACGCTGCAACCTGATCGGGCGTTTTGCCATCAATCAAGGGATCAATTGTTTGCTCGACGATGTAATTAACGATGTGGATTGGGGTATAAAATACGCCGCCAGCTTTACGCACTTCTGGCTTTTCAACAACTTCCAGATTTCCACCAGTATCTACTGTGATTACCTTACCCAGGAAACGTTCGTAAATTTGCCCTAACAGTTCGGGCGCAATGACATCAAAAGCATAGGGGCTGAGTGGAGGATATAGATTGGAAAGAATCTGGCGCAGTGCCTCATCACTGATGTGCAAATTAAGCGTGAGACTATCGACCTCCTCTCGCCCTGTTTCTTTGTGGAAATGAAAAAGCCCTGAATTGTATTTAGCGTCAGCACTTAAAAACAAACGCTTGAGTTCATTGTAAATGCCGGTGACTAACGTCAGATCGCCCAGGCGTCCATGTGGTTCAATATCCCGATCTTCGCAAATGCGGAGAAAGACAATACGGTCGATAGTAAGCTGGACAGCCATATTCAACTGACGAACATTCCCACGAACAGAGGGGTTATGCCTGGCAATATCACGTGCGAGCAGCAACCGCCAACTTTCTAGCTGAGATAAGAATGCCTGATCAACTGGCTCAATCCCTCGTGTTTTTGTCTCTCGCACCCAGTTATCGAGCGCGTTATAACGAACTGCCTCATACGAGAGCAGTGAACTGATCTCATCCCACTTTTCAATATATTGGTCAAATGTGTAATAGCGAAGGCGACCTTCTTTCGGCTTATCGCCAGCATCAGGTTTGACTCGGCAATCATAAATGCCAAACTCTTGAAAATCGGTCAGGATGCTGGCGGGCAGCTTAGCCGACCAACCATAACGTCGTACCTGGAAAGCAGGGTAATTTTTCTGGTTTAAGTCAACATGGGGCGCTTTGGCTTCTACATAAAAGCGCAGATTGCGGTTGACGATAAACCCATAGTCCGGATGTTTACGAACTGTCCGATCTGCTTCCTCCACATCAACGCTGATTTCGCGCACAACCTGCTGTGCGTCTTTCATGGGCCAACCAAGTGCCCCGAAAAAATCATCAATAAAAATGGAACGTACCTGAGTTTCATTGAACGCTTTGGATGTGTAAAAGTGTTTATTGGAGGCAAATAATTCGACATTCCGCTCAATAATTTCGGGGGCTGGCATTATGTTTATCCCATCAAAAAATATGTTAGGCTATCTACATAAAACTTATGTAATGTTGTGCATTAAGGTCAATAGATCGGATGTTCTTTTTGGATAATTTATAAAAAATTTGGAATTGGGACAGGACATGGTGTAGTAGAAAGTAGGTCATGACGATTTACGACGCAGCCAGGCGAGGAGTCGCGCCCAGAGTGGACGCGGCGGAAGGGGCGCGACGGTGTGCCGCGCCAGCAGATCAAGTTGAGCGAAGAGGACAGCCCGGCGTTCTTCCGGCGTGAGATCGGTCATCAGATTAGCTCCAGTTGAAGCGGGCGCGACTGAATTTCGCGTAAAACTTTCAGCAAAATGTCCCACAGTTCATCCTGTGCTTTGGCGGCTGCAGCACGGGGAGAAATCCATAGATACTCCATCACGCTGCCGTTACCGTTGGTGGTAGTCGTTTTCGATATGACCATCCAGTCAGCATAGAGTTCGCGGTAGAGCGGCGAATCGTAACCACTGAGCAGCACCATGCCCTGCACCTGATGCAGACAAGCAGCCAAGGCGCGATGATCGGCATCAGTCATCTCGTGCTGGTAACGCTTCCGTTGGCGTCCCTGTGACCGGCTGCTGAGGACATAGGGCGGGTCTACATAAAACAGGGCGCGCGGGCCGTCGTAACGCTGGATGATTTCAACCGCATCGCCGTTCTCAATCAGCGCATCTTTTAGCCGGGCAGCGGCCATTAGCAACCCATCAAGTCGCTGCCATTCCCCGGTGATGGATGTGCCGCGATACCAATTCTTTTGTGAACGCCAACCGGTTTTACGGCCTGAATATGCGCCGAAGGATTGACGGCTACACACATAAAACCGTCGTGCCCATTCCAGGGGGTCATCAGTGGGTTCATAGGCCAGCTCGTATTCTTCACGGGCATAGGGCGTGAGATCGACAGCACGCACTAATTCATCGGTACGGGTGCGAAGGACGGTGAAGAAATTAATCACTGCCCCATCAGCATCATTCAGGACTTCGATCTTAGAGGGCGGCTTACGAAAGAATACGGCTGCGCCACCACTGAACGGCTCGCAGTACAACTCATGCGCTGGAAACTGACCGATAATCCAATCGGCCAGCTTCCACTTACTACCCGTCCAGCGCAGCGGGGGCGGGTCAAAGAAAGTCATCGGTTCACCGGTCATCAGAAGAGCCTCAGTTGGACGAGTTGTTCAAATGGTTCTGGGGGGCGGGTGACTGGCTCCGGGCGGGTGATGCCGTTCAGCCGGTCGATAAATTCGCACACGTCCATGAACTCAACCGGGTTATGATGATTCCAGCCACCGGCGAAGTATTGATAGATGGGAATGCCCTTCTCCATCAACCGGCCTGTCGGCCAGCCACGCATCCCGAAATGCAGCACTGGCCCAAACTCGGACTCGTGAAAATCGAGATCGTGCAATGGGCTGTTATTGAGAAGCGCGTAGGCTGCCGCTGCATCTTCGCCCATAATAAGTTTGCCCTTGCAGATCACGGCCAGCATCCCATCCGCAGAAAAGCGCTTTTTGAGATACTGGTACTTCTCATACCAGGGCAGCGCGTCCACGTCAGGGTTGCTCCCCCAGATGTTGATTTCGCCCCAGTTTGGGTCTTTTCGGGGGAAGTAATCGCCGGTCATCAGAATAACCTTAGCTGTACGTGCTGGGCGGGGGCGTGCTGGACGATGAAGATTTCATCTCTACCGAAAGCCATCCAGCGGCCATCGTCGGTTTTGCGGACGCCGTTGATCCAGAACAGCTTATTCCCGGCCTCGCTGGGCGGCGCGGCGTTCATGGTGAGACTGATTGTGCCATCGTCGCAGTGCGTCACTCCGATGATGATGTACGGGCCGGTGCCGTAGGAGGTGCGGATAATGTCGCCTGGGATCATGATCTGCGCCAGCGTTTCAGGGTTTGCATGGCGGTGATGAGTTCGGCAGCCTCTGGGTAGCGCTCCTCGATCAGGGCGAAGGCTTCGCGGTAGATGCAGGTTTCGCAGTCATCGGTGCAGTGGTGATCCGGCGCGACGGCGGCTGCTGGAGGCGGTTCGTCCACCGGCGTGCCCGGATGCGGCATGGGGCGATTCTGTGGGAAATTGCTGTATGGGTCGTGTACCGGCGGTGGTGCTTCCGGCGGCGGCAGCGGGCGAACCTTTTCCACACGCGGGGCGCTGCCGTTGGCGTTCTGCCGCTTCTTCGCAGCATCATTGCGCCATTTTTCCTGTACGTGGGGATGGCACATGCCGGTTCGCTTGTAGACGGGCTTATCGCAGCCATCAACCTTGCAGGTTTTTACAGTGGGTACTTCAGACAGAGTAGCCATGATTCTTTCTCTCCTTGTTTTTAAAGTGCTGTGCAGCCACGAATGGGACACACCATATTTCTGCTGGACTTCATCCCGCGAATAGCCATTCAGATAATCGCGCAGGGCAGCCTCGCCGCGTTCGTTCAGGCGCAGGGCGGCAATGATGCGCTCAACCTCGATGGCACTTAGCACCTGTTCTTCGACGGATGGGCCGGGGCTGGCGATCAGATCAATGAGGGTGGCATCGCTTTCGTCGCCGCGACGGTCGCGCAGGGGCGCGGCCAGCCGGGCGATGGGGGCCTGTCGGATGGCATGAGCGCGGATGCTGGCGCGTCTTTTATGTTGATAACTGGGATAGGTAGTACGCCGAATAGGGCCGCTGGCGAGAATGGCGCGGGAGATGTACTGGCGTACCCACCAGGTGGCATAGGTGCTGAACTTGAAGCCGCGCTCCGGCTCGTATTTGCTGGCGGCGTGCATCAGACCGAGCATCCCGATCTGCACCAGGTCGTCGTAGGTCATGGCCGGGTCTTCGGCGTAGACTTTGCGGGCGAGCTTGTGCACTAGCCGAACGTTATGTTCGACTAGCTCACTGAGCGCGGCTTTATCACCGGCCTGAATGCGGCGGCCCAGCGCCAGCTCTTCTTCCAGCGTGAGGAGGCGGTGGGTCATGGGCGGATGCTCCGGGCGCGACGGGCGCATTTGAGGATGCAGCGGCGATAGATGTGATGGCCGTAGACAGCCAGGGCGGGCGCGACGGTGAAGGCCGAAGCCTCCACCTGCTGACGAAAGTATTTGACCAGTGGCCCACGCATCCGGCGGGCGTGATGCCGGAATCGGCGTTGGTTGCGGCGGGGCATCAGACTGCTCCGTCGGCGTCCGGCTTGCGGACAATGGATACTGCCGCGTTGGTCAGGGCTTTCTCCGCCGCTTCGAGCCAGCAGTAAAGCACCGTGACGGCAAGGGTGGCGTGCAGGCTGTAGCGCGATTCGCGGGTTTCCTTCGCCACCCGTGCGAAGGGCTTGAGGGCATCCAGTTCGGCGGCGCGAAGCTCCTGAAGATTGATGACCTGATCTTCCAGCCAGGACTTGTAATCCATGTAGACGGCATGGCGCTCCTGACGTTCGATGCGGTAGTCGTAATAGCGCAGCCGGAGCGCGTCCACCGGGTCATCGCCGGAGTTGGCGTCAGGATCGTCGCACTGTTCGGCGGCGAGGGCTTTACCGAAGTCGGTCAGCGCGTACTGGGTGTAGCCACCGCGCAGGCTGTTATCGATGCGGCGCATGATGGCCGGGGTGGTTTTGGTGAGGGCGTGGCCGGTTGCGCCGGGGATGATGCGCGAGTCGGCGATCTGCCCGGTCTGCTCCATGTCGTAAGCAGTGAGGATGGAAATCCGCTGCCGGTCGGTAAGTTTTGTCCAGGTAATGTCGGTCATGAGATTGCTCCTTATAGGGGCGGACAGTGCCGCCCCGGATAGTTGGGTTAGGATGGGATGATGGCGCGGGCGGCGGGCGTCAAGTCGTAATAGAACTTGCGGCTGTTACCGAATCTGTAGGCCAGCAGCCCTTTCCGGCTCAATCCGTAAGCGGTCTTATTGCCGCAGGTGACGCAGACATCGCCGGTGGGCCGGGCTTTCTTCAGCAGCGCTTTTTCGCGCCAATGGAGGGCATCCCAGGTGCAGGCGGATTCCACAATGATCTGCGGCGGCAAAGGACGAGGCGGAGTGTAGCTGCGCCCTATCCAGAGATAGCCGGTGCCGACGTTTTTGGTGAGGCGGGCATTCCAGCGGGCGGCATCCAGCTTTGGGCCGCCGCAAAGGGTGTAGTTGTGCAGGCTGAAGTTGGCGAAGCGGCGCGGCTCTCCCCAGCCGTCGGGATAGATACACCAGGCGAAACGGTGTGCGCCCAGCTCGGCGTTGATATGGATACCGCTGATGCTGTCGATAGTGAAGGTTGTGCCATCGCGCAGGAAGACCACATCCCCGGCGGCGAGGTCACTCCCATCAACGAAAATATGACTGAGCGGAATAGTCGGAACCGGCAGCACGATCAGCCGGGTGGAGGGATAGACGCCCACATCCAGCTTGCCGCCGCGCCTGAGCAGGAACGAGCCATCGCGCCCCTGGATGATGGCCTCGACGTGCGAGCCGCCATAGGTGATGTAGAAGTCGTCACGGGCAAGGCCAGCGGCAGACAGCGCGACGAGCTGGCTGACGGTGATGCTTTTATCGGCGAAAACAATGTCCCAATGATCGGGTGTTACAGCGAGCATGGTTATTTCCCCCGGACGAGGTGATAGACATTGCGGGCGATCATGTCGCGGAATTCGCCAGTGCGATTCTCGAAGCGCTGAAGATCGGCGACATAAGCCTCGCTGGTGGACATGGCGCAGTCGAGCAGCGGGGTGTAATAGGTGCGTCCGGCGGACTGATCGGCAGGCGAGCCGTGTTCCAGCGCCGCGCCGTACATGGCAATTGCCCCGCGTGTTTTTCCGATGGTACGGGCGATCTGCTTAGCATGGATGAGCGCCTGGGTTGCCATGTCGTGCGCCTCTGCACTGCCATCGTCAAGGACGAATGGGATAGTTGGTGGTAGAATGTTCATGACTGTGTACTCCTGTCAGGGTTATATGGATATGCGGTCAAAATGGGGGCGGAGAGAGTTGCACCTTTCCCCGCTCCCGACGGGCGATTACTGCTGTTTTTTCGCGCGTTTTTTCTTCTCCGGGATATGCAACAGATCCAAGTCGATCATCGGAAATGGGTGAATGTGATCCGGCACTGTGACCATGGCCAACTTGCCACCGGTACACCAGCGGCTGACGGTGTATTGAGGCTTCTTGAGAATGGCAGCAGCCTGTTTCTGGGTGATGCAGCGGCGGCCATCGTACAGTGTGTAGGGAACTGCGCCCCACTGCGTCTGCGCCACACCCGGCGCGATGTCTGGCTGGGCGGCACGATGGGCGCGAAGGGCATTGATGTCGCCTTCCTGGTTAAGGCGGGCGATTTCCTCTTTCGCCGCTTCCAATTCCCTGAGCAGACGTGCATTCTGTGCCTGCAATAAACGCAACTCCTCTTGCAGACTTTCTACCTGACTACGCCGCCCGGCCTGGTTGCCCAGGGCTTCGGCAGTAGCGCGTGTTATGCGACGGTCGGCGGCGGATGCAGCGGTCATGACCGGTTTACCGGCTTGATAGCGAGACGGTGCGGCGGGGGAAGCTGCACCCCGGCAGCGGCCAGGTGGCGGCTGGTGAGATGGGCGCGACGGATTTGGTCGATGTCGCCGAAGGTGAAGCCTTCATGGTTGACATAGAAGGCCACATCGCCGGGGACGTAGACGCCGACTGGCAGGTTGACCAACCCTTCTTCCGGGTCGTCCTCCGGCTCTTCGTCGTCGAAGTCATCGTCGTCGGGGTTGGGCGGTTGGTAAAACGGAATGAGAGGCATAATGCGAATGTCCTTTCTATATACGCGATCTGAGATTGTGTGGTACATTACAAAGAACAGCATGTAGATCGTGCTTTTATTTTCAATATACGTTCTTGCTGTTCTTGCTGTTATTACGATTAAACCACATAACCATATTGGTTGCAAGTTGATTTGCATGAATTTGTGGTTTGGTTAGAAAACTGATATGAACGGCGCGAACCATATTGCCAGCAAGAACAATATCGTTTATATTGGGAGTCAGAATGCCAAGAAAGAAAAGCGAAGGTAAAGGTAGAGAGATGACCACCAATATAAAAGTGACCGTCCCAACCCACCGGGAGTTGCAGGTGGCGAGCGAGATGCTCGGAAAAACGCAGTCTGAGGTTATCTCAATGGCGCTGCGTACACTGCTCCCGAATCTGACAGAGGAAGTTGGGCGGCGAGAAGAAATCAAGCGCGTAGCGGAAGAGCGGGCGCGGCAACTGTCGCAAAACTGAACCGATAAAATAAGCATCGAACTATCCTCAGAAAAAAATTTATGTGGCGGGTGTTACCATCCGAACCGCTTTTCTGAAGAATAGTGAGAAAACAGAGAAATATCGGCAACTCGAAATATATATGCATTGAGGGGGTACAGGTGGCAAAGCGCAAGCGGAAGGCTGCACCCAAGAAAAACGGTCAGGGCTGCCTGGTGCTGTTGTGCATCATCGGGGCGATTATCGCCTGGCTCATCACCAGCCGGAACGATGCACCGGCGCGGCTGACTGCGCCGACGCTGCGCCCGGCCAGCGCTACTGTACGCCCAGCGGCGAGCCAAACGCCCCGGCCAGCGGCAACACAGCGACCTACGGCAACACGACGACCTGCGGCGACGGCTGTTCCGGCGCAAAGCTATAGCTGCCCAAGCAACTGCGATGGAGCGCGGGCGATGGGATTGAGCGCACAGCAGGCGGCTGCGTGTGGATTAGATCGGGATGGAGACGGAGTCGCCTGTTACGGCGATTAAGCGCGGGCTGTAGGCAGCCGGGGCGGTTCGAGACCGCCTGCCGCGAATTGGGGAACCCCACCCCCTGCCCTAGTGGTGAAGATGAGGCGCAGCTTTAAAAAATTATATCTGCTCTGACAAATGCATTTGTGCTTCGGCTAGAAATAGTCAAATAGTGGGAATTATAGTCTATAATGAAGGCAGAAATTGAGAGGAGTTGAAGATGGTTGCAAAAGCCACACCCATTATCATCCCGGCAAATATCCCGGAAGATCGCCGTGTTGTGATCGAACTGCCGCCCGATACCCCGACTGGTGAAGTCACCCTGCAAGTTGTGGTGCTGACAGAGGAAGCTGCCCCAATCGTCGAAAACCCGGAGCGCGAACGCCTGCGTCAAAAACTGCTCGCGGCAGGAATGCTCACTGAATATCCATTGCCGGAAGGGTTTGTAGCTCCTTCACCGGAGGCTGTTCGGCAAGCTGGTAGGCATCGGCCCGGCGCAACCCCAACCGATCAGATAATCCGTGAAATGAGGGATGAAGATTGACAAGCTATTTCCTCGATACGAGCGCTCTAGCAAAACACTATGTAGAGGAAATAGGTTCAGGGTGGATACGCTCGTTGGTTGCAACAAAGGCTCATCGAACAATCGCTGTTTGTGACTTAACACCAATTGAATTTATTGCAGAGTAGGCGCGGCGGAAACGAGAAGGCTTACTGACGGAAGCAGAACAATCTACACTGCAATCAGAATTTCTCACCCATCTTGAAGCATATTTGGTGATTCCGTTAAAGGGCAATGTACTAACCAATGCCCGTGAATTCGTCACCAAATATCCGCTGCGCCCACCAGATGCGCTACAACTGGCTTCTGCCTTGTATATCGCGCGAGATTTAGGAGAAGATGCAGTGTTTTTATGCGCCGACCATCAACTCCTTGCGGCGGCGGAAGCCGAAGGATTAGCCACCGATAATCCCAACCTACACCCCTGACTCAGCGGCTGTTGGCAGTGTTTTTAACGGCCTCCCGCGCAGCGCCGCCCGCAGTGCCTCACGATCATCCCAGGGATACTCCCTCGTCCCGAAGCACATACTCTGCTCATGCCCCTTGCCGCAGGCGATCACGATGTCGCCCTCGCCCGCCATCCGGCACGCCTGAAACAACGCTTCGCCCCGGTCATGCACACGGATAAACGTTTTACCCTCAACGCCGTCTTTTGACTCGCAGGCAGCGGCCATTATCGCCAGAATCTCGTCCAGTGATTCGGTGCGCGGGTCTTCAGCGGTCAGAATCGTGAAATCAGCCAATTCCGCCGCCGTCTCCGCCATCAGGCGGCGTTTATCACGGTCACGTAAACCGGCGCTGCCAAAGACGGCGATCACCCGGCGGCCCATTTCTCGTGCAGCCATCAGCACATTCCGCAGCGAATTAGGCGTATGGGCAAAATCCACCACCGCCAGAAAATCCTGCCCCTCGTCGATACGTTCCATCCGTCCGGGGAAGGTTACGACATTCAACAGACCTACCCGCAGTACCAGCGCGTCACGCACGCTGACGGCATGCGCCGCCGCCGCCGCCGCGAGAACGTTATACACGTTGAATTTGCCCAATAACCGTGTCACCAGCGTTTGATCGCCAAGTTCAATCAGCGTTTGTCCGTCCGCATAATAATCAATCCCGATTGCCCGGTAATCGGCTTCCTTTTCGATAGCATAACGCATGATCTTGTCCGCTGGAGTAACGGCAAAATAATCCGCGTTGGGGTCATCAGCATTAATCACCGCGATTTTCGCCTGTCCCGGCTTGCGATACGAGTTCCCCAGCATCGCAAACAACCGCCCTTTCGCGGCGCGGTAGTTCTCGAAAGAGCCGTGAAAATCCAGATGCTCGTGCGTCAGATTGGTCAGCACCGCTACATCGACATCCACACCGTTCAGCCGCCCCTGCGCCAGACCATGACTGGTCATTTCGAGAACGACATGCGTCAGCCCGTTTTCCACCATCCGCGCCAGCAGCGCTTGAATCTGCGGCGCTCCCGGCGTCGTGACGTGCAGCCCGGTATCCAGCCTTTCGCCACCGATGACGGCATTCACGGTACTGATGAGTCCGGCTTTATTCCTCATAGCCACTTGCAGAATGCTGTGAATTAACGTGCTGGTGGTCGTTTTGCCGTCCGTCCCGGTCACACCGATCACGACCAGCTTGCGCGAGGGGAAATCGTGGTATGCCGCCGCCAGATAACCAGTCGCCTCCTGCGCGTTCCCCACCTGCACATACGGCACAGGCAGATCATGCAGATCGCGCTCACCAACCACTGCCGCCGCGCCCCGTTCCAGCGCACGCGGGATGAAATCATGCCCATCAACGCTCAGACCACGCCGCGCCACGAATAAACCACCCGGCTGCACATCGGAATCCGCCTCGGCTACCGGCGCAGTAATGTCGGTATCGCCGTTGACATGGATAACGTCCGGCAAAAATTGAATAAGTTGGGAGAGTTTTTGGAGCATGGGTTTTATACAAACAAAAACCACAGAGTTACAGCGAACGCAGCGAGGTTTATACCCCCTCTGTGTTCTCTGTGTCTCTGTGGTTAAAACTACAACTGTTAGTTCAGGCGGCCAGCCAGATCGTTCAGCCCTGAACGAACGCTGCCATCGACCACACGGTCGCCGGAGCGGACGATCAGCCCGCCCAGGATGCTGGGGTCAACGGTGAAGGTCACGTCGTCTGCGCCAACTTCTTTCCTGACTTTCGCCTGCTCGTCCGCGTTCAGCGGCATCGCGCTGACCACTTCCACACGGCCACCCAGTTTGGCAGCGCCAGCAGGAACCTTAGCGAAGAAATCGTTGACCAGTGCATTCTGGCGCTTCTCATCCAGCGACTCACCAATCAGCCGTTGGGCAACCGCCACCGAAATCGCGGCAACCTGCCCCCGCAGACCGGCAAGCTGCTGGTCGCGTTCGGCGGCAGCGGCGGCGCGGGCTTCAGTACGGATGCGGGCAGCTTCGGCGCGGGCTTCAGCTTCCAGCGCTTTGGCGACTTCTTCACCACGGGCGCGGCCTTCTTCAACCGCCCGCCCGATGTCAGAACGCGAGGCAGCCAGAATTTTGTCGGCCTCAACTTCCGCGTTACGGCGAGCGTTGGCGGCCACAGTCGCGTCTTCCAGACCCTTCTGGATTTTCGCGGCGCGGGTGTCGAGGAAGTTCACCAGCGGCTTCCACAGGCCAGCCCGCAGTGCCAGGAAAATGACCAGGAAGTTGATGATCTGCGCGATCAGGAAACCGGCGTTGATACCCAGCGGGGTCAACGGGCTGACGGCAGGTTCACCTTCAGCAGCGGCTTCGCCCTCGGCAGCAGCGCCTTCCGAGTGACTTTCTTCGGCAGCAGCTTCACCTTCAGCGGTGGCTTCCTGCGCCATTGCCATCGGGACGATGGTCAGACCGGCAACCAGCACCAGCAGCAGTGCCAGCGCCAGTGTACGAAATTGTTTAGACATATTGCACTCCTTACTGTGCGCGCTTAGGCCAGCACGCACAGAATGATGAGCGCGACCACCAGCGCATAAATGGCGATAGCTTCCGTGAACACGATACCGAGAATCATGTTCGTCTGGATGGTACCGGCAGCATCCGGGTTGCGGCCAATGGCATTCATCGCGCCCTGCACCAGCAAACCGATACCGATGCCGGGGCCGAACGCGCCAATCATCGCCAGACCTGCGCCGAGCGCTTTCAGACCTACTTCAAGTTCACCTGGACCCATTGTGTTTTTACCCTTTCGTAAATCGTGTGATGTGTCAGATTTGTAAATTAAGCGTGTGCTTCGTGATGTTCGTCGCCGTGATCGTCTTCGTGATGGTGGCTGACCATCGCCTGACCGCTGAACACCAGTGTCAGGACGGCGAACACATAGGCCTGAATCGTGCCGACGACCAGTTCCAGACCCATGAAAATGACAGGCAGGAACAGACCGACCAGGAACGAAATAACGGCCAGCAGAATACCACCCGCGAACAGGTTGCCAAAAAGACGGAATGTCAGCGAGATGATCTTGCCGAATTCAGAGATGATTTCCAGCAGACCGACCACGAAATCAATCACGCCCATCGGCTTCTTACCGGCATTACCCAGTACGCGCAGGTTGACAAATTTCTGGAAGTAGTCCGGCCCCAGCGCCGCCACACCAAACACCTGAATGGCGACGAAGACGATCAACGCCAGCGCCAGCGGCAGGTTCAGGTCAGTGGTCGCACCGCGCAGGTAGGGGGTGACAACCTGCAGGTATGGCACGACCCCCTGCTCCAGGGCTTCCGGTGTCAGGCCAATCGCGGCGTGCGGCCACAATGCTTCGGTGGCTTCCAGACGCGCTTCTTCAATTTGTGCTTCCTGGGCTTCGGGAGCAATGCGCGACAGCATAATCGCTTCTTCATGTTCGCGCAGTTCTGCCGCTGCGGCTGTCAAAGCCTCCTTCGAGGGCTTGTTGACATGGCCTTCCTTATATTCCTCGCACGCATGGTAATCATCTTCATCTGCCTCATAGGCAGCCTGAAGTGGGCGTGAAACATACAGTTGATTGCCAATGCTGGGGAAACCAGCCGTCACATTGATGCCGATTTCCGGCGCGTTGTGACCGGCGCAGTGCATCACACCGACACTTTCGTACCCTGGCACCAGCTTGATGAGGTTGGCGAACAGCAGAAAGACAAAAATGCTGGCGGCCAGCGGGAACAGCCAGTTGCGCGTCAGTGAACTCAGCCCGGCAAAGTTCTTCGCCTGCCCGTAAATGAATTCACCCAGCAGTTCCACAAACGACTGGAAACGGCCCGGTACTTCTTTCGTCCAGTTCTTCGACACCCGGCGAGCGATGAAGATCAACAGCACCAGCACCAGTATGTCTACCAGCACCACCGAGGTCAGTGTATTCGTCCAGTAGAAGCCTTCGCTCGGCCAGCCTTCCAGATAGGGTTCGCCCGGCACGACGATTACTGGCAGCGCCACGCCCGAACCGGCACTTGGCAGCACACCAAATGTCACCCAGGCACACAAACCCATAAAGACAATAATGCCCAGCAAAACGAGGCAGCCGCGTTGTGTTTTGTTCATCGGGGCGCTCCTCTACTATGATAAACCGATTGGGTCAAAGGTTATTCCTCCTCTGTGTACATCAGTTCTTCGCGCGTTTCACGTTTCGGTGGTGGTTGAATCCGCTTCACCATGCTCACCGCAATCCACACCATAACACCTAAACTGACTGGAATGCTGACGAGCAGCAGGCCGATTGTGAATGGCCCCCGCACCCCGGCCTGTGCATCCAGCCACAATCCGAGGAGCAGCCCGCCGATGACAAACCCTATCGTTGCACATCCTGCCAGGCCAGCTACAGCGGCGTAGCCTAAATTGCGTGTGCGTGTCGTGCTGCGCCGGGTCATTCAACCATCTATTCCAAAGTTCGGGAATTCTATCACAAACAATCTTTATTTGCCAACAACAATCTTACGATACCCTGATGTTTTTCCAAGACAACCGAGTCAGGATAGATGTTATGGGGTAATCAGATCCAACTACCCCAACCTCTCCACTTTGAGGGCGGGTGCACTGACCCGCCCAACCTCAGGCAAAAAGTGAGCCTGCGCTCTGAACCGCCCACTGGAACACCGGCTGTACCGCAACCGTCCCCAGCAGAATGACAACCACTGCCGCGATTGCCATTACCCAAACATACGGGCGTGACACAGCAATCGGCTTGTCTTCGTCCGCGCTGCGGTCAACATACATCACCTTGATGACCACCAGATAGTAGTACAGCGCTACAATCGCGTTCAGCACGCCCACAATCGCCAGCCATGTCAGGCCAGACTGAACCGCCGCGTTAAACAGGAAGAATTTGCCGAAGAAGCCCGCCGCCGGGGGAATACCAGCCAGTGACAGCAGCGCCACCGTCATCATCAGCGCCAGCCAGGGGCTGCGGCGGCTGAGTCCCGCCAGATCGGCAATCGTCTCGCTGCCAGTCGCCTCGCTGAACAGGATGATAACCGCAAAGGCCAGCAGATTCGTGAAAACATACATAAACATGTAAAAGCCGACAGAGGCCACCGCCTGCTGTGCCGCCGCGATCTGCCCTGCCGCGTCAGTTGCAATCTGCGACTGAATCGCCGCCACGCCGATCAGCGTATAGCCCGCCTGCGCGATGGACGAATACGCCAGCAGTCGCTTGATATTCTTCTGCGACAGCGCCACGACGTTGCCAACCGTCATCGAGATAACCGCTGAGGCCGCCATGAGCTGTATCCAGAAGTTTTGTATATCCGCCCCGCCGATCACCAGCGTTGACGGGAATACCGCGACGAAGAAGCGCATCAGCAGCGCGAAACTGCCGGCCTTGCTGGCAACGCTCAGGAAGGCGGTCACCGGAGTCGGCGCGCCCTCATACACATCCGGCGTCCAGAAGTGGAACGGTACTGCGCTGATTTTGAAACCAAAGCCAACGATCACCAGCACCATCGCCGCCAGTACCGGGATGGGGTTGTTGGCGAAATTCGCGCTGGCGAGGAAGTCTGCCAGTTGGTACAGATTCGTCTGCCCGGTAAAGCCGTACAGCAGGCTCATACCATACAGCATGATAGCTGATGCGAACGACCCGAACAGAAAATATTTCATGCCGCTCTCAGCGCTTCGGCTGTCACCCCGCCGGAAACCGGCCAGAATGTACAGCGGAATGGAGGTCGTCTCCAGCGCCAGGAAAGCCATAATCAGGTCAGCCGATCCGGCCAGCAGCGTCATCCCCAGTGTGGCGACGATCACAATCAGATAAAACTCGCCTTTGCGCCCAATGCCGGTCACATCTATCGACATCAGGCAGGTCAGCGCTGCCGCCGCCAGCACCATCACTTTGAAGATTTGTGCCAGCACGTCATAGCGGATCATGCCGCCCCAGTAAAGCCCCTGCGGTGTGGCGTCGCTGCCCGGAGTAATCAGCAGTGTCAGCGCCGCCAGCAAACCCAGCCCTACCCCTGCCACAATCGCGATCAGCTTCTTACGGCTTTCCGGCAGCGGCTGTATCACAATGAAGCCGACATCCAGCGCCAGCACGATGATCGCCAGCAGCGCCAGACCGATCTCTGGCAGGATGACGAGGAAATGTTGTCCCAGTGTAAATTCGGTCGCGCCCATGAGCTACGAACCCCCTCCAAGAATAGCGATGATCGGCCTCAGACCGGACTCAATCATCGGGGCCATAATCGCCGGGTATACGCCGAGGATAATCAGCGGCGCACCGAGCAGGAACAAAATTACCCGGTCAGTGATGGCGATGTCGCCCACATCAGCATATTTTTTCTCATCGAATTCACCGAAGAAAACCTGTCCGGTGACGCGCAGCACATAAGCTGCCGTGATGACAATCGCCAGCGCCGACAGAATCACGATGATCGAGTAATAATTCGACAGCGTAAAACTGCCGATTTGCAGCGATATCGCAGGTGAGGCCGCCCACATTCCCTGGAAGATCGGGAATTCCGCGATGAAACCGCTCAGGCCGGGCATACCCATGCTGGTCAGACCGCCGACGACAAACGCCAGCGCTACCCAGGGCATTCGTTTGGCGAACCCGCCCAGGCTGGGGATGTCGCGCGTATGCGCCCGGTCATATACCATGCCGACGCAGCCGAAGAACAGCGCCGTCATCGCGCCATGACTGAACATTTGCAGGCCTGCGCCCGTCATGCCAATGATATTCATCGACGCCCAGCCCATGCTCACCAGACCCATATGGCTGACCGACGAGAAACCAATAACATATTTGAAATCGCGCTGGCGAAAGGCGATGAACGCCCCGTAAACCACGTTGATGAGCGTCAGGAAGACAATCCAGGGCAGGTGAGTCTGCGCCCCTTCCGGCAAAAGCTGTACGCCCGCCCGCAGCGCCATGAACGCGCCCAGCTTCATCAGCACACCGGCGTGAATCATCGAAACGGCGGTTGGCGCGGCCACGTGTCCATCCGGCGACCAGTTGTGGAAGGGGAAAACACCTGCCAGCACCGCGAAACCGATGAAGATGAAGGGGAACCACAATTTGGCGAAGGTCAGCACATCGATACCGGCGTAACCAGGAACATCATAAGCGCCCGTTTCGCCCGCCAGCATCAACTGTGTCAGGCCGAAGTTGAGGCGTACCGAACCATCTTCGTTGAACACATCAGGCGAAACCACCTGGCTGTCAACCGCCTGCTGCAAGACTTCCCTGCCCGCTTCGGTATTGAAGTGCTGCTGAGCGACAATCACCATCGCAATCACGCCAACCAGCGCGATCACCGAGCCAATCAGGATGTACAGTGTCAGCTTCATCGCTGCATATTCGCGCAGCTTGACCCAGCCCCATGTTGCAATCAGCAGGTACATGGGGAAGATTGCCAGTTCGTAGAAGAAGAACACCACGAACATGTCAACCGCCACGAACACGCCGTAAACACCCGCCACCAGCAGCATGAAGAAGGCCATGAACTCGCGGGTGCGGTCATCAATGCGCCACGAGATCAGCACACCGGCCACCGTCACCATGCCTGTCAGCAGCACCATCGGCGCGGCCAGACCATCCACCCCCAGGTGATAGCTGATGCCCAGATCCTCGACCCAGGTGACTTTTTCCTCAAAAGCCAGTGAGCGCTGGAACATGGCTGTCGCCTCGAATGGCCCGCCCGCTTCCAGCAGCGTCGCCTGGTCAGCCGTCAGGGTATCGACCTGCCCCTGATAGCCGAAGAAGACCGCCGCCGAAAGTGTCAGCATGATCGCCGCCGCCGTGATCGAGATGCCTCGAATCAGGTCGCGTTTCTCACCATTGATGAACAGCATCACGACTGCCGCCACAATCGGCGTGAAGATGATGACGCTTAAAATCGGAAACTGAAATCCCTCAACCATATCTTTTTCCTCTTTTTCTTATCCTCACCCCAATCCCTCTCTGCTTCGTAGCCAAAGGGTTCTCACCCGTATAAACGCCCCCTCTCCATGCAATGGGGAGGGGGTTGGGGGTGGGGATAGAAGTTTACCCGCCTAATATCCGCATCACCGCGTCATTGATGACCGGCAGAATCCAGTTCGGGTACAACCCCGTAATCAGCATCAGCACCAGCAGCGGCGCAATCGCAATCGCCTCGCGCAGGTCAATCTCCAGGTTGTAATCCTTCCAGTGCATGTTGAACGGCCCATGCAGCACCGCCCGGATGCCCTTCAGGATGTATGCGCCTGTGAACAGCAGACCCACCATCGACAGAATCGTTAGTCCGGTGAAGATCGGCCATGCGCCGCGCACCACCAGGAATTCGCCGATGAAACCATTGAGTCCCGGCAGACCCAGGCTCGCCATACTGGTGAAGATGAAAATCGCCCCGTAAATTGGCGCTTTCACCCAGAAACCACCGTACTGAGTCATGTCGCGTGTGTGTGTCTTGTGATAAATCGCCCCGGCCAGGAGAAACATACCCGCCGAAGACAGGCCGTGATTGAACATCTGCATCACCGCGCCGTTGGTGGCGATGATCGCGCTTTGCATATCGCCCGGTGCGCCTGTCATGAAGCTCTGCCCGTAAGCCAGCGCCGCTACTGCCAGACCCATCGCCACGAAGCCCATGTGGTTGACCGAGCTGTAAGCCACCAGGCGCTTGATGTCGTTCTGACCGAAAGCGGCGAATGCCCCCAGCACCACGCCGAGTACCGATAAGAAAGCGAAAATCGTTGCCCAGTTCGTCTGGATAGCGCCCAGAATATTCAATGGCGCGACCCACACATCCGGGAAGAACGGAATCACCAACCGCAGGAAGCCGTAGGCTCCCAGCTTGAGCATCACGCCCGCCAGCAGCATCGAACCCGCCGTTGGCGCTTCACCGTGCGCGTCCGGTAGCCACGTATGGAACGGCCACACCGGAACTTTGATGCAGAAGGCCACGAAAAAGCCGAGGAAAGCCAGCGCCTTCACCGTCTCAATGCTGATGCCCAGGAACGCCCCACCGTCACCGGTAAAATTCGGCCACAGGGCGGAAATAGTCTGAATATCAAATGTCGGTGAACCCGCTGCGTACCCTGCGATGGCCGGAACATCCTGCTGAATCGTCTGCACCAGATCAGCCGGCACATTCGACATTGACCAGCCAATCAACTGTATCGCCAGCAGCATACCCAGCGACCCGCCCATCGAGTAGATGAAGAACTTGGTCGAGGCATACTTGCGGTTCGGCCCACCCCACTGGTTGATGAGGAAGTACATCGGCACCAGCGTGAGTTCGTAAAACAGGAAGAAAATCATCAGGTCGAGCGCCACGAACACGCCCAGGCAGCCCGCTTCGAAGAACAGCAGCAGCGCCATGTGTACATTGACGCGCTCATCAATCTCGAAGCTGATGAGGATTGCCAGCGGCGTCAGGATGCCCGTCAGCAGCACCATCGCCGCGCTCACCCCGTCAATGCCGACATGCCAGTTCGCCCCGATCACCGTGAACCAGGGGACATTCGACACATACTGGTAGCCCACCGCCGCCCGGTCGTACCCGGCGAAAACAGCGATACACACCGCCCCAATCACCAGCGACAGCGCCAGTGCGCCGTAGCGGGCAACCTGTTTACCGCCCGGCAGCATCAGCACGATGGCCGCCGCAATCGCTGGCGCAACCACCAGAAAACTCAGGACATCAATTCCCAAAATCGTCATAAATCATCCTTAAGTGTTTTCCTGTAAGGCCGAAACCGCCCAACCCTACAAACCACACTGTAAATTCCCACCCATATTCCCCTCTCTGCATAAACAGAAAAGGGGCAGGTGCGAGGTTACTACGGCGCGGCCTGCAACCCGCCAGACGACACCGCGAACACAATCGCAATCAGAATAGCCGCCACCGCCACCAGCAGCAGATACTGCTGAATGCGCCCGGTCTGAATCCGGCGGAACCAGTTGCCAAACATTGCCACCAGTTCCGGGATGCCATCGCCCACACCATCGATCAGCCACGTATTCAGCAGTTTGAAGAAATCGCCAATCCAGATGAACACCCGCGCGATGCCGTGCAGGAAACCGTCAATCAGACGGCGGTCAACAAACTGGCTGACGAATATATCCGAGAAAACCTGCGATGGCCGGACGAACAGCCGGTTGTACAGCTCATCCATGTAATACTTGTTCTTGAGCGTGGTATGCACCGTCTCGCCCAGAATGCCGATCAACGGGTCAGGTTCGCCCGCCAGCAGCGGCTTGCGCCAGTACATCAGATAGCCCAGACCCAGGCCGCCCAGCGCCACGCCGAACGAGAACAGCACCGGGATGAAATTGAACTTAATCGTCGCCGGTTCGACCAGCAGCGTCGGCCCGACGAAATGATGGAACGGATTATATTGCGCTGAGAAAATCGCGCCGAACAGCGGGAAATCCGGGTGAACGCCGACGAACCCGGCGAAAATTGCAAAGAACGACAGGATAATCAGCGGCAGCGTCATCGTCACGCTGACAATGCCCTGCCCCAGGTTGGCATGTTTGGCTGCTTCCGTCCGCGCCTCACCCCAGAACGTCAGCCCAAGCTGGCGCATCGTGTAAAAAGCTGTCAGGAAAGCTGAAATCGCCAGCAGCACAAATACCAGCGCGTGCGGGCCATAGCCGTGTGTCAGGCCGTACCAGGCATCCGCCAGAATTTCGTCCTTCGACCAGAAACCCGCCGTCAACAGCGGGAAACCCGCCAGCGACAGGCCGCCAATCAGGAAGGTGATGAATGTCACCGGCATGGTCTTCCGCAGACCGCCCATGTTCATCATATCCTGCGGGTCGAAATGCGGGGCATGATGTGTGTCGTCATGATGGCCGTGATCGTCGTGGCCGTGCGCCTCATGCCCGTGTTCGTCATAAGTGTGCGCGTCCGCGACGGCGTGTGCATCATGTGCATGGTCGTCGTGGCCGTGACCTTCATGCGAATGTTCATGGACATGATGTTCGCAGTGTTCCATACCGTGAAACACCGAGCCCGACGCCATGAACAGCAGCGCCTTGAAGTCGGGGTGTGCTGCGGAAGTGGAAGTATTGGTTGGCGTGCTAGAAGCCATGTGTTTATCCTTTTCATTCGGTGAAACACTGGCATTCTAGTCTTACCTTCAGATGGTGTATTGTGAAAAATCCGCAATCTTCCATCGCGAGAGGTCAGAGTTGATGTAAGCGGCGAATTCGCGCGGGGTGTATCTGGCGAAGGCTTTGAAGTCGTGGATGAAGTGCGATTGGTCAGCATACCCGAAGTTGAAGGCGAGATCGTTAGGCGATTGGTTCGGGTTCAGCATCAGACTCTCACACACTGCGCCGAAGCGTACCAGACGCGAAAGCTGCTTGGGCGTCAAGCTGGTGAACTGCTTGAGGCGGCGCTCAAGCTGGCTGGTGGCTCAGCCGGAGCCAGGGGCTCGGCGGCCCT
>CAYUTY010000008.1:0-119476 GCA_964447795.1 uncultured Anaerolineaceae bacterium
ACCTCGTTTATTCTTCATCTCTTTTGCAATTGTACTATGACAAATGTTTCACCCGCTGCCCACTTTCCCTGCTAAACTGTGCCTATAAAGCTCTGTATTCTCCGTGTTCTCTGTGGTGAAAATGTCTTTTCGCGCAACAGGTATCTGGCAACTGGTATCTGAATTGCAAAAACCGAGGGGCGTTGCAGCAGCAATTGATTTTGCAAATCACTGCCGCTGCTGCTGCCGCAAATAAAATGGTGGTGGAACTGAACCATTTTTTCAACGGCCCACTTCCACCACCACCACCACCAATCGTCATGGACGACTAGCAACTAGCAACTAGGGACTCGTCACTTTCTGCGCGTCGATCAGTCTTTGCCAGCTCGGAGGCAGGTTCTTCAGCACCTCAATCGCGCCGAACGGTGTTCCCTGCATTGGCCCGTGTGCTTTCGCCCAGTCGGCCACTTTTTGCAACCCCTCGCGCAGCGTCGTCTGTGGGTTCACGTCGAGAATGGTTTTCGACAGCGTATGATCGGAATAAGCGACTTTCACTTCTTCACGCGCGTCCAGGTGGTTGATGTTGACCGGCGCGCCCATCACCTCGCAGCACACCTGCGCCAGTTCGTTGACCGTGTACGGTGTGTCCGCGCCGATGTTGAAAATCTTGTTGCGCGCTTCCGGCACGTCCGGCGACTTGGCGATGCCGGGGACAATATCGCCCACATAGGAGAACGCCCGCTGCTGCGTGCCATCGCCGAAAATCGTCAGCGACTTGCCCTGCATGATCTGGTTCATGAAGATGCCGACCACGTTGCGGTACGGATCGCCCAGATTTTGCCGTTCGCCGTAGACGTTGTGCGGGCGGAAAATCACGTAATCCAGCCCGAACATGTGCTTGCTGGCCTGCAATTCCTGCTCAACCGTGAATTTGGCGATGCCGTAGCTGTCTGTCGGCATCGGCACCATGTCCTCGATCATCGGCGTCCGTCCCTCGCCGTAGACCGCAATCGACGAGGTGAACACGAAGCACTTCACGCCGGTGTTGACCGCTGCGTTAATCAGGTTGACGCTGCCGACCACGTTGTTGTTGTAGTTGAAGCGCTTGATGAAGTGGCTCAAGCCCTCGGCTGCATAAGCCGCCAGGTGGTACACGTAGTCGAACTTTTCCTTCTCGAACAGCGCATTCACGTTGTCGTGGTCGAGAATCGAGGCTTTGACGAACTCGACTCCGGCAGGCACATTTTCCTCGTAGCCCCCGCTCAGGTCGTCCAGCCCAACGACCGTATGCCCCGCCTTGACCAGATATTCCGCCAGATGCGACCCCAGAAAACCGGCAGCGCCAGTCACTAAACTCTTCATGTTCCCTCCGAAATGGTATGGATGGTGTGGATAACTTAGCGTATCACTGATAGATGAAATTTACTTATAGGTCTGGCCGAGATTGCCGCGCAGGTAATCACCAATCGCCTGAAGCATCACCGGGCGCAGCGCCCGCTGCACCTTCCATTTGGGGCGCAGTGTCCAGCTTGCGAAGGTGCGAATGTACTCGAACCAGACGTTGAGCCAGGTACGCAAACCGGCGTTGGTTTTCTTCAGAAAAAGGAGGCGATTGCGCGTCATATAGTAGTAGGCCCACTTGGACGCGGCTCGCGCCTCGATCGAGATTTTGTGCAGCAGGGTCGCCTGTGGAATGTAGGCGATTTTGAACCCCGCCCGCCCGGCCCGGATACACCATTCAGTTTCCTCGTAGTAGATGAAAAAATCGTCGTCCAGCAGGCCGACTTTTTCCCACACATCGCGCCGCACCAGCAGGGCACAGCCGGTGATGAAATCCACCACTTTTGGCTCGCTGCCGAACTGCCCATTGTCTTTCTCGTTCAGGCCGATCATGTAGGAATAGCCCTTGTCCCAGTTGATCGTCCCGCCCACTGACCAGATCGTGTCCGGGTGGTCGTAGTAATAAATGATCGGCCCGGTCACAGCCAGTGTCTTGTCTTTTTCCATCGCGTCTACGAGGATGTCGAACATCTCCGGCGGCACGATGGTATCGTTATTGAGCAGGATGATGTAATCCGCGCCATTCGCCAGCGCTTGTTTGATCCCGGCATTATTCCCCCCGGTGAAGCCGAGGTTCGCGCCCAGTTCCATCAGCGTCACTTTCGGGTAGGCATCCCGTATCGCCTTGATCGACTCTGGCTTGGAGCCATTGTCGGTCACGATAATGTCCAGGTTCGGGTAGGTAACTTTTTCCAGCGACTCCAGGCAGGGGAGCGTGTAGTGTTCGTTGTTGTAGTTCACTAAAATGACACTGACGAGGGGTTTCATCCAGCCTCCGAAGGCGGTATCAACTCAATCTCAACGGTATGCTAGGCGGCTTACCTTGCCAACTGCTAACAAAGTTGTGGCACGAATGGGGTGGAAAGTTATATAACTATGGCGTATGAAATCTATCTCGAACCTGTTTTTCAGGAGTATTGATTATGGGTATTCTGCTTAAAGGCGGCACCGTCGTCACAGCCAGCGATATGGTACAGGCGGACGTGCTGATTGAAGGGGAAAAGGTCACACTGATTGGCGCAAACATCTCCAGTAAGGGGCATGAAGTCGTCAATGTGAAGGGCAAATACCTGATGCCCGGCGGGATTGATGTGCATACTCACCTCGATCTGCCCTTCGGTGGCACGTACAGCAATGATGATTTCGATGTCGGTCACAAGGCAGCGGCCTTCGGCGGGACGACCATGCATATCGACTTCGTGATTCAGCCAAAAGGTGGCAGCCTGCACGATGGCCTGAAAATCTGGCGCGAAAAAGCCAAACCGGCGCAGATTGACTACGGTTTTCATCTCGCGATCACTGACCTGCGCGACGATGTGATGGCCGAAATTCCATCGCTGATTGACGAGGGCGTGACCAGCCTCAAGCTCTTCATGGCCTATAAGAATGTCTTTCAGGTGGACGACACAACCCTGTTCCGGGCGATGCAGGTGGCCGCCGAGAACGGCATGATCGTCATGGTTCACGCCGAAAATGGCGATGTCGAAGCGCAGCTTACCCCGGCCCTGCTGGCAGAGGGTAAAACTGACCCGATCTATCATTACTCCTCGCGCCCGCCGGAAATCGAAGGCGAAGCGACCAACCGTGCTGTCGTCATGGCCGGGCTGACTGGCTGCCCGCTCTACGTCGTCCACATGACGTGCGAACAATCGGTAGAAGCGCTGCGGCGCGGGCGGGCGCTGGGCTATCCCGTGATGGGCGAAACCTGCGTCCAGTATTTCCATATCACGCGGGATAAACATCTGGGTGCGCCCGGTTTTGAAGGCGCGAAATATGTCTGTTCGCCGCCCGTCCGCAACGCCGAACACCACGCGGTGCTGTGGCAGGCGGTACGTGACGGCACACTTCAGGTCGTCAGCACCGATCACTGCGATTTCTGGTACGAAGGCGGCGTTGGCCCGTGGGAAGCCTGGGCGAAAAAACATAACGGTGGCAACTGGGTCGAATACGAAAAACAGGACCCCACCTACCGCCGCCCCGGCAAGGAACTGGGCAAAGGCAACTTCGCTAAAATCCCCAACGGCCTGCCCGGTATCGAAGACCGTATGATTGTCATGTGGCATCTGGGCGTGAACGGCGGCAAAATTTCGCCCTCGCGCTTCGTCGAGCTGAACTGCACCAACCCGGCCAAAATCTTTGGCTGTTACCCGCGCAAAGGCACAATCGCAGTGGGAGCGGATGCCGACATCGTGGTCTGGGATCCCAATAAGCGCCACACCATCAGCGCCCAGACCCATCACATGCGCTGCGACTACAATATGTACGAGGGCATGAAGGTCAAGGGCGTGCCGCAGCAGGTCTATCTGCGCGGCAAGCGCGTCGTCAACGGTGAGATGTGGCTGGGCGAAAACGGCGGCGGCCAGTTCATTCCCCGCAAGCCGGGAGCGCAGGTTTTGTAGTTGCTACTTGGTAGTCAATAGCTGATAGTTTAAAGGGAGTAGGTCAAATGACCTGCTCTTTTTGATTTCGTTGAATTACATTATTATTCCTCCTCGGTGGTCTACACAGAGTAGAGTCTATTGCGTTATAATTTGTTATCTATCCTCCAATTATTTCTGTAGAGAAGTATGTAAATGGTAGGACAAAAAAGAATTTTTATCAGTTATGCCCACAGTGATGGCTCAGATTTAGCTAGGACCCTTGCAAATTCACTCCGTAGGTTAGGTTTTGAGGTGTTTCTGGATTCAGACAGTATTTCGCCTGGTGAGGATTTTCGCTTTGTAATTGACCAAGCTATTGAACGCGCCACCCATTTGGTTGTCATTTTAACACCTGAAGGGGTACGCTCCCGTCAGGTACGTATTGAATGGGAAATGATGGTTAATCGCCGAGATGGAACGGTGATTCCGCTGTTATATATTCCATCTGAAATCCCTTTACATTTACAAGCTATTCAGTACATTGATTTTCAAGACCCTAATCGTTTTGAACATGCACTAAAGCAACTCTCCGAAGCCCTCACTAAAAAGCATTCAGATATACAAGAGGCGATCGAACATGATTGGAAGAAACTTCCCTGTATACAATTTGGGCATCATGCTAGCAAATCACAACTGGCATGTGTTCAAAAAGACGTACCTGTAGGTAAAGCGCTGGAAATTATAAAACGTAATCGCTATGCTTTTCGTCACCTTCTCGTCACCGAAGACGGGCAAATCGGAAGCCGACTGCTCGGACTACTGAGCTTAAGAACCATTGAGAAATATATTTCTGAAAACAGCACCCAGACCATGTTTGTTGAGCAAATCATGGATAAGTACAATGCAGAGCCCCTGTTCCGATGCGTCAATGAGAAAGATACGATCTCAGCCGCAATAGGGCAATTTGCGAAATTTGTCGAACGTTATCCTGGCACGCAGGATCGGCATTATATGAGTACTCTGCCTATAATAGACGATCAAGAGCGGGCAGTTGGCGTTATTAGCTTTAAGGATATTCTTAACGAAATGGTGAAAGAGAATGCACTTATCCCCACACCTGATATGACAGTAAGAGAATGTATGCGCCGCTATCCAGAAGATAGAGTTATTGTGTGTCGAGATGAGGACAGTATTCCCAATATTCAGGTAAAAATGCACGGTTCAGGGCAACGAGATATTCCTGTAGTAAGGAACTTGGAAAACCCGATTCTAGAAGGCTTGATTAATGATAGAACCCTTATTCAATACCGTATGACCGAAGAAAAAGCTGGCAATATCAAAGCAGATGTTAATACACTCAAACTGCAAAGCCCGGGCAAACGCATCGCGGAAATGTTACGTGATTATCTAGGCGGGAGAGATGCCTATGAGTATTATTCATTAGTAGTGGTTGATAAAGTGAATACAAACACTCCTCGTCTGCAAGGCTTAATTGGCTACCTAGAAATTTTCAGAAAACTTCTGCAAATGGCTTGATTCTCGACAATCGTAGCTATTGCAGTTTGACCACTTTGCAAAGCGCGCATAACAGGCTCTAGGATGGATGAAGGCCAGCTCGGGATTATCGAGGGTGAGCATGGCATAAATACTGTACGACCAAACATCGGCACAACTACGCAAAGCGCCATGATTTCCACAACCGACCATTCGCCCGGTGCAGGCGTAATATGCAGGCTAATTTCATCAATGTCCCTGGTACATGCAGCGATGCGCTGAGAGGTTTCCTTCAAATGGTGCGGATAAAGTTTTACTTGCGCCTCATTAACTTTTTTTCGGTATAGTATAACCTTCACTTGCCCGGAACTGCTGTTCTCCTCAAGGATATTGCGATTTTGAGGAAAAGTCAGCCAATTTTCCCAATATCTTGACAACCCAAAAAAAGTATCGTATTCTGTTTACAGTGTTAAGTTAACAGTGTAATCAGAATGGTGACTGATGCCGCGCACAAGAGATGCTGAGCTACACGAAGCGACACGCACCCGAATCCTCGATACCGCCCGGCGGCAGATGGCCGAAAACGGGACAGCGGGCGTGGGCTTGCGGGCGATTGCGCGGGAACTGGATGTGAGCGCTCCGGCGATTTACCGCTACTTCGCCAGTCTGGATGAGTTAATCACAGCGCTGATCGTCGATGCCTTCACGGCGCTGGCGGTTGCGCTGGAAACTGCGCGCGATCAGGCCGCCGCGAAAAGCACATGGGAACAACTGGTCGATGTACTGCTGGCGTATCGCGGATGGGCTGTTGCACATCCGATTGATTTTCAACTGATTTATGGCAACCCCATTCCGGGTTATGTCGCCCCGCGCGAAGTCACGGTGCCGCTGGTTGTGCGCGGGTTCGCTGTCATCGTCGGTTTGCTGGCGGAGATGTTGCAATCCGGCAGCTACAAACCCCGGCCTCCCTATGATGCGGTACCAGAGCCGATAGGGAGTCATGTGCGGGAGATGATCGCGCGAGACGAATATCCCATATCAGAAATCCCATTCTATATGGGCGTAGTCGGCTGGACACAGTTGCACGGGGTCATCATGCTTGAACTCTACAATCACCTGGGGCCGACAATAGGTAATGTCGATGTTTACTACCGGGCGCAGATCGACAATCTGCTGATGACGATGATGACGAGCGCCTAGCTGCTGACTTTTTGCCAGTAACAAACAGCATTTTTAAAACAGCCGGGCGATGGCAGATCTCTTCAATGCGCCCCGCCGCCGGATAGTCTATATCGCACTATTTCGTCAAGTTGAGAGCGAGGTTTACTGATGAAAGGCATCGGTTCTGTTCAACGCGCCCTGCTGCTGGCTGTCGTCGCTCTGGGGCTGGTCATCGGAGGCTATTTCAGCTTCCGCCATACCCTGCTGGCCGACATTCAGGAAGCCATTATCGCGCCGGATACTGCTGATCCGCTGGTCTATGGCGCGACCCTTTTCCAGACACGCGGCTGTAGTGGCTGCCATACACTGGCAGCAGCGGGCGCGAGGGGCGATGAAGGCCCAAATCTGGACGCCATAGGCAGCCAACACGATAAGGCTTATATCCGCCAATCCATCGTTAACCCGAACGCAGTGATCGCGCTCGACTGCCCGGAAGGGGCGTGCGCGAGGAATGTCATGCCGCAGTTCGGCCAGATTTTGAATGACGATCAGGTTGAGGCGCTGGTCGCCTATCTCGCTTCACAACGTTAGTTAAGCAGCCTATTAAGGAGCAGGAAAATGAACAGCAGTGAATTACACGTCGTATTCGGTAGCGGGCCGCTCGGCAAAAACACGATGCGGGCGCTGGTAGACCTGGGCAAGCGTGTTCGCATGGTCAACCGGAGTGGTCACGCGGATGTCCCCGCCGGAGTAGAAGTTGTCAGTGGCGATGCTTACGACCCGGCTTCGACCCGCGAGGTGAGCAAAGGCGCGACCAGCGTTTACCAGTGCGCCCAGCCAGAATATCATCAATGGGTGACGAAATTCCCGGCGTTGCAAAGTGCCGTGCTGGAAGGCGCGGCGGCCAACGGCGCGAAGTTCATTGTTGGAGACAACCTCTATATGTACGGCGCACCCAATGGCAAATCCATCAGCGCCGATGCCCCCTATAAACCAATCTCGAAAAAAGGACAGATACGGGCTGCTATGGCCGAGGCCGTGCTGGCAGCGCACAAAAGCGGCAAGGTGCGAGCCGCCATCGGGCGGGCGTCAAACTTCGTCGGGCCGGAATACGATATTGTTGGCGATATGGTGTTTTATAAGGCGCTGGCCGGGAAAAGAATGGATTTCCTCGGCGACGCCGATGCCCCCCATACATACACCTATATTCCCGATTTTGGGCGCGGGCTGGCAGTGTTGGGGACAGATGACCGTTCACTGGGGCAGGCCTGGATTGTGCCGAGCCTGCCGCCGATTTCAAACCGCGATCTGGCGGCGCTGATCTGGAAAGCGGCAGGCCAATCCGGCGAACCCAAATTCAGTTCAATGGGCAAAATGATGGTGCGGATTGGCGGCCTCTTCAGCCCTGCTGCCCGCGAAACTGTGGAGCAGATGTATGAGTGGGAAAAACCCTACATCGTCGATAGCAGCAAATTCGAGCGGACGTTCGGCATCAGCCCCACGCCGCTGGATACCGTCATCCGCGAGTCAATGGCCTGGTACAAAGCTCACCCACAGGTGGCGTAAGTCGCATACAATGACCAGCAGACAGTTTCGGATTTTCCTCATCGCCGCTTATGATAGTCGAACGCTGACTATTGACTCAAAACTGTCTGCTGAAGCCTATACCGCCGTCACCAGCACCGGGCGGTCTTTGGTGATGATGACGGTGTGTTCATACTGGGCGACCAGGCTGCCATCCGGCGTCTTCAGCGTCCAGCCATCGGGCATGGTGACGATGCGGTTGGCTTTGGTCGAAACGAACGGTTCAATCGTAAAGACCATGCCTTCCTTCATCATCTCACGGGCGCGTTTGGTGTAGAAGCCCGGCACACTCGGCGCTTCGTGCAGCTTGCGCCCGACGCCATGACCCGGCAGGTCGATGATCGGGCGGAAACCGCAGGAGCGCTCGTAATTTTCCATCGCGCGGCCAATCTCATTAACTGGCCGGCCCGCTCTGGCCGCATCAATACCTTTTTCGAGGGCAGTACGGGCGCAGTTCGCCAGCTTTTCCTTGATGGATGACACCGGCAGCATCGGAATCGTCTCGCCAGTATCGGCATAATAGCCGTCCAGTTCCGCCGAGACATCGATATTGATGAGATCGCCGACTTCGACAGTACGGCTTCCGGGGATACCGTGCGCGGCCTCGTCATTGAGGCTGATGCACGTCCAGCCAGGAAATTTGTAGGTGAGGATAGGAGCGGAACGCGCGCCTTCCTGCTTCAGAAATTCGGCACCGATAGCGTCCAGTTCGGCGGTGGTGATGCCGGGACGCAGGGCGGCTTTCATGCGCTGGAGCGTCAGACCGACGACCTTGCCAATCCGCAGCATCCCTACCATATCGGCCTGTGATTCAATCGTCATACTCAATCCTTCTGCAATCCGGCGAATAATCCAGCCCAATCTGCCGACTGTCCGCCGTCTTCCGCGATCACTTCAAATGTTACCCCACGCGCGGCAGGCTGGTTCAGGGCCTGAACTGCCACTTCAGCCACATCTTCGCGGCTGATGCGCCCGCTGAATTCCGGTTTATCGCCCTGGCTGACAGCCAGTTTTTCTTTTCCACCGGGGTCATCCAGCAAACCGCCGGGGCGGATGATGGTATACGGCAGACCGCTGGCACGAAGGAAATCTTCTCCCTTCAGTTTCCATTGAAGCACATTATCCGCTATTTTGTTTAACGGATGGTCAGGCTGGGTGACGCCCAGCGACGACACCAGCACAAAATGCTCGACGTTTTCTGCCTGTGCCGCTTCAACCAGATTGCGGATGCCTTCGTAATCCACCTTTTCCGGCGTATCGGTGGCATCGGTGCGCCCCGACCCGATGGTGCAGAAAACAGCACCCACACCCGCCAGCGCCGCCGGAAGTGTCTCAGGATCACGTGCGTCCCCGGCGATGTATTCAACCTCATCGCCCAGGGCAGCCCGTGCCGCCTTAAAATCACGCACCAGCACGCGCACCGGTACACCCGCCGCCAGCAGTTTAACCAGGATATGTTTACCAACGCCGCGAGTCGCGCCAACCACCAGAACAGGGTTCGTCATTTTAGTTTACCTCGTGTGAGATCACTATGTCATTTGCCCAGCAGGGCGACAAAGAAAATAATCAGTTTTCCCACACTGCATCGTAGCGGAGGCGCATTAGAAACCCGCTAATTCACGGGCGATCAGGTATGCCACACGTAAGGATGATATTCCTCGTGGCGGCGCACATATGCGGAGATAAAGGGACAGAGCGGTTGAATTTTGTACCCCTGCTCAACAGCATAATCCAGCACATATTTCGCCAGTTTAGCGCCAATCCCCTGCCCTTCAAGCGCGGGCGGCACTTCGGTATGGGTGAAGATGATATTATTGCCTGCCCGCATGTATTCGACCAGCGCCAGGTGGTTATCCACTTGCAGCTCAAAGCGGTTCTGTTCCGGGTTATGCTGTATTTCCAGTTTATCCAGATCAATACTCATCGTTATTCCTTATTCACCTGTGAATCCATTACGATTGTGTGTGCCGTCGCAGAACGGTTTTTTAGCTGACCCACCACAGCGGCAGAGCCAGGTTTCTTCACCGCTGAACAAAACTGTCCCGCTTTCGTCATAGAGCGTAAATGCCCCCTTCACGCTCAGCGACCCATTGGGGCTGACCGTCACCGTGAGCGGGCCGCTTCCCATGCTGGGGACTGCTGTGATGCCCGCCGCAGCCGTCGTGCCATCGAAGCCGATTTCCTTATGACTGTTGTCGCAGAAAGGTTTGTTTCGGGAAGCCCCGCAGCGGCATAAGGTCGCGCGGGTTTCACCATGTATCTCGACTGTCGTGCCTTCGATGTGCAGATTAGCGTTGAATTGCAGCGGGCCATTGTGCCAGACATGAACACTATTACTTTCGGGTGATGCTTCGCCTGCCCCGCCATCCTTGCGCTCATAATGCAGCGCACCAGAGGGACAGCTTTCGATGGTCTGCGCCACCTGTTCCGCGTCGCTCCCATCAGGCATTATCCAGGGACGACGTTTCGCGTCGAACACTTCTGACAGGCGGTGGATACATGCTTCGGCGTGAATACAGCGTTTCAGACTGTAGCTGATGTCCACTGCCTCGCCGCTGTAACGCCGATCCATCGCTTTGCCGCTGTACTTTTCCGTCATTGAGTTTCTTCCATCCATCTAAGCACATAATCCCATAGTCTAATCCTGGCTCATGATTTTGCCGCTGTACTGTTGACTCAGTTATTGGCTCATTTTGTGGCTGCATTATGGAGGGGGAAATCCAGCACAATCTTACTGCTGGAAGGCGGCGAGACACCTGTCTCAGGCCAGTTTGAAAGGTCATGATATGCCAGCCATGCCCTTTCATCAGATGACATCTGGCACGCAGAACAATCAGATTGCGCTGCGGTTCGCGCCTTCTTCGCCCGGCTGCTTTGGCACTTCCCACACCCCGGCTGGCGCACCCTGCGCCTTGCAAGCGATTTCCACCACGTCGAAGAATTTACCGAACACCTGGCGCGAGCTTTCCTCGATGGTGGCTTCCATCAGCCAGCCGATCTTGGTATCAGCCTGTTTTCCGGCGCACAATGGACAGGTTTCGATGATGAAATGATAGCTGTCGCCCGCATCCTCGACATGGCCTTTCCATTCTTGGCGGGCCTTGTCATTCAGCACCTTAAAGCCCGACATCATAGCCGACAGCCCCATTTTGGCCTGGGTGCTGGCGGGCAGAAGCCTGGCGGCAAAAACTGTCGCCAGATTAAAGACGCCGCTCTGATGGGCAATCGCCATTTTGGCGCTCTCCCGCCCGATGCGGAGCATCATGCCTCTGCCAGAGCGCTGAAAAAAGTTGAGCAGCCCGGTGTTGAAACGGGCGTAATCCCCATAGGTCACGTCGCCGCTGATGGTCAGTTCGCCGGGTGGCGGGTTGTCGATGAAGTGTTCCAGCCCGGCCTCCCGCAGGACGGAATTCAAGGCCTGGTCGCCGATCACCTGACGTGCGGCTTCCATCGCCCAGCGCATGTAGGCGTCAATCAGCTTCATATCGGCTACCGGGTCATGCTCCGGCCTGTCGGTGATGTGAACCATGTGCCTCCCCTTGGGCAATGCTTTGTCCCTATGGTCACGCTGTAGGGTCGGGTTTTAAACCCGCTCCTGCGAACTGCCTTCCCTTACTGCGCTGCAATCCAGGCCATCGTCTTGCTCGCCAGCTTGTCGAGCGCTTCCACGCTCTGGGCGATATGCTCCTCTTTGGTATCTTCAATTTTGTTATGCGAGATTCCGTAAAGGCTTTGCACGAACAGCATAATCGTTGGCACGCCAGCGCGGGCGACTTCCGCCGCATCGTGCAGCGGGCCGCTCGGCAGACGGTGGGAAACACCCACGGTTTCCATAATGGCCTGTTCACAGAATTCGATCAATTCCGGGTGAAAGTGAATCGGATGAATCCGCCACAAATGATTCCACTCGACACCAATCTGTTCGTCTTCGGCGATTTTGAAGCTGGCAGCTTTCGCGTCCTCATACATTGCTGCTAGCCCTTCCGCATTGAGATGGCGCTGGTCAAGCGTCATATCCGCCTGTGCGACAACAGACGTGACAATACCTGGTTTGGTTTCGACGCGGCCAACGGTACAGACGCCGCCGTGACGCCGGGCAATTTCGCGGATTTCCAGATGCAGTCTGGAGACACCGCCGAGCGCATCCTTGCGTTTGTCCATTGGTGTTGAGCCGGAGTGTGCCGCCTGCCCGGTGAAGCGAATCGCGTGGCGTTCGACGCCGAACGTTCCCAGCACTACACCCAGCGGTAAATTCATGCTTTCCAGCACTGGCCCCTGCTCGATATGCAGTTCGAGGTAGGCGGCGGCATTTTCAAGCTGTCGTGTGGCGGCTTTCGCGCCGTCGAGCGTAATGCCGTATTTGGCGATGGCGTCGGACAGCAGGATACCGTCTTTATCCTTCAACTCGCGCAGTTCGTCGGGGTTCATGCTGCCACCAGCGGCGCTGGAACCAAACAGACTGCGTCCGAAGCGTGCGCCTTCTTCGTCGGCCCAATCGACCAGCCGCACCGTGACCGGAGGTGTACCTTCCTCGGCGATGCGCCGCAGCACTTCCACGCCCGCCATGACGTTGAGGCAGCCATCGAGCCAACCGCCGTTCGGCACCGAGTCGATGTGGCCGCCGATCAGCAGGGCTTTATCGCTTTCGCCGCGCAGTGTCACCCAGACATTACCAGCTTCATCGGTTTCGACCTCAACGGGCAAACCGGCAATTTTCTCGCGAAACCACGCACGGGCTTTGTCCCAGGTGGGCGTGAAAGCGACCCGCTGCGCCCCGTTTTCGTCGGCGGTCAGAGCGCGCAGTTCTTTCAGTTCGTCAATAGTGCGCTGGGGATTGAGCGGCATGAGAGGACTTCCTTTTCCTGGACTGTCATTAATTTATGGCGGGAGATTATAGCCATGAACAGGGGAATGGGAAAACAGATTCACTGGCGGAGAAGTGGTTTTGCCAGGTATTCCATCTTTATCGGCTTATTTCTGGATTGGGGCATACTGGCGTATCATGGCAACCAGTGTATCAATATCCGGCGCGATGGCTTTACCTTCGCCGCACAATCCCCATATCAGGTTATTGATGCGGCGCACATCGTCGCTGATGCCAAAACACGGTTTGCCTTTGGCATAGGCATAACCCAGTTCGCCGCAGGTTCCAGAGTCATGGTCAGCCCCGGTCAGAAGGGCAGTGAGGATGTCGCAGGCATCCAGCGCTTCCATATCGCCCCGGAACAGCCGCTCCCGCTCCCGAATATCGGACAGATCACCCAGGATTCCAGCATCACGATGGGGCAGAAAGGTTTCGTACCCCGCCTCTTCCAGGGCAGACGCGATCTGTTCCAGATACATGCGCTCGTGGCTGTTAAAGAGTGGGCCAGCTACATAAACTTTTTTAGGCATAAATCAGGCACTCCCCATTACCAATGCTGTTCAGACCCGTTAAAATTATCGTGCATCAGCCAGATAATCGAGGCCAAAATGGATCAGCACTACAGCGCGCTTGGCAAACCCATCACCCGATTTGAAAAACTGGATCGCATTCCGACCCGCTGTAAAGGCATCCAGTACCACAGCGACCAGCTTACCTCGTCCTGTCCTGTCACCGGCCAGCCTGATTTTTACGAGCTGACGGTCAATATCGAAGCAGACGGAACCGCTATCGAGACCAAAACGCTCAAATTATATCTGGAAACCTATCGGGATCAGGCGATTTTCTGCGAGGATTTGGCTGTGAAAATCTGCGAAGACCTGTTTGCGGCCTGTGAACCTGAACAATGCACCGTCATTCTGCAACAGCGGCGGCGCGGCGGCATTCAGATCACGGCCACCCATGCGATAAGCAAGACCCAGGTTTAGTCCCGGCAGGTCGTTACATATCGTCCGGGAAGATCAGCGGATCAGGCAGGCCGTGCAGCGGCGAGATGTCCAGCGCCACGCCGTTGATTGTCAGGCTGCTCAGGATAGTCGGCAGCATGGTTCGGATATGCTGTGACTGGTTGCCAGGCGCAGTGAAATTACAGACGATCAGCTTTTCCGGGGTTTTGAGCGCTACCGCCATCAGGATGGAGCGGTTGCCTTCCTCGTCGTTGAGCAGATAGTAAGCGGCATCATGACCGTCCCAGTCAAAGCCTACCGGTTGGCTGGCTGTGGCTTCACCGATGTAATCCGGGTCACGGATGATCTCCTTCAGCACCGCCCAGGCTACATTCTTTGTGTCGGGCGCATGGGGGAAACTGTTGATTGAGCGCACAAACAGATGAACCTGCATCCCTTTCATCTGAAGGCCAGACTCAATTGTGGCGAAATCTTCTGCCAGCAGGAGGCCATCGCCTGTTTCCTGCATTTCCCATCCGGCGGGAATCCACAAGCCAAGCGTCACCCCGTCGGCATCAACTTCTTCCTGCCAACCCACTGCCTCAGTTGCTTCTGCTGTTGGCACAGCAGTAGGGGAGGGTTCAGGGTTTGCTTCAGTGAACATCCCACACGCGGCCAGTGTCAGTAAGAGAACGATGCAGGCCAGTACCCTTTCCACAGCACACACACCCACGCACTACTTCGACAAATCTTCAATACCGATTATCCTATCACGTGCTTGGAACGAGCAATATAAACGCTAAAGAGTTTCTTAGAAACCGCCAGCGCCGCAACGCTGCCCATCACGGCGAGATCAAGCCACTGTTCCGCCCTCAGTCCCGCCATGAGCAGCGCATAATCGCCGCGAAAAAATCCGATCACAAAATAACCCGCGCTCAGCAGCACCAGTACCAACCCAAAACGTCCCCTCCTCCGCAGCAGCAGCGCGATCAACACTACCAGCGCTGACCACGCCATCCCAAAAAGCTGCGTATTAAAACGCGGCGCGGCAATACCAAATACGTCTGCTGTTTCTGCTACTGCCCAGGCCGGATAGTCAGCCAGCGTCGCTACTTCGCGCCCATAACCGCATAACCCCGCCAGACAGGCATACCATCCGGCCACACCTAGCAGCGCCAGCAGCGGCGCCAGCGAGTCGAGCAGCACCGAAAATGGAGGATAGCCGGAAGCGCTGCTGCACTGGCGGTTCATCCAGAAGCGGATACGATACAGCAGCCACAACCCCGCCACCCCGCCAATGACCGCGCCGTGCCAGTCCAGCCCGCCCAGGCTGATCTGCGCGGCCTCATTCACATTTTCAGCGAAGTAATTCCAGTTAAGCAGTACATGAAACAGCCGCCCCACCAGCACCGCGCCTACCAGCCCGCCGAGATAGACATCCGCCAATGCGCCAGCATAACCCGACCGCCACAGGCTGAGTCCTGTGCTGAGCAGCACCGCCAGCGTAATGACGAGGGAAAAAGTCTGAAATGTCCAGGGCCCAATGGTGGTGTAATAGGAGGGCATCAGCAGGTCATCATAAGCCGATAGGGTTTAGCGCGATTCTACCATATCCCCTAATGATTGGGGTGTTGTGGGGAATTACGCGACAAGCAGATATAATCTCGCGTACAAAATAGCAGACTTCGTAAAAAGCATTGTATATCAGTTTGCTGAAGGAGCAGTTTAATGGGTGGCTTTAGTTCGATACTTGGCACGATTGCCCTGCTGGGCTTCGTGGTCTTTCTTGCCGGGGCCGGGTTGGCGGTGGTTTCGGCTTCACAGGGGCGTCCGGCGCGGGGCGGCGTGCTGCTGGCCGTCATCGGTCTGGTGGTTGGTTTATTGTTCAGTGTGGTCGGCCAGGGGTTACTGATCGTCGAGCCGACGCAGGTAGCTGTAGTCGTCAACACGCTTACGGGTCAGCTTGAGGAAAATGCCCGCCGCGCCGGGACATCCATCGTTGTTCCGGTGGTCAACACCTATACCATTTACCCCATCAACCAGCAGCAGTACACCATGGCTGGTTCGGAAAGCCAGGATGCCTCACGCGGTAATGATGCGGTGCAGGCCCGCACGGTCGATGGACAGGAAGTTACCCTGGATGTCACCGTTCTGTATAACGTCGATGCCAATAAGGTGAACACGGTTCATCTGCGCTGGGGATCAGGTTATCAGGAAAATTTTGTGCGCCCGACAGTGCGTGCGCTGGTGCGCGATGTCGTCTCTGGCTACCGTGCTGAAGACATTTATGGCATCCTGCGTGCCGAAATGGAAGATGACATGCAGGCCAGAATTACGGTTCGCTTTGAGGAAGAAGGATTAGCGCTGACTGACTTGCTGGTGCGCGACATCAACTTCTCCGAGCAGTTCCGTCAGGCTATTGAAAATAAACAGATCGCCGATCAGGAAGCCCAGCGCGCCGAATTACAGGTTGTCCAGCGTCAGAATGAAGCCTCACAGCTTCGGGCGCAGGCTGCTGGTCAGCGTGATGCCGCTATCGCCCGCGCCGAAGGTGAAGCCCAGGCCATTGTTCTCCGCGCCCAGGCTGAAGCCGAAGCGCTGCGGCTGGTGAGCGAGCAGATTGCCGCTAACCCCACCCTGATTCAATACCTGTATGTCCAGAATCTGAGCGATAACGTCAATATCGCCCTCGTGCCATCGAACACACCTTTCCTGTTCGACTTTGAAAGCCTGGCGCAGCCGGATGCCGGTTTTGTCGCGCCCAATGTGCCGGATTTCGTCGTCCCCACCGCGCCCGAATCAACGCCGGAGCCAGCGACAGGTTCGTAACGCCCGTCATTTTCATGGGTCAGGCTGCCCGCTTCCTGGACAGCCTGACCCATGTCGCTTATCGGCCTGCCAGTCTGCGCGGCAGGGTGAAGCTGAACAGTGTGCCCTTACCCGGTTCGCTCTCAACGGTGATGCGCCCACCATGTGCCTGTACCAGCCCATGCGCGATAGCCAATCCCAGCCCCGCGCCTCGCGCCCCATCCCGGTCACGCCCGCGCGCCTGTTCTCCCCGGTAAAAACGCTCGAATACACGCGGTAAATCCTCTGCCGAAATCCCGTCACCCGTGTCGCGCACATCCACCCGCACAAAATCGCCCGCCAGCATCGCCCGCAGCGAGACTTCGCCGCCCGGCGGCGTATGGCGTATAGCGTTGCCCAGCAGGTTGGCTAACACGCGCTGAATTTTCTCCGGGTCAACCAGCAGCGGGTCAACCCCCTGCCCGACATCACCAGCCAGCCGGACACCACGCCGCGCTGCCATCGCTTGCATCGAACTCAGCGTATCGGAAATCAGATCGTTGAGAGAGGTGCTTTCCTGATGCAGATCGAGATGTCCCGCGTCCATCTGTGCCAGCTCAAACAGATCGTCAATCAGCCGGTTCATATTCTGGATTTCGCCGTGTGCAGTCGTCAGATAGCGCCGGGTTGTTTCCCTGTCATCGACAACCCCGTCCAGCAGCGCCTCCACCACCGCCCGCATCGAGGCCAGCGGCGTCCGCAAATCGTGGCTCACCCAGGCGATCAGGTCGCGCCGTGTCTGTTCCAGCGCCCGTTTTTCTTCATCCAGTGTTTGCAGGCGTGTCGCCATCCGGTTGAAGGCTTCGGCCAGCGCGGCCAGTTCATCATTCCCGCGCACCGGCACCCGCGCTGACAAATCGCCACCCCCCAGACGCTTCGCTCCCTCGGCCACCCCGCTGATACGGTCAGTCAGGGCATCTGAAATGAAGTAGCCAATACCGAGCGCCGTCCCCGCCGCGAATACCAGCAGGGTTGAAACCACGCCGAAATCATGCTCGCTGATGAACATCAAACGCGCCGTCACCCACACATTCATCAGGAACAGCAGAATAGTCAGGGCGCAGGTTAAAACGAGGATATAGCGCAGGCTTCGCATCCGATGCAGTAAACCCACCCGGTATGCGAGGTAGGTGAGGAAGATGCCCACACTGCCCGAACCGCCCATATACAGCAGAAAGTACAGGCTGTCCTGGGTGCTGGGATTGAGCATCGCCCCAGCCAGCACCACAGTTACCAACCCGGCAAAAATCCACACGCCAACGATCACCATCAGCAGACGACGCACATCGTTCAGCGGATTGCGGGTCTTAAAAGGAGGGGTATCCAGCCTGTTCATCGCGTATCACCTGACCTGCAATTTCTCCCCTTCACTGAATTCAAAAGGGGTGAGGAAGTGCCACAACTTTAACGCGATGTGCTTACGCCGGCATTACGCCGTGATTCAACCCTTCCGCAGCAGGCGTGGGCGCAGGTACTCGGCATTACCCTCGACCTCGCGCCAGCGGCTTTCGCCGCCGTCTGTATGCCATTCGACGACCGACATACCGCTGCCATCCACATACATCAGCGTGGGGCGCATCATCAACATCTGCCGCAGGACGCCGATTAATTCCTTGACTTCTCGCCCGGCACGCAGGATGAACCATTTGCCCGGCTGGTATTCAAACTCCACCGGCATCCCGTTCCACACGCCTTCCAGTTTGATGGGTGTGGTCGCCTGGGTGCAGATCATCGACAGCCCTTGCAGGCGGTTTTTCCACAGCGTGTGGTTGACCCGTTCTTCAATGAAATAGGGGCGGGCTTCTGGTGTGGTATAGAACCAGGTGCGCGAATCGGTTGCCATAGGCTGGACTGCTCCGACTTTGTTAGAAATGTCACATGGCCGCTAGTGTACATCAAAATGGGGCAAGATTCGAGAGGTCGAGTCCCGCCTGCCTGTGGATAAGTGGCAGGCGCTGCGGCTTAACTGTACACTCTGCTTTCCCTGCTCACAACTCGGAATTTGCAACGTGGAACTTCACTATTACGCCATTCGCCATACCACCCGTTTTCGCTACAGCACCCCTATTGCTCAGAGTGTGATGTAACTTCGAATTCAGCCACGCACCGAAGCTGCGCAGCGCTGCCTGAATTTCAACATCGCCCTCAACCCTAAAGCGCGTTTGCTCAGCTACCGCGACTATCTCGGCAACACCGTCCATCACTTTGATATTCCCGGCCAGCATAACGAGTTGTTGATTGCGATGGAAGCGCTGGTCGAGATGAAACCTATCGCGCCATCCCCCGCCGCTTTATCCCATTCTGCCTGGGACGCAGTGGATGCTGTCACACTGGCGCATTACGATATGCTCCAGCCCAGCCATTACACCCATACTACACCCCTGCTGGATGATCTGGCTGCCGAACTGCGTGCCGAGCGCCGTGATGACCCACTCTCCCTGCTGCGGGAGATCAACAGCGGCATCTATCAGGCTTTTGAGTATATGCCCCAGACCACCGGTGTCGATTCGCCGATTGACGATGCACTCCGCGCCAGGCAGGGCGTTTGTCAGGATTTTACCCATATTATGCTGGCGCTGGTGCGGCGGCTGGGTATTCCCTGTCGTTATGTCAGCGGCTACCTCTTTCACCGCAAGGACGGCAGTGCTGACCGCTCCGCCCAGGATGCCACCCATGCCTGGGTCGAAGCCCTTCTGCCGGAAATTGGCTGGCTCGGTTTCGACCCGACCAATAATCTCCTCTGCGGTGAACGCCATATCCGCGCCGCCGTTGGCCGTGATTACGCTGATGTCCCGCCAACACGCGGGGTCTTCAAAGGAGTGGCCGAAACGGAACTGAGCGTTGGTGTGTCGGTCACACTGGCAGATGAGCCGCCCGCCGAGGAACCGCTGCGCCCGATCATTCAATGGTCAACCGAGGTCGCCGCCGAAGCCGCCGCTGAGCAGGCACAGCAGATCCAGCAGTAACCTTCACCAACCATCTTGGGCGGAAGCAGTGCCTCCGCCCGCCTTCTCATTGATGCAGTGACCTGAAAAACAGGTGGGAACAGGTGACAAACGACAAAACAACCAAAGCCTGACCTTAAACCAAATGTGTGACAGCTACTGTTCTTTCCCCGCTGACAGCAGAAAAATGCTCACCAGCAGCAGCCCCGCCCCGGCCAGTCCCGCCGCCGCCAGCCGCTCGCCAAACAGCGCCCACGCCAGCAGCGCCGCCACCAGCGGATCAAGCATACTGATGATGCTGGCCGCCGTCGCTGACACCGAGCGTAAGCCGGTCTGGAACAGCCAGTAAGCCAGCGCTGTTGGCACCAGACCGAGATACAAGACCAGCAGCCAGCCCTGCGCCGTATGCACAGCCACCATCCCGCTCGCCACATTCACCAGTAGCAGCGCGGCTGTCCCCGCGCCAAACATCACTGTCGTCACCTGAAGCGGCTGATAATCGGCTGCTACAAACCGCCCGCCGATAATCGCGCTGCCATAGCTGGCTGCCGCCGCCAGCGCAAAAATCGTGCCAAGCAGCGCTTTATCGCCCGTTGCGTCTGATGATGGCACACCCACCAGCAGGGCGCTCCCCGCCAGCGCCAGCCCCAGCGACAGCAGCAGCCGCCCCGTCAGCTTTTCCAGTTTCAGCAGCACCGACCCGCCGCTTACCACCACGGGCGCGACACAAATCGTCAGCAGCGTAGCAATCGTCACGCCGCTGTGGCGAATAGAGGCGAAATAAGCCGCGTGCGAAAGCGCCAGCAGCGTGCCGCTCAGCAGCATAACCAGCAGGTCGCGCCGCTGGATGTTGAACATCTTTTGCCCCATCATCCGCCAGCAGGCCGCCAGCAATACCGGCGTGGCGATCACCATTCGCGCCAGGTTGATGAAAAGTGAGGTGGTGTTGTCGCCGTTATAGATCGCCTGGGTGGCGATGCCAATCGTTCCCCAGGTGATGGCCGCAGCCGTTACCTGCCACAGGCCATTGGCCTGAAATATCGCTGATTTCCGCATGGTCAAAACTGCCCTTTGTCGTCATGTCATGAACTGAAATCGGAAAGCAAAATGCTTCCACTGCGAAATCGATCAGCGGGCAGAATGCACAATAAATTGAACCGCCGCAGAGGTGTTCTGCCGCGTGCTTATGAAGCGTTCCGCCTGCCCTGCGCTATGCAGAAACAGGGGGAGGAGGAGAGGTCAGGTAGCTGTAACGGACTTGCAATACGGGCATGAGGGATGATCCCAATCTGGAACACCATTCCGCCGCTCATTGTATGGCGAAGCGCCCCGGCTGTCAAAGAGTCCACGCCTGTATCGCCGCCGACCACAGCGGCCACACCACCGAGTATTGAATATCGCGCTTCCCTCAAAATCGAAACAAATGTTTCACCCGACCCCGCATTTTCGTGCTAAACTGTTGCTATCGACGTGTACATTTTCGTATAGATTGTTGCACCACTTGATGATGCACTGAAAGGCACGGCAAGATGGATAACCAACAAACGATGGACGTAGAAGACCAAATCGAAGCGTATATGGCGAGCCAACCGGAACCAAAACGAAGTGACATGCAAGCGCTCCACCGCCGCATTCTGGAGGTCATGCCAGCCTGTAAATTATGGTTTCTGGATGGCAAAAACAGTGAAAATAAAACCGTTTCCAATCCCAATATCGGCTATGGCCTTCAAACCATGCACTATGCCGATGGGACAAGCAGGGAGTTCTATCAAATTGGTTTGAGCGCCAACACAAGCGGAATCTCGGTCTATATCCTCGGCCTCGAAGATAAGCAATACTTAGCGCAGACCTATGGGGAAAAACTGGGTAAAGCCAGCGTCACCGGCTATTGCATCAAGTTCAGAGCGCTGAAAAATATAAACATCGATGTGCTCGAAGCGGCAGTACGCGATGGCGCGGCACGTACAAATTAAAAGTGTCGGGTATAGAGCAGTTGGCGGCGGTAAATGTTTAAGAAACCACCGCCGCCACCGCCGCCGCCGCCACAATCAATGGATTTCGAACGCGGAATGAAAAAGGGCGCATGTTCCGCGCCCTCTGGAATTACTCTGTGTTCTCTGTGCCTCTGTGGTTAATCTGCCTTAGGCTACCGTTACATCCTCGCACAGATACACATCCTGAATCGCCCGCAGCAGCGCCGCGCCTTCGCCAACAGGCCGCTGGAAGGCCTTGCGCCCGCTGATGAGGCCCATGCCCCCGGCACGCTTGTTGATGACCGCCGTCGTCACCGCTTCAGCCAGGTCGCTCTCGCCCGCGCTTGCTCCGCCGGAGTTAATCAGCCCGGCCCGGCCCATGTAGCCATTCGCCACCTGATAGCGCGTCAGGTCAATCGGATTGTCGCTCGTCAGCGTGCTGTAGATGCGTTCGTCCAGCTTGCCGTAGGATGACCCACCCGTATTCAGCGCCTTGAAACCGCCGTTCTGTGTCGGCAGCTTTTGCTTCACGATGTCCGCCTGAATGGTCACACCCAGGTGGTTGGCCTGCCCGGTCAGGTCAGCCGAGGTTTCGTGGTTCGTCCCATTCACCTTGAAGCCCGGATTACGGGTATAGCACCACAGCACGGTCGCCATGCCCAGCTCATGCGCGTAAGCAAAGGCTTCGGCTACCTGTACCAGTTGCTTCGTGCTCTCGTCCGAGCCGAAATAAACCGTCGCACCCACCGAAACCGCGCCCATGTTCCAGGCTTCCTTGATCGTGCCGAACATGATCTGGTCGAATTTGTTCGGGTAGGTCAGCAGTTCGTTATGGTTGATCTTCACCATGAACGGGATTTTGTGGGCATACTTCCGCGCCACCGCCCCCAGCACGCCGAAGGTCGAAGCGACCGCGTTACAGCCGCCCTCAATCGCCAGCTTGACGATGTTCTCCGGGTCAAAATAAATCGGATTCTTGGCAAACGATGCGCCTGCCGCGTGTTCAATGCCCTGGTCAACCGGCAGAATCGAGACATAGCCCGTTCCACCCAGCCGCCCATGATCGAACATCTGCTGCAAGCTGCGAAGCACCTGCGGATGCCGGTCAGAGGCCGTCCACACCCGGTCAACGAAGTCCGGGCCGGGCAAATGCAGATCATCCTTGCTGATGGTCTTGCTGGTATGGTTGAGTAGTGTATCGGCCTGGTCGCCGAGCAGTTCAGCGATGCGGTCAATCGTCAGATTCGTTTCCGGTGCGAGCGTCACCATGTGGGTGATTCCTTTCACTTACTTTTGGGATGGTCGTAGGATTGCCCCTACTATACCACGTTTACCCGCGCCCTGTCCGCCGACAATCGTCCTGAAAAACAGGTCAGAACAGGATTAGTGAGGGAAAGCACGAATAGCTCGTGATAATCGTCTGCCGCTATAATGAGACAGGATAATCACGTTGCTTTCCCGGCACTGATGGACAGGTATGAAGACATGGACGAAAATATACAATGACTCACCCTACCATCGTCATCACCGGTGCGCCAGCCTGGGCAGATGAAGCCCACCGCCTGTTGGAAAGCGGTTACACAATCAAACAGGTGTCGGAACAGGCCGGTTATGTGGCACTGCTGGCCGACGACGGCGCAGCTATGATACTGGTTGATGGTGGCGAATCCGGCTGGCGCTTCTGGACAACCACCCCCAAAGCCAGTTCAGCCACCCGTCGGATTCCGGTGCTGCTGGTCGCGGCTGATGAGCAGGTACGGGCAGAAGCGCTCGGCGCAGGCGCAGATTTGACGCTTGCCCCTGCCGAACTATCCGACAAACTGCTCGACCTCGCTCGCGATTATGCCCGCGTTCTCGCGCCGGATGTGCTGAAACAGCTTGAGTGTGACTGTGCCGAGCCGCTGCCAGCGATAGGACGCGAGGGCGTCAAAAAATTCAACGCGGGCGAATACTATAAACAGCATGATCTGTTCGAGGCGCTCTGGGTGCAGACTGAAAACCCTGTCCGCGACCTGTACCGGGCGGTGTTACAGGTTGGGGTAGCCTATTACCAGATTACGCGGGGCAATCATCGCGGCGCACTCAAGATGCTGCTGCGCTCGGTGCAGTGGCTCTCGATTCTGCCGGATGTCTGCCAGGGCATCGACGTGAAACAGTTACGCGAGGATTCGTACCGTGTCCGCGCCGAACTGGAACGTATGAAGCCGGAAGACATCGCCCATTTTGACCGTTCACTGCTCAGGCCGGTGCGGTTTTCGCCCCCTGATAAATCCTAGAGGCTGGTTTTTATGCAGATCATTGATGTTCAGCTAACCGACGATGCGCTGATTCAGCAGATGGCTGAACTACTGGTTGAGGGTTTCCGTGACCACTGGCCGGATGCCTGGCCGGAACTGGATGACGCCCTGGACGAAGTGCATGAGGCGATTGACCCGGAAAAAATCTGCCGCGCCGCGCTGGACGATGACGGCCTGACGGTGTTGGGCTGGATTGGCGGTCAGCCGGAATATGACGGCAACGTCTGGGAACTGCACCCGATGGTTGTGCGGCAGGACACGCGCAAACGCGGCATCGGGCGGGCGCTGGTCGCCGGTCTGGAAGTGGAAGCAAAGGCGCGCGGCGGGCTGATGATTCATCTCGGCACTGACGATGAAGATGACATGACCTCGCTGGCGGGTGTCGATCTCTACACCGACCTCTGGGAAAAAATCAAAAATATCCAGAATTTGAAAGGACACCCTTACGAGTTTTATCAGAAATGCGGCTATATCATCACTGGAGTCGTCCCCGATGCCAACGGGCCCGGCAAGCCCGACATCATCATGTCGAAAAAGCTGTGAGCGCCTTCACTGCGCTAACATAAATTCGCCGATACAGGCCAGCCCGTCGCTCGCGCCCTGCACATCAGACAGCACCCCGAAGCGTATCAGGTCAGGGTAGGTATACCAGCCAGTACAAAGCGTGAGCGGTTCGTCATTCCCGGCGATTTCAATGCTCAGGCTTTCAACCCAATCGGTTACGGCGGCATGTGGGCCTAAGGTCTGGTCGAACTGCCCGGCAGATTTGCCGCTCCCATCCAGCACATGGATGAAGCGCACATCCTGTTCGCTGCGCGGCTGGTCAAAGCGCCACCACAAGGTCACATTAATGTATTGCTGCTCAGTGCTGGGGTTGGAAAAGGCTTCATCATTGATGTGCCATCCCAGCAGTGTCACCCCGCGATCAAATGTGACCGATTCGGGAAAGGACGCTGGCTGAAACTGCTCAAACTCGGCGCGGCTGATTTCCAAAAGCTGACAGGGCGCACTGAGCAGCGCCGGGCAGGGTGGGTTGAGTGCCAGCGTCAGCGTGTGGTAGCCAGGCGTGCTGACCGGCAGCCGCAGCAACCCCGTTGGATGCGCTTCATCGGCCACAAGCGAATAAATGGAGTGACCATCCAGCAAAAATTCGACCTGTCGCCCAACCTGAACATTCAGTTGATAATCGAAATTCACCCAGCCGGATGCAGGCGCATACAGGTGAAAATCAGTTCGCTCATTGACCGCACGCGGCAAGGTTGTCACCGCCTGAAAATCAGCATCCTCTACCGCCGCTGGGCGCTCCCAGAGTGCCAGACGTTCGTCCTCGTAAAACGGCGCTCCGAATAGTTCCTGTGCCCGCGCCCCAATCTGCCCGTTCTCATCGTAGTGTTTATGTAGAATCAGGATGTCCGCGCCTGCCGCGTCCAGCAGCGCCGGGTCGAGCGTGTGTTCCAGCAGCGTCAGTTTGGCCGGGTCAACCGGAGTGCGCCGTGTCACCTGCCCGGCGATCAGCGGTTTTTCGTGCGCGGTTTGCAGCCACAGCCCATCCTTCGCCGCCAGCAGATTATCCCAGGGCATATCGAACACTGCCCGTACATCGTCCCGCCCTGCCAGCGCCCGCACCGCGTCGGGGATGGCCGCCGGGTAAGTGGGCAGCGGCATGAAGGACTGGTACTCGAACAGGATGAGTGCGATCAGGATAGTGATGAGTAATGAGTAACGAGTAATAAGGGATGAGGGATGAGGGATGAGGGATGAGTATTCAGGGCTGGTCGCTGGCAATTGATCGCTGGCAACTGGTCGCTGAAAACCTGGTACTTTGAACCTGGCATCTAGCACCACACTTGTCCCATAGCCCGCCACTACCGCGACACACAGCGCCAGCAGAAAGCCAAAGCGCCCCGGCGTCCGCGCCAGCGAGAGAACCGGCAAATCGCCGAGTAAAGCCCAGGGCAGCGTCACGAAGGTGGTGTAACTGCTGTTTTGCAGGCTTACGGGCGCATCAAAAATTTTTAACAGGGGGCCGAGCGCCAGCACCCAGGCGACCAGCGCGGGCAGCAGCCACCAGCGAGCCGCGTGGGATTTCCACAGCGCCAGCAGGCCGAGTGCCGCCGCGATGATGCCGACATAGGCCGAACCTTCAATGATATTCACGCCCAGAACGCGGTGGGTGTAGTCCCATTGGCCGAACAGCGGATGATTGAACGACGGTGTGACCACGCCCAGGAGATCGAGGCTGAAGGCCACGCCGCCGCCTTCATCGACATAAGCGCTGGTATCCAATGTCGCGCTGAAAACCGGCAGCAAAAACAGCGCCAGCAGTCCGCTACCGATAACGACCACCAGCGCCAGCCTTGCCAGCGCTCGCCAGTCACGCCGGAAGAGAGTCGTTAGCGCGATCACGCCCAACAGCGGCAGCACGGTATAAATCAGTTGCAGTGTGTGGCCGAGGGGCGTCAGGACGAAGAAGAAGGTGGCATTGATGAGTAATGAGTAACGAGTGACGAGTAATGAGGCGGCAGTCCGCTGTGTAGGGGAGGGTTTCAAACCCTCCCCAGAATTTTTTTCGTTCGATGTCGTATTTGATGAAGTTGGCAGCAGATTTGTCACACGCAAAAGTGACCATGCCAACAGCGGCAGCGGCCACTGCACCAGCAGTCCGCCGTGTCCCCCGGCCAGATGCCCCTGAATAGTCGGCGCGGCCATGAAGACAACTCCCGCCACCAGCGCCGCCGCGAATGTGGAAAGGCGGTTCAATTGGTAGGGGCGGAGCAATGTCTCCGCCCGCGCTTCTAACACAACGGGGGTTAATAGCTTCCACATCAGCCAGTAAGCCGCCCAGCCATTGAGCGTCAGATTGAGCAGGGCTTGCAGATTGTAGGCGGCGGGCAGCGGCAGGAACAGCGCCAGCAGCCAGCCGGGAAAAAACTGAAGCGGGTCTGACCAGAGGATGACACCCTGCATCCCATCGGGGTAGCCGAGCAGCGGTTGAAAAATGAGCGGCTGGCCGTTCCGCAGCGCCTCGGTGAACCACCAGATATGGCGCGTCATTTCGTGAGCGTCGCCAAAAGCATAACCGGCGAAATGCGTGCCGAGTACGGTCAGCAGCGGCCAGGTGATGAGGCAGGCGAGGGCGGCATACAGCCCCAGCGCCAGCAGATGCAGGCGGCGAGTAGTGTTGGTCAACATTTGTGTCATTCTACATGGCGTCCCCGCGCTCCGCACAGCCGGAATTCGGGAAAAATTCACGCGGCTTATCGTTTCAGCAGCCTTGAAATCCTTACAATGAATTTATGTACTGTTCTCAAATATGTGATGTTTAGCTATCGGGTAATAACCCTCATTATACTGCCAACCCACCTCAACTTAGCTAGAACTGAAGGAGCATTATGTCTTTTCGTCGCCTTTCGCCTTTCATCGTTGCCCTGTTCTGCCTTTGCTTTGCCTTTACTGCCGCCGCGCAGGAAGGCGAACTTACGCCGGAGGTGACGGCTGAAGTCGTCATCGAACCTCCCCTTCCCATTGTGACGGAAGCCCCTCTCCCAACCGAAACCCTGGTTACGCCGGAAGCCACGCTCCCGGTTGAGGTGACGGAAGTCCCGGTTACGCCGGAAGCCACCCCGGAAGCACTGCCCACCGAAACACAATCGCCCTTCCCGCCTGAACCGGCGCTTGTCCCGGTTTTCAGTGAGTCGTTCGATGGCGAGAGCATCGCTACAGAACTAGCGCTGGGCGCGGGCTGGCTGGTCGTCAATACCGAGACTGGCAAAGCGGTGCAGTCCGGCGAAAGTGCCGGGGCGGTTTTGTACACGCCCGTTTCATTTGCTGAAGGCGCGGTTCAGGCACGCTTTTTATTAAACAGCGGCGAAGGTCTGGTGATTTTGCGCCAGAGTGACCCCGCCAATGATTACAGTGCCGGGTTAACCCGCGATGGTGCGGTAGCGCTGTACCGTTCAGGCGTGCCGCTGCAAATCGTGACGCTGCCGCTGGATGCGTCAGCCTGGCATACGCTGCGGCTGTCGGCTTTTGGTGGTGTGCTGCGCGTGAGCGTCGATGGGCTGGAAGTGATCGCGCTGGAAGACAGTGTGCCGCTGCCCGCCGGTACTGCCGGGTTCAGCCTCGCGCCGGGGAGTATCCTGCGCGTCGATGACCTGCAACTGGCCGCGCCAGAAGGCACTTTTGTGATTCCGCCACCTGTTGAGGCCGCGCCGGAACTGACGCCGGAAGCCACCGCTGAAGCCACACCAGAGGTCGGCGCTGCTGGTGATGTCGAAGCAATGATCGCGTGTGCGCCACAGAACCAGATCATGATGGTGACCAGCAGCAGCGGCGCGCAGCCGAGTCGCAGCAGCGGAGGCTATTACGGCTTCTACGGCCAGCAATCAATCGATATTTCCGGTAATGGCCGTTATGTCGCTTTTTCGACCGAAGCTGATAATCTGGTTGTTGGGGACACCAATGGCTACAGCGACGTATTTGTATTTGACCGCAGCAACTGTTCAACCATTCGCGTGTCGGTCAGCGCCAGCGGTAATCAGTTGGATGCCTGGAGCGAATACCCCACTATCTCTGACGATGGCCGTTTTGTAGTTTTCCAGAGCTATGCCGACATCGCCGCCTCAGACAACAACGGCGAGATGGATGTTTATCTGTATGACCGTGACGACGACGGCGATGGCATTTTTGACGAAGCCGGAGAAACAGAGATTTCGCTCGTTTCCGCCAACAACTCGCAGAATGTCGGTGATGGTGCCAGCTATATGGCGCGCATCTCTGGTAATGGGCGCTATGTCGCCTTCTACAGCCGCGCCAGTAACCTGGCCGCCGGTGATAACAACAACTTCTGCGATTACAATGTGTGGGATGAAATACCGGTAAGTGAAAACTGCGCGGATATTTACCTGCGCGATCTGCAAACCCAGACTACACAGCGCGTTTCGCTGACCAGCACGGGCGACCAGCCGAATTTCAGCGCGGACTATCCCGGCTACACACCCGGACGTCCTGCTGTTTCCAATGATGGCCGCTATGTCGCTTTCACCTCGTATGCTACCAATATGGTGCCGGGCGATACTGTTGCTGTCTGCGACAATGCCTATGATGGGACGGCTGACGAGAACTGTGCCGATGTGTTCGTGCGCGATATGGTGAGCAGCACCACGTCGCTGGTTTCGCAGGGCGGTTTCGGTTTCGGTAATCGCGGCACACGTGAACAGACAGATGTTCAGATTTCGGCTAACGGCCAGTATGTGCTGTTTCTGTCGTTCTCAACCAATCTGGTTCTGGAGGATTTTAACAACAATACCGATGCCTTCCTGCGCGATATTGTGAACAACACCACGACTCGCGCCTCGGTATCTGATGGCGGCGGGCCAATCAACGGCTCGGTTGATACAGCCGATATGTCGTCAGATGGCAACTTCATTGTTTTTGGCGCGTGGCCCTGGCAGGGGAATTATTCACCTCCCGCGCCCGACGGGGTTCAGGGCAAGTGGCATATTTATGTTCACCGCCGTGATACCAACCAGACCTTGCTTGTCTCAAAATCGGCAGGCGGCAGCGCAGGTAATCAGGATGCCTATGCTCCCTTCATCTCTGCCGATGGTCAGCGTGTTATTTTCACATCCGCCTCTACTAATCTGGTGGCTGGTGATGTTTACGCTGGCTGCGAGACGGATTACGTCGATCCCTACGATTACAATGAAAACTGCCCCGATCTGTTCGTCGCGCCGGTAGTTTTTCCGCCGCCGTTCCTCGTGCCGACGAATCTGTCGGTGACCGGTTTCACGCAGACCTCGATCTCGCTGAGCTGGACGGATAACAACAGCGATGAAAGTGGTTTCCGCATCGAACGTTCGACCAATGGCTATGACTGGGTGCAGATCGCTCAGGTCGGCGCGAATGTGACGACGTATACCGACAATACGCTGTTGTGCGGCACGACCTTCATGTACCGCGTTCGCACCTATAAAGGAACGACGGTTTCTGGCTATAGCGTCGGCACGATGGAGACAACCTCCCCCTGTGTGCCACAGGCCTGTGATGCGAACGCGATCATCACACGGGCATCAACCGGCCCTAATGGTGTGCCGCAGGGCAGCAATAATTCCTATACCTATTCCCCATCACGTTCCCTGAGCGCTGACGGGCGTTACGTGGTCTTCAGCTCAGACGCGCGCAACCTGCTGCCGGAGGACATCAACGGCGCGGGCGATGTGTTCCGCTTTGACCGGCAAACGTGCAATCTGATCCTCGTTTCGCTGGCTGATAACGAAGCGCTGGGAAATGGCTACTCATCTGATGCTTCGGTTTCCGCCGATGGCGATGTGGTGGTGTTCACCTCTTCGGCGAACAATCTGGTGGCGGGCGACACCAACGGCGTCACAGACATTTTCGTCCGCTTCATTAGCGCCGGAGTCACAAAGCGCGTTTCCGTTGATGGCGCGACACAGGCCAACGGTCAATCCTACTCGGCCATCATCTCACCGGATGGCGGCTTCGTGACGTTCCACACGCTGGCGACCAATCTGGGCAGTCTTGACGATAACAATTTCTACTGCGAGCAGGATTACTACCAGCCCTACGACTACAACGAGCAGTGCTACGATGTGTTCGTCTATTACCTGACGTCGGATACATTGCAGCCGGTTTCGATGGCCAGCAACGGGATTGAAACACCCAACAACTACTCCAACGCCAATGACATCCTGCAAATAAATGGCAACGTCTTTGTCCTGTTCACCTCCCCGGCTGACGATATTGTCCCCGGTGACACCAACGGCTATCTGGATGTGTTCCTCCGCAATGCAGCGACCGGTGAAGTGTATCTGGTGTCGCGCAACACGGCTGGCGCACAGGGGAATGGCTATTCCGGCGGCGCACGTTTAAGCACCGATGGCACGAACCTCTACGTGGTGTTTTATTCGAGCGCAAACAATCTGGTGGCGGGCGATACCAACGGCAAGGATGACATCTTCCTCCGCACTATCCCGCTCACCAACATCAACAGTGGGACGACAGTTCGTGTTTCGCTGGCAACTGGCGCGGCAGGCGCACAGGCCAATAACTCCTCCTATGCGCCATCGGTATCCGATAATGGGCGCTATGTGGTGTTCCAATCGGTCGCAACCAATCTGGTGGCGGGCGATACTAACGCCGTCAACGATATCTTCCTGCGCGATATGCAGACGAATACCACCACCCGTATCTCTGTGAGCGCGACCAAGGTTCAGGCGAACGGCGTGTCGGATGGCGGCTACATCTCCGGCAACGGTCTGTATATCGCCTTTAGCTCGACCGCCAGCAATCTGGTCGCGGGCGATACGCACAACTTCTGCGAAAGTGACTGGATTTGGCCTTACGACTACAACGACAACTGCCGTGATGTTTTCGTGGCCCAGACTCCCGGCACCGGGCTGGATGCACCCAAGTCGCTGACGGCGACGGCGCTTTCACAGACCGCGATCCGCCTGAATTGGGTTGATGGCGGGCCGAACGAAACCGCCTATGAAATTCAGGTTTCCAGCGACGGCTCGAACTGGGATACCACCGACAGCGTTCCGGCCAACACCCTCACTTATAATGTCGCTGGTTTGCTGCCCTGCGGCAGCACGTGGCATTTCCGCGTCCGCTCGTATGATGCTGGCCTCAACCGCTACTCCGCTTATGCTGGCCCAATCTCGAAGGCGACAATGGCCTGCCCCACCGTTACCGCGCCAGTTTTGACCACTCCGGCGACGGGCGCGGCGTTTAAGACGCTGCCGACCCTGACATGGAACAACGTCACCAATGCGGTCAGCTACGAAGTGCAGATCGCTAACAGCGCGGCCTTCACGACCATCGTGCAAAGCGCAACGGATGTGCAGGACGCCGAATTTACGGTAACGGGTTTGTCGGAAGGCACGTATCACTGGCGTGTTCGTGCTTATAATCCGGCGGTTCCGTCTGTTCCCGGCGCATGGAGCGCGGTACGGACATTCATCTATGACACAACGCCGCTGACGGTCATCGCTAATCTGACGGCACCGGCTGATCAGGCGAAAATTTCCGCCGCGCGGCCCACCTTCTCCTGGGCGGCTGTCGCCGGGGCGACTCAATACCGCCTCCAGATCGATGACGTCAACGATTTCGCGGCGCCTGTCGTCAACCTCATTGTTCCCAGCACATCCTACACCATCCCGGTGGGAAATCTGCCGCTGACACAGGGTGTGCTCTACTGGCGCGTGCTGGCGATGGATCCGGCGGGCAATGAAGGCACAAACTGGAGCGCGGCGCGCGTGTTTACCCTGTTCCTGGGGACGGCCCCGGCGGACGGTGTGTTCAGCGCCCTGACACCCACTTTCACCTGGGCAGGCGTGGCCGGGACAACCAGTTTCCAGTTCCAGCTTGATGATGACACGGACTTCAGCAGTGATCTGCTGCTTGACCAGGCCGTGACTGGCGTGTCCTACAAACCAGCGGCTCTGAATCCGGGAACCTACTACTGGCGCGTGATCCGCACTGGCGAAGTGCCAACATATAATCTCTACCGCACCCTGTTTATCGGCGCGGCTCCGGCAGCACCGGCGCTGGTATCACCTTCAACTGGTGCGCTGATTAACGCCTCCATGAACCCGCCGACGCTGGACTGGAATCCGGTCACGCCGCCCGCTGGTGTGATTGTTTCTAACTATGTCGTATCCCTGGCGAATAACGCCGCCTTTACCGGCGCGGTTACCTATAACACCAGCAATACCGAACTCACCATCCCAGCGCAGACTGACGGCCTGAAATACTGGAAGGTACAGGCGTTGTTTGTCGGCGGCGGTATTGGAACAGCCAGTGCGTCGCGCACTTTCACGGTAGATACTGTAGCGCCTAATCCGCCCAACCTGACTGCACCGGCTGATCTGGCCTTTGTCTCCACTGCCCGCCCAACACTGACCTGGGTCGCCAGTCCGACGGCTAATCGTTATCTGGTTGATCTGGCGGCCGATCATCTCTTCTCGGTGAATCTGCTGACCGATCACCTGGCGAGCAGCGCCTCGCTGGCGCTGTCACCAACCGTGCTGGCGCAGCCATTGGCACAGGGACAGTATTTCTGGCGCGTGCGTGCGCTCGATCCGGCGGGTAATCCCAGCGGCGAGAGCAGTGTCCGCTCATTCCATGTGTTCATCGGTACTGCCCCGGCTAACGGCGTTTTCAGCGCCCTGCCGCCGACCTTCACCTGGGCAGCCGTAACCGGGACGACCAGCTACACACTTCAGATCGATAACGACACCGACTTTAACAATGGTGTCGCCATCGAGCAGACCCAATCCACGACGAGCTTTAAACCGGCCAGCATCCTGCCAGGGACATATTACTGGCGCGTGATCCGTGCAGGCGAAACCCCCGTGTCGAATGTCTACAGGACAGTCTTCGTGGGCGCGGCTCCGGCTGCTCCGACACTGCTTGCACCAGCAGCGGGCGCGCTCATTAACAACAGCATGAATCCGCCGACGCTGAGCTGGAACGCGGTTACACCGCCCGCTGGCGTCAACCTCACCGGCTACCGCCTGACACTGGCGACCAACGCGACTTTCACAACGGGCGTAGCGACCTTTGATGTGGCCGGGACGAGCCAGGTGCTGCCTGCCCAGACCGACGGCGTGAAATACTGGAAAGTACAGGCAGTCTTCGACGGCACAGTGATGGGGACAGCCAGCGCATCGCGCAGCTTCACCGTTGATAATGTTGCCCCTGACGCGCCGACGCTGATCGGGCCGAACAATATCACGGCGCTTCCACGCCCGACGCTGACATGGACGGCCAGCCCAACTGCTACCCGCTATCAGGTTGATGTGGGAACCAACTTCAATCTCACCAGCACCGTCCTCCAGGATTATCAGGTGGCGACGACCTCACTGGCGCTGACGGCTGCTGTGCTGCCGACGCAGCTACCCATCGGGCAGTATTTCTGGCGCGTGCGCGCGCTGGATGCGGCGGGCAACCCCAGCGCCGAAAGTGCTGTTGGCAGTTTCATGGTCTTCCTCGGTACGGGCCCGGCGCAGAATACCTTTAACGTCCCGGCGCAGCCGACTTTCACCTGGACTTCGCTACCGGGTGTGACAACCTATCGGCTTGAAGTCGCGTTAGATGGCGATACGTCGTTCACCGGCAGCGTGTTTTCACAGGCTGTAACCGGGCTGTCGTTCAAGCTGCCGACACCGCAACCCGCCGGGATTTACTACTGGCGTATCTATGAAGAGGGAACGACAGCGCCAGCCGGTTACTACCGCGCCTTCTTTATCGGGGCGACTCCGGCAGCGCCGACCTTAATTTCACCGGCGAACGCTTCCTATGTCAACAGCAGCACCAACCCGCCAACATTGTCATGGAATCCGGTTACACCCATCAACAACGGTGGGGGTGTTAATTACCGTGTCACAGTAGCAAGTAACGCGACCTTTACGGCGGATGTGTATACGAATGTCACCAGCGCGACTTCGCTCGTGCTGCCGCCGCAGAGCGAGGGTGTGAAATACTGGAAGGTGCAGGCACTGACTGTGGTGTGGATACCTGCTGGCCCAGCCAGTGCTGTACGCAGCTTCACGGTTGACCTGACCGCCCCAGACACGCCGACTGCGAACCTGCCTGCCAACAGCGCGACCATTACCAACACGCGCAGGCCGACTTTCACATGGGCGGCAGTTCCCACCGCGACGGGCTACCTGCTGACCATCACCCAGCAGGGCGGCGGCGCGATTGTGACAGACCTGCCTGTGACTGGTGTCTCGTATCTGCTGGCGGCGGCCTACACACTGCCGAATGGGACGTATGAATGGACGCTTTCGGCGCGGGATGTGGCAGGTAATGTGAGTGCCGCATCACCGACGCGAACGTTCACTATCGCCCTGCCATAAGTTTCTGCTGATCGATGCAGGGGAGCGTTTGAAAACCTCCCCTGCTTTTTTGTTATTTTCTGGTTGTTGAGACTGTGCCTGCTGCTGATCGGCAGCGCTCAACTCCCCGGCGGGATGATAAGCTGCTGCCCCACATCCAACCGGTTCGGGTTAGACAGGCTGTTGGCGCTGACAATCGCCTGTACGGTCACACCATACTTTTGAGCGATGGCGAATAATGTCTCGCCCGCCTGCACGGTATGCACCTGACCCTCGCCCGGCACGGGTGGATTCACCTGGCTTTCCGGCGCGGTTGTCGGGGCGGGGGGGACAGCGGCACTGCTGTCTGCCGTGCCACATCCGGGCAGCTTCAAGGTCTGGCCCGGCTGAATCAGATCACCGCTCCCAATTTCCGGGTTGGCTTCGCGCATGGCGGCTATAGTTGTATTATTGGCGGTGGCAATGCGGAACAGTGTATCACCGCGCTGAATGGTATAAGTACATTCCCCAGCCGCGCTGGTAATGCCGCCATCACTGAAAGCAGTTGGCGTAATTAAGCCGGAAGGGGTAGCGGTTGCGACTGCCAGTTCCAGCGGTTCCTGTGTCACCTGTCCCAGCGGGCTGCTGGGCGTGCGGAACGTCTGCACTTCAGGCGTGACCAATGCGTCAGTGGATGCTTCGCCCCCACCGCTCGTTTCCGCCGTATCCGGCAGCACGAAGGTCGGTGAGATGATGGTAATCGCCAGTTCCAGCGTGGCTGTAGCCGGGAAATCCGTCAGCGACGTTCCAGCATCGGCATCCGCTGGTATCCCATCGCTGCTGTTGTCTTCTGGCAGGGAGACAGCGGCTGGATCCGCATTGTCCGGCACGCCTTCCACAAGCGGTGCTTCGGTGATGTTCACGGGCTGAATCGCCTCGCCCGCCTGCTGGAAACAGCCCGCCAGCAGCAGCGGCAGGAGCAACAGAAGCAAGCCGAAACTACGCAAGTTTTTCAAAACAGGACTCCTCAAAAACGGACATTAACATCTGCCTGACATATTTTCCAGCATACACCCGCTGCTAGATATAGGCAAAAAGTCGGCAGGGACAGCAATTGATTTTGGGTGTACCTTAAGCTACAACAGACATCACGAAGTGCAGGCGGAGCTGTAGCTCCGTATAGTTCACTGAAAGCAGTTTACCGGAAAAGGGAGTGAGCGCGTGGCGGCAGAAGGACGAAAGCGTATTCTGGTGGTCGAAGACGAACCTGAAATTCAAACCCTGACGCGGGCGCTGCTGGATCGTGTCGGCCTGGAGACGATTCAGTGTTTTGATGTTGCCAGTGCTGTACAGGTATTGCGCGCCAGGCCGCTGCCCGATCTGGTGCTGCTCGATCTGATGCTGCCAGACATTGATGGTTTTGAGCTGCTCCGGCAGATGCGCGCCAAAGATGCTTTTGACGCGCTGCCGGTTATCATTCTGTCCGCGCTGGCTGACCCCGACCAGATTCGCAAAGCGTTCGACCTGGGCGCAGATCGTTACGTCACGAAACCGGCGATGGCTCATAATCTGGTCAAAACGGTGCAGGAAGTCCTCCGCACCGGGCGGCGTAAAACCACCTAACCTCCACACACCGCAGACACACCGGGGTTGTTTGTCGGGCGGGCTTCCAGTGTGAGCGGCATTTCAAAGGTATCCTCACCCCGGATGACCAACAGCCGCAGCGTGTCGCCGGGAGCAGTGTTCGTCACCATATAGGTCAGTAATTCATCCATATTTTTGATGTAGACATCATTCACGGCAACGATGATATCGCCCCCGGCGCATACACTCTGACCGCGCACCTGTCGTGGAGCGTTGCCGCCCTGCAAACCCGCTTTAGAAGCAGGCGAGTTTGGCACAATGGTGTCGATCAGCACCCCGGCGCTGACCGGCAGATTGAGCGACTCCGCCAGCGCCGCTACGCTCAGACCTTCTTCAGCGGCCAGGCTGGTGATGCCAAGCCAGGCGTAATCCATCTGCCCTGTCTCGATCAAGCGAGGCACAACCCGCCCCACCGTCCGCGCCGGAACGGCAAAGCCCACGCCAGCGAACACGCCGCTCTCGGTACGGATGGCGGTATTGACGCCAATCACCTCCCCGCGTGAGTTGAGCAGCGGCCCGCCGGAATTGCCGGGATTGATGTCCGTATCGACCTGAATAATCGACGGGTTGTTAAAACCCTGTGGCCCCGTCGAGCTGATGAGTTCCGCCGATGGAAGCTGCCGTCCCAGACCGCTGATGATGCCTACTGTCATCGAACTTGCCAGCCCGAAGGGGTTGCCAATGGCGATAGCTCGCTGGCCGACGCGCAGAGTATCGGAATTGCCCATCGTCACCGGAAACAGGCGCGACTGGTCAACCTCAACCTTTATTACGGCCAGATCGCTGAAGGCGTCCGCGCCGACCAGTGTCGCAGTTGTCACATAACCATCATTAAAGGTCACGAGAATATCACGAGCATCCCCAACCACGTGGGCGTTGCTGACGATGTAGCCATTCAGGTCGTAGACGAAGCCCGACCCTTTTGCACTCTCGGTAAAGCCGCTGTGCAGTTCATCTGCTGGCATAGCAACTGTCACATCAATATTGACCACTGACGGTGCGACCCGCTCGTAAACATTGGTGAGCAGCAGATATTCGGCATCTGCCTCGGCAATGATTTCATCGGGAACGGCGGTTGGCGCGTCCTGCTCCTGAAAGCTCGCCAGCGACAAATCACGCGCCGGGGTGCTGGAAACCGACTGCGGAGGCGGCGCACTGCGGTCAGGGCTGCACGCGGCGACAGCCAGCAGCAGCGCGATCAGAATTGTGAGCGGCGCTTTCAGTTCCGCCTGTCGAGAAACCCATAGCCGTCTGACAGCGGCTGGAAATTGTTTCAGGATATTGGTCATTACACATCACCATCACTACTTGTTAGCGCACCTGATTATAACTGATGGGGGACGATGGAGAGGTTAGTATTTGGCTAGTAGCGGCAGCGATTTTTCAATGGTGATAATGAGAATTGGGTATTTCATCATTCTTGTGGAGAAGCCCATTAGACGGTGAACAATGGGCTTCTCCATCAGATATTTAGTCTCCAATCCTGATTGAACGAATCAGGTCGTCGAGCAAAGTCAGATGAGGTGTGTACGCTCCTGCGTCCAGTCCATCGAGGGCAGTCAGGGTTTCCTCCACATATTGTGGGTAGCGGACGGCAAAAGCGTCGTAATCAAGCGTGGTGTAATCGATTTCCGGCAATACTGGCGCAGTGAGCGGAAACAGCACCGACACCACATAGCGACCATCGTTTGTCAGGCCTGTGAACTGGTAGAAAAGGGGATTGGTAATCGGCTCAATCCCCTGCGAATAGGTGCTGACAAAGCGAACACCCACTCCATTCTGAAAATCGAGATAGACAGGTTTTGCCGCGATGAGCTGAGCAGCATTGATCGGTGGCAGGATCGGGATGGGCTGTGCGCCGGATGCGCTGGTCTGCGCCGCCACCGCTGGTCGTTCGCTAAGGAAAGCCTCTAACGCCGCCAGATGCTGATCCGAAATCGTGTCCGAAGCCGGGAAGGTATTCACCGGGATCACGCGGATTTGGGCGTGCATGTTTGCTGCCAGTACGGGGAATTCAAAGAGCGAAAACACGGTGTAGGCCGGTTCAGAGCCAAACATCGTCATATGATTATTATCGACAAAGGGCGGAATGGCATCGACTTCGATGCGGCTGGCGAGCTGCGCCTTATAGCTGAAGGTGATGTTCTCATAGCTGGCGCTCGCAGTTTCCACATTCGCTGGTGTCAGGAAAGTGGCTGTCGGCCCCTGAATATCCAGCGAGCGAAACAGGTTGTCGATCACGGTTAAGTCCGGGTCAAAAGCCGCCGGTTCGAGGGCGTCCAATTGTGTGGTCAGCTCATCCATATAGCGGTCATAGTCCGCAGCAAAGGCTTCATATTCCTCGGTTGTCATGGGCGGCGCTTCATCCGGCAGGACGGAAATATGCAGCGGGAACTGTGCCGCGATGTAATAAGCCCCATCGTTGGTAAGCCCCTGGAAGCTGTAGAACACCACCGGATTGCTCAAGGGCGATTTGTCCAGTCCGGCGGCGGTGATAAAGCGGATGCCAGCGCCCCCTGGAAAATCGAGGTACTGCACCTGGGCGCGGAAAAGCTGAGTCGCCGTGACCGTCGGCAGCATCGGCAGGGGGTCATTCGGCACATCAGGTCGCGCCGCCAGTACCGTTTGCAGATTTGCCAATTCATGGGTGAAGGGATAGTCCGAGCCGGTAGGGAAGGTCACGGTTGGGTAAACATAAATGGCGCTGCCGCTGGCAACCCATCCCAGCTCGTCGGAATAATTCTGGAAAATGACCTGCCAGGCTTCCGGGAGTGGCCCGGTAGGTGTGCGAAAATCCCGCGAGGCCGGGACAAAATTCCAAACCGCATCTTCAGCGATCTGTGTACTGTAGGCGAAAGTAATGCGGTTGACCAGATTGGGGGTGTAGATTTGGAATGTGCGGGTATCGTCCTGGGCGTTGACCAGTCCGAATGCCAGCAGCGATAAAACACCGAGCAGCATAACAATTCTCCGCAGCGGTGACCGGTTCATCTCACTACGAAATGGGAGCATCTGTTCAGGTCTCCATGACACATAAAACACCCAATCTTAGTGAATCAGACGGCACAACCAAGCACTAGTGTTTTTCATCACAATCCCTTCCGGCAAACATCATATGATTCTGTTGATGGGCGAACACAGCAGGCAGGTGAACACACCGGTTCGCCCCTGCTGCACCAGACAGAAGATGGCATCAGCAGCTTTTGAGCGGCGGTCTGGCGATCAACACTTTCCCACCTCTGGCATTTTCTGCTATCCTTGAAGTACAAAGTGAAAGGATGAATCATGTCAAAAAGCTATAACCAGGCACCTGCTTTACAGATCGACCCGAACAAGAGCTACACCGCCCATTTCAAGACCAGCAAGGGCGAATTTGACATCACCCTCTTTGCCAAAGAGGCACCAACCACCGTCAATAACTTCGTCTTTCTGGCGAAGGACGGCTTTTATGATGGTCTGAAGTTTCACCGCGTCATTTCCGATTTCATGATTCAGGGTGGCGACCCACAGGGTGATGGACGCGGCGGCCCCGGCTACAAATGGGACGACGAAGCGAGCGCGCTGCGGCTGCGCCATGATGGCCCCGGCGTCCTGAGCATGGCGAATGCCGGGAAGAATACCAACGGCTCGCAGTTCTTCATCACCCATCTCGCCACGCCCCATCTGGATGGCAAACATGCCGTCTTTGGTAAGGTGGCGGGTGATGGGCAAAAAGTCGTTAATGCCATTCGCCAGGGTGACGTTATCGAGTCGATCACGATTGTCGAAGGTTAAATCTTCCGCCCATTATGTCAGGGGTATGATGCATCATGCCCCTGCAACCCCCATCTGTTCCATCACCCTGTGGTAAATACATGTCTTTTTCTCGCCGACAATTTTTGAAAATCGCGGCGCTGTCTGCCGCTGGACTGCCGCTCCTCCGGCGTGCTGCCGCTCAGACCGGTGAATGGGTAGAAGAAGCGCCTGCCGCCGCCGAGATGCGCCGCTATCTGGAAAGCGTCGTCGGCGAGCGCAGTATGGCGCTGGAATTCCGCCGTTTCAACCGCCGCCATGATGAGCAGTTCCGGGTACAGGTCAACGGAGACAAACAGATGCCGGTGGCAAGCTGTTTCAAAGCCTTCGTCGCCCTTTACTATTTCCTCACCCTGCCCGAAGCGGAATGGCAGGCGGGTGAAAACTCGCCCGTCTACCGCATGGCTGTCTTCAGCAATAATGTTGAAACCGGAACGGTGCTGCAAATGACTGCCGCCCGTGTGCGCGGCGACGGCAACGCCATTGAAAAATTCAATAACTTTTTGCGGCGTACCGTCGGCATCTGGAGCGGCATTTACGGCTGGAACTGGCCCGGCAACCCGATTGCTGACCAGTTTGACCCGCGCCATGCCCCGGATACACGCATCCCGCTCGATATTCGCGGGCGGCCCTACACTGTTGACAATGCCTTTACGGTTGGTGATCTGGCACGCGGCTGGGATGTCATCTGGCGCGGAGAATTTTTTGCTGTTGATGCTCGGCTGCGTGCTGCCCTTCGCGCCACCAAAGCCCTGTTCGCTATTCCGGCAGGCGACTACCGTTCTCCCATCGAGCGCGTTTATGCCGATGGTTATACGGGCAAGGATGGCATTTTGCCCGCTGAGTCGTTCGCCGCCGGGCGGGTGATCGATGATGCGGGAATCATTGAAATTGGCGATGCCGCTTATCTGGTCGCGTTTATGTCTGCCGGGGAAAGCGAATCAACCGCTATTGACGTACTGCGCGAGGTCATCGCACAGATCGAAGTGGCCGAGGCGGCTTTCAGATAGCAGGCTGGCAGGGCGCAGCGGATGCGCCCTGTGAGCAGGCAGTCTAACGTGGGGCATGTGGGCCGATGAGCGGGCCGCCGAGCCGGAGCATGGGCTGGTCGTAAGGCGTCTGCCATTTCGTCCAGGTCGCATCACGGTAAAAATAAGTCGCGCTGGGCGGGAACTTGTGGATGATCTGATTCTGCCATTCCTGCGAAAAATAGAGCAGCGGGTTGACCAGCAGCGCATCACGATAACGTATTTCCAGATGCAGATGATTCTGCCCGTTTAGTTGCAGCTCGCCCAGAATGGTATCCACACCAACAGGATCGCCGGGGTTGAGTGGTCGCGGGTTAATGAGATGACCGTAAATAATGGTGTAATCGCCTACCTTGACCCACATGCCGTTGGGCGTGGTGTACTGCGTTTCCTTCATCATAAAACGCCCGTTTTCGACCCCGGCCCGTACCAGCACCCCACTGTCAGTTGAATTGCCGAAATCCAGCCCGCCATGTAAACCCTGACAGTAGCGATACCAGTTTTTTCCCTGCGCCCACAGATCATAGGCGAAAACATTGTTGCCGAAGTACTGCCACCAGCGTGTCAGCGGCAAATCCACGGGCAGGCGTTTGAATAGGGTGCCTACCAGCGGCAGGGCAAGCTGGTCAACCGGCGCGCTCGAACTGGAAATCACCGGGCCGGGGACAGGGGCGGGCGCAGGCAGCGGCGCGACATTAAATGAGGGATGTACCAGGAAAATCTGCGAACTGTCCAGGCTGCGTTCCGCGCTCCAGCCTTCAGCATGTTTCCACCAGACGAAGCCGTCGAGTTCAAGGCGAGAATTCGGTTCGAGGTCGATGATCGTCCCCGGCATCAGCCATTTGATGGAGTTACCACTTAAACCGGCTTTGTCGCGCACGCGCACCTGATTTTGACCGACCTGGAGCTGCTTTTTGGGCGCGGCGACTGACGGGGCAGGCACAGCCGCAGGCGATGGGGGCGGTGTGCTGGCAAAACCAGCAGGCGAAGGTGCTGGTGTGACCGGCGCGGGGGCAGCGGGAACAGCAGGCGTGACCGGCGCGAGGGCAGCCGGTTTATCCGCAGGGGATGCGACGCCTACGGGGGCAACCGGCGGGCTGGCCGCCGGGAAAATTTCAGTCAGATAAACCCAGCGCCCATCGAGGCTGCGTTCCGCGCTCCAGCCTTCAGCATGTTTCCACCAGATGAAACCATTGGCCTCTGTGCGAGAGGCCGGGTCACACTGAACCTGCTCACCAGGATTGAGCCAGCGGACTTCCGCCCCGGCTGTATTGGGCTGGGCGCGGACACGCACCTGCTGTGTGCCGACGACAAAAATTCTAGGTTTGGGTACGGTCATGAGACTCCCCTTTCAGAATAATTTTCTACGCGCATGGGGACAAAATTCGACGCGATATTTATTATACGGCGAAAACAGGGATTGAGCCTGTACTTAGCGATGGTGCTTTGCTTTAGGGCAGCGCAAGCCACGACAGTTATAGATAATGCACAATAAATTCGCCTGTGGGGTTGTGCAGCAAGCATGATTAAGGAAAATGGAGCCAAACTCTGCCATGTCAAAAATAACCACGATTGAGCGCCATATTCTGGAGAAGCAAAAAGACTTCCCGGAGGCAACCGGGGTCTTTACGCAGATACTGTACGATATGGCGCTGGCCGCAAAAATCATTGCGCGGGAGACAACGCGGGCCGGACTGGTGGATATTCTGGGAGCAACCAACGGTCACAACAGCTACGGCGAACAGCAGCAAAAGCTGGATGTCTTCGCTGATGAGACTATTTTTAAAATCAACGATCATACCGGCAGACTGTGCGCGATGGCCTCAGAAGAACATGATGAAATCATCGAAATTCCGGCCCATTTCGACAGCGGCAAATATGTTCTGCTGTATGACCCGCTGGATGGCTCTTCCAATATTGATGTGAATGTGTCTATTGGCACTATTTTTTCCATTCATCGCAAGATTTCGACTGGCCCGCGCGGGTCACTGGCAGATATTCTGCAACCAGGGCGCAGCCTGGCAGCGGCGGGTTATGTCATCTATGGCGCGAGTACCATGATGGTTTACAGCACCGGGCAGGGGGTTCATGGTTTCACGCTCGACCCCAGCGTTGGCGAATTTTTGCTCAGTCACGAGGACATCCGCGTACCGAATCAGGCGCTTTATTACAGTGCGAATGCCGGTAACGAAAAATACTGGACGCCGGGGGTGCGGCGCTACGCCAAATGGTTGCAGGGCATTGAAGGCGAAGGCCGCAAACCGCTCGGCCATCGTTATATTGGCTCGCTGGTGGCGGATTTTCACCGGAATTTGCTGCGCGGCGGTGTGTTTTTCTACCCCGGCGACATGCAGGAATCCGGCAAGCCTTATGGCAAAATGCGCCTGATGTTCGAGGCCCAGGCGATGGCTTTTCTGGCGGAGCAGGCCGGTGGTTATGCGTCCGACGGGATAGGCAATATCCTCGATATTCAGCCGCACTCGCTGCACCAGCGCGTCCCGCTTATTATTGGCAACCGCGATCTGGTGGAGAAGGCCGAGCAGTACATCCATGATTACGACGCGGAGTGGGCGGCGGCTTACCGGCCTTTCCGTGAACAAACCATGACGCTGGCATAGCCTCACCGATGAGATAGCCTGCACAAGCAGGAATCATGGGGAAGGAACGGCTGTGCCTGAACGACTTCGCCTTTGCAGCCCTTGACTGAAGCGGTCTATAAGAGCGACAGCACTGGCAAGGCCATCCTCAGCACGGATTTTCTGGCCCAGTTCCTGCGCCCGCTGCCGCATAGCGCTATCCGAAACTGCGCCCGTAATGGCTTCTGCCAGCCGCTCGGCGCTGAGTTGTTTGCGGGGAATCGGCTTTGTTCCTACTCCTAAATCGGCCAGACGCTTGCCCCAGAAGTGCTGATCGCCCATGAAGGGAACAATAATTGAAGGGACAGCGGCACGCAGGCCAGCGGCGGTTGTGCCTGCGCCGCCGTGATGCACGACCGCCGCCATCCGCTCGAACAGCCAGCTATGGGGTATCGCGGTAATCAGGTGAACGGTATCCGGCATATCAGCGGCTTTCAAACCGCCCCAACCGGAGGCCAGAATGCCCCGTTGGCCGGAGCGCTGTAAGGCTTCCAGCGCAATCCGCCCGGCTTCTTCAGGATTGCGGCTGCCCATACTGCCAAAGCCGATGTAGACGGGTGGCTCGCCAGCATTCAGAAAGTCCAGCAGGTCAGACGGTGGCAGCCAGTCGTTTGGCGCATCGAGAAACCAGTAACCCGTTACATGATGATCTTCAGACCAGTCAGCGGGGCGCGGCAGGACATGGCGGCTGTAGCCGTACAAAACCGGCTCATGCCGTCCCGCCAGCGCCTTGAACGGCCCCCAGAAAGGGCCTTTGCCCAGCCCCAACTGCTGCCGCATCAGGCTATCGGCGGCTTTGGAACTTTGCCACAACATCTGGCGCATGGCCTGAAACGATAGCCGGTTGACTGCACCGCCGAAGGGCAGTTCTGGCGTCAGTGGGCTGGGGAACTCGCGTGTCGACGTGAAGGGAAAAACATAGGCCTGAATGACTGGAATGTTATGCAGATCAGCATAGGCAAGCACACCAAATATGCCCGCCCCCGTCACAATCAGGTCGCTGCCCTCCAGTAAAGTGGGCAGTCTTTGGGCGAGTCCGGCTGCCTGCTGCTTCATCTCATTCTGCATCCGCGCCAGAATAGCGATAAAATTGCCGCTTTCTGTCGTTTTGCGCCATTCATCACTCTGGATGATGGCTTCAATACTGCCGCCGGTTGAGTGAAATTCCAAACCTGCGCCCGCAGCCAGCGATTCAAAATCCTCGCTGGTCAACAGGCGGACGGTGTAACCAGCACGCTTCAGCCCTTTGCCAAGCGCAACGTAGGGCTGGACATCGCCGCGTGTGCCGGAGGCGACGATTGAAATAACAATTGGCGTTTTGGTCATCATGAATCCTTCAAACCATTAACAAGTAAATCAGTCAGCAAATCAGGCAGTTGTTCCCATTGAGCGGCAAGGGTGGTGTCGCCCATGATGTTTTGCACCATCAGTCCTACTACCATTGCCGAAATGGCATGGACGATCAGGCTGGACTGCTGCGGGCTGAGACCGAGCTTTATCGCCTGCACGCCAAAATAGGCTTCACCCAGCATGAGGGTTGGCTCCAGAATTTGCTCGTAATACAGCCTCCGTAGTTCTTCGTTGACCATCATCTCCGAGATGATGATGCGAAACAGGGCGAAGTTTTCCCGCTGCTGGGCCATCATTGGCTGCGCCAGAAAGGTATGGATGAAGGTGCGAAGGTCGAGTTCTTCCGGCACTGGCGGCATATTTTCCTGAATAACCGAGGCTTTCATGCGTTCAAAGATGCCCAAAAGCAGGGCAGTCTTGTTCTCAAAATAGTTATAGATAGTGCCGTCGGCGATGCCGGCTTCTTTGGCGATGTCTTTAATTGTGGTCGGGTGAAAGCCTTTTTCGGCAAAGACTTTGGCGGCAGCATCCAATACCTGATTGCGTCGGGCGCTGATAAGCTGCTCCTGAACAGGGTCTTTCATGATTTTACCTTCAATGAATAGGTGTTCATAAAAATGAATGAACATTCATTCAATGACAGGATAAGCTGAATTTTAAGACCTGTCAAGCCGCACCCGCCCAATGGTTTGTCCAGCGTTTCCCCTACGCTGCTCGTGCTACGGTTGACTCACTTCTCCCTCATGTTATAATCGCGCCTGTATGCAGGGGTGGATTACAATCTTCTGCCCGACGAAGTTTGCGGAGTTTTGAATGCAAAAAACTGGTTTACGAATCGTCCTCGTGTGCGCTTTTCTGCTGCTTGGCAGTGCGTTTGTCAGCGCCCAGGACGCCAGCAACCTTTTGAGAAACCCCGGCCTGGAAGAAGGCTCTTTCGGCCAGTATCTGGGCCGTCGCAGCGGTGAATTCCCGATTTATCTGCCCGACGGCTGGAATCACTGGTTAGCGCCATCCAATGCAGAACGTTTCAATCGGGGTGATCGCACCAGCATCCAGCCCCATCCCGGTCCCGGCCCATCGCCCCACCAGGGCAACCGCGCCGTCAATGTGGATTGCGGTTATTTCACCTGTACAGCAGCCCTGTATCAGCAGGTGAGCAATGTCGCCGACAAAACCAATGTGCAGGCTTCGGCCTGGGCGCAGGTCAAGGCCTGTAATCTGGGCGGCGGCACAAGCTGCGGCTCGGCAGTTGAGTCCGGTTCGCAGACGCGCATCGGCATCGACCCCAACGGCGGCACTGACCCGAATGACAGCGATATTGTCTGGTCGGCCTGGCAGCAGCCGCATGATACCTGGCTGCAAATGTCGGTCAGCGCGACCACAACCGGCACGACCGTGACACTGTTCCTGTATTCAACCCAGAGCAGCTTTGCCGATCTGAACAAAACCTATTGGGATGATGTGGTTCTGAGCGGTGGTGGCGCCGGCGGGGTATCAGCAGGTGCGACCCCGGCAGTTCCGCCAACAGCGACTCCCCCGCCTTTCGTGGCTTTTGTTGTGCCACAGGGTGAACAGGATGATGGCAGCATCGTCCACACCGTTCAGTCCGGCGATACGATTGACAGCATCGCCTATGCCTATGGTGTGACGCGCTCTCAGATTCTTGAATTGAATGGTATCGCTGATGGGCGCATCATTCAGCTTGGTCAGAAGCTCATCATCAAGAAAGCCGATGCACCGCCACCAGCGGCAGGTATTGGCGCAGAACCATCTGGCGAAGAATCTGAAACCACTGATGAAGCACCCGCTGGAGATGCACCTGCTGCTGAAGAACCCGCTGCCGCTGGCGGTGAAGCCGATGCTGAAGCGACGGGCGAAGCTGCCGCGCCAACCGAAATCCCTGCTACACCAACACCCGCGCCAACTGCACCCGTCGTAGTAGCGGCAGATTCTGCGCTTAACCCGGCTGCGACCACGGGCAGCGTATGTGTGACACTCTTCAACGACACTAACCAGAACCGCATTCAGGAACCGGGTGAGGTGCTGCTGGGCGGCGGCACGATTGCGCTGACACAGGGCGGCCAGAGCCTCGACTCCTACGAAACTGACGGGACGACCGATCTCTACTGCTTTGAAGACCTCGCCCCCGGCGATTACATCGCACTGGCGGGCGCTCCCAGCGGCTTTGGCCTGACCACGCCCGACCAGCTTCGGTTGCAGCTTCGTCCCGGCCCGGCAGTCAATCTGGCTTTCGGCGCGGCAGAAGGCCTCCAGCCAGCCGCCCCGCCCCCGGCGGACGCTGGCCCACTGGTGGAAGAAGTCTCCGCTGAAGAAGCGCCAGCATCCTCGCTGGGCGACCAGATTATGAATATCAGCGGCCTGCTCATCTTCGGCCTGGCGGCAGTGGTTTTAATCGGCGGCGCAGGTGCCGCGCTGCTGCTGCGGCGTCGCTAAATACAGCTTCCTGTAGGGACACAATATGCTGTGTCCCTACCCAACTATAACGAGGGTACTCCTATGCTCCGGCGCATCATGTTGATCGCAGCGGTTCTGGTAGCGATGATGGGCGCAGCTTCAGCGCAGCAGTCCGGCGGGCAGTTGTGTGTGCGCTCGTTTGAAGACCGCAATGCCAATGGCAGGCTTGACCCCGGCGAACCGCTGCTCACGCGCGGCGTCAGCGCCAATCTGCTCGATGCAGGTGGCATCACCATTGCCAGCGCCCTGCTGGATGAAGCGCCAACCGCAGCCCAGGGTGTCATCTGTTTCCAGTTCCTCGCCGCCGGGCAGTATACCGTCGTCGTCACCAGTGCCGATTATACGGCGACAACGCCTGAAACGGTCATCGCTACCATCAGCGAAGGGGGTCTGCCATCTGTGGTGGAATTTGGCGGACAGCGTGCCGTCGCGCCCACGCCTACAGGGGGCGGCTCATCTGCTGCTGCGCCTGAGTCTGACCGCGATCAGCTCATCCGCATTTTCATTTCCGCTTTGGGGACAGCCGTTGTAGTGGCGGGCATGGCCTTCGTCGGCATTCTGGTTTATCTGTATGCTTTCCGCCAGCGCAGGCCGCCTGCCGCTGAGGAGCCTGACCCACGCCGCACGACTGGCTCCATCGCCGCCGTTCGCACCCGTGACACCGCCGAAACGCCGAAGGTCTAAACAAACTGAAAGCAGCTTTGGCGCGCTAAACAAACCACTGAAATAAATCCGATGGATCAGCTTTGTTTATCCAGGTGTCTATCGCCTGAACCTGTTATAGCTTCTTCTCGGTTTGAGCAGCTACGGTATTGGCCGTGCGCTTGAGGACGACGATGCCCAGCGGCGGAATGGTCAGGTTCAGGCTGTGGGGCTGGCTGTGCCAGGGGATTGCTTCAGCATCCACGCCGCCGTTATTGCCAACATTACCGCCGCCATAATGCCCGCTGTCACTGTTTAGCAGTTCGGCATAATGCCCCGCTTCCGGCACACCGAGACGGTAGCCATGACGCGGCACCGGCGTGAAATTGCAGGCGATCACCAGAAAATCCGCCGGGTCAGTCGCAAAACGCAGATAGGTGAACACGCTCTGCTCGGCATCATTGGCTTCAATCCAGTGGAATCCTTTAGCGTCGAAATCTTCCTGATAAAGCGCGGGCTGTGCCTGATAAAAATGATTCAGATCGCGCATCCAGGCCTGAACCCCGGTATGTGTCGGCCATTTCAGCAAATGCCAGTCCAGCGCCCGTGTCTCGCTCCACTCTGCCCATTGGGCAAATTCCGCCCCCATGAAATTCAGCTTCTTACCGGGATGGGTATACTGGTAGCCGAACAGCAGCCGCAGCGAAGCGAACTTCTGCCACCAGTCGCCCGCCATTTTATTCACCAGCGAGCCTTTGCCATGCACCACCTCATCATGAGAAAGTGATAGCACAAAATTTTCACTGAAGGCGTAAAACAGGGAAAAAGTAACCCGGTTGTGATGATAGCGGCGGAAAACGGGGTCGATGTGGGCATAATCCAGCGTGTCGTGCATCCAGCCCATATTCCATTTGAAGGTAAAGCCCAGCCCCCCCAGATAGGTTGGCCGCGATACCATCGGCCATGAGGTGGATTCCTCGGCCACGGTGAACGCGCCCGGCGCTTCGCTGTGAACCACCTCGTTGAATTCCTTAAGGAAGCTGATGGCCTCCAGGTTTTCGCGCCCGCCGTACTGGTTGGGTATCCATTCGCCCGCTTTACGAGAGAAATCGAGGTAAAGCATGGACGAAACCGCATCCACTCGCAGACCGTCGATGTGGTATTCCTTCAGCCAGAACAGCGCGTTGGAGATGAGAAAGTTACGCACCTCGTTGCGCCCATAGTTGAAAATATAGGTTCCCCAATCCGGGTGTTCGGCCTGACGCGGGTCAGCATGTTCGTAAAGGTGCGTGCCGTCAAAGTAACTCAGGCTGTGACCGTCTTTGGGGAAGTGTGCCGGAACCCAGTCGAGGATGATACCAATGCCCTGCTGGTGCATATAATCGACAAAATATTTGAAGTCGGCTGGCGTTCCATAGCGGCTGGTTGGCGCGTAATAGCCGGTGGTCTGGTAGCCCCATGAGGCATCAAGCGGATGCTCCGAAACCGGCATCAGTTCGATGTGTGTATACCCTATCTCGCGGACATAAGCCGCCAGTTCATGCGCCAGTTCGCGGTAGTTCAGCCATTCCCCATCGGCCTTGCGCCGCCAGGAACCGGGATGGACTTCGTAAGTTGCCATCGGCGCGTTTAAATGGGTCGTGGCAGCGCGTTTTGTCATCCAGGCATCATCCCCCCAGCTATAGCTCAGGTCAGCCACTACCGAGGCATTGTTGGGGCGGCGCTCGCTGAAAAAACCATAGGGATCGCTTTTCTGGGCATAATAATCATTAAGCTGCGAGCGCAGATCGTAGCGATAAATTTCGCCAGCACTCAGCCCCGGAATGAACAGTTCAAACACACCGGCGCTGGCGTGTTTCCGCATCGGGTGCGCCCGCGCATCCCAGCCGTTGAAGTTGCCCACCACGCTGATGCGCCAGGCATTCGGTGCCCAGACAGCGAAACGCACCCCTTTTACACCGGCAACTTCATCCAGATGTGCGCCAAATTTATCATAGCTGTAGAGCAGCCGCCCCTCGCCAAACAGGTGCAGATCATAGTCGGTCAGCGTCGGCGCGAACATATAAGGGTCATAAAAATTCTCGTCGCGCCCGTCATGGGTGGTGGCGATACAGCGGTAGCGCACCGGCATTTCGCCAGGGACAGTGACTTCAAAAAAGCCTTCATCGCGCAGGCGGTTCATGGCAACCGGAATGCCCGTATCTTCCAGCACCAGGCTGACTGCTTTAGCCGAAGGGCGGAAAATGCGAATGGAGACACGATCATCGCTCACGGTCTGCGGGCCAAGCAGATCAAACGGCGCGCCGTGATGACCATAAAGCAGGGCGTTGATCGCGTCCGGGTGAATGTCTGCGGGCATGAGGTAGCGCTCCGTTCATTTTCCGTTTCGGATGGAACGGGATTATAACGTTTCCGTCTGCCTCTGCCGAATACCCTTGACCATTCTCAAAAATGAGAATATCATAAGACCGTTATCAATTTTGATAACGTGACACAACATAACGCTCTGACCGTGCGTAATGCTGATAGAACGGTCAGTTAAGGAGGCAGTTATTTTGAAAATCGTGAAATATCTGATGGTGATGCTGCTGGCGCTGGCGCTCATGACGGGCGCGGCAGCACAGGATGCTGTGACACTCGAACCGATTACCGATGAACAATTTGGGATTCAGGGTGTGATTCCAACAGGCTGGACGAAAGCCAGTCCTGGCTTTTATATTCAGGAAGTGGGCGGTGTCACCGGGATGGCGCTGCAAGCTGCGCCTGTCTCCGCCGAAGCATTCGTTCAGGCCATTCTGCCGCAGCTTGGGCTGACGGAAGCGCCGGAAAGCACCGGCACATACAGCTCGCCTGCCTTTGAATGGACGCTTTATCGTCTCGATGTGCCAGCGGGCAGCGTGAACATCGCCGTCGAATTCGCCGTAGCTGAAGTCGATGGCACGAGCTACACCGTTTATCTCCAGACCTCGCCGGAAGCATTCGACGCTCTGCGCGAACAGGTTTTTGTTCCCGCGCTGGATGCCCTCGCGCCTTTGGAAACCACCGCTGAACCCGTCCCCTATGTTGAAGAAGAAGTGACCTTTGAAAATGGTGATGTCACCCTCGCCGGGACGCTCACCCTGCCCGAAGGCGAAGGCTCATTCCCGGCTGTCCTGCTCATCACCGGCAGCGGCCCGCAGGATCGTGACGAGACGATTTTCGGTTTCCGGCCTTTCCGCCTGATCGCCGATTATCTGACTCGCCAGGGTATCGCCGTCCTGCGCTATGATGATCGCGGTACAGCCCAATCCACAGGCTCCTGGGGCGAATCAACCATCGACGATTTCACGGCGGATGCTTCGGCTGGCCTCGATTTCCTGATGGCGCGTGAAGATATCGACCCCGCGCAGGTTGGAGTCCTCGGTCACAGCGAGGGCGGCTATAACATCGCCCGTCTGGCCGCGACCCGCGACGATGTTGCTTTCGTCATCGCCCTGGCCGCGCCGGGTGCCAATGGACTGGAAGTGCTGGAATTGCAGAACCAACTGATTTTGGAACGGGCTGGCGCGCCGCAGGAAGCGATTGACGCCCAGCTTGAAGCGCTGCCGCGTATGTGGGAAGCCGTCCGCGCTGACGATCAGGAACAATTCGAAGCCGTTATTGCCGAATTAACCGCTGCTCAACACGCGCTGATGACGCCCGACGAACAGGCAGCGCTCGGCGATCTTGATACCTATACCCAGCAGGTCGTCATGCAGCAGGTGGGCGGTTACTTCAACAATTGGTTCCGCTCCTTCCTGGAATACGATCCCGCGCCGGACTGGGCTAATGTGACTGTGCCGGTACTGGCGATCTTCGGCGGTAAGGACATTCAGGTTGATCCCCAACAAAATGTCTCAGTGCTGGAAACGCTGCTGACCGATGCTGGTAACGAAGACTTCACCATCGTGACGCTGCCCGACGCCAATCACCTGTTTCAGCAGGCGGAAACCGGCGGGCTGGATGAATACGCCCTGCTCGACCCGATCTTCACGCCTGATCTGCTGCCGACCATCGGCGATTGGCTGGCCGAGCGCGTCACCACCAGCTAAAGTACCCCGTAGGAGCGGGTTTGAAACCCGCTCCTACTGAAAACCACGCGATAATTTTGCCAACGCCTTTCAGAATTTCACCTTGCACCCGTTTTTATGCTGAACTCTCTACTTTGAACTCATCCCTGTTCAACTCAGTCCTGCATTTCCCCCTCAAAATCGAAACAAATGTCATGACAAATGTTTCACCCGCCGCACCCTTTCTCTGCTAAACTGGGACTTATAACTTTGTGCGGCTTGGGTTTCGTAGGGGCGTGATGCATCATGCCCTGTCCGAAATTTGCCGTTAGTGGGTAGCTTTTGATGGATGTGATGGCAGAATTAATGGCAAACGTGGCAGGTAAAAAAGTGGGTTTTGAACAAAAAATCTCCCTCAAAACGATTGTCGAGAGGGCGCTGCATGGCAAACATGGCGGCGGCAGACCCGCTGCCATATTCGCCATCATTGCCACCGCTGCAATACGCTCGCGTGTTGGCGGCGGTAAATGTTCAAAAACTTATCACCGCCACCGCCGCCGCCGCCATCTCGAAGCTGCGGCAGTCGCCCACAGAATAATCGCTGCTGACTGCTACAGGCCGCCAGCCTTTGTCTGGTAGCTGGAAACGCTGTACGCTGAACACCGACTGATCGCATCACTTCCCTGCCTGAATGGTTATAATCAGCAGTGTTTATTTAAATTATTGAAGGATAAAGCATGTTTCCAGCAACCTATAAAAAAGTCGTGGCCCAGCGCTTTGATAAAAATTTCCGCGAAGCCGCGCAGATTATCGAAACTTCGCTTCAGCAGCCCGGCCCAAATGAAATTCTGCTCAAGACCCATTATGCGGGTGTCAATGCCACCGATGTGAACATCAGCGCCGGGAATTATACGCCGGGCGCACAACCACCGATTGACCTGGGCGCGGAAATTGTCGGCGAGGTGCTGGCTGTCGGCGAGCGGGTGACAGAGTTCAAACCGGGCGATCTGGCCGTGACCACTGGCCTCGGCGGTTACACCGAGTATTATACCTGCCGCTCTCGCTATGCTATTCCCGTGCCGGAATCGTCGCCGGAAATCCTCAGCCTCGTCCTCAGCGGTGTGACAGCCTCACTTGGCCTGGGGGTGGGCGATATGAAGACCGGCGAAACCGTGCTGGTGACAGCCGCAGCAGGCGGAACAGGGCAGTTCGCCGTCCAGTTAGCGAAGCTGGCAGGCAACCACGTCATCGGCACATGCAGTTCGGATGATAAACGTGAATTGCTGTCACGCCTGGGCTGTGATCGCGTGGTCAACTACAAAGAGGAAGATTTAGGCGAAGTCCTGTCAGCGGAATACTCGCGCGGGGTTGATCTGGTATATGAGTCGGTTGGCCGGGCAATGTTCGATACCTGTGTCGATCATCTGGCGATTCGCGGGCGGCTGGTTATCATCGGCTACATCACCGAGTATCTGTCCGAGCCGGAAGTCGTGAGCGACACCCGCATCTATTACAAACTGCTGGGGAAGTCCGCCTCGCTGCGAAGCATGTTCCTGCTGCACTTCATCAAACAGGTTCCCGCCCACATGGAAACGCTGTTAGGGCTGTACCGCGATGGCAAACTTCAGGCAGCCGTTGACCCTGTTGAATTCCGAGGGGTGGAACAGGTAGCAGATGCAGTGGATTATCTGCACAGCGGCAAAAGCAGTGGTAAAGTTGTCGTAAAGTTTTAGTGTTAGACGTTACGCAGTTGAGCGGAGAAACGAGGGGTTTAAACCCCTTGTCCAGGCGAGAATGATCTGAACTGCGTAACGCCTGAGTGTTTTAGAAACTGAAATTGCCCCTTAGAGTTTCAGAAGGTGGAGACGCTGCTCCGTTCTCTATTCTCGTCTGTCAGGGTTTCAGGAATCCGGTTAGGCGTTTTTGTGATACTGTAGGAATGGGAATTGTTCTGCTCTGAGCATGAAATACCGATATTCATAACGGTCAGGTGAGCTGATGTTAAGAATTGTACTGTCACTGATACTGCTGCTCCTATCTGGTCTGGTCGCGGCACAGGATGAAGGTTCGCCGATAATCGTCCTCAACGAGGGCGATTTATGGGCGTGGAATGGGCCGGGCAGCGACATGAAACAGGTGACATTTTACGGCTACAATCAGGAGCCGGTCATGTCCCCGGATGGCACACGCCTGGCTTATATGGCCTGGTCGGAGCTGGCGGCAGCGGCAGTGGCGGGAACCGGCGGTATCGGGAGTGTGGAACTCCCCGGCGACATTCGTGTTTATGACATCACCAGTGGGCAGGAAAGCATCGTGGCCGACCAGCCCGCTGATGCCATGTTCATGCTGACAGGCTCGCTGGCTAATCCCCTGATTGAGTCAACCAACGCTATTGTGCGCGGCCAGCCTGCCTGGGAGCCGGGTGGACAGCGCATCGCCTGGACAGAATACACCTATCCAGACAGCGCCAGCCAGACTCTCATCATCTATGACTTAGCCAGAGGAACACGCACACCGGTCGTTACCGATCTGCCGCCGCAGGTCGATGCACTAACCCCATTACAGGTCTGGTGGGGACAGGCAGGACTTGTCCTGCGAAGCACTACCCAGGACGAAAACCTAATGATTGCCGATACCTTCCTGGTTTACGATACAATGGGCAAACTGCTGAACGAAATATCCGTTTCACAGTCGGCGGAGCGTTTTCTGACAATTTTTGTGCTGCTGACCTATGAAGATAAAGAATACATCGGCGCAGGGTACAGCAGCGGCGAATGGGATTTATTCGATCCATTGACAGGCGAGATTCAGCCAGCCCCAGGCGTGCCGGAACTCTACTGCCTGAAAGCGCCGGACGCGCTGGCACTGGCGCTGGTCGCTACGCAGGATGGCAGCATCTATCAGATTGTCGATGAAGCCGGGCAGATGCTCGGTGAGCCGGTCAATATGGGGCGTCTCCCCCTCAATAAAATGAGTGTCGCGCCGGATGGTGAAGCTGTCGCTTTCATCCCTTACGACTCGGCAGAAAATGCCTACGATTCGTCTTTGAGCATCGTCAGCGACGACGCCGTAACGCGGGTGGAAGTCAACGAGGAATTTTCGCTGCTGTGGGGGCCGGTTGCCTGGCGGATTCGCCCGCTGGAAGCAATCCCGGCCAACGGCGTAGGTTAACGCCAGCCTGCTTACTTCACTTAACGGCTGCCCATGCCGGAGCGCGGGAGTCGTCCTGCATCCAGCCCGCCGCTTCTTCACGGGTGATAATTGCCAGCGCGTCCAGCCAGGCCGGATGGTCGTTCAGGCACGGCGCGAGTGCGAACTGTTCACCGCCGCCTGCTGCGAATTGTTCATGCCCTTCATTGCCGATTTCATCAAGTGTTTCCAGGCAGTCTGCTGTGAAGCCGGGGCAGGCGACGATCAATGACTGAACCCCTTCACCTCCCAGGTTTTTCAGCACATCTTCCGTGTAGGGTTGCAGCCAGGGTTCGCGCCCAAACTGCGACTGAAAAGCCACTGTCCACTGTTCCGGGCGCAGACGCAGCGCCGTCGCCAGCAGGTCAGCCGTTGTCTCACAATGGGCGCGGTATGGATCGCCTTCGTCAACATAACGCTGGGGGATGCCGTGAAACGAAAACAGATATTTATCCGGTATGCCTGCCCGGTCAGTTGCTTCTTCCAGCGTAATTTTGAGAGCGTCGATATAAGCTGGATGGTCGTAATAAGGTGGGACAAAACGCAGCGTCGGCATCGCCCGTTTGCGGCCAAAGCGTAAGCCGCCGCTTTTTCCGTAAGCCGCCTGGTTCACACCATCGTAAATCGAACCGGTGGTGCTGGCGGAAAACTGCGGGAACATCGGCACTACGATAATCCGTTCAATGCCCTCAGCGGCAAATTCGCGCATGGCTGATGCGATGCTGGGATTGCCGTAGCGCATTCCCAGTTTGACACGGCAGCTTCCGCCCAATCGCGCCTGCAATCCGGCTGCCTGTGCTCGCGAATAAACCAGCAGCGGCGAGCCTTCATCCATCCAGATGCGCCGGTAAAGCCGGGCGGAACGCGCCGGACGCCGGCGCAAGATTACCAGGCGCAACAGCGGCTGCCACAGCAGCGGATTGATGTCGATAACCCGCGTATCGGAGAGAAATTCGCGCAGATAGGGACGCAGCGCTTCGGCAGTCGGCGCATCTGGTGTTCCGAGGGCGGCCACCAGCACACCGACAGGTTGGATAGTCGGCACACTTGATCCTTTCTAAGTCCGCCTTTAACGACGGTTAGAGAGAGATGTATGCCGGGTTATTCTAGCTGGAAATCAGCAGAAATCTACATAAAACTACAGAAAGCTTGGAATTTCTCAGGATTCAGCTATCGATTTACGGCGCTCCACCAGCAGGAAGGCCATCGCCGCGCTGATCCAGGCCAGCAGCGCGCTGATAATCGCCATCAGGTTAAATGTGTCGATATAGCCGGATTTAAGCGCCGCTGCCACACGTGGAGCATCCGCCGCCGGGATACTGGCTGGCACCTCGGCAGCAGCCAGTTTGTTGACTTCGGCCCGCAGGTCATTCCACTGGGATTGGCTGAACTGCACATCACTAGCCAGTTTAGCCTCGGTAAAGCTGTTGAATGTCGTCAGTGCCAGCGCGCCGAGGATGGCAATTGCCAGCACACCCGCCGTTCGTGCGACTGCATTATTGATGCCGCTGGCAGTACCGCTGCTCTCCGCCGGGGCAGCATTCATCACAGCAGTGGTCAACGGCGCGACAGTGATACCCATGCCTACACCCAGGACGAGGATAGCCGGGAAAAAGGTCGTCCAGTATGAGTCCGGGCCGCTCGTCTGTCCGGCGAAGGCGAACATCAGAAAACCAAACCCGGCAATCAATGGCCCTACGGTCAGCAGCGGACGCGCCCCCAGACGGTCAGCGAGGCGTCCCATCCGCCGCGAAAGCAGCGCCAGCAGAATGCTGAAGGGCAGGAATGTCAGCCCGGCCACATCCGGCGGATAGCCCTGAATCTGCACCAGATTGAGCGCGTTGAAAAATGGCAGAGCGCTTAAGGCCGCGTACAGGAAAAGGGTTAGCGCATTTGTGCCGCTGAAGGTGCGGGAACGGAACAGGCGCAGCGGCACCATCGGATGATCGCTGCGCGCCTCGACAACGATGAATAATACCAGTGCTGCCAGACCACCCAGCAGCGAAACAAGAATGATCGGACTGCCCCAGCCGAGGTTGGGCGCTTCAATGAATCCATAAGTCAGCCCGGCTAATCCCAGTGTCACCAGCAATGCACCGGTATAATCCAGCCGTGATGGGGCTGATTCATCGCGGCTTTCCGGCACGCCACGCATCAGAATATAGAGCGCCAGTGCTGCCAGCGGCAGGTTGATGAAAAAGACAAAACGCCATAACCCCCGGGCCGCCAGCCAGCCACCCAACGCAGGAGCGCCTAAAGTCGTCAGGGTGCTGAACATTGACCAGGTGCCGATAGCTGCCCCACGCCGTTCCTCTGCCACCGAGGCTGTGATGAGCGCCAGACTCCCCGGAACCATGAGCGCCCCACCGACGCCCTGCGCTGCCCGCGCGATGATGAGCAGGTTAGCATCCGGCGCGAGGCCGCAGGCCAGCGAGGCTGCCGCAAAAATGCCAATGCCGATCATGAACATGCGCTTGCGCCCGTAACGATCTCCTAACGACCCGCCAACCAGAATCAGGGCAGACAGGAACAGCGCATAGGCGTTGACGACCCACAAAAGCTGCGACCCATTCATATTCAGATCAGTTTGTAAGACCGGCAGCGCCACGTTCAGCGCACTGCTGTCAATGAACGCCATACTGGAAGCCAGAATCGCCGCTACAATGACGCGGTTTTCTGAGATGTTTTCGGTTTTTTCCATCAAAATTCCCTTTTTGAGACATCAGCATCATGCGAAAAATTATTCAATCATGCTACCTTGTTTGTGCCGAGAAATGAAAAGTGTAGAGTGTTGATCTGTAACTAGACGCCGCTCAAACCCTGCTCTTACCACCTGTAGACTGAACGTAAACGCAAATATAAATAATTTGTAAACAGGCACTACCCCCTCATTGATATGTGGTTAAAACCTGTTGTAAACTGTTAAAACATAACTTTGAGGAGTCTGAGTTGGCTGACCGGGTTTTACTGAGTGCGAGCCACCGTAACATTGAAAGCTGCATCCGACTGGCCGAGGAATATGGCCTGGGTATCGAGATGATGGCCTTTGCCTTCCCCGATGTGCTAGATGGGGACTGGAAAAAGATGATCGGAGACTACCGCCGCCTGCTGCGAAATATACCGGGCATGATAACCATGCATGGGCCGTTTATGGATATGGCTCCCGGCAGCCCTGACCGGCGCATCAATCAGGTGTGTGTGGAACGTTACCAGCACGCCATCCGCATTGCTGCCGAACTGGGTGTCGAACTAATTGTGTTTCATGCCAATTTTATCGCCGCTATCCACACCATCGAATACCGGCTGTCGTGGCACAATCGCAATGTCTACTTCTGGGCTCCGCTGGCCGATTATGCGCGTTACTACGGTGTGACTGTCGCTATAGAAAATATGTGGGAATTTGATCCGAACATCATTGGCGATGTCGTCAAGGAGGGGGCGCACCCTAACCTCGGCTGCTGCCTGGATGTCGGCCATGCCCATCTCTTTGGCGAAGTACCGTTTGACGACTGGCTGACCGCGCTCGAACCGCTCCTTCTCCACGCCCATATCAACAACAATGACGGCAAAATTGATATTCACATGGGGTTATCACATGGGGTTCTGAACTACGCCGAAATTCTGCCTCGCCTGCGCGCCCTCCGTAATCCGCCCTCCATGACGCTGGAAATGGATGAAGTGGATTTCATGCGTGCCAGCCTGTCTTATCTCGAACTCAGCAGCACCGAGGAACGGGCCACCCGCCGCCCGCTGATGTCTGCGCTTACGCCGCCGCCAGATGCATGAGTTCGGCTGTCAGGCTGCTTTCAATCTATCCTGACGTTAACTAATCTGTGTTATTCTAGGCGCGGACATGGTCGCGTTCAGGAGTAACATGATGTGTAAGCGCCTGCTGATTGCTGTGCTGGTTGTGATGGGAATGGTGCTGCCGCTGGCCGCGCAGGAAGCGGCATGGCTTGCCTGGCTTTACGATGGCGAAACCGGCAGCGTGACGGTTGTCGATTCAAACGGCACGGTCACTGAAACTTTTACGCTGCCGCTGCCCACTGGTTTTGACAGCTATCCGCGCCGCGCCGCTGTCAGCCGCGATGCAGCCCTCACCGCCTATGTGGCCTATAACAGCCAAACATTTCAGGGGGCGCTGACGCTTTCGCGCAAGGGGCAGCTCGCCGCTGCTTACAATTTGCCGCTAACCTTTTCCGACAGTTTTGAATTTGTGGCCGACTGGACGGTTTTCAGTGACGACCAGACAGCGCTGGCCTTCGGGTACAGCCTGGAGGGCGGTGGCTGGGCAGTGGTCGTCCTCGATGTGCAGACCGGCACGGTGACGCATATCCTGCGGGGGGATGACCCGCTGGTGGCGGTGCTGGGGCTGGAAGGCGGCTTTGGCCTGACGCCGGTGATTCGCCGTTTCAGCGGGCGCGAAATTGTCTTCACGATGGTACAGTCCGGCACAGAAGGCGCTTCCGAATACAGCAGCTACAACTGGAATATCGACAGCAATACGCTGACCAAAAATCTGACTTATCCCGGTCTGGATGCCGACACCTTCCCGCTTACGGGCGAAGTGGTCATGACGCTTCCTGATGATCGCCTGCCCGACGAGCCAGAAGCATTCACCTTCTTTCAGGCTAACTCACTTCAGGTTTTCGATCCCCTGACGGGCGGGCGATTCCCGTTCTTCAATGCGCCGGATGCAACCCTGTTTTCGCCGCGTTTCATCCAGAACGGCGAGCTGGTGCTGGTCGATTCGACGACCAATCAGGATACCTATCAATGGCTGGTGGCCGGGCGCGATGGAGTGCTGGTCGGGCCGCTGCCCTCGGCAGTGCAGATTGATGATGTGCGCGGCGTGGGCGACGGTTTCATCTATACTACCACCGCTTTCAGCCAGGGCGCGACGGCGCTGGTGTTCGTCAACAGCCGCGATGGACTGGACGCAGGTATCCCGGTGTGGACAGGGACAGCAGGCAGCAGGCCGCTTATCATTTACGTGGTGGATACGGCTGTCCGGGCGCAGTCGGCCTATGTTCCCTGGACGAAACTGGCTGACGCCGTGTACGCGCCGGGTGTCGCGCCGGGAATTGCCCCGGCGGGCGGCCAGCCGCTTTTGACGCCGCAGGCTGTTTCGCCGCTGGACATCGCCCCGGCCACGCCGGTTCTGTTTCGGGCATTGACTGTTGGTGGTCTGGCGACGGTCAGCACAACTGATGGCGACCAGTTGAATGTGCGCTCCGGCCCCGGCATAGGCTTTGAAATTGTGATTAAGCTCGATAACGGCACACGGGTGAGCATCAGCGATGGGCCGCGCAGCGCCGACGGTTTCACCTGGTGGAAGCTGCGACTGGGCGGTGGTGTCGAAGGGTGGGCGGTGGAATCCGTCCCGAATGATGCCGGTGGCCGCCTGCAAACCCTGCTGCCGGGGTGAGAGTCGTGCGCCAACCGTAGAGCATCCGTCGGGAAACATGACGGTCAGGCGGGGTACAGTGTAGAGATAAATGTCTTTTCACCGGTCTGATTCTCGCGCTTAGGCCGCCAGACGTTCAAACGTCCGGCTACCGGTTCCGGCGGGAAGTCGGCTCAAGCCGACTCAAACCCGCCGGGCAATAGACCGCGCGAAATGAAGCTGCGCCCGAAAATCGATTCTGGGAAAGACATTTTGCGATCTGCGATGATGTATCCCGGAGATTGGTGATGCTGCGCTGGTGGTTGATGTTGCTGGCGGTTGTGGTGATTCCGGCGTGCGGGGCGCCTGCCCGCTCTCAGGAATCGAACTGGACAGCGTGGCTGCGCTTCGGGCGGACGCTGGTGCTGGTCGATTCGGAGGGGAATACACGGCGGGAAGTGGAACTGCCGCTGGTGGAAAATTATGCCTGGGATCCAACCGCATCGCCTGTCTTTTCCGCAGACGGCACACAGGTTTTTTACCGGCTGCTGACACTGGATGGACATGCACCGCAGACTGTTGTCTACCATACCCAAACCAACATCATTCAGCAGACAGATGAAGCAGAGGAAAACGGGGCTGATTCAAAGCTGTACAGCGCTGTGTTTCTGCCGACTGGTGATGCCGTTATGCTGGGGTCACACGATGGGCGCTTTTATCACCATCTGGTGATCTATGACCCGATCAAACACGCTCGTTATCCTTTCTTCTCCATCACGCAGCCCAGCGCTGATTTACATTTCGTCCAGAACGGCGAGCGTATCCTCAATCAGCAATCTTACCCCAATGGCACTCACTGGCTGCTGATCGAGCGGGACGGAAGGCAGGCGGCTGAACGCAATCTGCAATCCATCGTCAACCGCATGTCGATTACGAGCCTGGAAGGGACGCCCGACGGATTCATTTATACAGCGTCGGTGACGATGCCGGGCGCGGCAAAGGCGATGATGGTCCCGGCGCTGATGGAAGTCAATACACGGGAAAGTCTGAGCGAAGAGCGCATCATCTGGCTGCCGGAGGTGGGACAAATTCCGGCTATTGTGCGCGACGGTCTGCATATTGAGTGGGTGGGGTATGACGCGCCGCTGGGGCCATACCAACCCTGGGCGCAGTTGGCTGAGCCGGTGTACGACACGCCAGCCGAGACGGCTGTTATCCTGCCTACCTTTCTGCCTCCGGCTGAACCGATTTTCCGGGTGGGGATGATGGTGAAGGTACAGACGATTGACGGCGAAATTCTGTATCTGCGGGGCGCGCCGAGCCGGAAGGCGACGATTCTGCTGCACATTAAGGATGAGACACGGCTGACGCTGCTGGACGGGCCGCACCCGGCTGAGGGATTGACCTGGTGGCGGGTGCAAACGCCGGATGGGGCGGAAGGCTGGGCGGTTGAAAATACGGGCGATCTGCAAACGTTATTTCCTTTGTAGCGACCGGGTTGTGGCGGCGGCGGCGGCGGTGGCAGTGATCTGTTTTTTTGGTGTTCTGCCGCCATTTCCGGCTGACTGATGGCGGCGGTGGCGGTGAAATGGTGAAAATGGTGAAAATGAGAATCAGGCATTTTTATCATTACAAAGTCGCTAGCCGATAGTCGGTAGACAAAGATTTCACCACAGAGGCACAGAGGACACAGAGAATCCATATAGACAGTTTAGCAGGGAAATGAGGGGAGGTGTGAAACATTTGTCATAACATTTGTTTCGATTTTGAGGGGAGAATTGGGTGATAAATGTCAGAGTTGCAAGGGCAGCGGGGCGCGCAAATGGGGAAATCAACAATATCTGAAGTATTCCGCCCTGCGTTATAATGAGGGAAGAAAGACAGTGGAGAAGGCGAGATGGCCGATTTAGAAGCGCTGTTTCAGACAGTCGATGAATTATCGCCGGACGAGATCAAGCGGCTGTACGACTCCATTGTGGAGAGCCGGATTCAGTTCACGGAGGTTCAACCGAAAGTGCCGCGTAAAGAGCGGGTTATCGGTTTGCACGAGCATTTGGGTCGTGCCTGGATAAGCGATGATTTTCATGACGAACTGCCAGATGCATTCTGGTTGGGGGAAACATAATTAAGTGCCAGTTAATATGGTAACACAAACAAAATCGACTGCTCATAGCCTCAAATCCGATTCAATTCCGGTGATCGCTGCGGAAAATCTGAGCGTGGGATATGACCGGGAACTGGCGCTGGAAGGCGTGACCTTCAGCGTGCAGGCCGGGGAACGGGTAGCGGTGATCGGGCCGAATGGCGCGGGAAAATCAACGCTTATCAAGGCAATCATGGGCCTGCTGCCGCCGTTGGCGGGGACGCTGCGCCTGAATCTGGATTCGCCCTATGCGCTGGGTTATGTGCCGCAGCATGAAGGAGTCGATTGGGATTTTCCGGCGACAGCGCGGGAAGTGGTGATGATGGGGCGGACGCGCAAAGTCGGCTGGCTGCGGCGGGCGGGACGCGACGAGTGGGCGGCGGTGGGGTCGGCGCTGGAGCGAGTCGGCATGAGCGCATTCGCGGGACGGCAGATTGGCGAACTGAGCGGCGGTCAGCGGCGGCGAGTCTTCATCGCACGGGCGCTGGCACAGGAGGCGCGGGCGCTGGTGCTGGACGAACCGTTCAGCGGGGTTGATTCGAGCGCGCAAGCGGGGTTGATGGAGGTATTGGACTCGCTCAACCGCGACGGCATGACGATCATGCTCTCGACGCACGATCTGGGACTGGCTTTCAACCGATTTGAGCGGGTACTGGCACTGCGGCGAACGATGATCGCCTATGGGCCGCCAGAAAGTGTTTACCAGCCGGAGGTGCTGGCGACATTATATGGCGGGCAACTGGCGACGTGGCAGGATGGCAAGCAGGTGGTATTTTTCGTGGACGACCATCACTGCCATGATGAGGATACTGAAGCCCATTCCCCGTTCACAGAGAAGGGGAATAACGCCAGGCAGCATCAACATGAATAATGAGCGATTTGGCCGCGAAATCATTGAGCAAATCTGGGCGGCGCAGGGATTAGGCGCGGTTCACAGCATCAACAAGCCGTCGGGCGGGATGGTCAATGACTGCTCGATTGTGAACGACAGCCATGTGATTCGGTTTGACCTGCTGGACGACTGGGGCGGAATCTGCCGCTATGCCGGGGAAAAGTGGGCTTACGAGGCGCTGCGCCCGACGGATGTCCCCGTGCCGGAAGTTATCACGCTCGATTCATCGAAAAGTCTCGCGCCGGTGGATTACCTGATTCTGACAAAAATTCCCGGCACGATGGTAGGCAGGGCATGGCCGAGGCTTAGCGATGAGCAGCGGCGGCAGATGGCTTATAGGGCGGGGCAATATCTGGCGACGATGCACGGTCTGACGGTGGACGGTTTCGGCTACCTGTTCGAGATCATGGCCGGAAACAGTAAAGCGAAATGGAGCGATTTTGTAACGGCGTTTTTCGAGGATTACGGCGGGCAGGGGATCGGCAACGGCGCGATCACGCAGGATATTTATGAGCGGATGGGGATTGTTATCACCCAGTTTCAGCCCTTATTCGACACGGTGACGCGCGGGACGTTCGTGATGGGCGATTACCATTTCAACAATATTTTGCAGGAAAACGGCGTCATCAGCGGCGTAGTCGATTTTGAGTGGGCGATTGGCGGCGACCCGGCCTGGGATTTCCGCGTGGCGAACCAGTTGGAGCGTGACTGCCACGGCAGCCGAGCGGCTTTTTATGCGGGCTACCAGAGCCGCCGCGCCCTGCCCCCACAGCATGATGAACGTTCCACACTGTACCGGATGCTGCTCAATCTCGACTGGCTGACGATGTCTGTGGATGGCGGCTGGCACGAGGATTTTGAACAGACCTACCCGCTCGTCATAGCTGACCTGGAATGGCTAGAGGGCAATCTCAGCGGGTGAACAGGGCAACTGAGTCGATATAGTGAGTCTGGGGCGAGAGGTCGATGGGCTGAACGTAAGCCAGTTTATACCCTTTGGCCGCCAGCCGTTTGCCATCGCGGGCTAAAATGGCCGGGTCGCTGCTGACATAGACCAACCGCGCCGGGGCGATTTCGACCAGCGAATCGAGCGCATCCCCGCTCAGGCCGGAGGGTGATGGGTCGATGACGGCGGCCTGATAGCGCTCATCGAGTTCTGGCAGCACATCCTCGACGCCGCCTTCGATGATGTCCACATTATCAAAATCGGCCAGATTCACCTCAGCATCGGTCGCGCCGGGCGGGAAACTTTCGATCATGGTCACTAATCTGGCGTGGGGGGCGATGAAGGCGCTGAAAAGGCCGACTCCGGCATATAAATCCAGCACATTTTCGCGCCCGGTCAGCGCCAGCGCGTGCGTGACTTCGGCAACGAGGTTATCCAACTGGGCGATATTGGGGCGGAAATAGCCGCCAGCGGTGACGCGGAACTGCCGCCCGCCAACTGTATAGCGGGTGTGGGTTTCGCCAATGAGGTTGACCGGCTCGGCGTCGTCCAGCAGCATGTTGATACTGGCCGGGATTTCAACTTCGAGTTCGGGCGCTTCGTCATTGTGCATGGTCAAAATCAGCATTTTCGCGCCGTCGCTGCCGATTTGCAGTTTCAGCTTTTCGATGCCACCGATACCATCGAGGTTGATTTCGTGGAACAGCGCCAGCAGTTCCGGGTGGAGGATGTGACATTCTTCGATGGGGAATGCGCCATGATGGCTCGCCGCCGGGAAACCGAAGCGTCCATCACCCGCCCGCAGCAGCGTCATGTGATAGTTATAGCTCCACTGCGCCGGGCTGGGGATCAGCGGCCTGATTTCAGGATCACGGAAACCGCCCACGCGCTCCATCTGGTCGCCCAACACATCCTGCTTGAGCAATAACTGTGCCGGATAATCGATGTGCTGCCAGGTGCAGCGGCCACATCTGCCAGGGCCGAAGTGGGGGCAGTGCGGCAGCACACGGTCAGCGGAGGCATCAAGCAGCGTCACGCCTTCGGCAAAGGCGACGCGCCCCCGGTCATTGACAATATGGGCTGAGACTCGTTCGCCGGGGATGGTATAGGGCACGAAAATGGTGCGACCACCGGCTCTGCCGAGGGCACTACCGCCGTGCGCCATCGTATCCAGCGTGACTTCAAATGTTTCGCCGCTCAAATCAAATAGCCCTATCACTTGCCTGCGCGATAGGGCTATTGTATCAGATGAATGGGATAGGGAAGGGTTTAAAATCCGTCCCTATCAGGTAGAAGCTAACTACTGGTTTTGCGCCGCCGCAGCAGACCGTAACCGACGACACCCAGACCAAGCGCACCGAGCGCCAGCAGCGGCAGCCGCGCCGCACTCCAGGGTGACTCGCCGGTAGCAGGGAGCCGTGAAGCGCCCAACAGGTCAGCGCTGGCGTCCTTGTTTACCCCGTCCCCTGTAAGGTTCGCCAGATTGGTGATGATGAAGGGAAGCTGAACATTAGGCCGCACGCGCGCATTGATCGTCACCGTCACCGTCTGGCCGGGGTTGAGCGTACCGATGGTAACGGTCACGCGCTGCCCGCTGACACTGACCGAGCCAGCCGTGGATGAGACGCCAAGAATTTCAATTTCAGACGGCATGTTATCGGAAACGACGACGTTGGTGATCGCCACCGGGCCGGGGTTGCTGATGAAGATGCGCCATGTCACATTTTCGCCGGGAACGGCAAAGGGTGGCTCGACACTTTTGGTGATGAAGGGGTCAGCGACGACGAAAGCAGGCGTACCACCGCCGCCCGGCACAGAGGTTGGCGTAGCAACCGGGACAACGCCGGTAATATCGGGGTCCTGGGCGCTCTTAGGTGTGTGGTCGTTGCCAAAGGGGTCGGTGTAATCAACCGTCGCCGTATTGATCAGGGTAGTGCCGTTGGGCAGGCCGGGGGCGATGTCTACCACGACGGTCATAGTACCGAAAGTCTGCCGCCCGGACAGTGTGCCGGGAAGGTAAGCCAGGATGCCCGCCTGCGGCCCAAGCTGGAATTCAATGGTGTTGCCAGCAGCAGGGGCGCAGGTGCCAACCAGCGGGGCATTGACGGTGCAGGATACAAAGGTCATGCCCGGCGGGAGCTGGTCAACCACTTCGGGAGCGCCACCGGGAAGGGGCATAGCCGCGCCACGTCCAATGTTCTCGATGCGGATGGTATAGGTATTCTGGCCTGGTGACTGGACGACTGCCACACCATCAAATTTGCTGATGATCACATCCGGCAGCGGCGGCGGCGTCAGGAAAACCAGCGATCCCGGCACTTCGAAAGAATATTGATTCTGACCATCCTGTACGCCCAATGTTGCCCGCCACAGGCCGGGTTCAGGTAAAGCCGCACCGTCGCCTACCAGATCGCCACCAGCGATGTCAAAAGGATCCATATCGGCGAAGGTTGGGCGCGGATTTTGCGCGGCGGGCAGGGGGTCGTTCCAGCCATCCTGACCGGAGGCCGTACCAGTAATGGCCGTGCCACCGGGGGAAAGGTAATTGGCGTAAATTGCCGGATTACCACCCACTGGCTCGTCCATATCGAAGTTGAGAATCTGCATGTCGGTCGTACCTTCGCCGATGAACCAGTAGAAGTTCTGCGGCCCGGCGGCGACATGCTGATATGAAACTTCACGCAGACCTAACCAGGACTCGTCGCCCGTACCCAACAGGCCATCCGGCCCCAAGAGCGGGTCGAACACTTCGGCTGGTGGGGCAGCACCGCCAGCCAGACGGAAGCGCCAACCATTTTCATCGTTATTGTTATTGACAACGGCAGTGCCGTCGCCCACTTCGATTTCCATGCGGTAGCTGCCGCAGTCCACGCCGGGTGTACCCGTGATCGCCACCGCTGTATAGAGGGTATCCCAGAGCTGATCGAAAGTGCCGGGCAGATAAGTCTGCGTTGCCAGCACGGCTCCAGCAGGACTAAAAAGGGTGAAGGTGGCATTATCCGGGACAGGGCCAGCATTGGGTCTGACTTCGTCCAGCACACGCGGTGTGCCATCGGGCGCGAGTCCGGGCGGGTTGCCCGCCGCATCTGACGATGGATCGAATACCTGGAAGACGTAAGTTTGCCCCGGCGTGCAGGCCACACCAATTTCGATGTTGTGCGGCTGGTCATCGCCGGTAGCGGCAGTACGGAAATCGCCATTGGCACGCGGCGCATTCCGCCCGCTGGTCTGAATGAAAGCGTTGCTGGTGCCATCCGGGATGGTGACAGCGGCATAAACACTCTGGGCGAGAATGAGCAAACAGAATAAAACTGCCAGGAAAAGTTGGTAGTTTTTAAATTTCAGGATGGGCATGAAGGTAATCCCCTGATTTGAACACTCATCGGAAAACCGTGAGCATTTCACGATTGTAACATTCAAATAGTACGTTCGTAAAGCTTACAACCACCTTTAATAATAGTTGATTTGTACAGAAAATTTAGCATAAGTATGAATGCCGTTATGTTTATCATGGAAATTACATGACCCACTCCTGAAAAGGATAAACAATCACGAAAATGGGTAGATGTTCATTCCCAACGCCCCTGCCAGCGCCACCAGCAGCGGCGCGATGAGCAGGGCGGGCAAAAAGTTCGCCATACGCGGCTGCCTGATGCCCAATAGAATCAATGATAGTCCAATCAGCAAAAGTCCGCCTACCGCTGTCATTTCGGCGATCATGGGGGTGGTCATGAAACTGCCTAAAATGCTGCCCGCCAGCGCCAGCCCACCTTGCAAAAGTAAAATCGTGATGATGCTGAAGGCCACGCCAACGCCAAAACTGGCAGCGAAGGCCATGCTGGCGAAACCGTCCAGCACACTCTTAATGGCAAGCTGCTGGAAACCGGCAGGTTCACCCATACCGTCCATCATCGAGCCAACAAAGGTCAGCGGGCCGATGCAAAAGACCAGGCTGGCGGTCACAAAGCCGGTGATGAAACGCGCCCGCGCATCCAGAACCGGGTTATCGGGCGATGCTGCCGCTTCAGGTAAGGGGGATTGAGGGCTGAATTTCCCCTGCAACCAGCCGCCGAAGCGTTCCAATGCCGATTGAATATCCAGCAGTTCACCGATGATGACGCCGGATGCCACGCTCAGGAGCGGGATGATGATATTGCCGGTTGCGTTGGCATTGCTGATGCCGACGACCAGCGTCACCAGCCCCAGCCCTGTCACCACCGACTCCTGAATTTTTGCCGATAACCGATGACCGATGAGCAGACCGAGTGCGCTGCCAAGCGCCACCGTTATCATGTTCAGAATTGTCCCAGCCATCCCTAACTACCATCCTTTTGGTATGCATTCAGCCAATGTCGTCTATAATTGTGCGTGAGCGAAAGGAAATGATATGCGCCAAGTCATTCTCATTCCTGATGAAACAGGGGGCTATGTCGTAGAAGTGCCCAGTCTGCCGGGTTGTTACAGTCAGGGCGAGACTGAGGCGGAAGCCCTTGCGAATATCAAAGAAGCTATTGAATTGCATATTGAGGATATGCTGGCTGCCGGGGAGGAAATTCCTGCTGATGTTCCATCTCCCATCCTGCTGAAGGCTGTCTAAATGCCGAAAATGCCGGTTGTCAATGCCCGCGATTGTATTAAAGCGCTGCAAAAAGCGGGATTTTATATTGCACGACAAAAAGGCAGCCATATTACCTTACGCCGGGATGACCCAAAAGGTCGTGTCACCGTACCAAACCACAACCCTATTAAACCGGGCATGTTAAACCGCATTATTAAAGATGCAGGTCTTACTCTACAGCAATTTATTGACCTGCTGTTATATTCTCAAATTCCTGCCGCAGCAGGGAGAACAGCACCAGATCGTGAAAATCTCCCGCCTCGAAAAACTGCTGGCGCTGCACACCTTCAACGCGGAAACCGATTTTCTCCAGCACGCGATGGGAGGCGGTATTGCGCCCGTCGGCATCGGCTTCAATCCGATTGAGTTTCATCCGCTCAAAGCCGAAGCCAATCACCGCCCGCATGGCTTCGGTCATGACGCCCTGCCCCCAATAAGCACGGGCCAGGTCATACCCCACTGAAGCGCGATAGTCCCGCCGCATCCAGTAGTTGAAGCCGCACATGCCGATGACAGTATCATCGCCGCTGAAGGTGATGCCCCAGCGCAGTTCCATTTCGTTCTGGTAGCCCTGGGCAATGGCGGCGATCAGGTCAGCGGCCTGGTCGATACGCTCATAGGCAGCACCGCTGTTGTAACGGGTGACTTCGTAATCACCCCGGATGCGAAAAACGGCCTCGGCGTCAGCGGGGATGAGTTCGCGCAAAATCAGCCGTTCCGTGGTGAGGATCGGAAAAGTGGTGAAATTAAAGAGGGACAATTGAGTACCTTAAGTGTTTGGAAGCATCATAGAAAAAATTCGCCGGAGACCCGCGCCTTCAGACGGGGGAGGAAGGCGAAACTCCTTTCCAACTTCAGTGAGAATATGCTATGCTGGGATACATGACTGAACTGACGCGGACGCTCCAAATTCAACTCGATCTGCCGCTGGATGTGGTGGAACGCACCATCCAGGAATTTCTGGACGTGTGCAACTACGTGAGCGCTGTATCGTTTGAAAATGGCTGTATCTCGAATAATGTTCGGCTGCACAAGCTGACCTACGCTGAAGTACGCGCACGGTTCAGGCTGTCCTCGCAGATGGCCTGTAATGCCATCCGCCATGTTGCCAGCAAGTATGCGGTTCTTCGCACGCAGAAGCAAACGCCGGACAAACCCGTTGTGTTCACCCGCTTTGCTATGACGCTGCAACTGGATTACGACTTTTCGTACCGGCAAAACGGCATCAGCCTGTGGACGCTTGACGGACGCAGGAAAGGCATTCCGTTCAAGGTCGGCCGCTACTTTGACAGGTACGCTGACTGGAAGTTGGGCGGTGGCACGCTGTACATCAAGCGCGGTAAGGTGTATCTGTCGCAGTCGGTCAGTCAACAAGCGCCCGAAGCTCCGCCAGCAGGAAATGTGCTGGGTGTGGATAAAGGCGTGAATTACATCGCCACGATTACGGATGGTTTTCGGGTACGCTTTTTTGGCGGCGGTCACGTCAAGCAGGTCAGACGGGCCTACACCAAAAGACGCGCTTCGCTCCAAAAGAAGAAGGCACAGCACCGAACCCGCTCGGTTGAAAAGGTGCTGCAACGGCTGTCTGGCCGGGAGAAGCGTTTCCAGCGTGACACCAACCACGTGGTGAGCAAGCGGATTGTCCAGTTTGCGATTGCCAGCGACTGCACCCGGATGGTGACGGAAAAGCTGGAAGGGATTCGAGAACGCGCCAATCAACTGGGCAAGGCGTTCCGAACCGAGATCAACCGCTGGTCGTTCTCTCAGCTTCAAGCCTTTCTCAGCTACAAGGCTGAGAACGTTGGCATTCGCGTGATAGAAGTCGATCCGCGTAATACCAGCCGGACGTGTTCCAATTGTGGGTACTGTGACAAAGCCAATCGCAAAAAACACGCTTTCACCTGTAAAGCCTGCGGCTACCGCTTGCATTCCGATTTGAACGCTGCGAAGAATATTCGCCAGCGTGGTATCCTCAACAGGCAGGCTCTTGCTGAGGATGGGGCTCAAGTCAGTCGTCCCCTAAGTTCGGACGCTCCGGCGTCACGGACAAGCTCCCCGCTTTAGCGGGGTGTGTCTGACTGTATTATTGCTGAGACAGGCTGTAGGGGAAGATTAACCCCCTCCCTTACAGCATTCACTCGTGCTTCAATGACAATTTATGGTGTGCTGCCGAGTTTGCGCGTGAAAAAGTCCACCATTTCCTGATAGGCATCAACGGCGACTTCATCTGTGCGAAGCTGGCTGCCTTCCAGCATGAAACCATGCGGCTCACCGGAGTAGACTTTGAGTTCAAATTGTTTACCAGCATCGTCCAGCGCGGTGACATAACGGTAGATGTCGGCAATCGGGCTGGGCTGATCTTCTGTCCCATGAATCACCAGCATTGGCACTTCAAGCGTGTCAATCAGGTCTGCCGGAGCCTGATCGCTGCCGGGATTATAAGGGAAGCCATACCAGGCCACACCCGCCGCCAGTCCTTCGACCTGGGGCAGCAGCAGCATGGTGTAACGCCCACCGGCACAGAAACCGGTCAGGCCGATACGAGCCGGGTCAACATCGTCACGCGCACTCAGGTAAGCAATGCTGTCGGTGACAAGCTGCTGTACCACCGCGTCTGCCGGGCTTTGTTCAAAGGTTTGCCAGCCGACTGCCAGCACGACGAAGCCTTCCGCCGCGAACTGGTCGGTCATGGTTTTGTAGCCTTCCTCCAGCCCTCGGAAGGAGTGAATCAGAATCACAGCCGGATAAGGGCCACCTTCGCTGGGCGCAGCCAGATAGGAGGGATAGGCCTGGCCGCCGCTTGTGACCTCGACATCACTGGTCTGTATGACGATGTCCTGTGCGCCTGCCAAGCCCGGCAGCGCAACCGCTGTAAGAAAAAATACAATAATCCCGATCAACCTAAGTTTCATAAAGACACTCCTGATACTCATATCCCTGATCTTACAATAAACCGTTTACTAACCCCGATGTTTTTCATTCTAGCATAATTCGGGATATGGGGTTTGTATCAGCAAATATTCGCGCCGCTGCTTTGCAGTTTTCTCCGTACTGGTTAATATTATTGGTCATCCTACAAACTTATCCGACTTTTTATGGAAAAGTGTATGGTACGGCAAGACGATACCCTTTATGTTGATACAACCCGGATAATCCTCATTCTGCTGCTATCGGCTGCCTGTCTGTCACTGTTCGCAGCGCTCTATCCGCTGTATGGGAGCCGCATCAATACCCTTTTTAGCCTGCCAGCGCTGGTTGTGGCGGCGATGATGGGACTGCGGTCAGGCATCGGCACATGGGCGTTCGGGTTAATGGCGCAGGTAGCACTGCTCACACTCAAGGGCAAATCCGAGCCGGAAGAGCTGTTCGATAAGGGCGGATTATTCGGGTCGGCACTGATGTTAGGCTGTGTGGTGCTGGTCGGCAGGATGGGCGAACGCAAGCGCTGTGCCGAGGCGGAAATCGTCCGCCGTGAACAGGCTGTGTATGCCCTCAATGAGAAAAAGCGTTTTGCCACGCGCATCAACCAGACTGTGCCGGAGACCATTTTCATTTACGATCTGACCAGCAGCAGTCTGACGTACATGAACCACGCGCTGCCGTCGCTGCCAGAATATACACCGGAGAAACTGAAGACGGGCGGGATGATGCTTTTCGGGGCGTTGATTCACCCGGAGGATATGGCGCATCTCAATGCGCTCAACGCCCGTTTTGGCACGCTGGCGGAAGGCGAAGCACTGGAAGTTGAGTTTCGTGTGCAGTCGGCAGAAAATGGCTGGCGCTGGCTGAGCGCCTGCGAGAGTGTGTTCGCCCGCGCCGAAGACGGCTCCCCCACCCATCTGATTGGCACAGTGCGGGACATCACCGATGCAAAAATGGCCGCCGCCGTGCGCCTGGAACAGGAAAAACGCAGCGTCGCCCAGGAAAAAGAGCGCGAGCTGTATACGCTGAAATCGCGGCTGATGACGACTATTTCGCACGAGTTCCGCACGCCGCTGTCGATCATTCTGGCTTCGGGGGAACTGCTGGAGCGCTATTTTGACCGTCTCTCGCCAGAACGCCGCAATGAATGTGTTGTGGCGATCAAGACACAGCTTATGCACCTGCGCGAAATGCTGGATGATATTCAACTGGTGCTGACACAGGAACAGTCGCCGCTGCTGTTCCAGCCGGTATCCCTGGATTTACCGGCTTTCTGTGCCACCGTCTCCGCTGAAACACAGGCATCGATCAGCTCATCCCACAGTATTACCTTCAGCACGGCGGGTGACTGGCAGCCTGTTCTGGCAGACCCGCAACTGCTCCGCCCGATTGTGAGCCATTTGCTACTGAATGCGGTCAAATATTCGCCGCCGGGCAGCACGATCGGTTTTAAGCTGCTGCGGGAAGGGGATAAGGCGGTGATTCAGGTAAGTGACAGCGGGATTGGCATCCCACAGGAGGAACAAAATCGTATCTTCGACACGCTCTATAGAGGCAGCAATGTCAGCCATATCAGCGGCCTGGGCCTGGGGCTGAAAATTGTGCGGGATTATGTGGCGCTGCATAATGGAACGGTCAGCCTGGACAGCGAAATCGGCGCTGGCACAACCTTCAGCGTGCGGCTGCCGGTCAGCTAATCGCGAAGCTGGCGCACGCGGCTTTCGATCTGTTTTACCTGAGTCTGAATATAGAGCAGATTAGCCTGCTGCCCATTATTGAGCGGCGCGAGGCCACGATCATTTAAGGTTTGCAGCAGATAGACCGCTGTTTCAATGACCGTCAGCGGAGTACGGAGTTTGTGAACGATCTGGTCAAGCGGTGGGTGGTCGCCGTGCGACTCGAAGGCACGCAGCCATCCGAGGGGTTCGGCAAAGCGTTCCAGGCGGGCATGGTAGGCGATCATCTCAATGCGTTCACGCTGTTTATCGCTCAGGTCGCCGTCGTGGAGCAGCGCCTCACAGACGCCTGTAATTTCCCCCAGCGCAGTCTGCAATTCATCAATCATGCCCCTGCCCATCCTGATTCAGCATCGCTGCCGCTACAATGTCTACTCGATCCAGCACGCGCAGCACCGCCGCACGCAGGGTTTGGGCCGCTTCCAGGCCGGGTTCGCCCGGCAGCAGCATAATTTCGTCGATCAGGAGGTTGGCCGCCGACGCCATTGATGCGGCAGGCGCACGCAGGTCGTGCAGCCAGAATTCTTCATCCCGTTTGCTGATTTCATCATTGATCCGCGCAGCCATGCGCTCTGATGACTCGCGGATGATCTTCACGATGTCGATTTCAAAGCCGCCGTCCTCGCCGCGTTCGGCCAGCAGCGCATCGCACAGCCGGATCACTTCGGCGTTCAGCCCCCGCAATTCGTCGGTCATAATTTTGTCGTTACTCGTTATCGAAATCTGCATTTTGTCTACACACTACCATCAGTATGCGGTAATGGGCGATAAAACTACCCCCATCGTTCGGGGGGATTATCAAAACAAAAAGACAGGTTGATTCCCCTGCCTTCATTCTACAGCCATTAGCGCTGTATGGTTCAGCCAATGGCCTTAAGATTTGCTTTCTCTTACATGGTGCTAATCTGCCTACAAACGCCGTTTATCCTTGCCGCCGCTGCCGAGTTTATCACGGGCGTTGTCCACCGAAACCGGCCGGGCGCTGCGCATGATCGACTCGTAGAAGGCTTCGTCATAGGTGCGCGTCTTGACCACCACAGGCATCGGCACGGCATGACCCATGATGATGGCCTGCTGCTTGGTATCGAGCCGTGCCAGCACCTCGCGCAGGCTGGTCGCGCCATTGATGCCGGTCAGTACGGCGTTGATGTCGCGGTCATTGTCCAGCAGCGCCGTCACCCGCGTGCCGATCTGGCTCATGACTTCCTCATCAATTCCGCTGGGGCGCTGGTCAACCACCAGCAAGGTCACATTGTACTTGCGGAGTTCACGGGCAATCGTGCCGAAAATGGTCTGTCCGGCGATGCCCGGCTGCAAAAATTTGTGTGCTTCCTCGATGGTGATGACGAGCTGGGGCGGCTTCTGGGCATCGTCGCCCAGCGAACGCTCCACCATATCGACATAGCGGTCACGGATGCGGCGCGTCAGGTAATTCGCCACCAGGATATAGGCTTCCAGTTCGTTGCCGTAGCGCCCGAACTCCAGCACGACGTGTTTCTGCTGGTCAACCAGATAGTTGATGATCTGGGAAACGCTGTCGCCGACCGGCTCTTCAGTCAAGAAGGCCCAGCGCTGGAAACGCTGCAAACGGCGCTGCAAGGCCATCAGCGTGCCTTCGCCGATGTTAGTGTTCTGCGTCACATCGTCGATGTCGATGGGGTCGCCTTCGATCAGCTTCTTGATCCAGCCTTCATGCCAGCGCTTGCGGAGGGTATAGGCGGCATCGATCATGGCATCTGACAAGCCCATGGTCGAGCGCAGGGCGGCGATGTCCTCTGGCTCGATTTCGGTGTAGCTCAGCTTGACCTCGAAATCCATCTTCGCGCCGCGCCGCCGGGTCGATTCGCTGTCGAGGGTGATGATGGCGACCTGACTGCTGAACAACTGCTTCAGCCCTTTGGCCTGCGTGCCGCGCTCGTCGGTGGCGGCCCAGCCGTAATCGTTGTGCATATCGAAGATGAGGTTGACAGCCTTGCCCCATTTAATGACACCGGCCATCAGCATCCGCGTCAGGAAGCTTTTGCCGGTGCCGCTTTTGCCGAAGACGCCTACCGAGCGCTCCACCAGCCGTTTCAGGTCGAGGTTGATCTGCGTCGTTTCCAGTTCGAGCGGCGTGCCGATGTTGAAATGGGCATCGTCCTCGCTGCCAAAAACCGCGTTGACATCCTCGACGGTGGCATTGAAAACCGGCATGAAGTGGCCGGGGATGGTCTTGACAGGTTTGGGCTGGTCTTCCTCAATCGAGAGCATCGGTGTCACATTGATCGTGCCATAGGCCGCCGTGCCGATGTAGACCGCTTTCAAAAATGGGTCGTCCATATCGGGTGGGTGATTTTGAATCGAAGGATTGGTGTTGTTGAGTGTGATGTCGGTCAACATGCAGAAGAAGCGCAGCCGGTCAATCGACGGATTATCCGGGTCTGGCACGCGCACCACCACATAGCGCCCGACGGCCAGGTCTTCTACCGGCTGCTCGCGGTCGAGCTTGACGACCAGCCCTTTGCTCAGCGAGCCGCCGACGACCACGCCTAAACGCGGCTGCTCGTCGGCAAACTGCCCGTCACGCGGGAACCAGTCGTCCAGATTTTCCGTTTGGGGGAGGTAAGTCATGGTATTCCTTAGTCGCTAGTTGCTGGTTGCTAGTTACTAGTCGATAGTCAATAGTCGATAGTTTTAGCGCCGCAGGCTAAAGCCATGCGGCTAGCGAGAAATCAAGCCCACTGAAGGGGCTAAAAGCAAGGTTCGTGAGTCCAACTTCCACTCTGGTACATAGTTATTTCGGATTGCCATTCGTTATGCAATGCCCCATACGCTAAATCCCGTGCCAACGCATGAACGCGCTCAATCGGATCATCGGGTACAGGTAGCTCTAGCGGATTTTCCATATATTTGACTCGTTCTCCAACAAAAGGGCCGTATGGTTATGGTTTGGCAGGGGCATGATGCATCATGCCCCTACAATTCTACACCCACACCTATTTCCCGCGCTGTCTCCCGTCGCCTCATTCCCCATCCTTGCGAAGTGGGGATGCCTTCTACACCACCAGCGCCGCGCCCGCGATCACCAGGGCGAAGGTGGTACAGAAGATCAGCACGCCCTTGAGCCAATCCGACACCAGCTTGCGTGAATCCAGCAAGATCGCTTTTTGCCCGTGCGCCTCTGGAATCAGCGCGAATTTCGGATGCATCAGGCCGATGAACAGCCAGTCCAGCACCACCGCATCGAACAGGTTGAAGATGTTGAGTAACGCGAAGGTGTGGAGAAATGCGCTGAGAAAAGTCGCCTCGCTCCCTAAGCTGTCCACGAAAGCCCGCGTGGAAAAGAAGGGTATCATGATGAACGCCAGCAGAAAGGGAAGCATGAACAGGGCGCGTATACGCTTCTCTTCCGCGTTGAGCGGCGGCGCAAGTTTGCGAATGGCCTCCGGGTAATCACCCAGCCAGATGCGCGGGCTGACGATCAATGAGACTAAGACGAGGATACTCATCACCACTGAGAGCAGCGCTCCATCAATCAGAATTCGTTCGAGCGAAAGCATAGCCGCCTCCATATTTATACTAATCTAAATTTATTTTAGATCAGTCTAAATATAGATGCATCCGCCTTTTGGCTGATAGTGCTGAACCCGCACCATCGCTTGCCTGACTGCCCTTCTTTATTATGCTTTTTTCTCCCACTTTTAACCGATTCAACCTTCATTTTTAACAGGCCACGTGGTATCATAAGGGTTCAGAGCAGGGGGATAATTATGCTAGGCTCACTTGCTTTTTCAGAACTTCTGTGCTATTATAATGCATATCAACACTTAAAACCAGTGGAGGATGATGGCGGGGTAAGAGAATTGAACAACCAGCGCGTCTCATCCGTAGAGGGTAGTAGACGCCAGTACCCGGAGGATAAGATGAACTGCGATACCCCAAGCTGCACACCGACTGCTGATGTTTACCGAAGCTTCAGCAGCACTTTATCCGTCAGCGGTGATACCGCAGGCTGCCGCGACTGCTGCGACGACTGTCCCGACGCTCATAAGGCTGTAAAAAACTGCGGCTGCTGTGCCTATACCCCACTGCTGTGGAACGAAATACTGTCCCACCATATCGATGGCTGATTGTTTTGCATCCGATGCTTAACCAGCGATTCAGTGCTTGCCAAATCAGAACTAATGTGCTAAAATGGTTTTATGAATGGACACAGCACGATCACGGTTTTTAGTCGGCTGACTTATCAGGATGCAACCTGGCGCATTCAGCCGGTAGCCCGCCACAACATCTCCGCTCCCATGCAGCTTTCCGGCGACTTTTACCGCTGTACGACAAAAATGGGTCTGCGACCCACATACGATTTGATGGACATGCCAGCGACTAATAAGCGTCAATCAGGGACGAATCAGCGCCAGCACATGTTCCAGCCGCTTCAGGTCATGCGAAAGCTGGCGCGCAATCGCCCGTCCGCAGCGCACCAGAAACTCGTAGCGCTCCGACTGCGGGTAGGCCCAGGCCGCGTAACGAATGGCAGCCGCCAGCAGGTCGTCGCTCGGTACTTCCGCCGCGTTCAAGACCAGCGGAAAAAAATCATGGCGGCGCGTGAACTTGTAAACATTTTCTGCCGAACACAACTCGACCATCGACAGGCTCATCGGGGGGCGCGGTGGCAGGCTGTGAATATCCGAGCCATCGCCGTAGCGAAAGCCGATGTTCAAGACACTGATTTCCAGCGGAACCATGCGGTTTTCACGCTGGTCAAGGAGGATGCTGGTGTTCACCGACTCGGCCATCACCAGTTCGTTCACCAACAAATCATCTTTAATTTCGACTGCATAAATCAGGCCGATGACGTGAATGGAATCGTCATTGGCAATCGGCGCATTGACGAAGGCGCCAAAATCATGCTTGCTATCAACTTTATTGCTCTGTGTGCCACAGGTGAACCCGCGCGTGCTGGCGCGCAGCACCCGCCCGACCATCGTATCCTGTCCAGTTTCAACCATTACCATCGCTTACCCTACCTTCCCATCCGTTTTCAGTCGTCAGCCGTTCGCTTCCAGTAATCTAACTGGTTACTGAGAGCTGCCTCCTGTTAACCTTCTTAGACTTTGTGTGACCGCTTATCACTGCGGGCAAGCTGTTTGCCCCAGGTCTTAGCGGAGAACGGATGCGGGTCAATCCCGCGTCGTCGCAGTTCAAACCCGATCAGCTCATCCAGCTTCAGTTTATCCTTACTGCTGACATAGGCCAGTTCGTCGGCCCGTGTCAGGGCGTAGGGGTACGGGTTACGCCCCTGCATCGAACTCTGGTGAACCAGCAGGGCGTGCAGCTCGTCCAACATGCCTTTATCACGCGCTACCCACATCGGCAGATCAACGCGCACGATAGACTCGCGGTAGCCGCTGGAAACTTTCAGGTAGAAAAAGGCAATTTCATAGCTGACACCGCGCTGTTTATACTTTAAGTTGCGGGGGGAGTTCTGCACCATCAGCGCCGAACGTTCACCCGGTTGTAATACGGTGTTGAACAGCTCAAGGTCGCGCACACCTTCCAGTTCGCGGCTGGTGCTGAGGTCGGTGGTATGCACTTCTTCGTCGGTCAGGCTGAGCAGGTGCAGGAGGCGGATGACAACGCGGCTGCGAGTCGGGTTATCAACATAGCCAGCCAGAATCGCTCCCGCGTCATTCAGGCGCACCAGCCCGGCATGATATTTCCGCATCAGTTCAATGCTGTTGGTGACATCGGTGTTGGCCCAGAACAGCAGGTGATTATCGTACAAGGCGATGAGCGGGCGTGCTTCCCCCCGCAGTTCCCAGGCTTTGGCCGCCAGCGCATCCATTTCACGCGCCGTGCGCTGGGCATCCACCGTCCGATTGCTCAGGAGTCGTCCGCCAGCATCATGCACATGGTCACGGTGGAACACAAGCTGTGGGATACTTTCCTGCTGGGGCGCGGCATTTGACCCGCCGTGCCGGTAAGTGAACAAGCCAATGTTGAGCAGGAAATAGTGCATGGGTGCCTGCTCATGGGGATAAATCTGCGAGCCGTCCGCCGCGATGATGGTGGCACTGGATGGCAGCGGTGGGCAGGGAAAAATCTGGTTGATCGGTTCGTGATAGGGCGCATCCAGCGGGGCAGCACCCCGGTAGCCGCTCACATCGGGGCGGCGGGTCATGGCGACACGCTGGTGAATGAAATCGAGGTCGGGCGCATTCTCAAAGCGTTCGATAGCGATATCAAGCCGGTTGCCGGTGTTCAGGTCAATCTCATCCAACATCCGCCCCAGCTTGAGAACCTGGTCAACTACTTTATTGAATTCCAGCGCCATGCAAACCTCTAATGATGCTTGCTTCATTGAAACGTTAGAACTAGGTTAGCACCGGTGTTCTAGCCTGTCAAGTAGCCCGCCTGAAGTGGGACTTCCGCAAGACCCTATTTGACCATAGTGAGAACCTCAACAATCTGTAACCTTTTGATCGGCACGGAATCAAAAAGGGGCAGGCTCTTTCGGAGCGCCACCCCCTTTAAGTCATCAACCATTGAGGAACGGCTAATTAAATACCCGTTGCAGCTCACGCACGAATGAGGTGGAATCCAGCGGTTTGGGAAAATAGGCGGAAAAACCTGCCTCAATCGCCTTAACGGCCAGCTCCGCCGAATGATAAGCCGTAATGGCGACAACCGGAATATCAGCCGCGCTGGGTGTATGCCGCACCGCGTCCAGCAGCGACCAGCCATCCATCCCCGGCAGCGCCAGGTCGAATACAGCCCCGGTATAGCGCCCCAGATTCAGGGCTTCCAGCGCATCCTCAGCGTTGAACACGATGTGAAAGGGAATTTTGTGATAGCGCAGAATGCGGGCCACGACTTCCTGCCCGTCCGGGTCGTCCTCGACGACGAGAATATGCCAGTCCTTTACCATAGCGCTCCTCGTAAGATTAATCACATAAAACTGCCAGGACGAACAACCAGCCCGTCCTGGCGCAACCATAACACTTTGGATTACGTTATGCCAACTGCGCCGCGAAGGCCGGAACATCGGTCAGCAGAATCAGCAGATCACGCATGAAGGTCGATGGCGTGAGGGGCTTGGTCAGGTAATTGTGGAAACCCGCCGCGATGCCGCGCTCCCGGTCGCCCAGCATGGCATGTGCTGTCAGCGCGATGATCGGAATTTCGAGCGTGGCACGATCCTGTTTGAGTTCGTAGAGCATTTCCCAGCCGTCCATCACCGGCATGGAAATATCGCTGATGATGAAGCGCGGACGCCGCTGCCGGGCTGCTTCCAGCCCTTCGCGCCCATTGGTGGCGGAATGCACGGTAGCGCCATAATGCTTCAGGACTCGTGTGGCGACTTCCAGACTGTCCGGTTCGTCGTCCACGACCAGCACGTCCCACCCGGCCAGGATGTCGCGTCGAATTGGGGATACCATAGGCTGCTGTGTCCTTCCTCTCAAACTGCTTCCAAAACTTTGCCCTGCGATTCATTTGCGATTTCCAGCGGCAGCGTGACCGTGAAGACACTGCCTTTGCCTAACTCACTGGTCACACGCACACTGCCACTCATCATCCGGCACAGGTTACGGACAATCGCTAGTCCCAGCCCCGTGCCACCGTACATACGTTTGGTTGAACCATCAAGCTGGCGGAATTCGTCGAAAATATAATTGATCGCGTGCGGTGGAATGCCCACCCCACTGTCGGTTACACGGATCGTCCAGTTGTCACCCTCGCGCTCTACATCCAGCCTGACACCACCTCTGTCAGTGAATTTGAAGGCATTGGAAAGCAGGTTGACGACCACCTGCGTGAGTCGCTGCGAGTCGCCGTTAATCATCTCCGGCAGGTCTGGCGCGACGCTGACATCGAAAGTCAGCCCTTTATTATCCGCCAGCACGCTCATCTGTGCCTGCCACTGGCTCACCAGTTCGCGCGGGGACATGGCCTCCGTGACCACTTCCAGCCGTCCGGCTTCAATCTTTGCCAGATCAAGCACATCGTTAATCAATGTCAGCAGACGCTGGCTGTTGGCATCGATCCGTTGAATCATGTGCCGCGCTTCGTTATCCACTTCGCCGCCCATGCCTTCCAGCATAATGCCGGTGAAGCCAATAATCGCGTTGAGCGGCGTCCGCAGCTCATGCGACATGGTGGACATGAACTCGCCTTTCAGACGGGCGTTTTCTTTCGCCAGCGCATTCGCCCTGACGAGATCGGTGTTGACTTTTTCCAGATTGATATTGGCGTTCGCCAGCGCGTCGTTAGCGATGCGTGTCTGCCCCAGCGCGGTTGACAGTTCTTCCTGCCGCTCATCTTCCAGAATATCGCGGTGACGCATGAAGAACAGATACAGCCCGGCGCTGATGATGAAATAGCCAATCGGATAGAGCAGGCGATCGGGCGTCAGCGTCGGTGTGGTGAGTGACAGAACCACAATTCCCGCGACATCCAGCAGGAATACAATCCAGGCTGCCCGCGATGTGAACCACAATCCCGCCAGGAGGATTCCCAGAAAGAGGTAATATATCCAGTTGACATTGATGGGCGCGTCACCGGTGTAAACCAGATAAAACAGCGTAATCGTGATGACGCCAATCGACATCACCGCCGCCCATTTATAGAACGGTGTCCGGCTGAGGATATACATCCCAATCAGCGCGGCAGTTGTGATCGGCACGACTGAAGCGAAGGTTGATCCGGCGGATTGATAGGCGACGAATAAACCAATATTAGCGATATTCAGGAAAGCCAGCAGGGCAACCAGCAGACGCGCCCTGCGGCGCTCGTGCCGGTTATCAATTGACGCTGGTGGAGCAGTAACCGCGTCCCAGAGCTGTCCCACGATAACAAGAACCGGATTTTGTCTATTTCCCGCTGCGGTGGCACTCGCCATTGATCTTCCCCCGAAGATACGTTAAACCGTTCATTACAGCCTAACGCTCAAGTTGTGTTTTCGTGCCTTAATTTTGCCAAAAGTTGGTTTATTGTTTGAGTATTTCACAGAATTTTCATTTTTGAGGCTTACAATCTCTTTATACACGAGACTTTTTACATTCTTGAGGTACTTCCATGCGTTTGAAATTCGCATTTCTGGTCATTCTTGCCCTCTTGGTCTACTTTGGCATAGCAGCGCAGGATGATTCATCCTTTGTGGGCAACCCGGATTTTCCAGCGCCGGAGTTCGTCAGCGAGCTGGATTGGGTGAATGTCCGCGCACCCCTGACGCTGGCCGATCTGCGCGGCAAGGTCGTCCTGCTCGATTTCTGGACATATGGCTGCATCAACTGTATTCACATGGTACCGGTGCTGAAGCAGCTAGAGGAAAAATATGGCGATGCACTGGCTGTGATTGGCGTTCACTCCGCCAAGTTTGCTAACGAAGGCGAAACGGGCAACCTGCGCTCGATTGTGCAGCGCTACGGCATCGAGCATCCGGTTATTAACGACAATCAGTTCGCCGTCTGGCAGTCCTATGGCGTTAATGCCTGGCCGACCTTCGCCGTCATCGATCCTCGCGGTAATCTCTTTGCCATTCAAGGCGGCGAAATCCCATTTGAGGCTTTTGATGAGGTGATTGGGGGTATGATTGGCTACTTCGACGGTCTGGGAGAAATTAACCGCGAAGCGCTGCCGGTTGAGCCGCTGGCAGAAACACAACCGGCCGGGACACTGGCTTATCCCGGTAAACTGCTGGTCGATACGGCTGGCAACCGCCTGTTTATCGCCGACAGCAGCCACAACCGCATTATCATCACTGATCTGACAACCTATGAAGTGCTGGACGTGATCGGTTCAGGCGAAACCGGTTTTGAGGATGGCGATTTCGCTGGTGCGACCTTTCGCAAGCCGCAGGGTATGGCGCTGGCTGGCAGTACACTATATATAGCCGACACCGAAAATCACGCCCTGCGCGCCGTCGATCTGATTGAACGGACCGTGACGACTATCGCCGGGACAGGACGGCGCGGCTTCAATTTTGGTGTGGCTGGCCCCGGCCTTGAAACTGATCTGGCGAGTCCCTGGGATTTGGCGCTGGGCGATCATGGTATCCTATATATTGCCATGGCCGGGACGCATCAAATCTGGATGCTGACACGCGATGATGGTGTCGTTTCGCCGCTGGTCGGCAGTGGGCGTGAAGGTCTGGTGGAAGGCGGGTTGGGCGCGGCACAACTGGCGCAGCCAAGCGGCCTGTATCTGAACGGCGACCTGCTCTACTGGGCGGACAGCGAATCGAGCAGCATCCGCGCCGCCAATCTCGCCAGCGCTCAAACTGAATTGATCGCCGGGCCGCTGACGAATGATCTGTTCGATTTTGGCGATGTCGATGGTGGTTTCGGCACGGCACGTTTACAGCACCCGCTGGCCGTTGTGGGCGGTGATGATGGCAAACTCTATGTCGCCGATACCTATAACAGCAAAATCCGCGTGATTGACACGGTTACAAAAGAAGTCACCACCCTGACTGGCAGCGGCGAAAATGGCTTCCTCGATGGCAGCATCTCTGAAGCGCTCTTTGACGAACCAGGCGGGCTGGCTTTTGCCGCTGACAAATTGTACGTGGCCGATACCAATAACAGCGCTGTTCGTATTGTCGATCTGGCAGCAAGAACGGTCAGCACCATAACTTTTCCGAACCCGGAAGCGCTGCAAATTGGTAATCGCGTGACGGTTATTGGCGGCAGGCGTGGTGAGGAAATCACGCTTCAGTCGCAGGCTGTCGCGGCGGGGTCGGGCGAAATTGTCCTGACTGTTACTCTGCCCGAAGGGTACAAACTCAACCCGAATATCGCTTCGACAGTGGAGTGGGCAGCGCAAGGCGAGGCACTCGCTATTGAAGAATCCAATCGTGTGACCAGCCTCATCGCGTCGAAAAATCCGCTGCGTGTGCCGGTGACATTGGCCGAAGGCGAGGCGACGCTGACTGGCGATCTGACAATTTACTACTGTGAGGCTGTTGATGAAAGTCTGTGCTTCATCGATCAGGCGCGGGTGATTGCCCCGGTGATGGTGAGGGCGGAAGGGACACCCGAAATCACTATCGAGCGCGTCATCGTCCCGCCGGAAGTGCCGATGGGCGCAGGATTATAGATCAATCAGACAAAATTAAAGGGACACAACTCGTTGTCGTGTCCCTTTAATAAAGGTGGCAGATTACTGTCTCTTAACGGGCAAGGCTGGGCGGCAGACCAAAGTGTGCCCGAATGGCATCTTCAATTTCGTCTGATACCGCTGGATTCTTGAGCAGGAATTCCTTGGAATTTTCGCGCCCCTGGCCGAGAAGCCCTTCATTGTAACGGAAGAATGCACCGCGTTTATCAATGATTCCCAGTTCCACACCCAGGTCAATAATTTCGCCGACCTTGCTGATACCGTGTTCGTAGAACATGATATCAAACTCGCACTCTCTGAAAGGGGCGGCAACCTTGTTTTTGGTGACACGCACTTTGGTGCGATTACCAATGGTTTCATCGCCCTTTTTGATACCCTGCAAGCGGCGAATATCAAGCCGGACACTGGCATAGAACTTCAGCGCTCGCCCGCCCGATGTAGTTTCCGGCGAATTATGCACCACCACACCGTCCACGACATAGCAGTGATTGCCTTCGACTTCAATATCAAAACGCTGCATACTCTTGGTATGCGGCTTGACATGAATATCGAGGATTGGCATTGGCACAGGCTCATCACGTTCGCACGGGTCAGAAAAGATACGTACAAATCGACCACGAAACTCTGGCATCAGTTTGTACTGCATTGATGGATGGACATACTGAGCAATCATTTCATGTAACTTGGGCGTTTCACTTTTGCTGAAGTTAATACGCCCGCGTGAATCAAGTTTAGGATATATGCCGTATTGGTTGAACCACTCAACTAGCATCTGCTGCTTTTCAAGTGGAATGCCGGGGCAGCAAATACTGCAACGATTCTCTCTATCTTTGTCAAAAGTGCCATCGTCCATGTACCAGATAGCTATAGCAAGCGGCGACAAGCGCTCAATTAGCTCAGGAGCAGGGTTTTTCTTGCCGTCCTGATAGCCAATTTCGTACAGTTTCGCCAGTTCGTACATTGGAATGGTCTCGAAACTATGTCCGCCTTTTGAATTCATTGTGCTGTAGACAACCAATCCCTCAAATAGAGATTCTTTCCACAGGCAATAATCATCCTGTGCTGCACCATGTCCTATACGAAGATGGACATTATAGTCACTTGCATAACGCATGGAACCATCACCCAAAATCGAGCCCAAAACGACCTGCTCATGAAACGGAGTGAGGTAGTGCTTTACACGGCTGATTAGCTTATCTCCGACTTCCAATTCACCAGCAGGATGATAACCATCCTCACTCAGAAGCAAATGGTTGGGTGTACAACCAAATTCACGCCGACCACGACCCTCATTAGAGTCCACCGTGAACTGCAAAAAATAATCGGCATTACCGTTCTTAAACCAGTTCTTGATGCGTCGGGGTTCAAACTGTCGCGTTTTAATGTTGTAGGATAAAACCTCAACATCCCGTTTCTGGTTGACAATTTTGCCAATTTTTTCTTGTGTGCCGTCAGCTAATGTGACACGCGATGAATAGTTGAAGCACCCGAACATCACGCCTACTTTTTCACGAAGCTGGTTGGTGAACATGACCGACACATTCGACTGCTTGATCGCACCCGACAGTTTACGAAGCGCCTGGCTCATCAAACGCGCCTGAAGACCAACGAAGGCATCGCCCATCTCACCTTCAATTTCCGCACGCGGCACCAGCGCCGCCACACTGTCCACCACGATCACATCCAGCGCACTGGAACGCACCAGCGCTTCGGTGATTTCCAGCGCCTGCTCACCCGTATCCGGCTGCGAAATGTAGAGCGTATCAACATTTACGCCTAATCGCTCGGCATAAGATGGGTCAAGCGCGTGTTCCATATCAACAAAGGCGCACAAACCGCCGCGTTTCTGGGCTTCGGCAATGAGGTGAAGACAGAGCGTGGTTTTACCGCTCGATTCCGGCCCATAAATTTCAGTGATGCGCCCGCGCGGGATTCCCCCTACGCCAAGGCTGATATCCACACCCAGGGAACCGGTAGGGATGACTTCAACCGCCATGTGGTTTGCGTCACCGAGGCGGATAATCGTGCCTTCGCCAAAACGTTTAGTGATGTCAGCCAGCGTCGCTTCCAGCGCTTTTACCCGGCCATGATCTTCCAGCGGGGAGCTGCCGTCACCCAAATCTTCGATTTTCTCTTTTTTCCTCGCCACAGACTTTTTACCCTTCTTATCCGCCGCTTTTGGCGCGTCGTCCTCCGGCTCGGCGAAATTCACACCCAGTTCAATTTGTTCTGATTCTATCACGTTTGTGTTTTCCTGCTATTTTCTGTTGAGGAGGTGAAGTCTATGATAGCACGAACGTTCTAAAAAATCAATTCCGGTTTTCGTGTAAACACTTCTTAACAGGTCGTTAAACTGGAGACAATGCGGCGCTGGCTACAATCGGAATGTTGAAGAGCGGCCCAGCGGGCGAAGGAAAAACAATGGCAATTTTAAACCTGTTCCAATATGTGAAAAATACGATGAGCTTCCCGGCGGGGCATACCATTTATCAGGAAGGCGATGCTGGCACTGTGGCTTATGTTGTTCTGGAAGGCGAAGTCGATGTGTCGTATGCAGGCCGCTATCTGGAAACAGTTGGGCCGGGTGGTTTGTTGGGGGAGCTGGCACTGGTAGACGATAAACCGCACAGTACCACCTGTACCGCCAAAACCGATGTCAAAGTGGCCGCCATCGACCAGGAACGCTTTTTATTCATGGTGCAGGAGACGCCCTTTTTTGCCATTGAGGTCATGCGGGTGATGGCTGACCGCCTGCGCCGGGAACGCGCCCGGCAAATTGAACCTGACAGCCAACCTGCCAGTTAAGGGTATCCGCAATCCAGGTACACAAAACAGGGGCGAACACATCAACCGTTCGTCCCTGTCGATTCGCTGAGAATGAAGCGCGGCTTTTTACACCGGGCAGTTGACGCTCCAGCCGATAGCGCGGATGATGTCACCCAGAATCGGCAGTCTGTCCCACAGACAGAGCGTATCCACCAGGAAGATACCAACCACACTGGCGCAGCAGCAGAATAATGTGATGGCCGCACAGCCGATGATGACCCAGCGCATGGTATTACGTGGCTCATCTTCACGGACTGCATACGGATCGTAATCATATCCAGCGGCGGGCTGCTGCGGCCCTGGCGCGGCGTTGTAAGCTGGCCCCTGCGGACTGTAATCATACGCTGGCGCGGCGGGCTGCTGCGGCTGCGCGGGTTGTTGATAGGGCTGGGGCTGCTGCCGTATCGGATCCTGTGCCGCCGGGCCGGGAACAGTTGCCCCTGCCGTTGGGCGGACAAGTTCGTAACCCAGTGTCACCGTCTCCCCCAGGCCAATCATATCGCCGTTGCTCAAGGGTTTGGCTCCGGTGAGGCGTTGGCCGTTGACGAAAGTACCATTGGTCGAACCCAGGTCTTCCAGCGTGAAACCGCCCGCGCCGCGTGTGAATCGCAGGTGATGGCGGCTCACCTCCGGGTCATTAATAGTGATGTCGTTGGTGATGTCCCGACCGATAGTGATGATGTCTTTGTTCAGATCATACGTCTGATTCGGCTGCGGCCCACGACGGACGACCAGACGGAAGCTGTCGTTCCCCTGCATAAAACGGGTCCCCTTCCCTCAAGCGCTGCTAGTAACCTCCTTATTATATCAGCCCTGAGAGCGCTACAGCAAGGAAGCCATCCATACAGCATTTAAATCGGCGGAAATGCGTAGGTTAACGCACTATACCCGCTGCCCTTCTCGATTTTGCATTCCGCGCAAACGAAAAGCCAGCAAAAGCATCAGCACGCCAAACGCGATGGCATAGATTGACACAATCGTCAGCAGGGCGAGGATGCCCGTCGCCGGGTTGCTCAGCAGCAGAAAAATACCGAACAGCACCGAGAGCAACCCACTCAGGCCAAGCCAGAATTCGCCTTCGATTTCCTTACGCAGTTCAATGGCCGCCCAGATTTCCATCACACCGGTGAAGATCGCCCAGAAAGCCACCATGTAAAGCGCGAACAGCGGCAGGGCGATGCTGGCGGCCAGCGGATTGAGCAGAATCAACAGACCGGCTACCACGCCGATAATGCCCTCCAGCAGATGCACCCACCAGTTGCGCTGTGTGCGATTACGGAAGGCGGTGATGATGGCGAAAATGCCATCTACGAGAGCATAAGCGCCAAACAGCAGGACAAAGGTGCTGATAGCGATTTCGGGTGCAAGCAGCACAATGATCCCGAAAGGATCGCCGCGATGCCACGCAGCGCCAGCACCCACCAGTTCTGTGATAACATGCTCAACATAATAGTGATCTCCTGTCAGAAGTCTACCCATCGAAATTCTAACAGGCGTTTATATGAAATGCGTCAAAGAGCGCTCAGGGCAGCGTAAGCGGGTCTACCCGCAGGGAAGCGAACACCTCATCCAGGACTCGCAGATCGGGTGAGAAGCCTGCCGGATTCACAGCATTCAGGTTAGCTGCCCAGGCGGCTGCATAGGCTTTAAGATAATCGCTGCCGGGTTCTTCATCCGCCAGATAAGCCGCCTGATCGAAAAATGGCGCGGCGGAGGCTGGCACATCGACGCGAAATTCCGCGTTGATAAGATAAGCACCATCATCAGTCAGGCCTATAAACTGATAGCTGAAATTCTGTAGATGCAGCTCGCCCGACATCTGCGAATAATAAGTCACGAAGCGGTAGCCGCTGCCATTTTCAAAAGATTGATAGGATTCCTGTGTGTGCAGAATTTGCGCGGAACAGCAGGCAGGCAGGACGGTTAATGGGCCTTCGATGGCGTGCAGGTCTGGCCGCTCATTGAGAATCTGCTGGATAGCCGCGATTTTCCCGACGAAATAATCTCCCAGCATCTGGTATTCGGCGACGGGATAAATGACCAACTGCCCCCAGGTATCCCAATCATTGGTTTCCGGTGTATCGTCAGCATTTCGCAGCGTGAAGCGGCGGAAGTTCGGCTGCGGACTCATCACGTTGGGGTTCATTGGGCCAACCACAGGCTGATAGGTCACATCAGTGACCAGTTCGGCAGACAGCGTAAAAAAGACGCCACCGCCATCGACAAAGCCTGTTTCATCATCTGCACGATAAACGGAGATGGGTTCGGGGTCTTGGTAGGGTTCGACAAAATAGTCTTCCCCGATGCCTTCCACTGTCCAGCCGACTATGCCCTGATAAGCGACGCGCCACCACAGATAGCCATCGCCGCAGACCGAGTCATACAGCACGTTGAAGGCTGCGCCACCAGGAATACTGCCGAGGATATTGCCAGCGGTATCAGGCGTTTCCCGAATACGGTTAGCGCTGCCGGGTGTGACACGACCATCGATGCCATTTTCCAGCCGGGTTGGCGGTGAATCGGGGCAGGATGTGACATCCTGTGCGCGCGTAGGTACGACAATCTGGCCGAGGCACACACAGATGATAATCACCCACACCTTCAAAGGGCGGATTGTAAAAGCCATGATGTTCTCCTGTCGAAATCTACAGGAGATTGTAGGGTCAGACCGCGCCGTTCTGCCTCCGCCATAGGGCTGAGAGCAGACTCCGCCTTCCTTCAGGGCCTTCAGACACGGCTGGTGTTGTAATGCGGATTAGGGCGCACGATCAGCGCGGCGCAGTTATTGCTGCGCGGGTCGGTGATGTGATCGTACAGGATGCCCTTCACCTGGAAGCCATTTTTGACCTGAACGGAAAGGGTTGGGTCAAAGATTTCGCCGATTACAACTTTTTCGACGTAGCGCTCTACGCTCATCTGCGAACGATAACGGTGATAGCCGGGCAGCATCCCGCCTGCGACTTCGCCGCGCAGGTTCAGCTTGCGGGCCACTTCTTTACGGGCTTTGTACAGAGCGCCGCCAATGCCCTTGCCGTGAAACTCCGGCGAGACACTCAGATCGCCGCCGTAAAGCCACTCACCTTTTGGGTTGTGGTAGGGCAGCCAGCCGCCGCCGATGACGGTTTCATAGGTATGTGGGGTGCTGGCAAAATCCCAGGTGGCGCGGAAGGTCACGGTAGAACCGGCGACTACCCATTTGTCGTGGATGTGGACGAGCGCAGTGAGCTGTCCTTCGGGGAAAATCTGGATGTGGTGCAGATAGTGGGCTTCAGTGAAATGTTCGTCCGGCGTGAGAGTAGGGAAGATGATGGGTTGTAACTTCGCCAGTGGCCGGGCATATTTTCGTTCGGTAGTGACGACTTTGACCGTCAGTTTATTGTGTATCACGGTGCCAGCCCTCCTATATAGACCGTTTTGGTTTCGAGATAATCTTCAAATCCTTCAGTGCCAGACTCGCGGCCCAGCCCGCTCTGTTTCATCCCGCCGAACGGCGCTTCAGGCGTCGCCGGCAGCCAGTCATTAATGCATACCATGCCAAACTCCAGTCCTTCGTACATGCGGATTGCCGTGTTCATATTGGTTGTCTGTACGAACGCCGCCAGCCCGTAGGCCGTGTCATTCGCCAGCGCTAAAACCTCCTCTGCATCTTCAAATGGGATAACGGGCATAACCGGGCCAAAAATTTCTTCACGATACAGCCGCATATCCTCCGTCAGGTCGGTGACGACGGTGGGGCTGTAGAAATAACCTTTAGGCTGGTCTGCCGGGCGAGCGCCGCCTGTGATCGCTTCCGCGCCAGCCGCAACTGCTTCCGAAACCAGTTTTTCCACCCGGTCACGCTGGGCGGCGTTAATCAGTGGGCCAACCTGCGTTTCCTTGACGAGGCCATCACCAACGCGCAGCGCCCTGGTGAAATTGGCGGCGTGTTCGATGAATTCCTCGGCGATGGTGCTGTGGACATAAAACCGCTGCGGCGCGACACATACCTGCCCGGCATTGCGCACTTTCCAAAAAACCGACTGTTTGGCAACATCCTGCGTGTTAACATCGGGGAAAATGATGACGGGCGCGTTACCACCCAGTTCCAGCGACAGGCGCGTTACCGTTTGCGAGGCACCATCCATCAACAGCCGCCCGACACGAGTGCTGCCGGTGAAGCTGATTTTGCGGCAGCGTTCGTCCTTGAGCATAGCCTGAGCCATCTCTGCCGGATCACCGTTAATCAGGTTGACAACGCCTGCCGGAGCGCCCGACTCATGAAGCGCCTGCGCCAGCAGCATCGCCGTCCGGGGCGTGTACTCTGAGGGGCGGCCCACGACGGTGCAGCCCGCAGCCAGCGCCGCCGACCAGCAGCGTACCACGTTGTAGATGGGGAAATTCCAGGCGGTAATTGTCCCGACGACGCCCACCGGCACCTGAATAGTCATGATACGGCGTGTGCCGAGGCGCGAAGGAATCACCTGCCCATAAGCGCGTTTGCATTCCTCCGCATTCCAGGTCAGATAATTTGCAGCACTGCGCCATTCACCCAGCGATTCGCCCAGCGGCTTGCCGCATTCCTCGGTGGTAATCACGGCCAGTTGCTCGGCACGCTGAAGAATCCAATCAGCGGCTTTCATCAGGACTTCGGCACGCTGGTAGGGTGTTTTACGCGACCAGGCGGGGAAGGCGCTGCTGGCAGCGTCGATAGCGGCCTGGGCGTCGGCGGCATTACCAAACGGCACTTCCATCAACAGTTCTTCGGTGGCAGGGTTGAGTAGCCTCCAGGTAGCGCCATTGCTGGCATCTACCCATTCCCCCCCGATCAACTGTTTGAACATAAATTCGGTCATTTTTTCCTCATTCTGGCGTTCGTAAAAAATAAATACGGCTTACCAGACCGTTGGCTGTGAATCCAAAGCCAGCGGTCAGTAAGCCGTCAAGCGCAGTCAGATGACTTTTATGCTGCGAAAGTGATTCAGCAAAAGGGCGTATTCAAGCAGCGGCGGCGCGCCGGGCGTGAGGGGCGATACATTATAACAGAAGCCGTATGGCTCGATCACCGACGCTGAACGTCTGGCAGGGTCTGCATCCATCTTACACCTGTCAATCGCACTTGGTAGCAAGCCTGTTTTCATTAAACCCCAGAAAACAGGTCGCCCACATGGGTTTGATCTGACAGGCATTATAACTGTCTTTTGGTGATTCTTAACAATCCTTTGTGCAAGCTTAACGAAAAAGGGAATTTATAGGGCAATATATTGATTCAGGATTAAGGGAATGACACACAGAAAGGCTATCCACTTCATTTTCAGGCGTTCCCGGCTATACTCAGCCGGAATACCCGAATGTACGATTTAACGAGGTTGGTTTATCGTGTCTGATGCTCCACTTCAAGCGGCGACGCTGCTGATTTCCTGCCCGGATCGCAAGGGGCTGGTAGCGGCGGTTACCGATTTCATCGCCCGCAACAATGGCAACATCCTCCATCTTGACCAGCATGTAGACGCGGCGGAAAACGTCTTTTTCATGCGTGTCGAATGGGATTTAGCGGGATTCGCTATCCCCCGCGAGGGAATACAGGCGGCTTTCGCGCCGGTTGCAAATTCGTTCGAGATGACCTGGGAAGCACGTTTCTCGGATGATGTGCCGCGCATGGCGTTGTTTGTCTCCAAAGAATCGCACTGCCTGTACGACATTCTCTCGCGGGTACAATCCGGCGAGTGGCGAGTCGAAATTCCGCTGATCGTGAGCAACCATCCCGATTTGGGGACGGTGGCAGAGAAATTCAGTATTCCCTATTTCGTCGTCCCGGTGACGAAGGACACCAAGCCGGAAGCCGAAGCCCGGCAGATCGAACTGGTGGAGCAGCACCGGGCGGATTTCGTGGTGCTGGCACGCTATATGCAAATCCTGTCGGAAGGTTTTGTGGCGCGTTACCCCAACCGCATCATCAACATTCACCATTCGTTTCTGCCCGCCTTTGCCGGGGCGAAACCGTACCAGCGGGCGCACAGCCGGGGCGTGAAAATCATCGGTGCGACCAGCCATTATGTGACGGCAGAGCTGGATGCCGGGCCGATCATCGAGCAGGAAGTCATCCGCGTTAACCACCGCGACTCAGCCGATGACCTGGTGCGGAAGGGCAAGGATGTGGAAAAGCTGGTACTGTCACGGGCGATACGCTATCACCTGCAAAATCAGGTGCTGGTGTACAACAATAAAACGGTCATTTTTGGGTAGCGGAAACCACTGAACAGATTGTCAAAACCTGACATCTTACACGATGGTGGAAATGAAAATTTTGCGCCTGATCTCCTTTGCAGCGCCACAAAGCGGCTAGTTGCTGCCGCAAATGGGCGACGGTATTGCGGATGGCGACGATGGCAAATGTGACAGCGGGGTCTGCCGCCGCCATCTTCGCCACAGGCACGGGACGGGTTGAGCCGATCTGAGCGATGAATCGTCCTCAGCGATTGACCAATTTTTGCATATTGGGAGGGTAACGATCCCCTTGTATCGTGATCGTTGAAAGCGCGGTGTCAATTTCTCGCAGATCGTCGAGCGTGAGTTCGATGGCGGCAGCTCCGTTGTTCTCATCAAGGCGTTCAAGTTTTCGGCTGCCCGGTATCGGCACAATCCAGGGCTTCTGCGCCAGCAGCCACGCAAGCGCGATCTGCGCCGGGGTTGCCCCCTTCTGTTGCCCGATCCTTGTAATCAGTTCAACCAGAACCTGATTTGCTTCCCGTGCTTCTGGCGCAAAGCGGGGGATACTGCTGCGGATGTCGGAACTATCAAATGTTGTGCTGGTGTCGATTTTCCCGGTCAGGAAGCCCTTGCCAAGCGGGCTGAATGGCACGAAACCAATCCCCAACTGCTCGCACGCTGGCAGCACGGCTTCCTCAGGCATTCGCCACCACAGTGAGTATTCGCTCTGAACAGCGGTAACGGGCTGGACGGCATGAGCGCGGCGGATAGTTTCTGCTCCGGCTTCGGACAGGCCAAAGTGCTTGACCTTGCCTTCCTGAATCAGGTCTTTAACTGCGCCAGCCACATCCTCGATAGGTACATCCGGGTCAACCCGATGCTGATAGAACAGATCAATGGCATCGATCTTAAGCCGCTTGAGCGAAGCTTCAGCAACCCGTTTGATCTGCTCTGGCCGACTATCCAGGCCAACCGTCGGACTCGGCCCCTTCTCAGGATCGTGTTTGAAGCCAAACTTGGTAGCGATCACTACTTGTCCGCGAAACGGCTCAAGGGCTTCGCCTACAAGTTCTTCGTTGGTGAATGGCCCATAGACCTCAGCGGTATCGAAGAAGGTTATGCCGCGCTCAACCGCTGCATGAAGAAAAGCGATCATCTCCTGCCTGTCGCCGACTGGCGCATCGCCAAAGCTCATTCTCATGCAGCCAAGACCGAGGGCTGAAACTTCCAGCCCACTGCTTCCAAGTTTGCGTTTTTGCATTTTCTGTACTCCTGTCTTGAAGAAAAGCCCAGCCAGGCCGCAAAATCAGTGAGGAATATTCTCTTTCCGCATAATCATTGTAGAGACTTTGAAGTACCGAGCGATAGAATGTTTGTCGAAAATGATTGTATAATTCTGCAAAATCTCAGGATTGGGGACAGAGAAATAACTGGAGCGGCTGCGGGAAGCCGCCCGCGCTTACGCTGGCTAAACTCACCAGGCTTCCCAGATTGTTTCGCCATTCAGAATACGGGTGATCTGTTCGGGAAAGCGATCCATATCCAGCGGTTTGGCAATAAACCCCGAAAAGCCCAGTTTTTTCGTGCGATTGATTTCGGCAGTATGCACCGTACAGGCAACAATCGGCACACTGCTGTCAAGATACTGCTTGAGGATTTTTACAATCTCATAGCCGTCTCGTTTGGGCATTTCGAGATCAAGTAAAATCAGATCGATTCGACTGAGTTCTTTCAACACATTTTCGAGAGCGATGGTATCGGTAACGGCGGTATAAGCAATATTTTCCCGATCCAGAAAGCGCTCCATAATATAAACATTGTAGGAATCGTCATCGACGATGAGGACATGTTTGTTAGCCATAACCCTGTTCCTCTCAATTTTCCAAATGAACAAAAATTATTTGATATTCCAGATTTGCTCTCCATTTAAAATACGATCCAGCGCCATTGGGAATGTATCGTAGTTAATGGGTTTTGCAATTGCTCCGTCGAAACCAGCTTCTCTCAGGCGGCGGACTTCTTCATTCATAACACTGGCTGTAAGCGCGATCACCGGTGTTGTCTGATGATGCTTGTTGCGGCGGATCAATTTCAGCATCTCAAATCCGTCGATTGGCTCCATGTGAATATCCAGGAAAATCACATCCGGTTTTTGTTCCAGATTTTCCAGATGGCGCTCAAAATGAGCGCTGTTATCGAACATGGTCAGATCCCGATAGCCTAATCCACGCAGCAAAAGGGTTTTCATCACCTCGCGGCTCAGTTCATCATTTTCAATATACAGGAAAACAGGCTCTGTCATACCTTTTCTTTCTACAGTCGAGTTCAGATCGTTGGCACTAAAGCTGTTTCGAGGGGAAGCGCGACATAAAAAGTCGCCCCTTCCCCCAAATTACTTTCCACCCAGACACGGCCACCATGTGCTTCAGCCAAGCGGCGGGAAATCGGTAATCCTAATCCTGTGCCTTCGCCTTTACGGAGGCCTTCTTTGGTCTGGCGAAAGGATTCAAAGATCAAATCATGATGATCGGGTGAAATTCCGCGACCCGAATCAGCGATGGAAATGATAATCTCGTTATGCTGTAGATACACGCACACCTGGATTTGTCCCTGATCGGTGAATTTACAGGCATTGGACAGCAGATTGAGGACGATTTGCTGGATACGGTGGGCATCACAGGTTAAGGCTGGTAAATTCGGCTCGATCTGGCAGATGATTTTGACGGGTTTCCCCAGAAGCAGCGTTTGTGCTGTTTCTACCGTTGGCAGCACAATCTCATCAATTTTCTGGTCAGCCTCTACAAACAGTTCCAGCGATCCGGTTTCGATCTTGGAAATGTCCAGCACATCATTAATCAGGTTGAGCAGATGTTTGCTGCGTAATTCAACTTTCGTGAGGATGTCCTTTTGTTCCTCGTTGACCGCGCCGTACATCCCTAATCCAATGAACTTTGTGAGGTTGATAATGGCGTTCAGCGGTGTCCGCAATTCATGGGACACACTGGCAAGAAACATGGATTTCACCCGGCTGGCGCGTTCTGCCCGTTCGTAGGCAGCCTGAAGGCTGACTTCGCGCTGCTGGATAGCAATCGCCATTTTGTTAAAGGCCGTCGCCAGTTGGCCCACTTCATCGGCTGAATGCGCGGGGGCGCGTTCGTCGTAATGTCCACTGGTCATCACACCGGCAATCGTTGTGAGTTTGTTCAGCGGCCTGATCAGCGTCCGGTCAATGTTAAAGTAGATGATAGCGAGGGCAAACACGGTCAGGGCGATAAAGATGAGAATGGTATTGAACAAAGTGCTGTTCTGAAAGGAGAAGATTTGTTCCAGCTCCACCTGAATCATGATGACGGCGGGCGATTTTCCGCCACCGGCCAGCACAGGAACATAAGCGACTGTATGGGGGACACCGCGATCTCCCACGACAAGACCCTTATGCACAACCGTTTGCCCATTCTGTGCTGTCTGAACGGCTTCCGGTTCAAGCTGAATACTATTGATTAGCATATTGCTGATGGTCTGGTCGCTGCCTGAGCGGACGATCACCGCTTCGTCATAAATCAATCCCAGGTGGATGCCCTGTCGTCCGAAGATCAAACTCCCCAGAAACTGCCGGTTGATGTGGCGGCTCATTTGGATAGCGCCCAACCGGTTGCCGGTACTGCTGACCACCGGAGCGGCAGCGGCGATACTCACTTCTACCACGCCAGCGTTTTCTTCCACCAGAAGGGTAGTAACTGTAAAGCCTTGCAGCGCTCCCCGTAAAAGCGCATCCTCCTGAGTCGTGTCCTCATCTGGACTGGTATCAGTCAGGCGTCTGCCATCGCCATCGACAACCGTAATGTCATCCAGCCTCAGGGATGCATTAGCGGTTGAAATAATTTTAGTGGTATCGATTGCATCCCGTCGCCCAACTGCCTGAAAGAAACTGACACTTGTGACCACGAAGTTGGTATCAACCAGCAGTTCTCGCTCAATCTCGGCCAGGCGACTCTGGATGATGTTGACTTCTTCAACAACCAGTTCACCGCCGATTTCCTCAGTCAGATTCTGGGTATTGCGAATCAGCAGATAAGCCACGCCAATGAGCAGCAGCACTAACACCAGCAAAACGAGTACATTTAATTTGACCGCCAGGCTCGTGTTACTGAACAATCGTTGAAAAACCTTTTATCGATGGACATACCTTAACCGGTTAAACACAGTGAAGGGATTCTTTCCACTGCTCAACATCCTTTGCAGGACGATAAACACAAACAACAACACCCCAATAACAATTTTTGCCCACCAGCTATTCAAGGTGCCGTCAAAGGTGACATAAGTCTGAATGACACCTTGAATCATGATACCAACGAATGTTCCGGCGACATAGCCCACGCCGCCTGTGAGCAGTGTCCCACCGACCACCACCGCCGCAATCGCGTCCAATTCTACCCCAATCGCCGCGCGTGGATAACCTGACCGGGTGTAAACGGCATAAACGATGCCTGCCAGCGCTGCCAGAAAACCACTTAAGGTATAGACGCCGATAATGGTTCGTCCGATCGGCACACCGAGCAGGAGAGCAGCGCTGTCACTGCCGCCGATGGCATATATATTCCGGCCAAAGCGTGTGAAATGCGCCAGCACGATACCGAGCAGAAGCACAATCACAAACAGCACCGCGACCAGGCTGAGGCGGCCTTTGTCCGGGAAGACATAGTACAATTTCGAGAGATCATCGAAGAATGGGTGCGTAATGGGGATGGATTCCTGGCTCAGGACAAATGCGCCGCCACGCGCCAGAAACATCCCCGCGAGTGTCACGATGAAGGCGGGGATTTTGAGGTAATGGATGATGGCACCCATACCTGCTCCAAAGGCTGCACCCATCACGAGGCTTATGCCAAAGGCCAGGAGCGGGTGCATACCCAACTGACCAATCGCCAGCGCACAGAAAACGCCGATAAAGGCAATGACCGAACCGACCGATAAATCAATGCCACCCGAAATGATGACAAAGGTCATACCGACGGCTGCTATGCCTAAGAAAGACTTGTCTGTGAGGAAATTGGCGATGACGCGCGTCGTCCCGAAGGCAGGGAAGCGCTGATAACCAATCAGATAAAGGGCTATAAAAACGGCGAAGGTGGCAATCAACGGAAACATACGGCTTCTCATGCTTGTTTTCTCAATCTCGCCCCCGCCCGGACGAATAAGCGACGGAATTCTTCGGACTGCATAAACAGGATTGCCAGAATGACGATGGCCTGCACAATCAGATTAAATGTCGGCGGGAGTCCGCTGACAAAGATACCTGTCTGGACACTCTGAATGATGTAAGCGCCGATTACGCTCAAACCGAGGTAAAAGCGCCCCACTGTCAGAGCTGTTCCCCCGATGACAACCGCCAGAATCGCGTCCAGTTCTTCCCATAACCCGGCATTGTTGGCATCTGCGCCTTTGATGTCGGCGGTAATAATCAAACCGGCGATGGCCGCGCAAATCCCTGAAATGACGTAAACCAACAGTTTGATTTTTGCGGCATCAATGCCGGTGTAGAAGCTGGCACGGTCGTTCGCGCCAACGGACTCGATCAACATGCCAATGGCGGTACGGCGGATCAGCAGATAAATGAGGCCAAACACAATCAGGGAGAGATAGATCGGGAATGGGAAGCCGAATAAGACGCCCTTGCCGACGAACTCCAGGGTTGCATTACTGAAGGTGGCGATTTGCCCGCCGGTTATCAACTGAGCAATACCGCGCCCTACCACCATCAGAATCATGGTGGCGACAATGGGCTGAATAGCAAAGTAGGCGACCAGAACGCCGTTCCATAAACCACATAAAATACCAGCGCCGATGCTGATGAGAATGACGACCAGCGGTGGAATATCCGGGTTGCCGATCAGCACCGCCGCGACTGCGCCGCAAATCGCCATCACAGCGCCGACAGAAAGATCGATGCCTTTAGTCGCTATCACCAGGGTCATACCAGTTGCCAGCAGCACGATTGGCGCACCACGATTTAAAATATCAATCAGACTGCCGATCAAGCGTCCATCGACCATCCGAAACGAAAAGAAGGTGGGCGAGATCAGCCGGTTGGCGATCAGGATGAGGATCAGCGCCAGAATGGGAAACAGGAAGCGGCGATTCCTGCTCAAAAAACTCGCCAGGTTAAAACGAACGGGCTTTTGAGTGGATTCGATGGTGGTTTTCGTTTCTAACATCGCTACGTCTCCGCAATTGCGTGCATAATCATCTGTTCGTTGATCTCGTCTCCCGTCAGTTCGGTTAGCTTTTTACGGTCACGCAGCACCACCACCCGATGACTGTAATCCACGACTTCAGCCAATTCTGAGGAGATAACCAGCAGCGCCATTCCTCGGCTGCATAACTGCTTGATGATCTGAATGATTTCAGCATGTGCGCCGACATCAATCCCACGTGTGGGTTCGTCGAGAATGAGGAATTCTGGTTGAGAAGCCAGCCAGCGCGCCAGGATGACCTTCTGTTGATTACCGCCCGAAAGCTGTCCTACCGGTTTGCTTGAATCGGGTGTCACGATATGCAGGTCAGTAATCATCTGTTGGGCGATTTCTTCCTGCTTCTTCACTGAAAGGGTTTTGAACCAGCCCTGTTTGGCCTGCAATGCCAGAATAATATTTTCGCGCACTGTCAGCTCAGGGATAATGCCTTCGACCTTGCGATCTTCAGGACACATGGCAAACCCATGCCGGATGGCCTGCCGAGGTGAATTGAGCGTCACCCTGCTGCCTTTAACAGCGACTCTGCCGGAATCGCTTCGGTCAATGCCGAAGATTAATTTTGCCGTTTCGGTTCTGCCTGAACCTAACAATCCGGCCAGCCCAACGATCTCCCCTTTTGCGACGGTCAAATCCAGCGGCTCCAGCATTCCTTTACGGCCAAACCCCTGCGCCTGAAAGAAGGAATTCCCGTTGGATTCCACAGCTTTTTTTCTGGCGCTGCCTTCCTGCACAACCTCAACCAGGTCGCGCCCAAGCATCAGTGAGACCAACTGCCGTCTGGGGAGGTCGGCGGTTTTGTGTTCACCAATCTTTTCGCCGTTACGCAGCACCGTGATACGGTCTGAGATTTCATAGACCTGATCGATGAAGTGGGTAATCAGCAAAATACCGATACACTGTGCTTTGAGCGAACGCATGACATCAAAAAGCATATGAACTTCGTGAGCATCCAGGCTGGCGGTTGGCTCGTCAAGGATCAGGATTTTGGCGGACATATCCACCCCGCGCGCGATAGCGACCATCTGCTGGACAGCGATGGAATAGGATGCCAGCGTACGGGTGACATCAATATCGAGGTGATAATTTTTGAGCAGCGCTTTTGACCTGGCGTTGACAGCCTGCATATCGACAAATCCCCAGCGCATCGGCTGCCGTCCGAGGAACAAATTCTCGGCGACTGACATGGTGGGGATCAGATTAATTTCCTGATAAACGGTGCTGATGCCTAAAGCCTGGGCTTCGTGAGGGCTGTGGGGTTCAATCGCTTTGCCGTCGAGTAAAATTTCCCCGGCATCCTTGTTGTAGACACCGGTTATGAGCTTAATCAGCGTGGACTTTCCCGCGCCGTTTTCACCCATCACTGCATGAACTTCACCAGCGTGAAGATTAAAATCGACGTTAGAGAGTGCCTGTACAGAACCAAATGATTTTGTCAGTTTTTTGGTTTGCAATAACAATAATTGCTGTCCTGCGTAATCGTCCATTTGTTATCAAATCCATCGCCTACAATTTTAGAATATTATACCCGGACACAGGCATACCGCTCATTTACAAGCGGCTGCCTGCGTCCGAGAGATCACTCAGAAGTGATCGTTAGCTGGCGGAACGGCGAGCATATTCTTCAGCCGCCGTATCCGGGAAGTACATGCCGCCCGGAACCGAAATCAGAGGAGGCAGGGTTTCACCGGCCAGATAATCCTTGATCGCGGCATAGGCCTGAACGCCCATATTCGGGCTGAGTTCAACTGTCGCATTGGCATCGCCATCGGCCATTGCCTTGAAGATGTCAGGGACAGCGTCAACCGAAATCGTCAGAATGTCGTCGGCAGGATCAATGCCTGCTTCTTTCATCGCTTCAATCGCGCCGATCAGCATATCATCATTATGCGCCCAAACCGCGCAAATTGTGGCGGGGTCTGTGGAGCTGAGGAAGCTTTCCATGACGGTCTTGCCACCGCTGCGAGTGAAGTCACCCGACTGCGAAGCAACAATCTGCATACCGGGGAACAGGGCAATGACTTCATTGAAACCGGTCATACGATCCAGCGCAGCGCTTGAGCCAACTGTGCCCTGGAGTTCGACGATATTGCAGGTTGCACGGTCTGAGGTAGCGGTAGCCAGCCACGCGGCAGCCAGACGGCCTTCATGAACGAAGTCCGAGGCGACACGGGTGATGTAGAGCGACGGATCGGCAGTGACATTGCGGTCAATGATGAGTACGGGGATTTCCGCGTCTTTTGCTTCCTGCAATACGTCATCCCAGCCGGTTTCCACCAGGGGCGCAAGAATGATGGCATCCACGCCTTGAGCGATGAATGACCGCAGGGCTGCAATCTGATTTTCCTGTTTCTGCTGGCCGTCTGAGAAGAGCAGGTTGATGCCCTGGGCTTCAGCTTCAGCGAGCATGGCATTGGTGAACGAGGTACGCCATCCGCTTTCTGAACCGGTCTGAGCGAAGCCGATTGTCAGATCGTCCTGCGCGAAAGTGACCATGACCGCGCTTAAGGAAAAGACTGACACCAGGACTAACAACATCAAGCTCAGTTTTCGAATACGCATTTAATTGATCTCCTGATTATCTGAATACAAAAGGTCGGAAAATTTTGTTGGGGACAGGGGGTATATGTCTATAGTTTTTCCTTTCGCTCGCAAATCGAAATCTACGTCATCATCATGCGAAAGCGCATTTCTGATGTTCGTATTCCAGGGAAAAAGTGCGTCCGGCAGACTATCAGAATGTGTTTTGGGTCGATTTATAGAACTGCCAGCAGAACGGCAGGTGATGACGAGAGGGTGTAACTGGAAAAGCTCGCAGAAGTTGCAACATCCATCAACAGCCTGAAGTGATGACGGGTGCGAGCTGATGAACGGCAGGAAGCTATGTGGGAATGAAGAATTATTCGGCTTCATAATCTAAATACTTTTACTAAACCTGCACTGCTGTGTGAACGTTCACACAGCAGTTATTTTAAAACCGTTTTTTCAAACGGCGTGAGCAAGTCTTATATGAATAAAGCTGTGAACGTTCACACACTGGCTATTTTAAAACCGTTTTTCAACGGTGCAGGCAGGTCGTGTATGAATGAACTGTGAACGTTCACACAAATACTAACCTGATTCATTTGTGGAGTCAAGTAATTGCTCAGGGATGACTGGAAGGCGGTGGCGCGGTGCTTTCACGCAGGATCAGTTTTGGGGTAATAACGTTTTGTTCAATGAGGGTTTCGGGGTCATCCATCAGTTGCAGCAGATATTGAAAACCCTGCGCTCCTAATTGAATATAATTGTGCCGAACCGTTGTCAACGGCGGTGTAAAGTAGGCTGCTTCCAAGATATCGTCAAAGCCAACTACCGACACATCATCAGGTACGACAAGGCCAGCCTGATGCAGCGCTCGATATGCGCCCAGCGCCATGCTGTCGTTAGCAGCAATTACGGCGGAAAATGTGTGTCCCTGTTCCAGCAAGCGACGAGTTGCCTGGTATCCTCCCGGTGTACTCCAATTGCTTTCGATATGCAGGGCTGGTTCAAGACCATGCAACTGTAATATTTCACCACAGGCCTGATGCCTCGCCTGACCACTGTACCAGTTCAACGGGCCGCTGATTTCACAAAAGCGTGTGTGACCTAACCCAATTAAATGCTCAATAATCTGCTGTGTCCCGTAGTGGTCATCCAATATCACCGAAGGCAGCGCGGGGGAAGGCTGCGAATCAATGTGAACGACGGGAATATCGCCACAAATAGCCTTGATTTCGCCCGCACTTAGTCCATAAGCAGGGATAATCATCACCACGCCATCCACACTCCAGTCCTTCACATGCTGGAGGGCTTCAGTCACCTGCTGTTTGGTTTCAGTGACATTTACCAGGATGACATCAAAGCCGCTGGTTTTAGCGGCCATTTCAACATTGAGCGCAACCTGTACAGGTTCGTGAAACCAACTCCCATACAGAATAATGGCAATTGTTTTGGATAATTTTGATCGGAGTTTGGTAGCGGCTTTGCTAGGGCGATAACCGAGCGAGTCAATGGCTTCCTGTACTTTTTGTCGCGCATCTTCCGACACATAAGGATGATTGTTAATCAGGCGCGATACGGTCTGGTAGGACACACCGGCTCGTTCAGCAACATCGAGCATCGTAGGGCGCGATTTTTTCAGGTTTACCATTAGGGATATTTCACTCAGAACGACTATTCTGTATAACCGGATGCTATTGACGATAGCACTGCATCAACCTAATTCTATCGCAGTCATGTCAAAGTCTACTATCTGAAACGTTTAGTATATTCTTCTGCCGCTGTATCCGGTAAATAAATGCTGCCTGTAACCGGAATCCAGCGGGGTATTTCCTCTCCCTGAAAGTGAGCTTCAATAGCATCGAAAGCCGGGCCACCCATGTTGGGATTGAGTTCGATAGTGGCGTTGGCATCGCCATTCATCATCGCCAGAAAAATATCGGGTATAGCATCTACCGATACAATCAGTATATCCGTACCCGGATCAAAACCCGCGTCCTTAATTGCCTGAATTGCACCGATTGCCATGTCGTCGTTATGTGACCATACGGCGCAGATTTCACCGGGATTTTCAGAATTGAGAATGCCTTCCATCACCCGGCGACCATTCTCTCGTATAAAATCGCCCGGCTGTGAGACGATTATTTGCATATCAGGGAATAAGGAAATGACATCATTGAAGCCAATCTGGCGGTCACGCGCAGCGCTCGAACCCACTGTACCTTCCAGTTCAACAATATTACATTTACCCGCCGTTGACTGAGCCAGCCAGGCAGCCGCCAGCCGTCCCTCGCGCACAAAGTCGGATGAGACACGGGTCAAATACAGCGACTCATCGGCAGTCACATTACGATCAATAATGACGACGGGTATATTCGCGGCCTGGGCCTCAAGCAGCACCTGATCCCACCCTGTCTCAATCACCGGGGCAAGGATGATGGCATCTACCTTCTGGGCAATAAATGAGCGGATGGCTTCGATCTGAATTTGCTGGTTGTTTTCCGCGTTGGAAAACAAAAGATCAATACCACGTGCCTGAGCCTCCGCCAGAATACTATCTGTAAATGCGATGCGCCAATCACTTTCTGATCCCACTTGAGCAAAGCCAATGGTCAGGGGATGACCGACAGACATCTGTGCAGAAGTCTCAGGAACTAAAAAGATGAATACCATAAATAAGCATAAAAAACCTGCACGAAAACGCATTTTACGTGTATCCATAAGATTATTTTTAATTCGACTAATGACACCACCTAATAATAACAGACAAGCCAGAATAAGCCTGTATTTAGCTTCGTTTTCAGGGGAGGCGCAGCCAGGTGGCTGCCGGCGTTCATGCGCTGCTCGCAGGACTAATTTATAGCCCTGCGGCAGTTGTGCTACAACAGATCACTCTTTAGAGAGCGCTTTTTGGGCTGGTGGTTATCTATTCCAGTGTTTTCATGACTGCGGCGACTACACGTTCTTTGTTGGGCAGAAGATGGGCTTCCAACGGGCCGCTGAAAGGGATGATGCCCGCCTCCATCGTCACACGCACAACCGGGCCTTCCAGTGACCAGATGGCGTGTTCTGTCACCTGTGTTGCCACTTCTCCGCCCCAGCCACCCGCACGCACGGCTTCTTCGACTGTCACCAGCCGTCCGGTTTTACGCACAGAGTTAAAGATGGAATCGAGGTCGAGCGGAACGAGTGTGCGCGGGTCAATCACCTCACAGGAGATTCCGCGTCCGGCCAGTTCCTCAGCGGCGGCCAGCGCCACTTTCACCATATTCTGAATCGCCACAAGAGTGACATCAGTTCCGGCGCGGACAATAGTCGCCACACCCAGCGGCACAATATGGTCGGCGTGATCGGGGACTTCACCTTTATCGGTATACTGACTTTTGTGTTCGAGAAAAACCACCGGGTTATCGTCACGGATGGCCGCCTTCAGCAAGCCCAGCACATCTGCCGGAGTCGATGGTACGACCACTTTCAGCCCTGGCGCGTGCATGAACCAGGTTTCGCAGCACTGCGAATGCTGTGAGCCGAAACCCTGACCCGCACCCTGGGCGGCGCGGATGACCAGCGGCACTTTCAACTGCCCGCCGGACATGTAGCGAAATTTAGCCGCCTGATTGATGATCTGGTCGAGGGTGACAGCGGCGAAATCAGCAAACATCAGCTCGACTACCGGACGCAGGCCCGTGACAGCCGCGCCGATGCCTGCGCCGATGATAGCATTTTCAGAAATGGGGGTATCACGAACGCGGTTATAGCCATATTTTTCATAAAGGCCGGGTGTGACTTTGAAGACGCCCCCGGCTTTGCCAACATCCTCGCCAAAAAAAATCACATTTTCGTCGCGTGCCATCTCTTCATCGAGGGCGCGGACGACTGCATCGCGATACGTTATTGTTGCCATGTTGCCTCCTACACCCAGATGTCTTCAAAGACGGCTTCAACCGGTGGGTAAGGCTGAGCCAGGGCCCACTCTGTCGCCTCCTGGACGGCTTTTTGTGCGCTCATTTGCATTTCAGTCAACTGGGCGGCCTTAAGCTGACCGTCATCCATCATACGTTCGGCCAGAATGTTAATGGGGTCACGCGCCTGCCATTGCTCCAACTCACCCTCTGGCCGGTAAGTCGCCGGGTCGCTGCGCGAATGACCTTTATAGCGATAGGTTTTGGCTTCAATCAGCGTTGGCCCATCGCCCGCCCGCGCCCGGTCTGCCGCCTGTTTGACGACCGCGTAAACCGCCTCAGCGTCCTGCCCATCGACAATCACGCCAGGGATATTGTAGGCAGCGGAGCGATCTGCCACGTTGGGGACAGGGGCAGTATCAGCATAAGCGCTGTATTCACCGTAGAGGTTGTTTTCGCAAAGGAAAATGGCAGGCAGTTTCCAGACAGCGGCCAGATTAACTGCTTCGTGCCATGCGCCGATGTTAGGTGTACCATCGCCGAAAATCGAAATTGAGATCGCGCCTGTGCCTTTGAGCTGCGCTGTCAGTGCCGCGCCGTTGGTCACGGGCAAGCCCGCGCCGACGATAGCAAAGGTTCCGATCAGCCCGACATTCATATCCGTCAGGTGCATCGAGCCGCCCTTGCCTTTGCAGCATCCGGCTTCCTTGCCCATCATCTCCGCCAGCAGCGGCCTGAGGCCGAGGCCAAGCGCCAGCGCGTGACCATGACCGCGATAGGTGCAGGTAACAGTATCACCACGCGGGGCATCAATGACTGCTGCCATGCCAACGGATACGCCTTCCTGACCGATGCAGAGGTGGGTCGTGCCGCGAATGACATTTTCGAGGAATAATTCCTGAATCCGCTCCTCGACATAGCGGATTTCCAGCATTTGCTGGAGCATGTGCAGGCGCGTCTCCGCGCTGAGTGGGTGCTTCATCATTTATCCTTTAAATGCCTGCAATCTGCCATCAAATGCCTCGATAAAATGGGCCGCGACCAGACCGTCGAGGACACGGTGATCGGCGGAAACGGTCAAAAAGGCAGTTGAGCGAATGTGCAGGCCGCCGTTGATGACTGCTGGACGCTCGCGCAGCGCTCCCACCGCCAGAATGCCCACCTGGGGCGGGTTGATGATAGCGGTGAAATGATCGATCTGCCGCACCACACCCAGATTGCTGATGGTGAATGTCCCGCCGCTGAGTTCGTCTGGTTTGAGGCGTCCCGCCCGCGCCCGCGTCACTAAATCACGCGCCCGGTTCGCCAGCCCGGCCAGCGAAAAATCATCCGCGCCGTGCAGCACTGGCGTAATCAGTCCATCCGGCAGCGCGACGGCGACAGCCAGATTGACATGCGGGTAATGATAGAGACGGCCATCCTCGAAAGTAGCATTAAAAGCTGGAACATCCCTGAGCGCGCCGACGGTCAGATACAGCAGCAGATTATTGATGCCAATTTCAGGCGGCAGCGTTTTGAGGGCGTCGGTGAAATCCAGTTCGGCGCTGACATAAAAATGTGGCGTTTCCTGCATACTCTGCGCCAGCCGCCGTGCGATGGTTTTTCGTATCGGGCTGAGCGGGATTTCGGTGTAGCCTGTGTCGTCTGTAGGGGAGGGTTTCAAACCCTCCCCTACAGCATTATCAGCCAGTGCCACCTGCTGTACTTCTAATGTTCGAACGCGGCTGGCTATCAAAGCGGCTTCAACATCAGCCCGTGTAATCCGGCCATTTACTCCACTGCCGCTTACGAGGCTCAGGTCAAGACCGCGATCACGCGCCAGTTTGCGGACGGCTGGTGCCGTTTGCGGTTTCTGCGTCCCATTCACTGGAGCAGCATTTAAGGCCGCCTCGACATCCTCACGAGTGATGCGCCCGCCCGGCCCGCTGCCCGCCACATTCGCCAGATCAAGGCCGCGTTCCTGCGCCAGCCGCCGCGCCACCGGGGAAGCCTGAACAGGCTCAGAAGGGAGAGCCATCATCTCCGATACAACATGCTGGGATGCTGTGGCTGGTGCTTCTGCGCCGGTGCGAATCCGCGCCAGCACCGTTCCAACTGGCAGCATGGTATCGGCTTCGACCAACAGTGTTTCCAGCACACCATCGGCCAGCGCTTCCAGTTCGACAGTCGTCTTATCGCTTTCGACTTCGGCAATCGCTTCGCCCTTGCGGACAGAATCGCCGGGGGCTTTCAGCCAGGTCAGCAGGCGGCCTTCTTCCATGCCGAAGCCCAGATTAGGGAGAATCACATCAACATACACGGTATTAATCCTGATGGAAAACTTCTTCCATATTGGCCCACCACTCGCCCTCGGCGCGGGTGTCCAGCGGCATTTGCATGGCTTTGGTGATGGCCCACCATTCCTGCATCCGGGGGGCATCGGCTACACCCTGCATCCGGGCTTCAAATTCCTCATCTGGCCCGTGATACTCAAAATACGCGAACAGCCAGCCATCTTTCAGATAGATGCTGTAATTGCGGATGCCGGACTCATAGATGGCTTTTTCGATTTCCGGCCAGATTTTGACGTGGATTTTTTTGTATTCGGCTTCGACTTCGGGGCGTAAACGGATAACCTGACCTATACGTTTCATGGGCTTTTTATCCTAAATAATAATCTAACTTGCGGGCGACAAAATTATAAATTATATTTTATCGCAAAATGGACGAGTTGCAAACACTGGCCTTAAGCTCACGATCACGAGCAAAGGGCTTCACAACTCTCTGGCCGAAATGTCTAACTAGCAGGGGTGCAGGCGGTGTTACACAAGCGGATTCAACCGATTGAAGAGAGCAAAAAGACTATCGCGGCGATGGTGCAGGAGCGCGTTCGTGATGCCATTCTCGAAGGGCTGCTGCCTGCCGGGTCGCGTATTGACCAGAATCAACTGGCTTCCGATTTAAATGTGAGCATTGTGCCAGTGCGGGAAGCGCTGAAGAAGCTGGAAGCAGAAGGATTTGTACGGATACAGCCCCGGCGCGGCGCGTTTGTCACCGAGGCATCGCCAGATGATATGGCAGACCTGTACTTCGCGCGGGCATTGATGGAAGGACAGGCTGCCTACCACGCTGCTGACCAGTTGACCGATGATGATCTAAAACATCTCGGATCATTGATGGATGATATGACAAAGGCGCTGAATACCCACGATTATGAGCGCTTCATGGAGAGCAATCACCGGTTTCACTTCATCATTTATGATGCGGCGGGCAGTCGCTACCTCTCTAACATGATTGCCAACCTGTGGGAACTGGCAGAACGCTATCGTTATCGCTACGTCTTTCTCAAGGATCAGGGGCCGATTATTCAGGCGGAACATCAGGCCATTCTGGATGCCTGCCACACCCGTGATGGCAAAAAACTGCGCGACACGATTGTGTATCACATGAACCAGACCCTTGCCGGCATTAAAAATTACATTGCCTCTGAACATCACCGCAGGGAAAATGCCTGATGCCCACCCATCCCATCGACTCGCTTTTTTTTAAAGACCTGTTCGGCTCAGCAGCTATGCGAGCGGTTTTCGATGATATGAATCTGCTGCAAAAATGGCTCGATTTTGAAGCCGCGCTGGCACGAGCCGAAGCCTCGGTCGGCCTCGTCCCGGCAGATGCGGCGACGGAAATCACCCGCAAGGCACAGGCCAGTTTGATGGATACCGGCGCTATAAAAAAAGGTGTCGATAAAACAGTGCATCCGCTGGTATCGGTTATCTGGCAGCTTTCGGAACATTGTGAAGGCGAGGCCGGTAAATATGTCCACTGGGGCGCGACCACCCAGGATGCAATGGATACGGCAATTGTGCTGCAACTAAAAGAGGCATTTCCCCTTCTGGAAGGAACACTCGATAGTCTGATCGCGGCGGCGGGAAAGCTGGCCGAAACGTACAGGGATACGCCGATGGCCGGGCGCACCCATGGGCAGCAGGCGCTCCCCATCACCTTTGGCTTCAAGGTGGCGGTATGGGTGGCGGAACTCAAACGTCACCGGGCGCGGCTGGCGGCCAGCAAAACGCGGGTGCTGGTAGGACAGTTTGGCGGCGCGGTCGGGACACTGGCAAGCGTCCGCGAGCGTGGCTTCGAGATTAACGCCCGCCTGTGCGCCGAACTCGGCCTGAACACGCCGGAAATCACCTGGCATACCGCACGCGATAATTTTGCGGAGTTCGCGGCGGCAGTCGCCATGATTGGCGCAACGATGGGCAAAATCGCCCATGAAATCATCGACCTGCAAAAAACCGAATTTGCCGAGGCGGAAGAACCGTTTGAGATGGGCAAGGTTGGCAGCAGCACCATGCCGCAGAAGCGCAACCCGATGATCTGCGAAGCGATTTTGACGCTGGCACGCCTGACGCGCCGCCACGCCGCCACTGCCATTGATGCGATGCTGCACGAGCATGAACGCGACTGGTCAAGCTTCCAGATGGAGTGGGCCTATATCCCTGAGTTATGTGTGATGGTTCACGGCGCGATGGAGATGACGCTGCGCGTTCTGGAGGGGCTAATCGTTTACCCGGAGAACATGCTGCGGAATTTGCACAGCACCAACGGCCTGCTGCTGGCGGAACGAGTCATGCTGGCGCTGGGGAAACATATCGGGCGGCAGGCGGCACACGACATCATCTATGAACTGGCGATGCAATCATTCGAGCAGAGAGTGCCGTTTGGCGACCTGCTCAAACAAGAGACAGCAGTGAGTGCTTATCTGCCACCGGAGATGATTGACGCCCTGCTCGACCCGGTGCAGTACACCGGGCTGGCAAGTGCTTTTGTCGGGCGGGTACTGAATGGGGTCAGGGCTTGACAGGAGATTGCAGGACGCCAATTTCGTCCGCAATTTTTTCCGCCCAGGCGCGAATCACATTCCAGTCGCGGAAATCGCCATCGAAATTGCTCGGCCAGGTGCTGCCATCGTAACGGGCGGATAGCGTCCAGCGCTCGTCCCAATCCACATTGGCGAGGTCGAGTTTGCCGGCAAAGACGGCTTTGTCGCGCAGCTTGAAGGGCTGCAACAGATCGTAATTGAGATAATTTTCGAGCGCGTGCTGCTCGCCATAGCGTTCCATGACACGGATGCAGTTGATCCAGAAGTAAACCGGCTTATCCGCCAGCGGTTCTACCGCCGCTCGCAGAAACCCCGTCATCTCCGGCAGCCAGTTCCCACCATGAACTGCCGAACCCAGGATGGCGGCATCGTAGTCGCCAATCTGGTGAAGTTTTTTCACATCCTCAACGGTGACACCCGCGCCGCGCTCCAGCAATACACGCCCCATAGCGTGAGCAACCTCAGCGGTTGAACCGTGAGCGCTGGCATAAGCAATCAATACCTTCATAGTCTCTCTCCACTTGGTCACTGCTTTGTTTCAGTTTAGGGGTGTTGGCCGTTGGGGGGATAGTAATGATAGACACCTGTCCTGGCTGACAAACTGCACAGATATGAGAATTCGTCCAGGCCGCCTAATCGCTGTTGCCCTCGGCCTGCTTCGGTGTATAATTTCCCCATCAACACGGTTCGGTGTCAGAGGTTAAAGGTAGAGGCTTTATTATGATAGAGGTCATCATCGACAGCGTCCGCGTCAGCCTGATGTCGCAGCACCGGGTCGTCGTGTTGAAAGATATAAACAGTGAGCGTTATCTGACGATCTGGATTGGCCCGTGCGAGGCGGAAGCGATCACCATGAAGCTTCAGGATCAGCCCGCGCCGCGCCCGCTGACGCATGATCTGCTTCAGTCGGTCATCCGCGAGCTGGGCGGCAGGGTCATCCACATTCTCATCAACGATTTGCGCCAGGAAGTCTATTATGCCCGCGTCGTGATTGAGGTAGCGGGGGAGCAGGTTGAAGTTGATGCACGCCCCAGCGATGCGATTGCGCTGGCCGTCCGTGTAAGTGTGCCAATTTTTGTGGCTGAGACGGTCATGGACAGGGCGGCGACTGAGCCAGATGAAGATGTTGAAAAAGAGATCGCTGAGGAAACCCTGGCAGACGAAAAGATGGACGAGGGCAAACTGAGCGCCTTCGCCGATTTTGTGGATACGCTCGACCTGGACGACCTGGAAGACAGCGACGACTGAACGCGGTGAGATAAACGGCGGACTTTCGATTTAAGCGCCCGATATAGTAAGATAGATCAAAAGCGGTGCGCCCGGCGAAACAGCCTTACGCGCCGTTTTTCATCCCTAGCACCCGGAAAATGCATGACTGATTTACTCAACGCCTGGGGCAGCCAGCCCATCCCCTACAGCCAGGAAGCCGAGGAAGCCGTCATCGGCGCGGTTCTCGTCAATTCGGTGGCCTATTACGGCGTGGCCGCCTTTCTGAAGGCGGATGATTTTTTCCTGCTGCGGCATCAATACATCTGGGCAGCGCTTGATCGGCTAGCCGCCCGCAGTGAGCCGGTGGATTATCTGACGGTCATGCAGGAACTGCGGGATATGGACAGGCTGGGCGAAATTGGCGGCCCGGCTTACCTGACGCAGCTCATCAACAACACGCCAACATCGGTTCATGCCGAGGTCTATGGGCGGCTGGTGGAGCGGGCGGCGACACGGCGGCGTTTGCTGGCGGCCAGCGATGAGATCAAGGCGCTGGCGCTCAATGAGGAAATGAATGTCGAGCAGGTGATCGCCGAGAGCGAAGCGCGGCTGTTCGATGTGACTGAGCGACAGATCACGCGGGAACTGGTGCCGCTGCGGGAAGCCATCATCACCTACTATGACCGCATCGAATACCTGATGCACAATCAGGGCGCGGCATTAGGTGTCCCCACTGGCTTCAAGGATTTGGACAAACTGCTCGGCGGTTTTCAGAAATCCGATTTGTTGATTTTCGCGGGCCGCCCTGGGACGGGAAAATGTGTCGCCAGTGGAACGCTCATACCAACGGAACGCGGTCTGCTGCCAATTGAAATGCTCAAACCGGCAGACGTGGCAGCAATTGCGGATGAGGATGGCGGCTCTTATTACCCGCTCAAAATTGGTGTACAAACGCCCAATGGATTGAAGAAAACGGCTTATTTTTACGACAGCGGTATTCGGCCAACACTCCGGGTCATAACCCGACTAGGTTATTCACTAACCGGAACATATGTGCATCCGGTGATGGCTTATTTATCAGACAATCGTACTGTATGGCGCTCTTTGATTGAACTACAGCGCGGCGATCAAATTGCCGTGTTGCGGCGCGGCAGGATGATATGGGACGAGATCACCGCTATCGAAGATGCCGGGATGCAGCCATGTTATGACCTGACTGTGCCGGATGGACAAGCCTTTGTCGCTAACGGCATCGTCAGCCATAACACCTCGTTCATGCTGTCCGCCGCGCTGAATATCGCCCGCTTGGGTGCGCGAATCGCCGTCTTCAGCATGGAAATGGGCGCGGAACAGATCGTGCAGCGGTTGGTATCGATGGAATCGGCCATCAACAATCAGACGCTTCGCATCGGGCAGCTTACTCAGCAGGAATGGGCGCGGTTTGTGCAGGTATCCGGCAATCTGTCGAACCTGCGAATTTATATCGACGACACCCCCGCCATGAACCCGCTGCAACTGCGGACGAAGTGCCTGCGGATGGCGCGTGAACATGGTATTGATTTGGTGGTTGTGGACTATATGCAGTTGATGAACGCGGGCGGTGCTTACGAAAACAACCGCGTGCAGGAAATCAGCTACATCAGCCGCAGCCTGAAGGAACTGGCGCGGGAGTTGAATGTGCCGGTGCTGTCCGCCGCGCAGCTTTCGCGCGCTGTTGAACAGCGGCAGGATAAACACCCGGTTTTGAGCGATCTTCGTGAGTCGGGCTGCCTCGCCGGAGAAAGCCTCGTTTATCTGCCCGACACCGGAGCTTATGTTCCTATTCGAGACCTGAACGGGCGCACTGGATTCCGCGTTTTGAGCCTCAACACAGATACCTGGAAGCTCGAACCCGCTGAAGTGACCAACGCCTTCTGCACCGGAGTCAAGCCAGTTTACAGGCTGACGACGCAGTTAGGGCGCAGCATCCGCGCTACCGCTAACCACAAATTCCTCACCATACACGGTTGGAAGCGGCTGGATGAATTGACGATGGACGATCATATTGCGCTGCCACGCCGTCTCGATGGGCCTGTGCAGCAAACGATGACAAATGCGGAACTGGCGCTGCTCGGCCATCTGATTGGCGACGGATGCACCCTTCCACGTCACGTCATCCAATACACCACCCGCGAAGCCGACCTGGCGGAAATTGTTGCAGGGCTGGCGACTGAAGTGTTTGGCGATGAAGTTAAACCGCGCATCCATTGGGATGCAATAGAGGAACGTGGCTGGTATCAGGTTTTCCTGCCCACAACCCGCAAAATTACACACGGCGTTCGCAACCCGATTTCCGACTGGTTAGAAAAATTGGGTGTATTTGGCCTGCGCTCCCATGAAAAATTCATCCCGGACGAGGTCTTTGCCCAGCCAGAGGAAGCGGTTGCGCTGTTCCTCCGGCATTTGTGGGCGACAGATGGATGTGTTCAGCTATCGAAGGGTAAATCACATTACCCCGCAGTTTATTATGCATCCAGCAGCGAGCGACTTGCACAGGATGTGCAATCTTTACTCTTGAGAGTGGGCATTAATGCCCGGCTTTCCCGGTGGTCGCAAAACGGAAAAGGCCGTGACCAATTCCATGTTGAAGTGAGCGGAAAAACAGAACTGGAGCGTTTTCTCAACTATATTGGCACTGTTGGCGTGTATAAGACACAGAGTGCCAACGAAATCCGCGACCATCTACAAAATAGGCCAGCCAATACTAATCGGGATATTATTCCAAAAGCGATCTGGCGGATGTATGCTGTACCCGCCATGCAGCAGATTGGTATGACAAGCCGTCAGATGCAGGCTCAACTCGGCAATGCTTACTGCGGAACAGGGCTGTATAAGCAAAATGTGAGCAGGGAACGGACTACCCGATTGGCGCAGACTGTTTCGTGTGAACGAATCGCTTCATTATCTGCCAGCGATGTCTATTGGGATTCAATCGCATCAATCGAACCGGATGGTGAAACAGAAGTGTTCGATTTGACTGCACCCGGCAATAGTAATTTTATCACTAATGATTATGTTGCTCACAATTCTATAGAGCAAGACGCCGACGTGGTAATGTTTCTGTATAGGGATTCTTTATATAATGAAGCCAGCGAAAATCCCAACGGCGCGGAGATCATCATCGCCAAACACCGTAACGGGCCCACCGGAACCATTGAACTTTACTTTGAAAAGACGCTCACCAAATTCATGAACGCTGCCCAGCGCAGCGTAGATTTGAGCCATCTCTGATGCAAAAATTTGACGGCTTCCCCGAAGGCAGCAAACTTAGCCGCACCGCTTTCCCTTCGCTGTTTTTCAGCGACCTGCTGACGAAAATTGATGACCTGGTCGAACTCAAGGTGACGCTTTTCTGCTTCTGGGCGCTGCAACAGAAGGAAGGCCGCTACCGCTACCTGCGTCATGCTGACTTCGTGAATGACGCCGGATTTTGCGCCGGTTTGCGGGCGGCTGCGCCGGATGCCGAGCCGAGTGACACCCTCATGACCGGGCTGGCGCGGGCGCTGGAGCGCGGTACACTCCTTTGCATGGAAGTGGCGCTGGCTTCCGGGGCGGAAACGCTGTATTTTGTGAATTCGGCGCTGGGGCGGGCGGCGGTGGCGCAGATCAAAGCCGGTCAATGGCAGGTGATAAACGAGGCCAACGACATTGAAATTCTGCCGCAACGCCACAACATCTACAACCTCTACAAAGCCAATATCGGCACACTCACGCCAATGATTGCTGAACATCTGAAAGACGCGGAAAAAGAATATCCACTGGAATGGATTCACGAAGCCATCCGCGCGGCGGTAGAAAATGAAAAACGGAACTGGCGCTATATCAGTGCCATTCTGAAACGCAGGGAGAAAGAGGGCAATGGACTCACTCGGCGACCTGATGAATCGAATGGGCAAGGCTATGTCTCCGGGAAACTCGCTGATTTCATCGAACAGTGAGCCAGAAGACCCGCGCATCTGCCGAATTTGTGGTGCGGAAAACATTTGCGAGAGCATGGGCTGGGTACGCTATGAAGTGCCGATTGATGACGCACGCTTCGGTAAAATGTTCCGCTGCCCCAATAATCCGGTTGAACTCGACAATGAGCGGCAGGAACGCCTCCGCAAGATCAGCAATCTGGATGCCTACCGCGAAAAAAGTTTTCAGAATTTTGTCATTGACCCCAACACGCTCAAGCCGTCGGAGCAGGAGTCGCTGCAAACGGCATTGAGCATCGCCACGCGCTATGCTGAAAACCCGGACGGCTGGCTGCTGCTGGAAGGCACTTATGGCTGTGGCAAAACGCATCTGGCGGCGGCGGTGGGGAACACCCGTCTGAGCCAGGGTGACCTGGTGCTGTTTATCACGGTGCCGGATTTACTTGATCATCTTCGCAGCACCTTTGGGCCGTCATCAGAGGTGGGTTACGATGAAACATTTGACCGCATCCGCAACGCGCCCATGCTGATTCTGGATGATCTGGGCGCGGAAAATGCCAGCGAATGGGCGCAGGAAAAGCTGTTTCAATTGTTGAATCACCGCTACAGTCGCCGTTTGCCGACGGTCATTACCACCAATGTTGATCTTGATACCCTCGACCCGCGCATCCGCAGCCGCTTACTGGACGCCGGGTTGATTCGGCGTGGAAAAATCACCGCGCCCGATTATCGAACATACATCCGCAGTGAGGTTGACCAGCTATCCAACCTCGCTCTGTACAGCGATATGACCTTTGAGACATTCGACACACGGCGGAAATTAAGCGCTGAGGAACGTCCCAATCTGGAACGAGCGTTGGAACTGGCGCTGACCTACGCGACACAACCGGAAGGATGGCTGATTTTTACCGGGCCATACGGCAGCGGGAAAACCCATCTGGCAGCATCCATCGCCCATCACCAGCAGGCGCATGGGGTGGATGTAATGTTCGTCACCGTGCCGGATTTGCTCGATTATCTGCGTCTGACCTTCAGCCCGAATGCACCCGCCAGCTTCGATCAGCGTTTCCAGATGGTGCGGAATTCGCCTTTTCTGGTGCTGGATGATCTCGGTGTAGAGAGTGCATCCTCATGGGCAAAGGAAAAGTTGTTCCAGATCATCGACTATCGCTATATCACCCGTCGCCCTACCGTCATCACAACGGGCAAAAAAATTGAAGACCTGGACGCGCGCATTCGCAGCCGTCTGATTGACCGCCGCCGCTGCACCATTTTCGCTATCACCGCGCCGGACTATCCGACGCGCATTAACCGGAAATAGCTGCAAGAAAACGGAATCGCAGGCACATCTTTTGACACCGCTGACACTCACGCATTATCAACGCCGTTATCTGCAACCCGTGCGCGATCTGCTGTTCCACAGCTACCTCGTCCACACCCACCTCGACTGGCATGAAACCGATCAATGGCTGGAAGCCCAGAGCGGCGCGATCCGGCTGGCATGGCAGGGAAGCCGTCTGGCCGGGTTGATGGCGCTCTCCAGCCCGCTGAATGAAACCTGCTGGATTCGGCTGGCAGCGGTGCAGGAAAATCTTGACCGCGCCGCCGTCCTGAAAGCACTGTGGACAGACCTGCTGCCTGAAGTGCGTGGATGGGGTGTGCGCTCAGTTTCGCTGCTGGCCGTGCGTGACTGGATTACCGATGATGCGCCAGCGCTTGGTTTTCACTTTGTCGAGGACATCATCACGATGGCGCGTTATGGGCAGCAGCTACCCGATCCACGCCCGAACACGCTTTTTATCCGTACTGCCGAGCCGCGCGATCTGCCGGAGATGACGCAGGTTGACCATGCCGCTTTCCATGCCCCCTGGCAGCTTGCACCCGATGAGCTGCGGCAGGCTTACCGCATCGCGGCAAGCTGCACGGTGGCCCTCCACGAGGGGGCATTGGTCGGCTACCAGCTTTCAACGCTCTACTTTGACGGTTCACATCTGGCGCGGTTAGCGGTCATGCCGTACTTGCAGGGTAAAGGTGTGGGCGGCGCATTGTTAGGGGAAGCATTAGGACGCTTTTTTCGGCGTGGGGTTTATTCGATGACGCTAAACACCCAGGCCAGCAACACCCAATCGCAGCATTTATACCGGCGCTTCGGCTTTCGGCCAAATGGTTACGATTTGCCCTACTGGTCAGCATCCGTTGAGTAAGGGGTGTATAGCCCCAAAGTCCTATACGCTTCAGTGATACAAGACATAAACTGATTAATACGCTTCCGGTATGGTTAGCGTACCTGTAATATTTCCTGTCGAAAAACGACTTATTGAGAAAATTCCATGAGGAGCTATCCTGTCCATGAACCGCTCCAAACGCCGTTTATCTTTTTTAT